>NZ_JBIBEP010000008.1:23376-359158 GCF_042955185.1 Streptomyces sp. NPDC012474
CGCCGCGCCGCCGCCCCGCGCCGCGCCGGGGTTTGGGGGGGGGGGGGGGGGGGCGGGGGGGGCCCCCCCCCCCCGCCCCCTGGTCTTTCACCTGAGGGCTACTCAGGAGCTAGCGCGTGATCACGAGTTGACCTGAGTCGTGACCAGGTTGGAGAAGGTGGTCAGCCGGGTGTAGATGCCCGGGTAACCGGCCTGGGCGCAGCCTTGGCCCCAGGAAGTGATGCCTGCCAGGACGCCCCCGATGAGCAGGGGGCCGCCGCTGTCGCCCTGGCAGGTGTCCACGCCGCCGGAGGTCTTTCCGGCGCACACCATGTCGCTCTTCACGAAGTCGGAGCCGTAGGAGCTCGCGCAGCTGGAGTCGGACACGGTCGGTACGGTCGCGGTGCGCAGCTGGTTGGAGGCGCTGCCGTTCTCGGAGGTGTCACCCCAGCCGAGGATGCGGGCGGAGGCACCGGCCGCGTACACCGAGGTCTGGGAGGATGAGACGTACTTCGCCGGGGTGTACGGCATCGACGTCGACAGCGTCAGCACGGCCACGTCGTCGCCGTTGGAGACGGAGGTGTAGCTCGGGTGCATCCATATCTTGCTGACTCTGGCCACCGTGCCGTTGGTGCCGTTGAGGTAGGTGCGGCCACCGACGACACGCACGCTGCCGGTGGTCTCGCCGACCATGCAGTGCGCGGCGGTGACGACCTTCGTGGGCGAGACGAGCGTGCCGCCGCAGAACTGGTTCTGCGAGGCGTCAGTGATCTGCATGACGAACGGGTACGCGGACGTCGTGGTCGTGGTGCCGCCGACGATCGGCTGGGGCGCGGCGACGGCCGTGGGGGCGGCGAGCAGCGCGGTCGTGGCGGCGGCGGCGGTCGCCGCGGCGACGGCGGCGGCCTTCCTGGCAGCGTTGAGCCCGAACATGGGTCTCCTTGGGGAGTTGCCGGTGGGGGGTCGCGCGGGTGGTCGTGATGCACGGGGACCCTGACGCCGTTGTTCGGATCTCCGTGTGCCCGGCGAGCGGCACGCCCCAAAGCTAGAGCCCAGCGGACCGGGGCCCAATGAGGGAACCCCCTAAGGGAGTTGGGCAGGGATAACCCTCGGTCCGGCGCCGTAAACCCAGGTGGGGTCAGGTCGTGCGGCGGCCCGCGGCCAGCCGGACGATGTCCACCCGGGAGCGGATCCCGAGCTTGCGGTAGACCCGGGTGAGCGTCGCCTCGACGGTCTTGACGCTGATGAACAGGCGTGCCGCGATCTCCCTGTTGGTCGCTCCCTCCATCACCAGCGAGGCGACTTGACGCTCCATCGCGGCCAGGCCCGCCAGCGCGTCCAGGGCGACGGCCGGCGCGGCGGCGGGCGGTTCCACCGCCGCGGGACCGGCCGTGGCGGCGGCGTCGACCTGCCGCAGCCACGGCAGCGCGCGGCAGCGCCGGAACAGCCGGGCGGCCTCGTCGTACGACGCCGGTCCCGGCAGGGGCCTCGCGCCGCTGCGGGGGAAGCCGGCGGCCTGGGTGCGCAGGCGGGCCAGCGCGAAGGCGGCCCGGGCCTCCTCGAGCCCGTACCCGAGCCGGCCGAGCCGGTCCTGCACGGACGTCAACCGGGCGGCGGCGGCCTCGTGTTCGCCACGTGCCGCCCGCACCAGCGCCTCCGCCCGGTCGAGGACGGCCAGGACGCTCTGCCGGCCCAGCCGCAGCGCGTGCGCCCGGGTCGTGTCGATGACGTCCTGGGCCTCCCCCGGCTCGCCGATGCGGACCAGCGCCTCGGCGAGGTCGCCGTGCCAGCGGCCCCGCCCCGGGTCGTTGATGCCGAGGCCCTGCTCCAGCTCCCGTACCCGGCGCAGCGAACGGACGGTGGCGGCCGGGTCGCCGGCCACCAACTGGGCGTAGCCCAGCGCCGCGAGAGCCCGGGACAGGTACATCTGGTCGCCGTCGACCTCGGCGTGGTCCGCCGCCTCCCGGGCGAGGGCCAGGGCCCGGTCGACGTCCCCGGCGGAGGCCTCGGCGAGGGAGGCGAGCATGGCCGAGGCGCCTTCGCCGATCCCGGAGTCCCGGGCCAGCCGCAGACTCTCGCGGGCCAGGTCGAGAGCCCGGCCGCAGTGCCCGGAGCGCAGTTCCGTGTCGGCGAGGAAGCGCAGGAAGTGCACCTCGCTCTCGACCATCCCGCGCCGGCGCACCTCACGCAGCAGCGCGGTGATCGTCGCCCGCGCCTCGGGCAGCTGGTCGCTCATGATCAGCCAGCGGAACCGGGCCGACCCGGCGCCGTTGTGGTGGCAGGCCACATAGGGGTCCTGGGGTTCCTTCAACGCCCGTTTGACGGTCGCGGGGGCGTCCGGGTGGCCCATCAGGGTCTCGGTGGAGGCCTGGAAGGACAGTGCCATCAGCTCGGTGCGCCGGTCCCCGCCCCGGGCGGCCAGCTCCGCCGCGTGCGCCGCCTCCTGGCGGGCCTCGGCGAAGTCGCCCTCGACGACCAGGCCGCGCCAGGCCAGCTGGTAGTAGACCTGGGCGAGCAGGCGCGGGTCGTCGCCCGCGTCGGCCAGGACCTGCGGGAAGACGGCGTCGACCTCGCCGAGGGCCTGCCCGGCCGCCTCGATGACCACCATCCACGCCCGCACCCGCTCCGCGGGCACGCTGGCACGCGTCAGTACGTCGCGGGCGATGTCCCGGGCGAGATCGGCCTCGCCGGCGGTGATGGCGTCCTCAGCGGCCTGCAGGCGCCGCTCGTCGGGGCCGGGGGTGCTGTCCGCCGGGGTGTGCCGGGCGGACAGCAGCCCGAGCGAGGCGGCCACGGAGGGCGCGCCGCGGTCCCGGGCCAGCGCACCGGCCTCGGCGAGCCGGGCCGCCACGTCCGGGTCGGTGCCGGTGCTGGCCAGAGCCAGGTGCCGGGCCCGCTCGATCGGGTCGGAGGCCGCCGTGGACAGCGCGGCGTGCACGGCCCGCCGCTCCTGCGCCGGAGCCTCCGCGTAGAGCGCTGCCGAGATCAGCGGGTGCGCGAACCGCAGGGCCGGTGCCTCGGGGTCCGTGGCGAGCAGCCCCAGGGCCGCCGCCTGGGCCGTCTCGGCCTCGGCCTGCTCCCGGCCGGCCGCGTGCAGCAGCGCCAGTGTGGGACGGGCACCGGCGCTGGCCACCAGGAGGGTGCGGCGCGCCTCGTCCGACAGCATCTCCAGCCGGCTCAGCACCAGCGCCCGCAGCGAGGTGGGCACCGGCAGCGGCTCACCCGGCCGCGGCCGGGCCGGACTCTCGGCCAGGGCCCGGCCCAGCTCCAGCGCGAAGAGCGGGTTGCCGCCGCTGGTGCGGTGGATGTCGCGGATCGTGGAGCGGGACAGGGGCGTGTAGCCGCGGTGGTCGAGCAGCGCCGAGACCTGCGTACGGTTCAGCGGGCCCAGCCGGACGGCGAGCGTGTCGGGCGGGGAGGCGGGCAGATGCCGGTCGTACTCCTCGCCCTCGGTCCGCACCGCGCACAGCATCTGCACGGGCGTGTCACCCAGCCGGCGGGCCGCGAAGCCGAGCAGTTCCGCACTGGCGGCATCCAGCCACTGGAGGTCGTCGGCGACCACCAGCACCGGGCCCCTCGCGGCGAGGACGCGCAGCGCCGACAGCACCGCCAGACGCAGCGCGAGCCCGTCCCGCTGGAGCGTGGACTCGCCGCGGCCGGTCAGCGCCGACTCCAGGGCGGTGCGCTGGGCGCCGGGCAGCGCACCCGACACGTCCTCCAGGACCAGCCCGAACAGGTCGGCCAGTGCCAGGAAGGGCAGGTGGGATTCCGACTCGGTCGCCGAGCAGCGCAACACCGTCCGCGCCGCACCGCCGTAATCCGCGGCCAGCGCCCGCAGGGCCGTCGACTTTCCAATTCCGGCCGGACCGTGGAGCAGCACACTGCCGCCCCGGCCGAGCTGCTCACGGGCCGAGGTGAACAGTTCCTCCCGACCGATGACCAGGTCGGGGCGGCTCCTGGGAGGCTCCTGGAAGTCCCGTCGCACGGTCACCGCTCCCCTCCCTGTGTCGTGTCCTGGCCAATATTAGGCAACAGTTCTTTGAATTTCGGAGGGACGGCGTCGTGAGGGAAATAACAACGGGTGCCGGCGGGCGAATTCATCGGTCTCCCGAATGCGGCGGAACAGGGGGCCGGTGTCCCGTCGGGGACCCTCCGGCAGCCTCGGCAGCCCGAACGAGCGGGCACGACAGAAAACACCACAAAGCTATGGCAACCACCCCGCCCGGCGCGCGGCGACCACGGCCTCGCCACGGGTGCGGGCCCGCAGCTTCCGCATGGCCGACCGCAGGTACCCCTTGACGGTCTCCGGCGTCACACCCAGCCGGTCGGCGGTGACGGCGTTCGTCGCACCCGCCGCGACACACGCCAGTACGTCCACCTCGCGCGGCGCGAGCCGGACCCGGGGCGACCCGGCCGACCCGGCCGTCAGCAGAGCGCACGCGCCGAGCACCTCCGCACGCAGTCCCGGGTCCGTGATCCGCCCGGCCAGCGCCCGCAGCGCCGCGTGCGCCTCCCGCACCTGCTCCCACCCCGGTCCCGCACCGGCCCCCGCCCCGGCGACGAGCGTGCGGGCCTCGTCCCGGACGGCCAGCGCCCGCTCCACGTCCCGCGCCGCCTCGACCGCCGCGTCCAGCATCCGGCCGCCCAGCGGCAGAGCCGTCCGCAGCGCCCCGTACAGCACCCCGCGCACCCGGTGCCGCACCACCACCGGCACGGCCAGCACCGAGCGCAGCCCCTCCGCGGCCACCGGGGCGTCGTACTCGTGGCTGATCTGCCGCGAAGCCGAGTAGTCCGTCACCACGCACGGCCGGGACAGCGCCACCGTCTTGCCGCCGAGACCGGTTCCGGACGTCACCACCAGCGACCGCAGGGCGTGCGTCGCCGTGCCGCTCAGTTCGCTGATGCGCATCTGCTGCCCGGCCTCCAGCAGGCCGCCGAAGGCGACCGGAAGGCCGGTGCCCCGCCGCAGACGCAGCAGCGCGCTGCGCATCTCGACCGCGTCGGACGCGTCTGTCGTCACCTGATCGCCCCTTCGCTACGGCCCTTGCGCGGGCGCACCCCCCGTTCGGGGGTAGTGAGACCTGCATCACGGATTACACGATGGCTCGGAGCCGCCCGGCAATGGTCCGGCACCCAGGAGGACAGATGACATCGGCGACGGCACTGTTCCGCGACGCGCGGGATTTCCTGCTGGAGCACCGCGAGGACTACCCGACGGCGTACGAGGGCTTCCGCTGGCCACGCCCCGAGTACTTCAACTGGGCGCTCGACTGGTTCGACGAGATCGCCGACGGCAACGCCCGCACCGCCCTGCACCTCGTCGAGGAGGACGGCCGTGAGACCCGGCTGTCCTTCGGGGAGATGTCCGTGCGGTCGGCCCGGTTCGCCACCTGGCTGCGGGCCCGGGGCGTACGCGCCGAGGACCGGATCCTCGTCATGCTCGGCAACCAGGCCGAACTGTGGATCACCGCCCTCGCCGCGATGAAACTGCGCGCGGTGGTCATCCCGGCCACCCCGCTGCTCGGCCCCGCCGACCTGCGCGACCGCGTCGAGCGCGGCCGGGTCCGGCACGTCATCGCGCGCACCGCGGACACCGGCAAGTTCGCGGAGGTCCCGGGCGACTACACGCGCATCGCCGCGGGCGCCGCCGGTGCCGTGCCGGACGGCTGGCTGCCGCTGGACGATGCCTACGGCGCCTCCGCCGACTTCACCCCCGACGGCCCCACCCGGGCCGACGACCCGCTGATGCTCTACTTCACCTCGGGCACCACCGCCCGGCCCAAACTCGTCGAGCACACCCACACGTCGTACCCGATCGGCCATCTGTCGACCATGTACTGGATCGGCCTGCGCCCCGGCGACGTACATCTGAACATCTCCTCACCCGGCTGGGCCAAGCACGCCTGGTCCAACCTGTTCGCCCCGTGGAACGCCGAGGCGACCGTCTTCCTGCACAACTACACGCGTTTCGACGCCGTCCGTCTCATGACCGAGATGGACCGGGCGGGCGTCACCACCTTCTGCGCCCCGCCGACCGTGTGGCGCATGCTCATCCAGGCCGACCTGACACAGCTGCGCACCCCGCCCCGCGAGGTCGTCGCGGCCGGCGAGCCGCTCAACCCGGAGGTCATCGAGCAGGTCCGCCGCGCCTGGAACCTCACCGTCCGGGACGGCTTCGGCCAGACCGAGACGGCCGTGCAGGTCGCCAACAGTCCCGGCCAGCCGCTCAAGACCGGCTCGATGGGCCGGCCGAGCCCCGGCTACCGCGTCGAACTCCTCGACCCGGTGTCCGGCGCGCCGGGCGCCATGGAGGGCGAGATCGCACTCGACCTGTCGGACCGCCCCGTCGGCCTGATGACCGGCTACCACGGCGACGCGGACCGCACGGCGGAGGCGATGGCCGGCGGCTACTACCGCACGGGGGACGTCGCCGCCCGGGACGACGAGGGGTATCTGACCTACATCGGGCGCAGCGACGACGTCTTCAAGGCCTCCGACTACAAGATCAGCCCGTTCGAGCTGGAGAGCGCGCTGCTGGAGCACGACGCGGTCGCCGAGGCGGCGGTCGTCCCCGCGCCGGACGAGCTGCGGCTCGCCGTCCCCAAGGCGTACGTCGTCCTGGCCGCCGGCTGGGAGCCCGGCGCCGACACCGCGAAGGTCCTGTTCGAGCACTCCCGCGAGGTGCTGGCCCCCTACAAGCGCATCCGCCGCCTGGAGTTCGCCGACCTGCCCAAGACCGTCTCCGGCAAGATCCGCCGGATCGAGCTGCGGGAGGCCACGGCGGCCGGGTCGGACGCCGAGTACCGCGAGGAGGACTTCCGGTGAGCTCCTACAGTCATGGCACCGGAGGGACGGCGCTGCTCGGCGACACGATCGGGGCCGGCCTGGACCGGGCGGTGGCCACCTGGCCGGACCGCGAGGCGCTGGTCGACGTGCCGTCCGGCCGACGCTGGACGTACGCGCAGTTCGGCGCGGCGGTCGACGAGCTCGCCTCCGCCCTGCACGCCTCCGGGGTCGCCAAGGGCGACCGGGTGGGCATCTGGGCGGTCAACTGCCCCGAGTGGGTGCTCGTCCAGTACGCCACCGCCCGCATCGGCGCGATCCTGGTGAACATCAACCCGGCATACCGCACCCACGAGGTGGCGTACGTCCTGAAGCAGGCCGGCGTGTCCCTGCTGTTCGCCTCCCTCGCTCACAAGACGAGCGACTACCGGGCGATGGTCGAGCAAGTACGCGGCGGTGTGCCGGAGTTGAGGGAGGTGGTCTACTTCGGCGACCCGGGCTGGGAGGCGCTGCTCGGGCGGGCGACCCCCGACGCGACATACGACGAACTCTCCTGCGACGACCCGATCAACATCCAGTACACGTCGGGCACGACGGGCTTCCCGAAGGGCGCGACCCTCTCCCACCACAACATCCTCAACAACGGCTACTTCGTGGGTGAGCTGATCGCCTACTCCGAGCAGGACCGCGTCTGCATCCCGGTGCCCTTCTACCACTGCTTCGGCATGGTCATGGGCAATCTCGCCGCCACCTCGCACGGCGCCTGCATGGTCATCCCCGCCCCGTCCTTCGACCCGAAGGCCACCCTGGACGCGGTCCAGCAGGAGCGCTGTACCTCGCTCTACGGCGTCCCGACCATGTTCATCGCCGAGCTGAACCTCCCCGACTTCGCCTCCTACGACCTCTCCTCCCTGCGCACCGGCATCATGGCGGGCTCGCCCTGCCCGGTGGAGGTGATGAAGCGGGTGGTCACCGAGATGCACATGGCGGAGGTCTCCATCTGCTACGGCATGACCGAGACGTCCCCGGTGTCCCTCCAGACCCGGCGGGACGACGACCTGGAGCACCGCACCGGCACGGTCGGCCGGGTCCTGCCGCACATCGAGGTCAAGGTCGTCGACCCGGCCACGGGCGTCACCCGGCCGCGCGGCACGGCGGGCGAGTTGTGCACCCGCGGCTACAGCGTGATGCTCGGCTACTGGAACGAGCCGGAGAAGACCGCCGAGTCCGTCGACGCGGGCCGCTGGATGCACACGGGCGATCTCGCCGTGATGCGCGAGGACGGCTACGTCGAGATCGTCGGCCGCATCAAGGACATGATCATCCGGGGCGGGGAGAACATCTACCCCCGCGAGATCGAGGAGTTCCTCTACGGCCACCCGAAGATCCAGGACGTCCAGGTCGTCGGCGTCCCGCACGAGCGCTACGGCGAGGAGGTCCTGGCCTGCGTCATCGCCCGCGACCCGGACGACCCGCCGACACTGGAGGAGCTCCGGGCCTTCTGCGAGGGGCGGTTGGCGCACTACAAGGTCCCGGCCCGGGTGCGGATCCTCGACTCCTTCCCGATGACGGTGTCCGGGAAGGTTCGCAAGGTGGAGCTGCGGGAGAGGTTCGCGGACGGTTGAGGTGCGCCGGCCCGCCCGTCACAACAGGGCGCGCATGCACACCCGTGGCCAGCGGTCCAGGCCGAGTCCGGCCTCCGTCGCGCGGATCGCGCGCAGGCCGGGCGTGAGGTCCGCCTCGGGGAGCGCGCGGAAGCCGAGGCGCTCGTAGTAGGGGGCGTTCCACGGGACCTCCGTGAAGGTGGTCAGCGTCAGGGAGGTCAGCCCCTCGTCGCGAGCCCGCTCGGCGGCGTGGGCCAGGAGTGCGCGGCCCACGCCCCGGCGGGCGGCGCGCGGGTGGACCGAGACCTGCTCGATGTGCAGGGCTCCGTCGACGGGTTCGGCGAGGAGGTAGGCGACCGGCCGGTCCTGCGGGCCGCAGGCGACCCAGCAGCGGCCCGCCCGGCGGTAGTGCTCCAGCACGTCGAGGGCGGGTGGCTCGTCGTCGGCGATCTCCGGCATGCCGAGGTCGCGGAAGGGGGCGCCGGCGGCCCGCTCGATGTCCTGGAGGGCGGGGAGTTCGGCCGGGGCAGCGGGGCGGATGCGCATGTGGTGAGTATGCGGTGCGGTGCGGTGGCATGGTCAGGAGGTCCGCTGTTCGGTACCGGTCGCGGCCAGCGTCTCGGCCGGGGCGTTCACCGGCCTCGGTATGCCGGTGAGGTCCAGGACGAACAGGGGGACCCCCAGGGCGTCGGCGCGGGCCAGGGCTTCGTCCGTGTACCCGGCGAGGGAGAAGTAGAGGCAGTCGGCGGACTCGGTCATGGCCGTCAGCCACAGGCACTCCACGTCCCGCAGGCCCGCCGGGCGCACGGCCGGGTCCACCTGCGCGACGACACCGCGGGCGGCCAGTCCGATACCGGACGGGGGCCGCTGGTCCGCCCGCCGGACACCCCGGTATCCGAGCCGGCGCAGATACAGCGCGGTGGCCGTGACGGCGTCGAGGGCGGTACGGATGGTGACGGAACTGAACGGAGGCCGGGCGGAGCCGGCGTCGCGCGTGACGGTGGCATCGGTGGATGCGGCGTCCGAGGCGGCGGACGCGTCGGCGGTGGCGGCGGAGGAGTCGGGGGTGTCGCGCGGGCCGGCCGGGGGGCGCAGGCGCGGTGCGGCGTCCCGGCCGTCTGTGCCGTCCTGGCCGTCCGTGTCGTCCTGGCTGCTCGTGCCTTCCGTGCCGTCCCGGCTGCCCCTGCCGTCCTGGCCGTCCACGCGGTCCACGTTTTCCCTGCCGTCCCGGTTGCTCGTGCCGTCTCGGGCGGACGTCGTCTCCCGGGCGGACCTCCCGTCCTGGCCCGCCGTGTCCTGGCCCACCGTGTCCCGGCCGGTCATCGCACACTCGGCGGGCGACGTCCCACCGGTCGCCGGGTCCTGCTCCCCGATGCCGCCCGGGCCCTCCACCACCGCCACCCGCAGCACCACCCCGCACGGGCACCCCACCTCCGGACGCGGCCACTCGCCACGCCGCCCGCAGGAGCCGCACCGCACCGTCAGCCAGTCGTCCTGCCAGACCCGGTGGGCGACGGGCGTCGGTGAGCCGGCGCGGTCCAGTCGCGGAGCCACCGGCGCGCCGCAGGCGCAGGGGTACCCGGGAGCCGTGTACCGGTGCTCGCGGCGGCAGGCCGGGCAGCGCACCGCAACCGTCTCGGGCATGGCCACTCCAGAACCGTGTCGCGTCGGGACAGCGTGCCCATCGTGCTCCCTCGGGCCCTGCCCTGTCCGGCGCTTGGCGTCTCTTGACGCGCTTCACCCACCCCGCATACATTCATTCCAGATAGCAGAAAATAAATTCCACAATACGGAAGAGCTCACCGCGGGGCGCGACGGGAGTGCGAATCCGACAGCCGAAGCAGGAGTACTCGATGGCTCGAATGACCGCTGCCCGCGCGGCAGTTGAGATCCTCAAGCGGGAGGGCGTCGCCGACGCGTTCGGTGTCCCCGGCGCGGCGATCAACCCCTTCTACGCGGCGCTCAAAGCCTCCGGCGGCATCACCCACACCCTCGCCCGGCACGTCGAGGGCGCCTCGCACATGGCGGAGGGCTACACCCGCGCCCACCCGGGCAACATCGGCGTCTGCATCGGCACCTCGGGTCCGGCCGGCACCGACATGATCACGGGCCTGTACTCCGCGACCGGCGACTCCATCCCGATCCTGTGCATCACGGGCCAGGCCCCGACCGCCGTGATCCACAAGGAGGACTTCCAGGCCGTCGACATCGCCTCCATCGCCAAGCCGGTCACGAAGATGGCCGTCACGGTGCTGGAGGCCGCGCAGGTCCCGGGCGTCTTCCAGCAGGCCTTCCACCTGATGCGCTCCGGCCGCCCCGGCCCGGTCCTCATCGACCTGCCGATCGACGTGCAGCTGACGGAGATCGAGTTCGATCCGGAGACCTACGAGCCGCTCCGCGTCTACAAGCCCGCCGCGACCCGCGCCCAGATCGAGAAGGCGATTCGGATGCTCAACGCGTCCGAGCGGCCCCTGATCGTCGCGGGCGGCGGCATCATCAACGCCGACGCCGCCGGACTCCTCGTCGAGTTCGCCGAGCTGACCGGCACCCCGGTCGTCCCGACCCTGATGGGCTGGGGCCTGCTGCCCGACGACCACGAGCTGAACGCCGGCATGGTGGGCCTTCAGACCTCGCACCGCTACGGCAACGCGACGTTCCTGGAGTCCGACTTCGTCCTCGGCATCGGCAACCGCTGGGCCAACCGCCACACCGGCAGGCTCGACGTCTACACGGCCGGGCGGACGTTCGTCCACGTCGACATCGAGCCCACCCAGATCGGCAGGATCTTCGCCCCCGACTACGGCATCGCCTCCGACGCCCGCGCCGCCCTGGAACTGTTCGTCGAGGTCGCCCGCGAGCTGAAGGCCACCGGCGCGCTGCCCGACCGCTCCGCATGGGCCGGGGCCGCGCAGGAGCGCAAGGCGACCCTCCAGCGGCGGACGCACTTCGACGACATCCCGATCAAGCCGCAGCGCGTCTACGAGGAGATGAACAAGGCCTTCGGCCCGGAGACCCGGTACGTCTCCACGATCGGCCTCTCGCAGATCGCCGGCGCGCAGATGCTGCACGTCTACCGGCCCCGCCACTGGATCAACTGCGGCCAGGCCGGCCCGCTCGGCTGGACCGTCCCGGCCGCGCTCGGCGTCGCCAAGGCCGACCCGGAGGCGTCCGTCGTCGCGCTCTCCGGCGACTACGACTTCCAGTTCATGCTGGAGGAACTCGCCGTGGGCGCGCAGCACAGGATCCCGTACGTGCACGTCCTGGTGAACAACTCCTACCTGGGGCTGATCCGGCAGGCGCAGCGGGCGTTCGAGATCGACTTCCAGGTCAACCTGGAGTTCGAGAACCTCAACTCGCCCGAGCTCGGCGTCTACGGTGTCGACCACGTCAAGGTCGCCGAGGGCCTCGGCTGCAAGGCCATCCGCGTCACCGACCCGGCGGAGCTGGCTGACGCCTTCGAGCAGGCCAAGAAGCTGGCCGCGGAGCACCGGGTCCCGGTCGTCGTCGAGGCGATCCTGGAGCGCGTCACCAACATCTCCATGTCGACGACCAACGACATCGGCAACGTCGTGGAGTTCGAGGAGATCGCCACCGAGCCCGGCCACGCGCCGACCTCGATCAGGACGCTGAAGATCTGACGCGCAGGGAAGCAGAGGGGCGGTCCGTCCGTGGGGACGGGCCGCCCCTCTGGCAGCAGGTCCGCCTCCACCAGGCCACGCAGATGCAGATCCACCACAGCGACGGTTGCGGGAAGGCCCGCGGGCCTTCCCGCAGCGGCGCGATCTCTTACGGCTCCAGCCGGACCGCCGTACCGTCACTCATGGCCTCACCCCCGTACCGAGGCCCGCCGCCCCCGTGCCGGCGGGCCCCGTACGACGAGAATGTGCCCGGCCCCGGGGGCGGTTGAAGCCCCCGGGGCCGGGTTCAGAGCTTGATTTGAGGCTTCCGTACAAGGCGTACGACCGATGCCGTAGGCGCGATCACGCTTCGTGGTGCTCCGACAGTCCCGGCCAGTCGTCCGGCCCGCCGCCCTGCCACTCGACGAGGTCGCTCTCCGCGACGTCCGTGACGTACAGATCGGCCAGGCGCAGGATCTCGGCGACGTCGTCGGCGTGGGTCGCGACGCCCAGCGGCTCCTCGCCCAGGGTGACCCGGCGCGAGCCGTCCAGGGCGGGGGCGTGGACCACGACATGCGGGTGCTCGGTGGGAGGTGCCATGCCTTCAGGCTGCTGCGAACGGGACCGGTCCGCACCCTGGGAACGGCTGGCCGTCCGGCGGCGCGAGGCTGGGCGCGACAGGACGTTCGCGCCGCCGGACGGGGTCGGGGGGAGAGGGGTGGGCGGTGCCGGGACCGCGGCGGGTGCGACGGGCTCCGGGGCCGGCTTCCCTCAGGCCGAGAAGCCGGCCCGGGCCCTTCACCACCGCACTGGCTCACACGCCGCCGCGGTCCGTGCCCCTGGCCTTGTCCATGCCTGGAGGACCACCCCTCATCCGGGTCGCCCCGGGCGGTCGGACACGGCCAGGGAGTTCAGTCCTCGCGCAGGTCGCGGACCGCCTCCTCCACGAGCCGCCCGTACGCGGGGTCGGCGGCGTGGAAGTGCGCGAGGTTCTTCTCGATCTCGTCGTACCGGGAGACCTGGGACAGGGCCGCCGACGATCAGCAAGGCGTCAACAATATGTTGAAGCGATGGGCATGGCTGGTTCCGGGCGGCGCAGCCGCCTTGGGCGCGACAGGACTGGTGTCAGCGGCGACGCCGCCCGGGGATGGAGGGCCCGGGGCCAGGGCCCGGGGCGGAGACGTCAGACCTGGGCGCCGGAGAGCCGCTCCACGGCCCGCAGCAGCGCCGAGTGGTCCAGGCCACCGTCGCCCTGCGCACGCAGGGACGCGACCAGCTGGGCGACCACGGCACCGACGGGCAGGGCCGCGCCGACGGTGCGGGCGGCGTCCGTGACGATACCCATGTCCTTGTGGTGCAGGTCGATCCGGAAGCCCGGCTTGAAGTCCCGGGCCAGGAAGTTGTCCTTCTTGCGGGTCAGCACGGTCGAGCCGGCCAGGCCGCCGTTCAGGACGTCCAGGGCGGCCTTGAGATCCACGCCCGACTTCTCCAGGAAGACCACGGCCTCGGCGCACGCCTGGATGTTCACGGCGACGATCAGCTGGTTGGCGGCCTTCACGGTCTGGCCCGAGCCGTGCGGACCGCACAGCACGATGGTCTTGCCGAGCGCCTCGAGGATCGGCTTCGCGGTGTCGAAGTCGGCCTGCTCGCCGCCCACCATGATGGACAGCACGGCCTCGACAGCTCCCGCCTCACCGCCGGACACCGGGGCGTCCAGCACGCGGATGCCCTTGTCCCTCGCGGCCTTCGCCAGGTCGACCGAGGTCTGCGGAGTGATCGAGGACATGTCGATCAGCAGTGCGCCGGACCGCGCGTTCTCCAGGATGCCGTCGGGACCGTAGGCGATGGCCTCGACCTGCGGGGAGGCCGGGACCATCGTGATGACGACGTCGGCGTCCCGCACGGCCTCGGCGATCGAACCGGCGGCGGTCCCGCCGGCGGCGGCCAGGCGGTCCAGCTTGTCCTGCTCCAGCGTGTAGCCGGTGACCTGGTAGCCCGCCTTGATCAGGTTCTCGGACATGGGGGAGCCCATGATGCCGAGTCCGATCCACGCGACCTTGGGGAGTGTGCTCATGATGGGGTGCCTTTCGGATACGGGGTCAGCGGGACAGCCAGTCGAAGGCCTCGGCGCTCGGGCGGTCGCCCGGCTTGTACTCGAGGCCGACCCAGCCGTCGTAGCCCGCCTTCGTCAGCTGATCGAGGAGGTCTTCGAGGGGGAGCGCGCCCGTGCCCGGCGCGCCACGGCCCGGGTTGTCGGCGATCTGGACGTGGCCGGTCTTCGGGGCGAACCGCTCGATCACCGACGGGAGATCCTCGCCGTTCATGGACAGGTGGTAGAGGTCCATCAGGAAGCGGGCGTTGCCCAGTCCCGTCGCCTCGTTGACCTGGTCGACGACCTCCACTGCCGCCGGGGCCGACACCAGCGGGTACCGGGGTGACTCCGGCCGGTTCAGTGCCTCGATCAGCAGCACCGCGCCGATCCGGTCGGCGGCCCGGGCCGCGAGGGTCAGGTTCTCCACGGCGAGCGCGTCCTGCTCGGCCGGGTCCACGCCTTCGACGCGGTTGCCGTACAGGGCGTTGAGGGCCGTGCAGCCGAGGGAGGCGGCGAAACCGGCGGCCACGTCGATGTTGGCGCGGAACCGCTCCGACTCCTCGCCGGGAACGGACAGGGCGCCGCGGTCGGGGCCCGGGAGCTGTCCGGCGTAGAAGTTCAGGCCGGTGAGCCGGACGCCGGCGTCCTCGACGGCGCGCTTGAGGGCGTCGAGCTCGGACTGCTCGGGAACCGGCGAGTCGACCCAGGGCCACCACAGCTCGACCGCGGTGAAGCCCGCCGCGGCGGCCGCCGCGGGGCGCTCCAGGAGGGGCAGCTCCGTGAAGAGGATCGACAGGTTGACGTTGAAGCGCTGGTCTGCGAATCCCATCGGGGCGGCGCTCCCTTCCGTGTCTTCCATGGTGCGAGCGTCCATGGCGCTTATTCCGCATTATGGAATCTTGTTTCTGCTTAACGGAAGATTGCCTGCGAGGTGCGAGGGCTGTCAAGAGGGGCTGCCGGAAAGTCCGCCCCGCGCGTTAGGTTGAGCGCGTGCGACTGAGAGTGGAGTTCACGACCGAGCCGTTCGACCTGGACGAGGCGCCCGCGCACGCGGTGGTGGCCCGCCAGGTCGTGGAGGCCGCCGAACTGGACGCCGTGGACGTGGGGCCGTTCGGCAATACCGCGCAGGGTGGTGCCGACGCGGTGCTCGCCGCCGTGGACGCCCTGCTCCGCAAGACCCTGGAGGCCGGTGCCACCCGGGTCACGCTCCAGGTCAACGTGGTCGAGGAGGGCGAGGCGTGAGCGGCGTGGGGGACGAGCCGTTCATCGCGGCCGTGAAACCCCTGGTCGACGCCATGGGTGGCGAGATGATCCCGCCCGACGAGGCCGGTCCCGACGATGTCGTCCTGGCCTGGGAGGGCCGGAACGCCGTCGCGGTCCGGCTGCCGCAGCTCGCCGACTCCCTCGATCACATCCTGGCCGCCATGGAGCGCCGCAAGGGCGTGCCGCTGGCCGATCTGGACCGCAGGGCCAAGCAGGAGGTCGTACGCATACTCGAGGCGCGTGGCGCCTTCTCCGTACGGCACGGGGTGGAGACCGTGGCGAGCGCCCTCGGCGTCAGCCGCTTCACCGTCTACAACTACCTCAACCGCGAAAAAGGGGCCTGACCGGGCCGGTCCCGCGGTGGTCCGGTTTCACGCCACCGAATTTTCAACAAACTGTTGACGTGCTGTCGCGGGAGGGCGTTAGCTATCGGCACGCCCGTTCAACACGAAGGCCGACACCGGCCACGGAGGCTCCCGTGACGTCCACTTCCACGCCGCCGGGCCTGACCCGGTTCAACACCCTCGAGGAGCACGCGGCGTACACCGCACTCCGCGAGGCGTGCACCTCCACGGTGTGGGCGAAGCGCCTGCTCGCCGCCCGCCCCTACGCCACCTGCGAGGACCTGTACGCCGCGAGCGACGCCGCCATGGCGGAGCTGACGGCCGAGGACCTCGACGAGGCGATGGCAGGCCATCCGCCCATCGGCCGACCCAAGCCCGGCGACCCCGCCTCGGCCCGGGAGCAGAGCGGCATGGCCGGCGCCTCCGACGCGCTCAAGGCGGAGATGCTGGAACTGAACCTCGCCTACCAGGAGAGGTTCGGCCATGTCTTCCTGATCTGCGCCACCGGCCGGACCGGCGAGCAGATGCGCGACGCGCTGCGGGAACGGATCGGCAACCCGCAGGAGCGGGAGCGGGAGATCGTCCGCACCGAACTGGGGAAGATCAACCGCATCCGTCTGGCCCGTCTCGTCGAAGAGGACTGACAGCAGCATGAGCACCTCCGCCACCGCGTCCGTGTCCACGCACATCCTGGACACCAGCGTCGGCCGCCCCGCCGAGGGCGTCGCCGTCCACCTCTCCGCCCGCCCGGGCCGCGCGGCCGACTGGCAGGCGCTCGGCGGCTCGGCGACCGACGCGGACGGGCGGTGCAAGGACCTGCCGGCGCTGCCGGAGGGCACCACCCACGTACGGCTCGACTTCGCGGTGGAGCCGTACCTCGAAGAATCCGCGAAGAAGCAAGCCGATGCGCAGCAGGACGCCCCCGCGAATCGGGACAGCGGTGCGTTCTTTCCCGAGGTGGCGATCACCTTCGCCGTGAAGCCCGGTGAGCACTACCACGTACCGCTGCTGCTCAACCCGTTCGGCTACTCCGTTTACCGAGGGAGCTAGCAGACAGATGCCCACGATCCTGGGACAGAACCAGTACGGCAAGGCCGAGAACCGAGTCGTCAAGATCACGCGGGACGGCGCCACCCACCACATCAAGGACCTCAACGTCTCCGTCGCCCTCTCCGGCGACATGGACGAGGTCCACTACTCCGGCTCGAACGCCAACGTGCTGCCGACCGACACCACCAAGAACACGGTGTACGCGTTCGCCAAGGAGCACGGCATCGAGTCCGCCGAGCAGTTCGGCATCCACCTCGCCCGGCACTTCGTCACCAGCCAGGAACCGATCCACCGGGCCCGGATCCGCATCGAGGAGTACTCCTGGGAGCGGATCGAGGCCTCCGACGCCAACTCGCGGGCCATCGGCGCAGACGAGGCCAAGCACTCCTTCGTCCGCAAGGGCCAGGAGGTCCGGCTGACCCAGATCACCTACGACGGCTCGTCGTGGGAGGTCGTCTCCGGTCTCAAGGACCTGGTCGTGATGAACTCGACCGACTCCGAGTTCTGGGGCTACGCCAAGGACAAGTACACGACGCTGAAGGAGGCCTACGACCGCATCCTGGCCACCGAGGTCTCCGGCCGCTGGCGGTTCAACTGGACCGACGACGAGCAGCGCATGCCGCACTGGGAGGAGTCCTACGAGCAGGTGCGGAAGCACATGCTCCAGGCCTTCGCCGACACCTACTCGCTCTCGCTCCAGCAGACCCTGTACCAAATGGGCTCGCGGATCATCGACAACCGCGGTGAGATCGACGAGGTCCGCTTCTCCCTCCCGAACAAGCACCACTTCCTGGTGGACCTGGAGCCGTTCGGGCTGAAGAACGACACCGCCGACGGAGCCGTGTACTACGCCGCCGACCGCCCCTACGGCCTGATCGAGGCGACGATCCTGCGGGACGGCTGCGAGGCGCGGATCCCCGAGGACCTCACCAACCTCTGACGTTCCCCCTTCGGCACCCGTGGCCGGGGAACCCGTCTCCCGGCCACGGCACTCAAAACTCCCAGGGTCCTGCCGTGCCCTCTCCAATTCAGCACACTTCGTGAAAAGGGACGAACCATGGCAGCAGAGCGGCGCATCGTCATCGAGAACTGCGCGATCGCGACCGTCGACGCGAACGACACGGAGTACGCCTCCGGGCACGTCGTGCTCGCCGGCAACCGCATCGAGTCACTCGGCGCGGGCGCGGCCCCCGAGGGCCTGGAGAACGTCGCACGCCGTATCGACGCCTCCGGGCACCTCGTGACCCCCGGCCTGATCAACACCCACCACCACTTCTACCAGTGGATCACCCGGGGCCTGGCCACGGACCACAACCTGTTCGACTGGCTCGTCGCGCTGTACCCCACGTGGGCGCGCATCGACGAGCCGATGGTCCGCGCCGCCGCCCGGGGCTCGCTGGCGATGATGGCCCGCGGCGGCGTCACCACCGCCATGGACCACCACTACGTCTTCCCGCAGGGCTCCGGCGACCTCTCCGGCGCGATCATCGGCGCCGCCCGCGACATGGGCGTCCGCTTCACCCTCGCCCGCGGCTCCATGGACCGCAGCGAGAAGGACGGCGGCCTGCCCCCCGACTTCGCCGTCGAGACGCTCGACGGTGCGCTGGCCGCGACCGAGGAGACCGTACGGCAGCACCACGACTCCTCCTTCGACGCCATGACGCAGGTCGCCGTCGCGCCCTGCTCACCCTTCTCCGTCTCCACCGAACTGATGCGGGACGGCGCCCAGTTGGCCCGTCGGCTCGGGGTCCGGCTGCACACCCACGGTTCGGAGACCGTGGAGGAGGAGAAGTTCTGCCACGAACTGTTCGGCATGGGCCCCACCGACTACTTCGAGTCCACCGGCTGGCTCGGCGAGGACGTGTGGATGGCGCACTGCGTCCACATGAACGACTCCGACATCGCCGCCTTCGCCCGGTCCGGGACCGGCGTCGCGCACTGCCCGTCCTCCAACGCCCGCCTCGCCGCCGGTATCGCCCGCGTCCCCGACATGCTCGCGGCCGGCGTCCCCGTCGGCCTCGGCGTCGACGGCACCGCCTCCAACGAGTCCGGCGAACTCCACACCGAGCTGCGCAACGCCCTCCTCATCAACCGCCTCGGCGCTCACCGGGAAGCCGCCCTGAACGCCCGTCAGGCCCTGCGCCTGGGCACCTACGGCGGCGCCCAGGTCCTGGGCAGGGCCGCGGAGACCGGCTCCCTGGAGCCCGGCAAGCTCGCCGACCTCGTGCTGTGGAAGCTGGACACGCTCGCCCACGCCTCCATCGCCGACCCGGTGACCGCCCTGGTCTTCGGCGCGGCCGCCCCGGTCACCGCGTCCTTCGTGGACGGCCGGCAGATCGTCGAGGACGGACGGCTGCTCACGGCCGACGAGGACGCCATCGCCCGCGCCACGCGGAACGAGGCCCAGCGCCTGGCGAGGATCGCCGCCGAGGCCTGAACACCCGGATGACTCCGGCCGGGAGGGACGGCTCCCGGCCGGTGGCCGTGGACCCGAGCGGGGACCACGGCGGTCGTCTCCGGGGTGCGCGCGAACGCGCGCACCCCGGAACGGCCACCCCGTCACCTGCATGTCCGGTCCCTCCCCCAAGCTCTCGGCTTCGCTCGAGCAGGGAGGTGCCCCCAGCCCACCCGCACCACCTCCCTGACACCCACGGGCGCCCCTTCGGAGCGGCCGTGTAACCGACCGGAGGGACGCCGCCGTGGCCGACCACCCCGTTGACGAAAAACTCCCCGCGCTCAAGATGGCGACGACCGGCCTGCAGCACGTGGCCGCCATGTACGCGGGCGTCGTCGCCCCGCCCCTGATCGTCGGCGCGGCCATCGGCCTCACCGCCACCGACCTGACCTTCCTCACCGGCGCCTGCCTGTTCACCGCGGGCCTCGCCACCTTCCTGCAGACCCTCGGGATCTGGAAGATCGGCGCCCGGCTGCCGTTCGTCAACGGCGTCACCTTCGCAGGTGTCGCCCCGATGACCGCGATCGTCGCTTCCACCGAGGACAAGTCCGACGCCCTGCCCGTCATCTTCGGCGCGGTCATCGTCGCCGGACTCCTGGGCTTCCTGGCGGCCCCCGTCTTCTGCAAGGCGATCCGCTTCTTCCCGCCGGTGGTGACCGGCACGGTCATCACCCTGATCGGCATATCGCTGCTCCCGGTCGCCTTCGGCTGGGCGCAGGGATCCGACCCGGCGGCGCACGACTACGGCTCGGCGACCAACCTGGGCCTGGCGGCCGTCACCCTGCTGATCGTGCTGCTGCTGCGGCGCTTCACCACGGGCTTCGTCAAGCAGATCGCCGTGCTGCTCGGCCTGGTGATCGGCACGCTGATCGCGATCCCGTTCGGTGCCACGGACTTCGGCCCCGTCGCGGACGCGGCCGTCATCGGCTTCCCCACCCCGTTCCACTTCGGCGCCCCGCAGTTCCAGCTCGCCGCGATCATCTCGATGTGCGTGGTGATGGTGGTGTCGATGACCGAATCGACCGCCGACATGCTCGCGTTGGGCGAGATCGTCGAGCGCCCGGCCGACGAGAAGACCATCGCGGCCGGCCTGCGCGCCGACACCCTCGGCTCGGCGATCAGCCCCCTCTTCAACGGATTCATGTGCAGCGCCTTCGCGCAGAACATCGGCCTGGTCGCCATGACGAAGATCCGCAGCCGGTACGTCGTCGCCGCGGGCGGCGGCTTCCTGGTGCTGATGGGCCTGTGCCCGATGGCGGCCTCGCTGATCGCCGTCGTACCGCGCCCGGTGCTCGGCGGGGCGGGCGTGGTGCTGTTCGGCTCGGTCGCGGCCAGCGGCATCCAGACCCTGGTCCGGGCCGCCCTGGACAAGGACAACAACGTCCTGATCGTCGCGGTCTCCCTGGCCGTCGGCATCATCCCCATCACGGCCCCGGAGTTCTACCACGCCTTCCCGGAGACGGCCCGGATCGTCCTGGACTCCGGAATCTCCACGGGCTGTGTGGCGGCCGTGCTGCTCAACCTGGTCTTCAACCACCTGGGCCGGGGCAGCCGCGACGCCCACGACGTGACCGACCCGATGGAGACGGGCGAGGAGCTCACGAGCGCGCCCAAGGCCCCGGCCGCGTCCTGAGCCTCCGGGACTCCGCTCAGGCCTCTGCCCCCGGTCAGCCGATGGTTGACCGGGGGCCGTCGCGCTGTGTCACACCGTGAGCTTCACGGCCTCCAGCCAGACGTCGTTGTCCAGGGTGCCCCCGAAGGTGAAGTCGGGGCGGGGCTTGCTGCACACCCGTCCGCCCCAGTCGTGCCCACGCAGGCGGACGGTGTTGCAGATCTCGCCGCTGCCGACGTTCATGGCGAAGCCCAGCATGTTCGGGGCGTTCCGCTTCGCGCCGCCGATGGTGAAGTTCTCGCCGTCGCCGGTGACGGCCGTCCAGCTCGGCTGCCACGTGCCGCGGCCGTCGACCGGCTTCGCCGCGTGCCGGAAGGCGTTGGCGGCCGACCCGCCGACGCCGTGCACCGCGATGTTGAGGGCTTTGATCGGCCGGTTCTGCCCCGAGCTGCCGGCGATCGTGCCGTCGCACACCGGCTTCTGCCAGCCCTGCCCGGAGACGTACGCGCGGTAGCAGATGTGCCGTCCGGAGGGGTCGCTCGCGGCGAGCCGCTTCACGGCACTGGCCGCGGTGTCCTGCGGGGGCTTCGCGGTGACGGTGGTGGTGGCCGCGGGAGGCCTGGCCGTGACGGTGACGGTGACCCGGCCCGCGCCCTTCGCCCCCGAAGTGTCCGCCGGCTTCGGCTTCTTCTTGCTCCCGTCCTTGCCCTTGTCCTTGTCCGGTGCCGACGGAGAGGCGTACGCCGAGGCGGACGGGGGCGGGATCGGGAGCGAGGACGGCCTCAGGGGCGGTGAGGTCCCGGCCGAGGGCGAGCCGCCCGCACGCGCGGCGGTCTCCTCCCGGTTCCCGCCGTCGCCGGACCCGCTGCCCAGGATCACCAGCGGTACGACGACCAGGGCAGCCACACCGAGTGCCACCGGCCCGATCACCAGGGGCCTGCCGAGCAGTCCGGGGCCTTCGAACTCGTCGTCCGACTGGCGCGAGCCGGGTCGGCGGGCGGGCGCGGCCGGCGGCACGGGGCGTGCGGCCGGCGTTCCCTCCGGCTCGGGCAACGCGTACGCCGCCTCGTCGATGTCGACGGGGCCGCCTCCATTGCCCGCGGCCGGCGCGGGATCCGTGCCGTCGGCCTCCCCTTCGGCGGCGTCCTCGGCGAGGGACGGTTCCGGAGTCTCACGCCGCTGTTCCCGCAGCGAGCTGGAGCCGTCCGGGAAGACCTCGACGTGCGCCACGTACCCCGCGGCGGGGTCGGAGATCGCCGCCGTGACGGCGGTGCCCCGCTCGCTCGCCCGGGCGTGCAGCAGGTCGAGGATCGCGGCGTCGACCGTCGCCCCTTCCACCACCGGCACCGGTTCACCGTCGACGGCGGCGGATCCGTCACCGGAGATGACCACCGTGACGGGCGGGGACGGCTCGAACGGCCCCTCGTGCGCGAGCGGTTCGCCTCCGGTGACCGGCTCGTCCGCTTCCTCGTGTCCCGGGCTCATCGGCGTTCCTCTCTGACGTGCCCGGCCGATCGTGCGGCCGGGGCGGTATCGGCGTTGCCCGCGTACCGCAACGGACCCCGGCCGCAAAGGGTTCAACGCGCGGGCGACAAGGGGATGACAGGCACTTCAGCGGTGCCATGTGACGGAACGGCATGTTCCGTTGAAGTGGCCGTGCCGGAGGGGGTGCGCACTAGAGTCCGAACGTGGACTACGTGAATACCCTCCGTTTCGCTCTGCTGGGACCGGTCCGGGCATGGCGCGGGGAACGGGAACTGGACCTCGGCTCACCGCAGCAGAGAGTGGTGCTGGCGGCACTGCTCTTACGCCGCGGGCGCCCCCTGTCGCTCGACGAACTCGTCGACGCCGTCTGGGGGGAGGAGCCGCCCGCCGCCGCCGTGTCCGTCCTGCGGACCTATGTGTCGCGCCTGCGCAAGGTGCTGGAGCCCGGCCGCGGCCCGGCGCAGCAGCCCCGGGTGCTCGTCTCCGTCGGTGACGGTTACCTGCTGCGCGTGCCGGACGACGGCCTCGACCTCGCCGTGTTCCAGCGCCGGGTCGGGGAGGCGAAGAAGGCGCGCGCCGCGGGCGACGTCTCCAGCGCCGCGGACCTGCTGCGCGCCGCGCTCGACGGCTGGCGCGGCGCCGCCCTGACCGGACTCCCGGGCCCGCTGGCCGAGACGGTGTGCTCCTGGCTGGACGAGGAGTGGCTCACCGCGCTGGAGGCGCGGCTGGACGCCGACCTCGCCCTCGGACGCCACCACGAGGTGATCGCCGAACTGCTCCCGCTCACCGCCGGTCACCCCCTGCGGGAGGAGCTGTGCCGACTGCTCATGCTCGCCCTCTACCGGTCGGGACGGCAGGCCGAGGCACTGGCCGCGTACCGCGGGACACGTGACGCCCTGGTGACGGAACTGGGCGTCGAGCCCGGGGTGTCGCTCCAGGAGCTGCACGACCGCATCCTGGCCGCCGACCCGGCCCTCATGCCGCACCGGACGAGGAATCCGGCCCCGGCGGCGCCCGAGGGGGCCCGGCCGTCCGTACCGGCCGCGGCCACCGGCGCCGCGGCGCCGGACAGTGCGGACCGGCCCGGCCCGGCCGACCCGCACGAACCCCGGTTCCAGCCGGCCTGCCCCGCACAACTGCCCGCGGACCTGCCCACGTTCGCCGGACGCAGCAACGAACTCGACCGCATCGGAGACCTGTTGCCCTCGGACGGCAGCCCCCCGTCGGCCGTGGTGATCAGCGCGATCGGCGGCATGGGCGGCATCGGCAAGTCGACCCTGGCCGTGCACTGGGCCCACCGGATCGCCGACCGCTTCCCCGGCGGGCAGCTCTACATCAATCTGCGCGGCTTCGACCCGACCGGCTCCGCGGTGACCCCCGAGGAAGCCGTGCGCGGCTTCCTCGACGCGTTCGGGGTCCCGCCGATGCGCATACCTGCCGGTCTCGACGCGCAGGTCGCGCTGTACCGCAGCCTGCTCGCGCGCCGCAGGGTGCTGATCCTGCTCGACAACGCCCTCGACGCCGAACAGGTGCGTCCGCTGCTGCCCGGCTCCCCGGGCTGCCTGGTCATCGTCACCAGCCGCAACCGGCTCACCGGCCTGGTCGCCGGCGAGGGGGCGCACCCCCTGACGCTTGACCAGCTGACCCCGGCCGAGGCGCACGACCTGCTGGCCCTGCGCCTGGGCACCGACCGGCTGGCCGCGGAGCCGCAGGCCGCGGACGAGATCATCACGCGGTGCGGCCGCCTGCCGCTGGCCCTCGCCATCGTCGCCGCGCACGCCCGCGCCCACCCCGGATTCCCGCTCAGCGCCATCGCCGACGAGGTGAACGACAGCCACGGCAGCCTGGACGCCTTCGCCGGTGGCGACGACATCACCACCGACGTACGGGCCGTCTTCTCCTGGTCCTACAAGGCGGTGTCCGCCCCGGCCGCGCGCCTGTTCCGGCTGTTGGGCCTGCACGCGGGGCCGGACATCTCCGCGCCCGCGGCGGCCGCTCTCGCCGGTCTTCCCCCGCGTGAGGCGCGCAGGCCCCTCGCCGAACTGACCCGTGCCCACCTGCTCACCGAGCACTTCCCGGGGCGCTACACCCTGCACGACCTGCTGCGCGTGTACGCCGCCGAACGCGTCCGCGCCGAGGAGACCCGGCAGGAACGGGACCTGGCCCTTGGGCGGTTGCTGACCTGGTACCTGCACACCGCCGACGCGGCCTACCCGCACATCACCCCCAACCGCCGCCGCATCCCGCTGGAGCCGCCGCCGCAGGACTGCCGGCCGCTGGAGTTCACGACGCACGAACGGGCCCTGGACTGGTGCGAGACCGAACGGTCCAACCTGATCGTCGCGGTGCACCAGGCCGCCCAGGCCGGGCAGACGGGCATCGCGTGGCGCCTGCCCGCCGTCCTGTGGGGGTTCTTCTACCTCCGCAGCCACGTGCACGACTGGCTGGACGCGGCGCGCACGGGGCTGGCCGCCGCCCGCGACGCCGGGGACCGGGAGGGAGAGACCCAGGGCCTGTGCGACGCGGCCGCCGCGCTGCGCAACGGGGGCCGGTTCGATGAGGCCGTCGAGCACCTCCGGCAGGCGCTGGTGCTGAGCCGGGAACTCGGGGACAGGGCGACCTGGGCATCGGTGATCGCGAATCTCGGCGACGCCTACCTGCACGCGGGACGGCTCCGCGAGGCCGTCGAGTACGCCCGCCGCGGACTGGCCCTCGACCGCATCGTGGGCAGCGTCTGGGGCGAGGGCATCGCCCTGTGCAATCTGGGCGACGCCTACCAGCGGATGGGGCGCTACGACGAGGCCCTCGACTGCCTGCAGCAGGCGCTGGTCGTCCTGCGGGCGGGCGGCAACCGCTGGGTCGAGGGCGTCACCCTCGACATCCTCGGCACGATCCACCACCGGCTCGGCCGCCACGGTGAGTCCGTCGACCACTACCGTCGGGCGCTCGCGACGCACCGGGACATCGGCAACCGCTGGGGCGAGGGCCACACTCTGGGGCACCTCGGGGACGTCCACCTCGATGGCGGAGAGACCGAGGCGGCCCGCGAGAGCTGGCGGCACGCCCTCGCGATCTTCGCGGAGTTCGACCATCCGGACGCCGAGCAGGTCCGTGAGCGGCTCGACCGCCTGCCGGTCGCTCCGGCCGGCGCGCGTACCCGGGAGACTGGGCCGAGACGGATCGCCTGACATGGCTCTCCTTCGTTCGTGAGGCCCGCCGGCGATGCGCCGGCGGGCACCCGCACAACGCGTGCGGGGGTGAGGGCGGTTCAACGCCCGCGAGCCGCCCTCACCGGCAGGCGGCGCCTCAGCGCACCTCGCGGTAGAGCCGCCCGCTCGCGTTGGGCACCGCCCCGTCGTAGAGACCCGTCGGACTGGTCTCCTTCGACAGCGCGAACCACGCGTACCGCTCGACGAAGTCCAGCCCGTTCAGCATCTCGGTGGAGGACCGGACGAAGTCGGTCTGCTCCTGCTCGCTCGGGTAGCGCGGGGCGCCCCGGGAGAAGTCGGTCAGGGCGTACTCCGTGAGCCAGACCGGCTTCTCGTAGCGGTCGTGGACGGCCTGCAGATAGCCGCGCAGCTGGTCGGTGGCGCCGGGGCCGAAGTCGGCGCCGTACCAGTGCAGGGGGATGAAGTCGACCCGCAGGCCACGCTGTTCGGCCCCGCTCATGAACCGGTCCAGCCAGCCGCCCGCCACGTCCGCGCCGGAGGCGACCGCGGGTGCGCCCAGACGCAGACCGGTGGACTCCAGCCGGGGCCACAGGTCGAGGGCCTGTTCGGGGGACATGCCGGCCTGGTCCGGATGGTCCGGCTCGTTGAAGCCCAGGAGCGCTTTCCCCTCGCGGGCGGCCTGCCCCAGTTCGGCGTCGGTGACCGAGCCCGGCCCCCAGATCATCGGAACGTACTCGGCGCCCGCGGTGCCCGTGACGCCGTCGGCCGACGAGGCCCAGTTGTAGTACCAGGAGGAACCCGAGTCGGCCAGGGCCTGTGAGGCGCCCGCCACGGGGTTCAGGGCGACGCCCTTGCCGGAGGCCTTTGGGGCGCCGTCGCTGCCGGGCCGCCCGGTGGCAGCGGGGCCGGGTGCGGCGGCGTCGTCGCCGCTGCCGTGGAAGGTGACGGTCAGGCCCGTGCACGCGCGGCACTGGTACACGACCTGGTTGCCCTGCTCGGTGTCGTGCTTGGACCAGCTGTACGCGGTCGGGCACTTCGCGGCCAGCGCGTCACTGTAGGGCGTCTTCGCGTCCCGGTTCGGGTTGACGCACACCAGCGGACGGCCGGTGGCCTCGTCCTCGACCAGGTTGTCCGTCGGGCAGACGGCGAGCAGATCCGTGGCACACCCGGCCGGCGCGCACTCGCCCGACTCGGGCGGCGTCACGCCGTCCGGCGTGATGGTGATCGGCCCGGCCACGGCGTTGACGTAGCTGACGTTGTACCAGGGCGCCTGGCCGTCCTTCGGGTCGAAGTTGAACTCCGCCAGTCCGGTGGGCTGTTCACCGGTCGAGCACCGGTCGGCGTAAGGGCCGCAGTCGCCGACGGCGCAGTGGAACGTGCTCCCCTCCTCGCCGGTGCATCCCTCGCGGGCGAAGAACTTGCCGCGCCAGTGCCCGGCGCCGGACTGCTCGGGGATCGTGACGGTGGCCGACTGGCCCGGGTCCAGCGTGGGCAGCCCGGTGAGCGCGGCCGACCCGTCGGCGTTGACCGTGCTGCCGATCCAGATGCGGTGGTCCGTCGTGTTGCGGAAGGTGACGGTGTGCTCGGGGGAGCCGGCACCGGCGGCCGGTGTGCCCGCGATGCTCACACCGTCCGGGCGCTGGCTCTGGATCAGCAGCGCGGTGCCGGTGACACCGGCGACGACCAGGAGCAGCGCGAGCAGGAACGAGACGCGGCTGCGGATGGGCGGTCTACGCATGGGCCGCGCCTCCCGCGGGGGCGAGGTACGTCATGTCCGTCCTCTCTTCTGAGGGGTGGTGGGGGCGGTGGGCCTGTGGACGGGCGCCGGACGGTGTCACGCCGCGGCCGGCGGCGGGCCGAACGGGTCGAGGAGATCGACAGGGGGAGTCTCCTTCCCCCGATGGGCGCCGGGCTTGCAACCGGCGAAGGGGCCCGAGGGGTCCCGAAGGGACGCCATCACCGGCAGCAGGTAGTCACGGTGCCAGTTGGCGGGCCCGCTCGGGCCGGACCCGGGGCCGGTCAGCTCCATCCACGCCAGCCACAGTCCGTGGAGCTGCGCGACCGCCTCGGGGTGCTCCCACCAGCGCGAGCACCAGGGCGCGGAGGAGGTGACCTCCCGGCCGTAGACGGGCAGCAGCACGTTGTGGGCCCACAGGGTCAGCTGCCGCAGTGCGTCGACGTACTGGGGGCCCTGGAAATAGAGGATGAACGACGGTGCGGGGAGCGGGGGCGGTCCCGGCGGGGCGGGCTCCCGGGAGTCGGACTCGGGACTGCTCATGAAAACGTTCCTCGGTGCGGGGTCTGGTCTCGTCCTGGCACGGGACCACAACGCACGCGCGGCACGCGGGGTTCATCCGCTCTGAACCCCTGCCGTCCCGCTTCCGTTGTGCCAGCGACTCCGCGACGGAGTCGCACGTGACGATCTCGCAGGAAGTGAGCGCCTCACATGTCAGGAAACCACTCGGACGACAGCTTCCGGACGGCACGAAGTCGGCAGAGCGGCGGTTCCGCCGAACGGGAGCGCACCACCAGCCCGGAAAGCGACGGCTCCGGGCCCTACCCGCCCAGCACCTCGAGCAGTTCGCGCCAGTCCCAGTCGCAATACTCCCAGTCCCAGTACTCCCAGTACTCCCAGTCCTCTCAGTACTCGTACGCGCCGTCCTCGCAGGCGCCGACTGCCTCGCAGACGGGGGACAACGGCTGGACGCGTGCCGCCAACGCCACCCTCGCGGCGGCTCCCCTGGCGGGGCAGGGCGCCGCCATGCTCGGGACGCAATACGGGTCCGACCCCAATGCCTCCTTGCAGGGCTACGGTGGCGCGGTCGGTGCGACGGCGGCCGCCAACGCGGCCGAGGTCGCCCGGCAGCTCTACTACGCGCGCAACGTCGCGACCAACCCCACGACGCCCCAGCCCGCCCCCTCCTACACCAGGATCGCGGGGTCCACGGTCGCGACCGTCGGAGGTGCCGTCTACGGTGCCGGGGCCGGCATGAACCACCCGGGCATGCAGGGCTTCGGCGCCATGGCACAGGCCGTCGGGACGGCGGTGACCGTGGCGGCTCCCCAGCCCATGCACGACCCGTCCCGGCAGCCCGGGCCGCAGCAGATGCCCACGGACGCCTACGGTCCGACGCTGCCGCAATACAACCAGCAGGTCGGGTCGTACCTCGCGCAGCAGCAGCAGTACCAGCAGCCCGGCCAGTCGCGTGGCGGCTCGGCGCCCCAGCGGCCCTCCGCGCCGTCGCACTCCTCGTCGCACAGCCACGGGCAGGGGGGCCGCCGCAGGGCCGGCGGTGGAGGTGGAGCCCGATAGCAACACCGTGTGAAGCGGGGCGGGTCCTTGTCGCGGGCCCGCCCCGCCGCACGCTCAGGCGTCGGGCCGCACCACCCCGAGGATCTCCATCGACCCGGCCGGCGCCACCGTCACCTGGCGCCCCGGGCGAGGGGCGTGGATCATCCGGCCGTCGCCGATGTAGAGGGAGACGTGACTGGCGTCGGCGTTGTAGATGATCAGGTCACCGGGGCGCATCTTCGTCACCGGGACGCGGTGCAGCAGGCGCCACTGCTCCTGGGAGGTGCGCGGGATGACCACGCCCGCCGCCAGCCAGGCCTGTGAAGTGAGACCGGAGCAGTCGTAGGAGTCGGGGCCCTCGGCGCCCCAGACGTACGGCTTGCCGAGCTCCCTGGTGGCGAAGGCCACGGCCTCGCGGCCCGCGGTGCTGCCCTCGGTGCCCGCGCTGTCGAGGACGCCCGACCGCACCCACTCCGCCTGGGCCTCGTCGGCCGTCCTGCGTTCGAGGGCGGCCAGTTCGCGGCGCTGCCTCTGTTCCAGCCGCGACTCCACGCGCCGCGCCGCGTCGATCCGGGTCCGGATCGTCCTGCGGTGGGAGCCCAGGGAACCGCGGTTCTCGCGCAACCGCTTCAGCTCGTCGGCCGCTTCGTCGCCGCGGGTGCGCAGCTCCTCCTCCGCCAGGGCCAGGGCCTTGATCCTCCGATTCGTGGCCAGCTGCGCCTGACGGGCCAACGACGCGTTGTCCAGGGCGCGCTCGGGGTCGCCGGCGAGGGCGAACTGCACCTCGGCGGGGACAGCGCCACCGCGGTACTGGGAGCGGGCCGCAGCCCCGGCCAGTCCGGTCAGACGGCTCAACTTACGCTCGGCCGAGGTCACTTGGGTCCGGAGCGTGCCGAGGCGCTTCTCCTGCCGGGTGACCTTGCCTTCCAGCGCGTTGTACTTCTCGGTGGCGACCTCGGCCTGGTGATAGAGGCGGTCGAGTTCGGCGCGCACTTCCGGGAGGGACTGCGGTTCGGCACCGGCGGGCTGGTGGAGCGTCGCCGTCAGGGCCAGGGCCAGCGTGACGACGGCCGCCGTCCGGCGGCCGTGCGCGCCCGGGATCTGTCTCATGCGGTTCGTGGCTCCTCCATGGCTCCTTCGTGGTCATCTGGGCACCGGCACAACGGACCCGCGCCCTGCGGAGGTTCAAGGACGGGGTGAACCGGGGCGGCCCCGCCGCCCGTTGTGCCCTCGGGGCGTCGGGCGAAGGGGTTGATGTGAACGCACAGGTGGTGCTGCTCGCGCTGTGTACGGGGCTCGGCCTCGGATGCCTGCTGGCCGCGGTCCGGGCGCTGGCGACAGCCGCCGCCCTGTGGGCGCGCGGCCGGCGGGTGACGGGGCGGGTGACGGCACGCGCGGCGACCGACGGGCGGCGCGGCGGGCTGGTCGTGTTCTCCGACCACCTGGGAAGGGAACTCGTTCTCGATCCGGGACCGTTCGGGCCGTTCTGCGGAGTGCCCCCGGTCGGCGGCAGCGTGCCGGTCGTGTACGCGCGCGAGCACCCCACCAAGGCCAGAGTGTGGACGTCCCGACACCTGCTGGCGCCGTCGTTCGGCTGGTTCCTGTCCGCCACCGTGGCGTTCGGCACCGGGGTCGTGACGGCCGGGTGAGCCCGGCGGGTGCTCCGCGGGTCGGCGAACTGGACGTGCTGCGCGGGTTCGCCCTGTTCGGCGTCCTCGTGGTCAACGCCCTGCTCGTGGCGGGCCCGTACACGGTCTTCGGGGGCGGGCCGGGGGCGCCGGCCCCGGACCGGGTCGCCGCGTGGCTGGTGACCGCGCTGGTCACCGCCAAGTTCTACGTCCTGCTCTCCTTCCTCTTCGGCTACAGCTTCGTCCTCCAGACCCGGTCCGCGCGCCGGGCCGGTACCGCCTTCGCACCCCGCCATCTGCGGCGCACGGCAGGCCTGTTCGTCCTGGGCGCGGCACACGCGGTCCTGCTGTACCCCGGGGACGTCCTGACGACGTACGCCGTCCTCGCCCTGGTGCTGTACGGGCTGCGCGGGCTCTCCGTCCGGGCCGCGCTGCGGGTCGCCGCCGCCCTGCTGCTGCTCCTCTCGGCGCTGCTGCTCGGGTACGGGCTGCTGACCGTCGCCCTCACCGAGCCGGTCACCGCCACCGCGGACGCGCCCGGGGCCGCCGAGCGGGTCGCCGCCTACCGGGGCGACGCCGCCTCGGTGCTCGGCACCCACCTGGGCGACCTGCCGACCGCGATCGGCACCGATCTGCTGTACGCGCCCGCCATGCTTGCCGCGTTCCTGGGCGGGCTGGCGGCGGCGAAGTCCCGGCTGGCCGAGCGGCGCGGCCGGGACCGTGAGTGGCTGCGGCGGACCGCCCTGCGATGGCTGCCGCCGGGCCTCGCCGGTGGCGTGGCCGCCGCCTGCTGTGCGTGCGGGCCGCTCGACAGCCGCTGGTTCCTGGTCGGGCAGGCGGCAACCGTCCTGACCGCCCCGGCGCTCGCCGCGTCGTACACCTGCGGTCTGCTCCTGCTGCTGCGGTGGGCCGGGAACCGCGCCCCGGGGGCGGCCGGTGTGCTCGCCGCCGCCGGGCGCATGGCGCTCAGCCACTACCTCACCCAGTCACTCGTCCTCGCCTGGGTGTTCTCCGGATACGGGCTGGGCCTGCACGACCGGGCCGGTACGGTCGCGGTCCTGGCCGGGTGCGTCCTGCTCTACGCCGTCCAGCTGGTGCTCGGCGCCCGGCTGTCGGCGCTGGTGCGCCATGGGCCGGCCGAGTACCTCCTGCGTGCCGTCACACGGGGACTGCGCCCCGGGGCCTTCCGGCGGAGGGTCACGGCACCTGCTTGGACAGCGGCACCGCCTGCGGCCCGGGCAGACCGCGAACAGTGCGCGGTCCCGCCGGAAGACGGCGCGCGGCGCGCTCCGTGATGGCCGCCGTCTCCGCCTTCGCCGCCGCCGAGATCGCCGCCGCGCCGGGCTCCTTGTACCAGGGCCGCAGCCGGATCAGCGCGGGCTTGACGCCGGTGGCCAGCAGCAGCGCCGTGCCCTTGGGCAGGGCACGGATGCGGTCCGGCGGCAGGACGGCCTCCTGGCGGTAGGAGTACGACCGTGACGTGCCCTCCTTGCCGCGCGAGACGGTGGGGGTGCGGACGTCGTGCTGGCCGACGAGCGTGGACACCTTCTGCACGAAGTCGGCGTCGTCCAGACCCGCGCCGAGGAGCTTGACCGTCGCCGCGCTCCACAGCGCGTCCATGCCGACCTCGCCCCACACCCGGGCGCCCTGGCGGTAACTCTGCAGCAGGGTGACGACGTTGATGCCGCGGGAGCCGAAGTGCGAGTACAGGTCGGGCAGATCGGAGATGCGGCAGACGTTGGCGGCCTCGTCGAGGACCGCGGTCAGCGGCGGATCGAGCCGGCCGCCCATGCGTTCGGCGGCCACCACACCGGCCCGCATCGTGGCGTCGGCGAGCCCGGCGATGACACCGGCCGCGGAACCACCGCCGTCCTTCGACAGCAGGTAGAGCGTGTCCCGGCCGAGGACGTGCCGGTCGGGGCGGAACTCCGGGAGCCGGGGATCGGGCGAGACCCAGGCGAGGATCTCCGGGTCCAGCAGACAGGACACCGTCTGGCGGGCGGTCTCGTAGATGCCGTCCCGGGTCTCGACGGCACCGCGGACGGTCCCCTGCAACTGCTCGGCCATCGCGACGAGTCCGGCGTCGCGCAGCAGGTCGACCGGGGTGCGATCGGCGGGGTCGGCGAGCCAGCCGAGCAGTTCGGGCAGGGGGGTGCCGCTGCGGGCCGCGGCCAGGAAGAGAGCCGTCAAGGTGTTCTGGGCGGCCGAGATCCAGAAGTCCTTCTTCGCCGTGTCGTCGTTGACGGACGCCACGAAGTGACCGGCCATGCGGCGGGATCCCTCGATGGTGTGGCACTCGCCGAGCAGGTTCCACCACATGGCCCGTGGGGTGTGGGCGATGCCCTGCGGGTCGAACGTCCAGACCGTTCCGGCCCTCTCGCGTTCGGCGCGGGTGACGGCGTACACGTCGGACTTGTTGGAGGTGAGCAGGACCGCGCCCTGGGCACGCAGTACCCGGGGTACTGCGATGCCGGTGGACTTGCCGGCCCGGGGCGCCATCAGGTCCAGCTCCACGTCCTCGTAACTGCTGCGCAGCTCGGGCCCGTTCGGCATGAGGTCGCCCAGCAGGTTGCCCGTCTCGTCCGGGTGCAGCCGGTCGCGGCCCTCCAGGGTGGGGCGCAGGTCGCGGGCGCGGGCCTCGATGCCCTTGGGGCACATCGCGGCGAGTTCGCGCCGCCCGGCCAGGCCCTCGGTGCGGCCGGCCCGGCCCAGCAGGAAGCGCACCAGGAGGGCGACGGGCAGGGTGACGAGCGCCAGCAGACCGAGCATGCACCCGTAGAGTGCCGCGGCCGGGGTCCCGGGCCACAGGCCGCCGGGTCCGGCGTAGACCAGCCGCTCAACGGTGGACAGGGCGAACGGGGGGCCCTCCCAGCCGTTGCCGGTCAGTCCGGACCCGAGGGTCCCGCCGGACCAGGCGACGGTGAACATGACCAGCCCGGTGCCGGCGAGCGCCACGATCGCCCACGGCAGCTGCTCGTGCGCGGAACCGGTGCCCGGGGCTTTCACGCGGTCCACCTCCCCACGTCGCTCCCGGCCACCGGGCCGCCGGGCACGCCCGGCATGGCGTACGCCCCTTCCTGAGCGGCCCGTGCCACCCGCGCGGCGGTATGGGCGAGTTCCTGCTCGACCGCCCGCTCGACGGCGTTCTCGTTCGGTGTCCACCGGGTGTTGGTGTTGTGCAGCCGGCGTTCGGCGTCGGTGATGGCGACCTTGATCGGGATGCCGGGGCGCCCGCCGACCTTGATCAGGAACCGGCCCCGGCCGGGTGGCTCCTCGTGCTCCCCGGTGACTCCCCAGCCGGGCGGCGAGGACCACGACGACACGAGTTCGATCTCGCGCCGGGACAGACCCACCACCTTGCCGAGGTCCTCCATCTCCGCCTTCGGCAGCCCCGCGCACACCACCATCCCCGCCCGCTCGACGAACCCGCGGGCCTTGGCCCGGTCGGCGTCGGTGCCGAGGGCCTCGGCGTCCTTGAGCGTGTGCGTGATCTTGGCGTCGCCCAGGCCGAGGGAACGGTTCAGCCGCGTCAGCGCGTCGATGCGGTCGACGATGCCGGAGGCGGCGCGCAGCGGGCGCCACAACTCGTCGAGCACCGTGAAGAACCACCGCCGCGGCTCCAGTCCGGCGTCCGCGAGCGCGTGCGAGGCGGCCACCGTGCCGAGCCCGTCGGACCAGGCGGCGAGCATCGCGGCGGCGGTCAGCTGGGTGTCGGCCTCACCGATGCCGGAGATGTCGATGCACACCGCGGGGGCGGCCGGGTCGATGCGCGTGGAGGTCTCGGACGCGAAGGTGTCGCCCAGCGGACCGTCGAGGATGCCCAACAGGGAGCGGTGCAGCGGGTCGACGGCGTCCCGGTAGCGGGCGTCGTCCCCGCGGTCCAGGGTGACCGCGCGCACCCGGTCGGGGCCCTCGGCGAGCACCCTGAGCACGTCCGGCAGCAGGACGGTACGGCCCGGTGGGGTGCGTTCGCGCAGGTGGTGCAGAACGGCGGAGAGCACCGACTGCTCGTGGTCGTCCATCGGCCGGCCGCGCACGATGGTGATCAGCGCGGCCACCATGTTCAGCACCCGGCCGTGCGTCTCGGCCTTCAGCACCTCGCCCGCCTCGCCGCCGATCCGCGCCGCCGCCGCGCCCATGGCGCCCGGGTCGAGGACGTTGATGCCGCCCCGGCCGCGGCCGATGGAGATCACCTGGCCGCCGAGGGCACGGACCGTGTCGGCGTAGTCGGGCTTGAGGTCGCCGAGGACCAGCGGGACGACCCCGGTCGCGGACAGTCCGATCAGCATGCGGTTGACCAGCGTGGACTTGCCCAGACCCGGCATGCCGAGCATGAACAGCGACGGATTGGAGATGTAGCGGGCCCGGGTGAACCAGTTCAGCGGGTCGCCGCAGACCGTGGCACCGGTGAACAGGTGCTGTCCCAGCGGCACGCCCGTCATGGGAGAGCCGGAACCGGCCGCGAACGGCCACATGCCGCACGCCTGCACGGTCGTGGCCCGCCACATGGTCGGCGGGTCCAGATAGCCGACCCGCCCGCCCCCGGGCCCGTACCAGCCACGCGGCGGCACGAAGAGCTCGCGCGGCCGGGAACCGCTCTCCTTCCGGTCTTTCCGGCCCTTCCGGCCACCGCTCCGCCCGCCGCCGTCCTCGCCTGACCCCTTGGCCCGCCCGGACTTTCCCGGCCGCGCTGCACCCGCTCCGGCACGCAGCACCCCCAGTTCCTCGCGCGCCCGCAACTCGGCCAGCCGGTCAGCCTGTTCGGCCCGTTTCTCCGCCCGGCGGCTCACAGCGCCTCCTGCAGTTCGTGCGGGATCAGGGTCTGCTCCCACGGGAGGATCCCGGCGGGCAGCGTGCAGCTGAACGCCGCCGCCTGCATCCGGTCCGCCGGCCGCATCAGCACCCGCGAAGCGGCGGTCAGGTTGCGCACGGTGACACTCGCGTCGGCCAGTTGCTCCATGGTGTCGGCGGTGACCGTCAGCATCAGCGAGAACTCCACGAGCCCCGCGCCCGACGCCTCCTCGGCCGCGGTCTGCTCCGCTGCCCGCATCTCCGAGGCCGCCCGGGCCTGCACCATGCCCCGGCCCGACGTCGCCATGAACTGGGCGCTGCGCCGGTCCGCCTCGACGATCCTGGCGGAGGTGGCCGGGTCGATCGGCCGGTACACCAGCGCGACGCGCTTGCGCCGCGTGCCGGGCGCCGCCTCCAGCATGCCCCGGAGCACCGAGGACCGGACGGTGCCGCGCGGCGCCAGCGTCATCAGCCAGGTCCGGGACACCCCCGAGTCGTGCTGGTAGCTGCCCACGGTCTCGACGGCGGCGGCGGGACCGGCGTCGTCCCACTCCAGACCCGTGCCGCCGTGCCGGGCCCGGGCGTCGAGGACATCGGCGGCGACCGCCGGGTCGTAGGCCACCCGCACGACCTCCGCGATCCGTTCCGCCGACAGCGGGTAGGCCGCTCCGCCGCCGGCCGCCACCAGACCGCTGAGCAGGCCGGGAATGCGGATGGCGAGGTCGGTGATCACGTCTTCCTTCTTCCGCCGCTGGTTCGCGGGGACGCCGTAGGTGAGGCTGACGTACGTGTGCATCTCGGAGGACGCGGTGGGGTAGCGCTCGACGACCTCCTCCATCACGGCCCGGGCCGCGGCCGGCGCGTCGTCCCGGATACGGGGCAGCACTTCGTGGGCCAGCCGGGTGCCGGGGTCGGGGGCGGTCTCCACGATCACCGACGCGCCGCGCAGGCCGGGCTCGTGGGCCAGCCGGGCCAGCCACTCGCCCCACAGCGCGACCCAGACGTCGACCTGGTCGGGGTCGACGAGCGCACCGCCGTCGGGGTCGCAGCCCAGCACGATCGTGTAGAGGTTGCGGTTGGGGTGGTGCAGCACGCCGAAGGGACGGTCGTAGGCGTCCCGGCCCTCGGTCGCGGTGACCTTGTTGAGCAGGCCCGGCGGGCGGAACCGGCCGCCGGGCCGGGCGGAGAGCGGCCCGGAGACGTACAGGTGCGCCCCCTTGGCCCGGCGCCGCCGCCAGCCGACGCGCAGGGCCATCAGCTGGTAGACGTTGCGGCCGTCCTGGGTGCGGATGGCGAGCGGGACCAGGAGCACCGCGATGGGGGTGAACACGGCCACCGCCGCGTACAGCGAGATCAGTGACGCGAGCAGCGTGAGAACGAGCCCGCCGAAGACACCGAAGGTGCCGACGAGCCCGAGCGGGCCGAGCCCGGGACGCCGGGGGCGGCGCCAGTTCCCGTAGGTCGGGTGGGTGGCGGCTTCCGTGGACATGGGGGTCCGTTTTCCCTTCGTGGGGTGGTGGGGTGACCGGGCGGGAGGCGGAGGGCGGAGACCGCCGGGCTCCGCGGGGGGATCGGGAGCCCGGCGGCCGTTCGGGGTGCGGCGGGAGGGGCGCCCGGCGAGAACGCCGGGCCCGTCCGGGCCGCGGGGGTCAGGTGTTGTGCCCCTTGTCGGGATCGGCGCCCTCCAGGGAGCCGGAGGCGGTGCGGCCGACGATCTGAGCCGCGGTCACCGCCGCCCCGACGGCGACACCGACCGGGCCGCCCGCCGCCGCGGCGGCCCGGCCCGCGCCGGCGGCCGCCCCGCCCCCGCCGGCGCCGCCGCCCGCTCCGGCGCCCGAGGCACCGGGCTGTCCCGCGCCGCCGGTAGCGGACGGGCCGGACATGCCGCCGGTACCGGACGTGCCCTGTGAGCCGCCCGCACCGGACGCCCCCGACGCGCCTCGCGGACCGCTCTGCCCGCCGCCCCCGCCGCCGGCGCTGCCGAGCGAACGGGCGCCGGAGGCGAGGGACCCGCCGACCGTGGACATCGCACCGGACATCGCGGACGCCCCGCCGAGAGCGGCGGTGGCGGGCACGACGAGCTTCAGCAGGGCGGGCAGGGCGACGGCGGACAGCAGCATCACGCCGATACCGGCGATGCGTTCGTTGATGTCGCTGCCGCCGTTCTGCCCCGAGCTGATCATGGCCGAGCCCGCGTACAGCACCAGACCGGCCGCCGGTTTGTACAACAGCCAGGCGATCATCCAGCCGAGGTGCTTGCGCCACCAGCCGCCGCCCCAGTCCGTCATGGAGGCGGCGGCGGCCAGCGGAAGGGTGCCCAGCAGAAGGATCATGACGCCGAGGCGGATGTAGAGCAGGATCGTGTGGATGATCCCGGCGATCAGCAGCAGGAACGCCAGGACCAGCAGCAGGAAGGCCTCGATGCCGTTGCCGTCGGAGCAGGCCCCCACGGCGCTCAGCTGCTTCTCGGCGCCCGCGTTGAACAGGTAGGTGGAGTAGTCGTCCGAGAGGGCGGCGGCGGCCGTGACCACGGTGGTCGCGGCACCCGAGACGAGCACGACCCGCAGGATGCCCTTCAGGGCGGTCGTACCGGCCGCGCCGCGCCGCTCGATCGCCATCCGGGCGGAAGCGAACAGCAGCGAGCCGACCGCCAGGTAGACCACGATCCACTGGGTCTGGCTGTTGATGTCCTGCGCGGTGGTGGTCCCCGAGAGGGTCGGAATGCCGGTGGTCAGCGCCCCGAACACCGCGATGGCGCCCGCGAGTACGGCGTTGGCCACCCCCTCGACGATGGTCCCGATGGGGTCGCCGAGGAAGCTGAAGAATCCGACCGCGATGTCGACGATGGGATTACCGGTCGGGCACGCCATGTCAAACCCCCCAGAGCAGATGGCCGTTCGTGCCCTGGACCGCCTTCACCGGCGTGTGCAGGGCGCCGTTGTCGGAGGGCTGGACCTTCCAGTCGCCGCCGCTCCAGCGCAGGGAGACCGAGGTGGTGGCGTATCCCTGAGCGGTCTTGAGCAGCAGCTCCACGGTCGCCGCCCCGCCGGAGTACGCGGGCACCGAGAAGCCGGCGTAGGAAGCGACGGACGAGCTGCCGGACCCGGCGTCCGGGCGGGAGCCGGAGCCGGTGCCCCGCCCGCCGCCCGGGGCGTCGTCCCGGACCGTGGAGCGCTTGAACACGAACAGGTCCCGGCCCCGGCCGGGAACGACCTGCTCCTGCGCGACGGTCCGCCAGTCGGCCCCGCTCATGTGCGAGGGAATGATGTGGGCGGCCAGCACGGCCCCGGCCGGCGTGTGCGCGAAGCACCACCACACGGGCCCCTGGGTCAGGGTCGGGCCGGCCGACGCCGAGACGGGCACACGCGTGACGCCGAGGGGGCGCCAGTCGACGTCGCCGGGCGGGGCCGTGGGCATGACGTCGCCGCGGCCGTCGTCGGTGCGGCACCCGTCTGGCCGGCCGTCCCGCATGGCCGGGGAGCCGGACAGCGGCCCCTTCGAGGGCGGGGCGCCCGTGCGGTCGTCGGCGCTGCCCCGGCCGGCCGTCAGGGCGACGATCCCGCTCAGCAGGACGACGACGCCGAGGAACGCCGCCGACACCTGCCAGCCGCGTTGCCTCCAGTACGGCTCCGACGGATCGGACCGGCGTCGGCGTGGCTCCCGGTACTCCCTGCGCGTGAACATCTCGATCGTCCCGTCGCCGGCTCAGTTGAAGACGAAGCCGACCAGCGGACCCGCGGTGGCGACCAGGACACAGCCGCCGAGCACCATGCCCAGACGGCTCATGTGCTCGGAACTCTCACCGCGCTTGAGCGAGATGGCCATCATCGTGCCGGTGATCAGCACCCCGGCGACACCGGCGGCGGTGCCGGCCCAGGCGGCTATGCCGAGCACGGTGTTGACCTTGCTGGTGAGTTCGCCGGGGGCGTTGCTCTGCGGCTGGGGCACACCGGCGGCGAGCAGGTGGGTGGCTTCGTGGAGCAGGGACATGGGATCTCCGGGTGGTCGGCGCCCGGCGGGCGCGGGGAGCGGGTGAGGTGCGTGGTGCCGAGGAAGTGCGTGGTCCTCAGTGGAGGGACAGATCGCCGAGGAACGCGACGATCGGGCCGGCCGTCGTGGCGAGCAGGCAGGCCAGGGTGACGAAGAAGAAGCCGCGGAAGTACGCGCCGCCCTCGCCCGGTTCGCCGCGGCGCAGCTGGATCGCCATCTGCATGCCGACGATGAGCAGGCCGGCGACTCCCGCGGCCGAGGCGCACCAGGCGAGAACACCGAGGATGGCGGCCGCGTCGGGGGTCGGGTTGTAGGCGGCGAGCGGTCCGCCCGGGGGGAGGGCGAGGCTCAGGAGGGGGAAGGTCATGATGCGGTTCTTTCGCCGTCGGCGCCCACCAGGTCGGCCAGCGCGCTGAGTTGCCGGGGGAGGTGCGTGGGCTGCCCGCCCACGCGCCAGGCCGGGATCCACGGCACCCGCCGCACGGGGGCGACCGAGCGGACGACCCGGATGCGGCGCAGCAGGCCGAGCGGGAGCCGCCCGGGGGCGTCGGCGACGAGGACGACGGCCAGCAGCTCGAGCCCCTGCGGAGCCTTGCCGTCCTCCAGCGCGCCCAACGCCCGGGACACGGCGCGCAGTCCGCGGGCACTCGTCCGGCCGACCAGCACGATCCGGCGCGGTTCGCCCCGCGCGGGCTCCGGCCAGCGGGCCCCCACGTCGGCCCCGCCGAGCGCCTCGGCGAGCGAGGTGGCGCCGGCCCCGCCGTGGGCCTTGACCCACCCGATCCCGTCCCGCGACGTCCCGCGCACCGGCGTACGCCGCCCCGGCTCGTCCCAGGGAGCCTCGCCGCCGGCGGGCGGGGAGGCCTTGCGGGGGACGGCCGAGCCCCGGCGGGCCGCCGGAGCGGGGCCGGGGCCGGACGCGGGGCCCGGGCGGGGCGTCCCCGGGGGGCCGGGTGTGCGCGCGGGGCCCGGGGGCGTCGCGGGGGCACGGTTCGTCGCCGGGGCCGGGTCCTTCCCCGCGCTCGGTGGGGTGCCCCTACCGCGGGTACCGCCACCGGGGGTGCCACCGCCGGGGGCCGCCGGCCGTCCGGTCTTCGGCCCTCGGACCCATGAGTGCGGGTTCGACGGCGTCGTCTCAGGAGTGCCCATGTGCGGTCAGCCCTCCTTCTCCGCTCGCGATGCGGCTGCTCTGGCTCATCTGATGTCCACGGGTTTGAACTGAATTGCGCCGGGGCCCGTTTCGATCTCCCGAGCCCGTCGACAGCACAACGGGCCGTCCAGCCGTCGCGGTTCAAGGGAAGAGGAAGAAGGCGGGCACGCATGAGCGCGGGCACGGGAGAGAGCGGGGAGGGCGGAACCTCCACCGCCGTCCGGAACACCATCGCCGCCGGCACCGGCTGCGGCTGTCTGCTGTCGCCGCTCGCGCTGCTCGGCGCCCTGGTCGTGATCATCATCATCGGAGGGTTCGGGGTCCTGCTGGCCCCGCTCATCGCGCTGATCCTGCTGTTCTCGGGCGGAGGCGGAGACGGTTCCGCCGGTGCGGACGACGCGGACGAGGTGATCGCCGTCTTCAACGGCGACGGCAAGGGCGAGCTGGACACCTCGACGGTGCCGGAGGATGTGGCGGACCCGATCGAGGAGGCCGGTGGCCTGTGTGAGGAGATCGGCCCGGTCGTCATCGCCTCGCAGATCGAGCGGGAGTCCGGCTTCAACGCGGAACTGGTCGGCGAGAACGGCGAGACCGGCATCTCCCAGCTGCCGCCGGCGGTCTTCGAGAAGCACGGCGAGGACGACGACGGCAACGACGAGACGTCGGCGCTCGACGCCGAGGACTCGATCATGGCGCAGGGCCGCTACCTGTGCGACCTCGCCGAGGAGGCCCGGCGGATGATCGAGGCGAACGAGGCCACCGGCAGCGTCCTGGACCTCGCCCTGGCCGGCTACCACGTGGGGATGGACGCCGTACGCGCGGCCAGGGGGGTGCCGCAGACGAACGAGGCGCAGGGCTACGTCCTCGCCATCCGCGCCCAGTTCGCCAAGTACGCGGGTGTGGCGGCGCCGCCCCCCGGTGCCACCCCGGGCGTCACCCCGGGCGTCACCCTCGGAACGGGCCCCGGCCCCACGGACTCCCCGTCCGCGTCCGCCACTTCCGGCGCTTGAGTATCAGGAGGACTCGCAGTCATGACCCACTTCGCCGTGCGCATCCCGGGTGAGGGACTCGCCGAGATCAACGGAGAGCTCCTGGCCGTCGGGCAGGGCCGGTCCGTGCACGAGGCCGTGCTGGACCGTCTGCAGCAGTACGCGCAGGAGCGCGCCGCCGCGGTCGAGGCCACGGTCGACGAGGGCCCCGGAGGGGCGCATTTCGTCCTCCAGGTGGCACCCGACGGCTCCAGCCGCCTCGTCGACCCGACGGAGCGGGCAGAGTCGGCCGACCACGCCCAAGAACCGCCCCCGCCGGGTCCTGCCGCGTCGGCCGTCGCTCCCGTGTCGGCCGCTCCTGCACCCGCACCCGCGTCGGCCGTCGCCACGGCCGTCGCGCGGGCCCGCGCCGCCGCGACCGCACCGCCCGCACCCGTCCCGTCGGCGGCCCCCGCCCCGCCCCCGCCGCCCTCCCGGCCCCTCCCGCGGGAACTCGCGGACCGGGTGGCGCACATCAACGCACTGGCGAGGAGGGGCCGACTGGAGGAGGCGTCCGCCGAGGTGACCGCCCTGCGCGAGGAGCTGACGCGCACGGCGGGTACGGAGCACCCGGACGCCCTGGAGGCCCGGGCCATAGAGGCGTACCTGGCGTACCTGCGCGAGGACCACCGGGAGGCCACGGTGCTGGCCCTGTCGGTGGCCCGCATCCTGTGCGGCGCGGGCGCCCCACAGGCACCGGCGGCGGTGGCGCGGGCGGCGGCCGCGTGGCAACGGCTGGAGGACGACCGGGCGGCGGAGATCCACGGCCGGGAACTGCTGCACATGTGGGGCAGGCTGCGCGGTGGCGGCCGCCTCTCGCCGGCGGACGAACACCTGGCCCACCGGGTGCGTGCCCACGTGGAGGCGCTGTCGTCCTGCGTGTGACCGGGGTGGGCGTCGTTCGGGCGGACAGGCGATGTACGAGCCGTCGATCGAGCGTCAAACGAACGTGGAACTGCCCTGACCACACTCCGTTCCACCGGAGGCCCCGGTTCCAGTCGGCACGGCTGGACGGGCCACGCCAAGGAGCAGGAGCACACCATGAACGTGACGGTGATCGGGTCGGCGAGCGCGGTGTCGCCCGAGGAACGGGCGCTGAGGAACCTCTACCTGGAGCACGGGCCGGCCCTCTACGCGTACGTGCTGCGCATGCTGGGCGGGGACACCCACCGCGCGGAGGACGTTCTCCAGGAGACGCTGCTGCGCTGCTGGAACAAGCAGACGCTGGCCGACGGCGAGGGAATGGCCGTGCGGCCCTGGATGTTCCGCATCGCCCGCAACATCGTGATCGACGCACACCGTACGAAGACGGCCCGCCCGCCGGAGATAGGCGGCGCGAGCTGGCTGACCGAACTGGGCAGCGACGCCGACGAGATCGAACGCATGCTGTCGTCCATCGTCCTGCACGACGCCCTCCGGGCACTGACCCCCGCACACCGCGCGGCCCTGGAGGCCACCTTCTTCGCCGACCGCACCACCCAGCAGGCGGCCATCGCCCTGGGCGTCCCGCAGGGCACGGTGAAGTCCCGCGTCTACTACGCCCTGCGCAGCCTCAGGACGGCGCTGGAGGAGCGCGGCATGCGCTGACCCACCCGCGCCGCGCCACCGCCCGCCGGGGACCCGGGCCACGGCACCGCCCGGGACCCGGCGCACAGCACTAGGGGAGCCCGAACATGCCCGGGTCCGACGCCAGCTTCCGGAACACCGCCGCGGGATCGGCGACCAGTTTGCGCCTTTCGAGGTCCAGGATCCCGCCGACCGCCGAGATCTCGGCGGCCACCGTCCCGTCGGCCTTCACCACGGTCTGCTCGATCCGGAACGTCTTGCCGTCGCCCCACTGGAAGGCGCACGTCACCTCCACCTCGTCGCCCGCGAGGAGCTCCCGCAGGTAGCGGATGGTCGTCTCCAGGGCGACCGGGCCCACGCCGCTGCCGATGAGGGCGGACTGGCTGATCCCGGCGGCGTGGAGCAGCGACCAGCGGGCGTGCTCCGCGTAGTTCAGGTAGACCGCCTGGTTGAGGTGTCCTTGGACGTCCGTCTCGTATCCGCGGACGGTCACAGGGACGGAAAACGGCTCGCTCACGGCTTCCCCTTCGGGCTCTCGTGCACTGCGCAACGACCCACCGATCTTGGCATGCTCATCACGCCCGGCGCGGTGAAGCCAGGAGATACCGGTTCCCGGTGCGCGGCTCACGGTGCTCGCTCACCTGCCAGCCCGCCCCTTCCAGGGTGGCCGCGCAGGCCCGCAGCGCCGCGCCGTCCGGCTCGTGCACGGCGACGGCCTCCGGCTGCGGGGTCTCCCGTACCCGATAGCCCCCGCCCTCCGGCCCCGCCGGAGCGTGCCCGGCCGCCTCCAGAGCCAGCGCGGCGGCCCGCACCAGATGCGTACGCTCCCAGCCGCACGGCCGGTCCGTGCCCCCGCCCGGGTTGGTCATCCGGCGCAGCTCCAGCAGCCCCTGCCAGGCACTGTGCACCTCACGGCGCCGGGCGGGCCCGGCATCCGCAGCGGCTTCCTCGCCGCCGACGCGTGCGGCGAAGACGCCCGTCGGCGCGGGAGCCTCTCCCGGCCCGGCGGGCTCGGGGACCGGTGTGATCCCCTGCCGTACCCGGTGGCCCTCCGGCGTCAGGAAGTGATCGTGCGGCGGCCGCGGGTGCCGGAAGGCCAGCCCCCGCTTCACCAGCGCCGTCAGCTGCGACTCCGTGCCCCTCAGCCGCCCGGTCACCGGGTCGGCGGCGTCGATGACACGCCGCTGCGCGGCGGTCGGCGGTCGGGTCACGGCGCACTCCTCTCCGGCTTCGGACAGCCCCCGGGGCACAACGCCCCACCTGCTCGAAGGCTACGACCCGCCACTGACACTCCGGGCCGGGACGACTCCCCGCCGGGCACCACGGCCCGTCGCGCACCGGGGCTCGGGCCGCCACGTGGCGACCAGCGCGGCGGCCAGCAGCAACTCGGCCAGGTCGCCGCCGTAGTACATGACCTCCGCGCCGCCCTGCACCTGGTCGACCGGCGCGTGGATGTCGACCCAGAAGCCGCCGTACATCACCTGGGAGATCACGGCGTGCGCCGCGATCGCGACGCCGAGGTAGACCAGCCTGGCCCGGGCCCCCGGCCTGCTGGGGGCCGGGTCGGGTCCGGCGATGGCATAGGCGAACAGGCATCCGGAGAGCAGGAAGTGCGCGTGCAGCAGCCAGTGCGCGGCCGGACTGGTCGTGGTCGCGTTGTACAGCGGGGTGAAGTACAGCACCACGAGGCTGCCCGTGGAGAGCACCAGCGCGGGCGCCGGGTGGGCGATCACGCGGGCGGGGAGACTGTGCAGCACCGCGGTCAGCCGTCGGCCACGGGGCGGGGGCAGGGTGCGCAGCAGGAGCGTGACGGGGGCGGCCAGGACCAGTGCGAGCGGCGCGTACATGCCGATGAGGAGGTGCTGGGCCATGTGCCCGCGGAAGTCCTCGTGGGCGAAGGGGGCCACGGGCGGCAGCAGCGCGACGCCGAGCAGGAGGATCCCGCCCAGGAAGAAGCCGGTCCGCCACCGGCTCCAGCCGAGGGCCGGATTGCGGTGGTGCGCCCGGCGGACGAGCAGCAGGTAGCCAACGGCGGCGGCGAGCAGCACGAGCGCCGGCGGCAGCCAGTCCGGGGCGCCGCTGCCCGCGTCGTGCCCGTGCTCGGGCAGGTGGTGGCCCATCAGCCCGGCCGGCCCGCACGGCGGTCGGCGGATGCACCGGGGGCGAAGGCCCGGCCGCTGAGCTGGAGCAGGTGGCCGCCGGCGACCAGCAGGGCGCCCAGGACGAGGAAGCCGATGTCCCACCACACCTGGCCCTCCCCGGCGTGGACGTGGTGGATGCCGAGGACGTGGTGGTCCACGACACCTTCCACGAGGTTGAACAGGCCCCAGCCGACGAGCATCCAGCCCCACAGCACGCGGGAGGTCCACACCCGCAGCCGGTCGTGGGTGACCCGCGAGTACAGCAGGGCCAGCCCCAGGAGGACCGAGAGCCAGCACACGGTGTGGAAGGCGCCGTCCCACAGGGTGTTCATCTCCAGGCCGGAGACGGTGTGGGGGTTGTAGTACTTCACCCCGATGCGGTCCTGGTTGGTGCTGGAGAGCATGTGGTGCCACTGCAGCAACTGGTGCAGCAGGATGCCGTCGACGAACCCGCCCATCCCCACGCCGAGCACGATGCCCGGCAACCGGATGTCCGCCGGTCGTGCGGTGTCGGCCCGGGCTTCACCCCGCGTGGTCGCCATCACTCGTCTCCGTCCTCGCCTGGAAAGGGACCGAAGACGACGTTCCCCTCCGCGCGGCGCTCACGCCCTGCGCTCTGCCTCCATCCGGCTCAAAGACCCTTTCCGGCCGTCCCCGTGCGATCCGGGAATCGCTCGGCGGGGCCTACTGGCGGTACCCGCCGAGGAACCGGCCGATCCGGCCGATCGCGGCCTCCAGGTCGTCCGCCTGCGGCAGGGTCAGGATGCGGAAGTGATCGGGGGCCGGCCAGTTGAAACCCGTGCCCTGGACCACCTGGATCTTCTCCCGCAGCAGCAGGTCCAGGACGAACTTCTCGTCGTCGTGGATCCTGTGCACCTTGGGGTCGAGACGCGGGAACGCGTACAGGGCGCCCTTGGGCTTCACACACGTCACGCCGGGGATGTCGTTGAGCTTCTCCCAGGCCACGTCCCGCTGCTCCAGCAGCCGGCCGCCCGGGGTGGTCAGCTCGCGGATGGACTGCCGGCCGCCGAGCGCGGCCTGGATGGCGTACTGGGCGGGCGCGTTGGCGCACAGCCGCATGGAGGCCAGCATGGTGAGGCCCTCCAGGTAGTCCTTCGCGTGCTGCCGCGGTCCGGTGACCACCAGCCAGCCGGATCGGAAACCCGCCACGCGGTAGGTCTTGGACAGGCCGCAGAAGGTGAGGACCACCAGGTCGGGGGCGAGGGCGGCGGCCGAGTGGTGCACGGCGTCGTCGTAGAGGATCTGGTCGTAGATCTCGTCGGCGAAGACCATGAGGCCGTGCCGCCGGGCGAGGTCGAGGATGCCCTCGACGATCTCCCTGGGGTAGACCGCGCCGGTGGGGTTGTTCGGGTTGATGATCACGACCGCCTTCGTCCGGTCGGTGATCTTCGACGCCATGTCGTCGAGGTCGGGGTACCAGTCGGCCTGCTCGTCGCACAGGTAGTGGACCGCCTTGCCGCCCGCGAGGGTCGTCACCGCCGTCCAGAGCGGGAAGTCCGGGGCCGGGATCAGGATCTCGTCGCCGTCCTCGATGAGCGCCTGGACGGCCATCGACACCAGTTCCGAGACGCCGTTGCCGAGGAAGACGTCGTCGACGCCGACCTCCAGACCGAGGGTCTGGTAGCGCTGGGCGACCGCGCGGCGGGCGGAGAGGATGCCGCGCGAGTCGGTGTAGCCGTGGGCCTGCGGCAGCATCCGGATCATGTCCTGGAGGATCTCCTCGGGAGCCTCGAACCCGAAGAGTGCCGGATTGCCGGTGTTCAGGCGCAGCACGCTGTGACCCGCCTCCTCCAGCGCGTTGGCCTGCTCGATGACCGGGCCGCGGATCTCGTAACAGACCTCGCTGAGTTTGCTCGACTGCCGGAACTCCATGCGCCGCTTCTCCTCTGTCGAACTGTGTTGCTTGGTTTTACCAAGTGCGCGCTTGGAAAGTCCAACAAGTTGTCTAGACTGCGTCGCATGCCACCTCGCCGAAGCTACGACCAGTACTGCTCCGCCGCCCGTGCGCTCGATGTCGTCGGCGACCGCTGGACCCTGCTGATCGTCCGGGAGCTCCTCGCCGGTCCCCGCCGCTACACCGACCTGCACGCGGACCTGCCCGGCGTCAGCACCGACGTCCTCGCCTCGCGGCTGAAGGACATGGAGCGCGACGGCCTCGCGACCCGGCGCCGGCTGCCGCCCCCAGGCGCGGCCTTCGTGTACGAACTCACCCCGCACGGGCAGGAGTTGCTGCCCGTGCTGCAGGCGCTGGGGGAGTGGGGGCGGTCCGGGCTCGGCGAGCGCCGGCCGACGGACGCGGTCCGGGCACACTGGTTCGCCCTGCCCCTGCTGCGCCTGCTGGACGGGGAAGGGCTCGTCGAAGTCCGCCTGGAAGAAGGCCTGTTCCATCTGCATGCCGGTGCCGAGGAGGGGCCCGTGTACGGCGACGGGCCCGCCCCCGGGGAGCCGGACGCCCGGCTGGCCCTGGACACGGCCACGTGCACGGCCGTCGCCCGCGGTGAGCTGAGCCTGACCCACGCCGTGCGCGCCGGGCGAGTCGAGGTGAGCGGCGAGGGCGCACTCGCCAAGGCGCTGCGCGAGGCTTGAGAGAGAAGGCCCGCGGGAAGCAGGCCTTCTGAGGATCGGTCAGGTGGGCCCCGGTCAGGCGGGGGGCCTTCCGGGCGTCCGCCCGCCGCCGCGCGTCGGCGCGTACCCGCAGGCCCCCGAAATCCTGATGATCAACCGGCTCCGCTTCCGAACGCCCCTCTCACCGAAGGGGATTGGGCAGTTCCGCCCACTGGTCCCCGGGTGTCAGCGGCGAGAGCCGCATCAGCGTCAGCGCCTTCGTGGGCAGGGGATCCGCGCACAGGGCCGCGAGGTCAGCGCTGCGCGGCAGGTCCCGTACGGCCGTCTCCAGCGCCGCTCCGAGCGCCGGGCCCGACCCGGCCGTGCCGGCCAGCGCACCCGCCACGAGCGAGCCGAACAGCTTGCGGCGGAGCGCGCGTTCGTCGTCCGTGACCATCCGGGCCGGCAGCCCGGGCGCCGTGATGCCGTGCCGGGCGAGGCGGGCCGGGCTGACGCGGATGTCGGCCAGGTCGCGGTAGACCAGCCGCAGTGGCTCGCCCGCCGCCGAGAGGACCACCAGGAGGTTCTGGCCGTGCGCCTCCAGGGCCACGCCCAGCTCCAGCAGCCGCAGCCCGACGGTGAGCGCGAGCCGGGCGAAACCGGCCAACCAGGCGGGGGAGCCGGGCAGGCCGGTGGTGGCGAGCGCCGCCACCGGCAGGACCCGCTCGCCGCTGCCCGCGTACGTCTGCGGCGACTCCCGCAGGACGGCCGCGAAATCGGGGGAGCCGGCCGCCGCCGCGCCCAGGGTGCGGGTGACGTGCAGCAGGCCGTCCGTGCGCGCCGCCGATGTCGCGGCGAAGTCCGACAGCATCGTGGACGCGGCCACCGAGGGCAGGGAGATGTCCCGCACCGAGGACGTCAGCCGGGCGCTCAGCGAGGTCTTCACATGCGGCCCGCCGGGCAGGGCCAGCGTCCGCAGGGACATCAGCGGATGCGCGGGGCGCCGCTCCTCGCACACCCGCTTCAGCACATGCGCCGCCTGCCACGGGTGCACCGGCAGCACCACCCGCTCCCCGTCCCGCAGCTCCCGCGGCCACACGCCCGTGACCAGGCACTCCTCGGACCGTACCGGCACCAGGCCCAGCTCCACGACCGGCCGGTGCTCGGGCCCGTAGGCCAGCTGCTCGGCCACCGAGAAGCCGGGCCGGGACCGGCACGTCGGATGGAAGGGATGCCCGTCGGCGATCCGCTGCTCCCACTCCCAGTCGTTCTCCGGCCAGTCGTCCCGGTCGCCCTCCTGCCCTGCTCGCGACAGCGCCAGCGAGGCGACGCTGTGCCCGAGTTCGGCGGCGAAGGAGGCGGAGTGCGGTACGGCGAGGTCCGTCATCAGCCGCGCCGGATCGGCGTAGGCCGTCCCGCCGAGCCGTACGACGGTGACGTACGCGCCGGTGGCGTACGGATCGGGCCGGGGGCCGTGCAGCCGGCGGCCGTCGGACAGGGACAGCGTCAGACCGTCCCCGTCCTGCTCGCCGCGGGTGACCCAGGGCAGCGGATCGTGGGCGAGACCGCGCCACAGCCGGGACAGTACGGCCGCCCGGGCGCCGGGCAGTTCGGCCTCGTACCGCGGCAGGAGCCCGGGCCGTACGACGGACAGCTCGTCGGCGACCTCGGTCTCGGCGGAGGGGGGACGGTGCACGGGCGGGCTCCTCGGGTACGCATAGGGGCGTCGCAGCGGAATGGCGACGACCGACATACTGATCATCTCCGCCCGGAACGCTGGAAGGACCGTAGGGACGAGTGGAACGCGTGGACCTCATGCCCCCGCCCGCCGACGACGACTCGGCCCACGGTCGCGACCCGGCCACCGGGGCCCTCGCCGACGCATATGCCGCCGTGCCCCTGCTGAACTGCCTGCTGCGGGAGGTCGCCCGGCCGGTGCGCCGGGAGGGCGGCCATCGCGTCTACCGGCTGCCCGGCGGGGACCGCCTGCTACGGGTGCGCGGTACGCGGCGGCCCGCCGAACCGGAGGTCGGGATCGCGGGCGCCTGGCACCGCCTCGGCCACACCGAGCTGGTCAAGCTCGTCGCCGAGGAACTGCGCCGGCACACCGGGCTGTCCAACCACGAGCTGCCCGCCGAGATGCTCGACAGCCGGGAAGCCGTGGCCGCCCTGCTCGCCGCCCGTGCCGGGGCCACCCCGCCCGGCGACCTCTACCTGCGCTCCGAGCAGTCCCTCCTCACCGGCCACACCCACCACCCCGCCCCCAAGGCGCGCGGGGGCGGCCCCGCCGCCGCCTGGCTGCCGTACGCGCCCGAGGCGTACGCCCGCTTCCCGCTGGTCCTGCTCGGGCTGCGCGAGGACTGCGTGGTCGAGGAGGGCGACACCTCCGCCCTCGACGCGCTCGGCACGGTCCCGCCCGGCTACCGGCTGCTCCCCGCCCACCCCTGGCAGCTGGACCTGGCCGGTGGGGAGCTCGCCGCCGCCTTCGCGGACGGCAGGCTGATCCGGCTCGGCACGAGCGCCTTCGACACCTGGCCCACGGCCGCGATCCGCACGCTCTACGCGCCGGAACAGGACCTCTTCCTCAAGTTCAGCCTGGACGTGCGCATCACCAACGACATCCGCCGGCTCTGGCGCCACGACCTGCTCGCCCTGCGCGGGACGGACGCGGCCGTGTGCGCCGCCCTCGCGACGTTCGACGGGCCCCCGGCCTGGCTCGCCGACCGCGGGTACCGCACCGCCGGCTTCGCCTTCGAGGCACTGGCCGTCCTCGTGCGCGACGGCTTCGGCGACCGTCTCCTGCCCGGCGCGACCCCGCTGCTCGCCGCCGGTCTGGTCGAGGGCTTCGACGGCAGCCCGCTCGACCGCGCCGCCGACCCGGGGGCCTGGTGGTCGGCCTACCTGGCCCGGGTCGTGCCCCCGGCGCTGACGGCGTTCGCCGAACACGGCGTCGTCATCGAGGCCCACCTGCAGAACACCCTGGTCGCCGTGGACGCCGGCGGCATGCCCGTGCAGGCGCTGTACCGGGACGCCGAGGGCGTGAGACTGCTGCCGGAGGTGTCGCGGCAGGCCGGCTGGGAGCGGCTCGTGTACTGCCTGGTCGTCAACCACCTGACCGAGATCGCCGGCGCCCTCACCGAACGGCACCCCGGGTTCGACCCCTGGCCCGCCGCCCGCCGCGAACTCGCCCGCCACGACCTGCCCGAGATCCACGCCCTGCTCGGCTCGCCGACCCTCCCCGCGAAGACCAACCTGCTGCTGCGGTGGACGGGCGCGGACGGCGCCGACGCCCGCTACCGGCCCCTGCCCAACCCGCTCCGGGAAGGGACCCGGCCCTCCGGGCCCGACACCCGCCTGACATGATCATCGCCACGCGCAGAGAGGGAGGGAGCGGCATGTCCGCGACGCCGGAAGCAGGGGTTCCCTGCCGCATCGTCGTCTGCCGGGACTGCTGCTGCGGGACCCGCAAGATCAGAGGCGTCGATCACGCCGCCCAGACCGAGCGTCTGCGCGCGGCGGGTCCGGTGCGGATCTCCGACTGCCTCGACGTCTGCGACCAGGCCAACGTCGTCGTCGTCCAGCCGTCGGCGGCGGGCCGGGCAGCCGGTGCCCGGCCGGTGTGGCTCGGGCTGGTCAACGACCCGGCCGCCACCGAGGACGTCGTCTCCTGGGTGCGCGAGGGCGGCCCCGGCGTCGCGCCCCTGCCCGACATTCTCGGTCTGTACGTGTTCACACCGCACGCGCGACGCCGCCCGGGCGGCTCATGACCGGGCCGGCACGCACAGCACGGGCACCGTCGACAGGTGCAGCAGCTTGTGCGGTGTGGAGCCCAGCAGCGCGCCCCGCACCGGGCTCTCGCCCCACGTGCCCACCACGATGACCCGGGCGCCGTGGCGGGCCGCAGCCTCGATCAGCGCCTGCGCGGGCCGCTCGTCGATGAGCTCCACGGACGTCCGCACACCGGCCTCGTCGGCCACCCGGACCGCGTGCGAGAGCGCGGTGCTGCCGGCCTCGCGGACGGCCTCGTGATGAGCGCCGTACTCCTCGCCCGTGACGCCGGGGGCGGCGACGCCGTGGACGATCACCAGGGGTTCGTCGTACGCGGTCGCCACCTCGATGGCGACGCGCAGCGCACTCAGGGCGCCCGGGGACTCGTCGTAGCCGAGGACCACCGACATGTTCAGGACTCCTTGCCGTCGACGAGGTCCGGATCGACCACGCTCGGGTGTTCCGACCAGAAGGCCGGCGCCGTCAGCCGCCACACGACCATGAGGACCACGCCCACGAGGGCGATGCCGATGCCGATGACCAGCGGCGGCCCCAGCCCGAACCACGAGACGCCGCTGTAGCTGTTCTCGGGGTCGGACATGTCCGCCACGGATTCCACCAGCAGCCACGCCAGCAGCCCCGCGCCGACCAGCGGGCCGAGGCCGATCAGGAAGAAGTTGCGGGCGCTGCGGGTCAGCTGGCGGCGGTAGTAGACCGCGCAGGCGAGGCCCGTGAGCGCGTAGTAGAAGGCGATCAGCAGGGACAGGGCGGTCAGGGAGTCGAAGAGGGCGTTCTCACTGACGTGGTAGAGGACGAGGTACCAGGCGATGGCGATGCCCGCGACCCACCACGTGCTCACGTCGGGGGTGCGGAACCGCGGGTGGATGCGGCCGAAGTGCGCGGGCAGCGCGTGCCGGCGGGCCATGGACAGACCCGTGCGCGACGCCGGGATGATCGTCGTCTGCGTGGAGGCGAGCGCCGACGTCGAGACGGCGATGAGGACGACCCAGTCCCAGCCGCCCATCGCCTCCTCGGCGAGCAGGGCGAAGATGAACTCCTCCTCCGCCGCGTTCTCGGCGAGGTAGTCCGTTCCGGCGTAGGCCACGACCGCGAAGGCGACCGCGAGGTAGGTCACCAGCAGCAGCACGGTCGACCACACGGCCGCCTTGCCGGGCGCGGTGGCCGAGTCCTCGACCTCCTCGGTGAGGTTGACCGCCGATTCCCACCCCCAGTAGATGAACACACCCAGCAGCAGGGACGCGGTCAGTGACGCTCCGCCGGCTCCGAACGGATCGAGCCAGCCGAACTCCGGATCGACGGCGTCGAGGGTGCCGGTGTCGGCGTAGACGCGGTACAGCGCCACCACGGCGAAGGCGAGCAGGCAGACGACCTGCGCCAGGATGAGGACGTTCTGCACCTTGGCCGACACCTCGGTGCCGATCACGCACACCGCCGTCATCACCAGGATGAGCAGCACCGTCAGCACCTGGCGCACCACGTCGTTGTCCGCCCAGCTGTCGAGGCCCACGGCGAGCAGGAAGAACGTCACGGCGACGTCCGCGAGCGACCCGACGACCAGGACGCCCGTCATCGCGATGGCCCAGCCGCCCAGCCAGCCCGCCCACGGCCCCATGGCCCGGGTGACCCAGGAGAACGTCGTGCCGCAGTCCTGGTCGACCTTGTTGAGGTAGTAGAACGCCGACGCGATCAGCAGCATGGGCACGAACGACGCGAGCATCACCCCGGGGGCGTAGATGCCCACCAGTGCCACGATCGGGCCGATGACCGCCGCCACGGAGTACGCGGGGGAGGTCGCGTTGAGCCCGATGACCAGGGCGTCGAGGAACCCGATCGCATTGGGTTTCAGGCTCGCCTCCGGGGGCGGGCCCGGGTCCGTGATGTCCTTGGCCATGCTCCCTCGCTCCTGTTGTGTGTGCATCCATACAACAGGCACTTTCGGGGTACTTTAACTATTGATGCCCCTTTCGGGCGTCATGTCGTTCTCCGGCCGCGGACCAGCAGGTGCAGGAAGTACGGAGTGCCGATCACCGCCGTCATCAGGCCGGCGCCCAGCTGGGCGGGGGCGATGACGGTACGGCCGATCAGGTCGGCCGTGCAGACCAGCGCCGCGCCGAGCAGCACGGCCACCGGCACGACCCGCCCGTGCCGCCGGCCCACGAGGGCACGCGCCGCGTGCGGCGCCACCAGGCCGACGAAGCCGATCGTGCCGGCCGAGGCGACGGCGGTCGCGGCGAGCAGCACGCCCGTCACCAGGAAGCCCAGCCTGGCCCGCGGCAGTCCGAGACCGAGCAGCAGCGGGGTGTCCTCGTCCAGGGAGACGAGGTCCAGCTCGGCGCGTCGGGCGACCGCGACGGCCAGGCCCAGCGCCAGCACGAGCGCGACGGGCAGCACGTCCGGCATGGTCCGCCCGTACGTCGAACCGGACAGCCAGGTCAGCGCCTTGACGGCGTTGAACGGGTCGGTGAGCACGATGAGCAGGCTGATCAGGGCCGTGGAACCGGCCGCCATGCCGATACCGACGAGGACCAGCCGGTTCTGCCGGTAACCGCCCCGGGCGGACAGCCCGAAGACGATGGCCGAGGCCAGCGCCGCGCCCCCGAAGGCCGCGCCCGCGACCCCCCCAGGAACCGGCCGCGGGCACGGTGGTGACGAGCAGGACGGCGCCCAGCGCGGCACCCCCGGAAACGCCCAGTACACCGGGCTCCGCCAGGGGGTTGCGGGTCACGGCCTGCACCAGCGTGCCCGCCAGGGCGAGCGCCGCGCACGCGCACAGCGCCGCGAGCACCCTCGGCACACGGGTGTCCAGGACGAACGAGACGGTCTGCCCGGCCCGCCCCTGCACCCAGTTGGCGACATCGCCGAGCAGGAGCTTGCTGTCGCCCAGCAGGACGCCGGCCAGCGTGACGCCGACGACCGCTGCGACGAGTGCGGCCACGGTGACGAGGAACGCCGTCCGGCTCGGGATGCGCAGCCGGTCCGGCGCGTCGGCCCCGGCGGTGTCCTTGAGGCGCAGGGCCGCCACCACCAGGAAGACGGCACCGACCAGGCTGGTGACGATGCCCGTCGGGACGGCGACCGCCGTGTCCGCCGGGATGAGGGCCCGCAGCAGCACGTCCGACCCGAGCACCAGCGCGGCACCGGCCAGACCGGCCACGGGCAGGACCGCCCGCACACGGACGAACCCCCGGAACCGGCGGGCGAGCGGACGGACCAGCGCGGGGGCGCACAGGCCGACGAAGCCGATGGGCCCGGCGAGCGTGACGGCCGCGGCGGACAGCAGCGCCGCCAGGACAACCACCGTGACCCGGGTGGCCCGCACGGGGACGCCCAGCCCGCGCGCCGCGTCGTCCCCGAGGGCGAGCGCGTCGACCCGGCGGGCGACCAGCAGCAGCCCGGCGAGCCCCACCAGGGCGACGGGCAGCATCTGCAGGACGCCGTCGAAGCCGTTCTGGCTGATGCTGCCCTGGTTCCACTGGTAGAGGCCCTCCGTCTGCTGCGGGAACAGCAGGAGCAGCCCCTCCGTCACGGAGTTCAGGCCGAGCGCGAGCGCGGTGCCGGCGAGGACCAGCCGTACGGTGCCCGTGCCGAGGCCGGACAGGGCGAGCACGACCGCGGCGGCCGTCAGCCCGCCCGCGAAGGCGACACCGGAGGAGGCGAGCAGCGGCAGGGAGACGCCGGTCGCGCCGACCAGCCCGAGGGCCAGGTACGAACCGGCGTTCACGGCGAGGGTGTCGGGGGAGGCGAGCACGTTGCGGCTGACGGCCTGCAGGACGGCGCCCGCGATGCCGAGGACGACGCCGACCAGGATGCCGGCGGTCATCCGCGGCAGCCGGGAGGCGATGACGACGGAGGCGTCGCCCGGGTCGGCCTGCCCGGTCAGGGCCTTGAACACCTGGGACGGCCCGACGGCGGCGGTGCCCTGGGTGATGTCGACGACGGCGAGGGCGGCGACCAGGAGGACGAGAGCGGCCGTCACCGCGGCCGCACCCGTCCGGGACGCGGCCGCGGGCGGACGGGTGACGGGGGGCGCTTCGGTGACGGCCATGGCCCCGCTACTTCGTCAGCGCGTCGACGAGGGCGTCGATGTACGCCTCCATCGACTCGGGACCGCCGAACATCCAGATGCCGTCGGGCAGCCGGTGCACGTCACCCGACTTCACGAACGGCAGGGAGGTCCACACGGCGTTCTTCTTCAGCTGGCCGGAGAACGGGTTGCTGGACTTGTCGTCGTCGTTGCCGATGTAGGCGAACCGCACGTCCTTCGGCAGGGCGGTGAGACCTTCGACGTCGGTGGTGCCGAGGCCGTAGGCCGGGTCGCCCTTGACCTTCCAGGCGTTCTTCAGGCCGAGCTGCTCGTTGACCGCGCCGATGAGGGAGCCGCTGGTGTACGGGCGCAGGGAGACCTGGTTGGACGTCACGTAGCCGTCGGCGAAGGCGATGTCGGCGCCCTCCAGCTTGGCGTCGGCGAGGCTCTTCTTGCCCTCGGCGACCTTGGCCTCGAAGTTCTCGCGGGCCGTCTCGGCCTTGTCGGTGGTGCCGGTGGCCTTCGCGATGAGGTCGAGGTTGGTGAACATCTGCCCGATCTGGTCGGAGGCGTCCGCCGACTTGATCTCGAGGACCGGGGCGATCTTCCGCATCTGCTTCACGGCGGCGTCCGGCAGGTCGGAGCTGGCCACGATGAGGTCGGGGGCGAGCGAGGCGATGGTGTCCATGCTCGGCTCGCCGCGCGTGCCGATGTCCTTCGGCTCGTTCTTCAGCGGGACGGCGGTGTCCCAGGTCTTGTAGCCCTTGACGTCGGCGACGCCGACCGGGTCGACGCCGAGGGTGATGAGGCTCTCGACCTCGTTCCACTCGGTGGCGACGACCTTCTTGGCCGGGCCGTCCAGCTTCACCGTCGCGCCGGTGGAGTCGGTGAGGCTGATGGCCTCGGTGGTCTTCTTCTTCGCGCTGTCGGCGGCCGGCTCGGTGGTGCCGCAGGCGGCGAGGGTGAGCGCCGCGGCGGTGGTGGTGGCAGCGGTGAGCAGGAGACGTCTCATGAGGTGGTGCCGAGCCTTTCGCTTCGGGTGGTGCGGGTGTGGTGCCGGCCGATCGGACGGGTCCGTATCCGGCCGGTGTGGGGGTCTGTGTCGACGTCGATCCGGATGCCGTAGACGGCGGTCAGCCGCTCCGGGGTCAGGACCTCCTCGGGCCGGCCGTCGGCGACGATCCGGCCCGCTTCGAGCAGCGTGATCCGGTCGGCGATGGCCGCCGCCTGGTCGAGGTCGTGCAGGACGACCCCGACGGCGATCCCGTGGTCGTCCGCCAGGTCGCGGACGAGGTCGAGGAGTTCGACCTGGTAGCGCAGGTCGAGATAGGTCGTCGGCTCGTCCAGCAGCAGGACGCCGGTCTCCTGGGCGAGGCAGCTCGCGAGCCACACGCGCTGCAACTGCCCGCCGGAGAGGTGGTCGGCGCCGCGCTCGGCGAGGTCCGTCACCCCGGTGAGCGCCAGCGCCCGTTCGACGGCGGCGGGCGCGTCGGGGTCCGGCCGGCCGAAGCGGCCCCGGTACGGATAGCGGCCGAACTCGACGAGATCCCGCACGGTCAGCCCGCTCGGCGTGGGGCGCCCCTGTGTCAGCAGGGCCACGTGCCGGGCGAACTCCCGGGCGGACAGGGCGAGGCCGTCGGTGTCGCCGTCGATGCTGAGCTCGGCACGGCGGGCCCGCTGCAGCCGGGCGATCGTCCGCAGCAGCGTCGACTTCCCGCTGCCGTTGGGACCGACCAGGACGGTCACCTCGCCGGGGCGCAGCGCCATCGCCGCGTCGTGCACGACGTCCGTGCCGTCGTACGACACGGTCACGCCCGTGGCCGACAGCTGATGCCCGCGCAGACGCGGTCCGCCGGCCGTTTCTTCACCAGATCTCACGCGGCGAAGGTTAGCCTAACCTAATATCGCCTTGACAAGGGGGTGTGGCTTCCGGATCACCCGCGGTGTCCGGCCGCACCTCAGGGCGTCAAAGGGCCGCTGTGATCGCCGGCGACGGACAGGGCCATGGCCGGGCTCCGCGTCCCGGCGGGGCACCGGAGCGGTGGGACGTCGTCATCCGGCCAGGGGGGACGGAGCGGTGGGACGTCGTCATCCGGCCAGGGGCGCCGCCGGGCCGCGTCAGTCGCCCGTCGTCCTGCCCACCAGCGCCCCGTACGCCAGTTGCAGCGCGTCCGCCCCGGCCAGGGCGGACAGCGTGCCCATGGCCGTACGGGTGGCGCGCGGCCAGAGCAGCCGGCCGGCGGTCAGGGCCGAGGCCACCCAGACGCTCATGCAGAACGGACAGGTCGCGAGCTCGCCGACGGTGTGCCTGCCCTGCTCGGGCTGAGCCTCCTCGTGCAACTCGGCCGGGCCCTGCGGCCCGACGTACCGGGTGAAGGGAGCGCGCAGCGGGCTGGTCACCGACGCCTTGCTCAGCAGCCGGCTGAGCCGGAAAGTGGCCACCGACGTCAGGACCAGGTCCCACGGCTCGGGCCGCTCGGGCAGCGGGCGCCCGCTGCGCCGTACCACCGTGGTCAGGGCCGCCGTGTAGGCCGCGAAACCGGCCATGGCCGCGAGATAGCCGCCCAGCGGGCGATCGTGCCCCGCCGCGTAGTCCCGGCGGGTGCGCCGGAGCACTCCGTGCAGCCGGCGCGCGAGGCGGTTGTCAGCCATGGTCGCCGTGCCCACCGGCAGCCCCCGATCGTGTTCCGTGCACCTGCCCGTTCGGCTCCCGGCCGGGCCTCGCGGGCTCCCCGCCGTCCTGGTGCCGCAGGCGCACCTCGACCTCGCCGCCGGTGATCCGCGTTTCGAAGGAGGGCTGGGGGGCGGTGGCCGGTCCGCGTACGTTCCAGCCGTCGGAGAGCCGGAACACGCTGCCGTGCCACGGGCACCGCACACACCCGTCGGCGACGGCGCCCTCGGACAGCGGCCCCGCCAGGTGGCTGCACCGCTCGGCCAGCGCGTGGATCACCCCGCCGGACTCGCGCACCACCAGCACCGGAACGTCGTCCACGCTGCGCCGCACCGGCTCACCGGCCGGGAACTCGTCGACGGTCCCGACCCGGTGCCAGCCCGGGGAGACGACGTTCGGGACCTCTTCGGCGTGATTGGCGCCGGAGGCCTGCCGGTAGGCCAGGTGGCCGCCCAGCATCCCCCCGGCTCCGACCGCCGTGAGCCCGAGGAAGCCGTAGGCCCGGCCCGGCCCCTGGCGCCCCTTGACGCGGCTGACGAGCGAAGCGGCGTACAGACCGACGGCCGCCGTGTTGCACACGGCGTGCACCAGCCCGATCCGCTGCTGGCGGTGGTGCAGCTCCGCCCAGTCCACCCAGCCGGCCACGGCCGCGGGGGCCGCGGCGCCCAGCCCGACCCCGATCAGCAGCCCCGACTCGCGCGAGCGGCCGGGGCGCAGATCCAGGACGGCCGCCGACAGCCAGCTTCCGATCGGCACCTGCACCATCAGCGGATGCACCGGGTGCCCGAGCCACCTGCCGTGCAGCAGGTCCCGGCCACGCCCCAGGGGAAGGGCCCGCACGCCCCTGCGGAGCGTGTCGATCAACGCGTCGGCCCGGGGCTCCCGCTCCAGACGGTCCAGCAACCACAGGACCCGGTTCTGCCGCATCACGCGGCGACGTGGGGTTGCGCTCATGCCCCGCCGGGTCCCCATTGCCACCGACGGCAAACGGAGCGCGCGGACGGCGACGGTCCTGGTCAACCGCCCCGCCGGCTCGGGCGCCGCGGAATACGCGCCGGCGCGGCAGGAGTCGCTCGGCTCGGACGCCCCGCGCTGGTGTACCGCCCGGACGCGAGCCGGTCCAGGACCGCGTCCGGCGCGGGTCGGGAGCGTCCCCGGCCGGTTCCCCGGCGGGGCCGGTGGGCACCCGCCGCGCGCTCACAGACCATGCAGCCACCGCCCGCCGGGGCCGGTGATCTGTCGGGTTCTTCGACTGCTCAGCCATGGGCCGACATGGGTGCAGGCGTCGCCATTCGGTCACGGGGATTCGCGGCGTTCCGATCTACTCATGCTGCTGCGTCGCGCCTGGCGCCGACCGGAACCGACTCCTTTCGACAGAACCATCGCCGAGCAGGCCCTCGTCAACCAGGTGCACCAGGTTCTTGGCAAGTCCGGTGCTGCCAAGGTGCGAAAGCGTCTGGTCAAGGGCAATCCCGTCGAGGTGCTGCCCAGTGAGGCGGAGGGGGCCACGGCCCTCGTCGTGGGCAGCCGGGGGATGGGCGGATTCCGTCGAACGCTCCTGGGCTCCGTGAGTCAGCAGTGTGCGCTGCACGCCACGTGTCCGGTCGTCATCGTTCGTGGGACCGTCGAGGTGACGGACTCCGTCGCACCGGCCGAGTGAGGCGGGGCTCGTCAGCGGACAGGCCCTTGGCGGTCCATTCCCGCAGCGCGCAGTCCCTGCTCCTCTTCCGTGCGGAGGCCACCACCGACCGCTACCGCGGGATCTTCGGCGTGTCGGAGCAGCCGATCGTCTCCAGCGACATCATCGGTGATTCCCGGGCCTCGATCGTCGACGCGGAGATGACCCGGGTCGTGGACGGCACCCTGGTCAAAATCATGAGCTGGTACGACAAAGAGTGGGGCTTCACCCACCAGATGGTTCGCGAGGCGCTCTCCGTGCTCGGCGTCGCTCGACCGCGGTGAGACCACATTCCAGCCCGATCGGGAGCACAAGAAGGCCGATGAGGCGGTGACCGCCAGGTGGTCACCGTGCCCGAGGGCAACCGGCCGAGGTGGCGGTGTGCGCGGGCACCGGATCAATGCCGTTCCGGACTCGCCGCGCTGTGGCGCAGCCCGGGCCGCGCGGCCCAGCCGGGGCTGGTGGTGGTTCGCCGTCCTACAGCACTTCGGGTCGGGCCGGCTCGTCGGTCTCTGTCCCGTTCTGGCGGAGGATGCTGATCATCCCGTTCGGTTCGAGGCAGGCGCGCTGTACCTGCGAGATGTCCTCGATCCCGTGCAGTCGCAGCTGGACCGTTACCTCGCTCCTGGTCATCAGTTCCCGCCGCATGACCTTGTGGTTGAGCCGGCCGTGTTCGATCAGCAGTCGGGGGCGGGCCTTGATGACGCGGCTCAGGCGGGGCCACCGGTAGGCGACAGCGTCCAGCACCAGGCTCCAGAGAATGACCGTGGCTGCCAGGATGACGCCGTCTGTGATGGAGTGGCTTTCGCCCACCAGGCCGGGGGCGACCGCCTGCGCGACCAGCACCACGAGGAAGACGTCGGTGATCCCCAGGCCGCCGGCCTCGCGCTGTCCGGCAGCCCGCATCATCGCCATCAGCACCAGGAAGGTGATCGTGCCGCGCAGGAAGATCTCCAGGACAGGGGTGCTCGGGACGAAGACCGCGTTCCAGTCAGGCATGCACCGAGGTAACCACCTCGCGGCGGCGCCCCTATGGGCGACGCGCGAGGTGCTCTGCCGCACTGGCCGCACATCTGCCCGGCCCGCCGCCGGCGGGTAGGGGCGTCTCCCTGCCGGCGTCATGTTCCGGGGCGGAGCATGACGCCTCACACGTACCGCGTCAGGGCGTTTGCGTGCTCTGAGTGCCCGCTCCGCGGGTGGTTCCCGGTGGCGGGGTGCCGCGGGAGTGGAGTTCGACGGCCAGCGGTGCTGCGGTGAACATCGAGGAGTAGGTGCCGACGACGATGCCGATGAGCAGGGCGAGGGCGAAGTCGGTCAGCGAGTCCCCGCCCAGCAGGGCGAGCGCGGACAGGATGAACGCCGCGCCCATGCCGGTGTTGATGGTGCGCGGAACCGTCTGCAGGATCGCAGTGTTGGTGATGCGCGCGAAAGGTGTCTTGCGCGGCGCGGCAGCGCTCTTCCTGCCCGCCCACAGTTCCCGGATGCGGTCGAAGACGACAACGGAGTCGTTGACCGAGTAGCCGATGACGGTGAGCAGGGCTGCCAGGAACACTCCGTCGATGGGCTTGCCCAGCCAGGCGAACACACCGATGAGGATGAGCGCGTCGTGTGCCATGGCGGCGACCGCTGCCGTGCCGAACGTCCAGCGGAAGCGGACGGCGAGGTAGAGCAGCTGGGCGGCGAGAGCCGCGGCGAGGGCGATGACGGCGCCGCGGCGCAGCTCTGCACCCAGGCTCGGCCCGATCAGTTCGTCCCGCGTTTTCTCCGCGGTGCCGGCCAGGTCGTCGATCGTCTCGGTGATCCGGGCCTCCTCGGCGTTGGAGAGCTCGTCGGTGCGCACGGTCAGGGCGTCTTCCCCGGAGGTCTGGACGACAGCGCGGGGGAAGCCCGCGTCGGCCAGGGCATCACGGGCCCGGTCGACAGACACCGGTGCGCTGGTGGAGTACTCGATGAGCCGGCCGCCGGTGAACTCCACGCCGAAGTTCAGCCCGCGCACGACGATCCCGGAGGTGGCCAGGACGAGGGCCGCGGCGGACAGGGCCAGCCAGCGCCGCCGGTGGCGCATCAGGTCCGGGTTGCGGCGGGAGAGCCAGTTGCGGACCGTGCCGGTGCCGGCGATACCGGTGAAGCGGGGACGTCGTCGTACGGCGCGGCGGGCGACGGCGAAGTCGGCGAGGACGCGGGTGATCACCAGGGCGCTGAGCATGGAGGCGAGCACGCCGATGCCCAGGGTGACGCCGAAACCGCGCACGGGGCCGGAGGCGAGGAAGAACAGCAGTCCGGCGGCGATGAGTGTGGTGATGTTGGAGTCGGCGATAGCGCTGAAGGCGTTGCGGAATCCGGCCGTCAAGGCGGAGCGCAGGCCCTTGCGGCGGCGGGTGGCGTATTCCTCGCGGGCGCGCTCGAAGACGAGGACGTTGGCGTCGACCGCCATTCCGATGGCGAGGACGAACCCGGCGAGCCCGGGCAGGGTCAGCGTGGCACCCAGGGCGGCGAGAGCGGCGTAGGAGATCAGTCCATAGCAGGCCAGCGCCAGTACGGCCAGCGTGCCCATGAGCCGGTAGACGGCGATGAGGAACAGGGAGGTCAGCACGGTGCCGATGACGGCGGCCTGCGCGCTGGCCCGGATGGCCTGAGCGCCCAGAGTGGGGCCGACGGTGCGCTGTTCAACGGTCTCGACCGGCACCGGCAGGGCGCCGCCGTTGATGAGCAGGGCCAGTTCCCGGGCCTCTGACTGGCTGAAGGATCCGGTGATCTGGGTGCTGCCGCCGGTGATGCCGGTGCGGCAGGCGACCGAGGGGTCGACCTGCGGGGAGGAGATGACCTTGTCGTCCAGCACGATGGCGACGCGGCGCGTGGGATCGCCTGCCGGGGCGCAGGCTGCAGCACCGGTCAGATCCGCCCAGCCGCCCGCGTCTTTGAAGTCGACGCTGACGAACCAGCCGCCCACGCCCTGCTGGTCGATCCGCGCTTCGGCACCCTCGACGTCTGCTCCCGTCAGCGCGGAGGGCCCCAGGCGCAGCCGTTGTCCGGATTCGTCGGGCAGCGTGCGTTCCTTTGGCCGCTCGGGCGGTGCCTGTCCGGGTTCGGCCGCGCCGAGCACGGGGTGGAAGGTGAGCTGGGCGGTACGGCCCAGGACGTCCGCGGCCTCACGCGGGTCCTGCACACCGGGCAGCTCGACGATGATCCGGTTGTCCCCGGAACGGGCGATGGCCGGCTCAGCGACGCCGAGTGCGTCGACGCGGCGGCGCAGCACCTCCAGGGTGCGATCGGTTGCCGCCGGGTCTGCCTCGGCGGTGGGCGAGTCACGGGTTTCCAGCACGATCTGCGTCCCGCCGCGCAGGTCGAGGCCGAGGCGGACCGGTACGGCCGCGGCGATGTAGAGCGACAGGGCAACAACAGCGAGGGCGAAGAACGCCCGTACACGCGTGGCGCGCGTCAAGAGTGCCTCCAGCAGACGTACCGCAACCGCCCCGGGCGGCGCGGAAGAAGACAAAGGGGAAGATGTCAGACGCCGGCTGGAGACGGTGGCGCCCGCCCACTGTGCCACGCGGTGTGCTCAGGAGGTCCGGCCGCCTCTGGCGCTTGCGCCGGCAGCGCCCCCGGCTCGGGCTGCGGCAGCACGGGGCATCGTGGGACGGGCGTGCCCCCGGTCGGCGGAGCGTGCCGCTCAGCGGTGGTGTCCCGGAGTGTTCGCGCCGGGACTCCCCGGCTCGTGGTGCACGTGTCGTCGGTGTGCGGGGCCGTACCGCCGCCACTTCCCTGAGCCACCACCGGGATCGAAGCCGTTATGCCGCTGGAAGAGGCGGCAGCTGTGGTGCCGAGCATGCTCAGAAGGCCGAGGAAAGCGACCAGTACAGGTAGCAGCCTGCCGACGGTGTCCGCGCGGCGCGGACAGCCGCACGGGGTGACGGCGCGACGGGACTGGGCCATAGCCGCCTCCTCCTCGGGCTCTGGTCGTCATAGCCCGATCCGGCACGTGGAACCGGGGGCAAGGCTTCGTGAGGTGCGGGCGGTTCAAGGCTCGATCAAACCCGCCCGAATGGCATAACGAGTCAGCTCAAGACGGTCGCGCAGTCCCAGCTTCTGCAGCAGGTTCGCCCGATGACGCTGCACGGTCTTGACACTGATGGACAACGTCCCCGCGATCTCCTTGGAGAAATGGCCCTCGGCGACGAGTTTGAGGACCTCCTCCCGCAGCCGGTCGAGCATGGCGTTGAAGGTGCGGATCAGCTCGGCCACCCTGCCGTGTCCGGCCACGGGCAGGCGCTGGCCCGGACGGAGCAGGTCCACGCTGGTCATGAGTGAGCCGGTCCAGCGGGGCCAGCCCGATACGCAGCAGGGCTGCGTTGGCCACCAGCATGACGATCAGGCCGCCGACCAGGATCACCGCTTCGGTCAGCAGCACCGGCACCGAAACGGTCACCGGTGCCCACAGCGGCAGCGCTGTGGCCATACCGAGCACCACGGCGTCGAATCCGAAGATCCGCCAGAACAACGACACAGCCTGTTCAGTCTCCTTTGGCATACGCCCCTGACGCCACTGTCCGTCAGGGGCGTCCGAGCTCACCGCGCTTGCATCCCGCGCCGGCTTCGTATCAGCCTCCCTGGGCGCGGAGTGCGCGTCGATGGGGTGCGAGACCCATCTCCCCTGACTCCTGCATCACCGAGCCCGCTGCAGATGGGTGCTGATGCCGATGGCTTCCCGTGACCGGGCCGGCAGCAGCGGTCCCGCTACGTGGAGCTGCGGGACTACCCACTCGCGGGCACCTACGACGAGGATCCGCCATGGGGAGCCGGGCCTGTCGAGCCGGGATGGCCGTGTTCGCCGAGCCAGCGGGCGAGTTTGCCGCGCCGGCCGACCGCGCGCAGCCGCCGTTCGGCGGCCTCGCGTACGCGGGGGGTTGTGATCAGGAGCAGTTCGTCTCCGGTACGCAGCATGGTGTCCTGGGTGGGGACGATGGTGGCGTCTTCCCGGACGATCAGCGTCAGGACGGTGGGCGGGGGCAGGCGCAGTTCGAAGACCGCCACCCCGGCCAGGCGAGAGCCCAGTGGAACGGTGACGGTGAGCAGGTCGGCGTCCAGGACGTCCAAGGGGGCGGTTTCCACCTCGATCTCGCGCAGCGCGCCGGGGCGGGTCAGGCCCAGCCATCGAGCGGCGGCAGGCAGGGTGGGACCCTGAATGAGGGTGAAGAGCACCACCAGGACGAACACGATGTTGAGCAGGTCACGCGCACCGGCGATGCCGGAGACGATGGGGTAGGTGGCCAACACGATCGGCACGGCGCCGCGCAGCCCGGCCCAGGAGATGAACGCCTGTTCGCGCCAGGGAATACGGAAGGGCAGCAAGCAGGCCAGGACGGAGATGGGCCGGGCGGCCAGCAGCAGGATCAGGCCGGCTGCGAGAGCCGGAAGGACAGCGGAGGGCAGCTCGCTGGGGGTGACGAGCAGGCCCAGCATGACGAACAGACCGATCTGGGCGAGCCAGCCCGCTCCTTCGGCGAAGGAGCGGGTGGCGGCGCGGTGGGGCAGCTGGGTGTTTCCCAAGACGAGTCCGGCAAGGTAGGCGGCGATGATGCCGCTGGCGCCCACGGCTCCGGCGGCAGCGAAGGCGATGATTCCGAAGCCGACGGTGGCCAGCGGATACAGCCCGGTGGCGGGCAGGGCGATGTGCCGCAGGGCGGCGGCGCCGACGCGGCCGGTCAGCAGCCCGATCGCGCCACCGGTAGCGAGCTGGTACAGCACGTTGCCGAGGATGTGCGCCGGGTCAGGGGTGTCGCCGGTCGCGGTGGAGAAGACCAGCACCAGGATGATGGTGGGCGCGTCGTTGAAGCCGGACTCAGCTTCCACCAGGCCGGTGACCTTCTGCGGCAGCGGCAGCGTGCGCAGGACTGCGAAGACGGCGGCGGCGTCGGTGGAGGAGACGATCGCCCCCAGCAGCAGGGCCAGGCTCCAGTTCAGGCCCAGCAGCCAGTGGGCTCCTACGGCGGTGACCGCGACCGAGACGGCCACGCCCGCGGTGGCGAGCACTCCGGCGGGTGCTACCAGGCGCTTCACGTCCGCCCACCGGGTGGACAGGCCGCCTTCGATGAGGATGACCGCCAGGGCGGCGTTGCCCAGGGACTGGGCGAGCTGGGCGTCGTCGAAGTCCAGACCGATGACGTCCTCACCGGCGATGACACCGACCGCGAGGAACAGCAGCAGGCTGGGCAGCCCCAGCCGGTGAGCGGCGCGTGCAGCGGCGATGCTGGCCAGCAGCACCGTGCCGCCGATCAGCAGCATGAGGTACAGCTCTTGCAACGTCATCCGCACGTCCTCGCGATGCCGGCGGCTGCCTGGTGGGCACGGCGGCCGTGACCGGGATACTCGGGCGCGAGCTGCTGTGCGCGTGAGGGTCGGCAGGAGACCGGGGAAGTACCCGCCGGACGCGGCCAGGACCGGATCCGGCGCGGTGAGCGGATCCCGTCCCTGGGCGAGGTTCGCCGGCGGCTCGGCCATCGCGGCAGCCGGCCACGGTACGGCACGGTCGTATCGATATACGCTCGGTCGGCGAAGGTCGCACCTGTCTGCGGCGCCGTCGAAACAGGGAATCCTGCATCCCGGCCGGAATGCCAGACTGCCGGGCCGACCGCCATCACCTGCCTGGCGCTATGCGTCACCGGCAGGCACCGGGAAGGCAGACCAGCGCTGCTGTCGGCTGTCGAGGCCATCGGCTTCTCCTCGTCTGTGGTCGTGACGATCACACCAGGGAGAAGCAGCACAGCCACGCACGCCCGGCCGAGAACGCGCGATGACTGACGCGGTCGGGCGGACTGCCGGAGCGGCACCCGGCCTGTGCACGCCGCAACAGCGATTCAGCGCCCAAGGTCTGGCCCACGCTGGTCGGCGATGACTCGACCAGGTGAGCAACCAGCTTCGTCGACCTGCGTCTTGTCTCAGGGTCGAGAGCCCCGTACGACGACGTCAGGGGGCAGCAGCGGATTCGTGGCGTGGCCCGGCACTGGAGCACTGGTCCTGGCTGTCGCTCCCGTGCCGACCGGTCCGTGTCGCAGCACAGTGCCGACTCGCGGCGAATCCCGAAGAAGAGCAATGGGGCGCACGTACACATGTTGGCTACGGCGGCGACGGTGAACACCACCAACTGGAGAGGCACCGGAAGCCCGACTGCAACGGCTCCTGAGGGCGACCAACGCGGTCACTCTCAGCATTCCCAGTGCCCGGCAGAGTTAGATCTCCACCACTACCAGCACAGTTGAGATGATCAACCAGATCAGTCATGGAACGATTGCATGCTTCGTGTGGCTGGTGCGGGTGGGCGAATGACGGCGATCACCCCTTGGCCGCTGCTAGGGACAGCCGCGCATCATCGAAAATCGTGAGAGTTCCGTTGAATCTACTCCGTCTTGGCATGTGCCCGTTCCCGCTTCTCGATCGCTTCTCCGGCAGGCCCTGCCAGAGGCTTCACCGGTGCCCCTGGCGTAATGGTTGATAGAAACGTCCCAAGGCGTTGTCGCGGTGGGGATCGAACAGGTGCCCCGCGATACCCGCCACGACCAGGCCCGCTGCGATCAGCAGCCCGTTCGGCAGCACCATGCCAGTGACCACCATGGCCAAAGCCCCGGCCAGGACCAGCCAGGCTGGTCCGTGTCCGTACTCCCGCGGTCGGCGCGGGCGCCCGGAATCCAGGGCCTGGGCGAATCGTGGATCGCTCTGTTCCATCTGCTGTTCGAGATCCTTCAGCAGCCTTTCGTCGAAGTGCGCCACAGCTCCTCCTTCCTCGGACCATCGAGCCGGAATGGCGGCTCCGCTCCAGGGTCTCCCGCATTCCGTAGCGGCTGGAATCGGGACGAGCACCCATTTGTCTCGGAACCCAATGTGCAGGGAGGTTCAGGAATCGGTACGTCCCTGAAGTGGGGTCGTATGCCCGGTCCCTTCAAGCCCTGAGCGGCTCATCCTTTCCGGGTGGCAACAGCGGCACCCGGACGTGTCCTTCCACTACTCCTGCCGCCTGGGTGCTGGAACGCTCTGGCGGGACACACGTCAAGGCACAACATGCGTCAAGACAAGACGGCGGCGCGCTGACATCAGGCGTCCGCGGACGAGAAGGACGAGGTTGGCGATGCGTTCATTGACCGTGCGACCCGGCGAAGAGGACTCCCTGGAGGTGCGGGACGTACCTGAGCCCGTCCCGGCTTCCGGGGAACTGCTGGCGGAGGGACTGGCGGTGGGGGTGTGCGGAACGGACAGGGGGATTGTCCGGGGTGAGTACGGTTGGGCTCCCGGGAGCCCCGCCATGACCGGAGCACACGACGGGATCAGCTGTCGCGCTGAACAGGTACTACGGCGACGGGGCAGTGTGCGGTGTGCAGCACTGCGGCGCTGACCGACCCGAGCAGGAGTCGGCGAATCCCAGTGCGTCGACGGGAGCCGACGACCAGCAGGCACGCACCGGTGGAAGCTTCGACGAGCAGCGGTCCGGGTGAGGAGTGCTCAATGCGCAGGTTCACTTCTACGCCGGGTTGGCGGTCGCGCCGTCTTCTTAGTTCGGAGTCGAAGAACTCCCGCTGGCCGCTTCTGACCCCTGTGGGGTCCACCGGGACGGTTGTGATGGCCCCTGTGGGAGACGTGGCGACATCGAAGGCGCAGTGCACCACGTCGAGACGAGCACCGCGCAGACCGGCTTCCAGATACGCCATGTCCAGGGCCCGCAGCGAGACCTCGTCGGTGTCGACGCCGACCACGACACTATTGTCCGGCCGCTCCGCCGTCTCCGAGGGACGCACGATGATGACCGGGCCCTCGGCGTGTGTGGCGACCTGCCAGCTCACCGATCCCAGTGGCAGCCGGGCAAACCCACCACCGCCCCCATGGCCGATCACGATCAGCTCCGCATCCGCAGAGCGTTCGATCAGCCCGTCCGCCGCAGTACCCATGATCAGCTCGCCGCCGACGAAGAGGCCGGGAACCTCATCGCGGGCCAGTCGCTCGTAATGCTCCACGAGCTGGGCACTCGCCTTGGCCGCAGAGCGGCTCTCCTCCTCGTCGGAGACGGATCCTCCGGGCAGTGGCAGCTCCAAGGCGTGCGCGATGTGCAGGGGGCGTGTGTGCAACGCTGCCTCGCGGGCTGCGAACCGCACGAGATCCTCATGGCCAGGCCCCCTGTCGATACCGGCCACGACGGGGCGCTCCGGCTGCTGCATGGCACTGGTCATGGCTACTCCCGGCGGGCATCGGTCCCAGGGCCGTTACGAGTACCCGAACCCGGGCGGCTCCAGACGCCCGCCGGTGACGCCTCTGGGCGGGGTGGAACGAAGCCCGCAGGGGGCCAGGAATCTCGAGTGGAGCATCTCCGGGCGGCGTTGCTCGGGCATGCGCTGCTGCCGCCCCGTCGCTCGCGCTCCGCCAGGCACCGCAGTTGGGCTGAGCACTCCAGCGTATTCCTTGATCGCGAGGGAGACCGCGCCGGTAGAGTCGGCTGGACGGTACACCCTGGGGGAACCGATGACGGCAGCGGATGCAGTGCCCATAGTCTTCGTTCACGGGACGCGCTTCAGCGCGGGACAGTGGAGCGTGCAGCTTGCTGCACTCCGGGACGAATTCCCGGTAGTCGCCGTCGACCTGCCCGGCCATGGGCAGCGCTCGACTCAAGCCTGGAGCCTGAGCAGGGCGACAGAGATCATCACTTCCGCGGTGGACTCGCTCGACCGTGGGCCAGCTCTGGTCGTGGGGCACTCGCTCGGCGGATACGCCTCGCTTGAGTTCGCGCGGCGTCGTCCAGAACTACTGCGCGGGCTGATCCTCGCGGGAGCCAGCGCCTCCACCCGCGGCCTTTGGGCAGCGCCATATCGGTGGGTCGCCAGACTGGTCCCTCGCGTACCGGCGGATTGGCTGGCCCAGTGGAACGACCGGTTACTGCGGCGGCTCTATCCACCAGAAGTGGTGGAGGCGACCATCCATTCCGGCTACGCCTTCCATACCCTGCCGGCAGCCTGGGGCGAGGTACTGGGACGCTTCGACGCGGGCGCGATGCGCTTTGTCAAAGCTCCGGTACTGATTCTGAACGGCGAGAAGGACGCCGTCTTCCGGAGCGGCGAGGCGGAATTCGCCCGCGCACATTCCCACGCTCGCGTCGAGTTGATCCCGCGGGCAAGACATCTCGCGAACTTCGACGACCCAGACGCCTTCACTGATGCCGTTCGCCGCTTCGCTCGGCAGCTCCCTGCCGTCAGCTGAGTGCGCCATCGCCGGAGGCCCGGCACCCCGTGCCCACCAGCCAATTGCGGTGCTCAGCCACGGAGTCGCTGGGTGGATTACAAAACCGCGCCGGAGTGCTAGTACTTCATCTCCACACCGCGAGCATCCCAGAGAGTCTTCGATGACAGTCCGGCCGGGCCCGGAAGCCATGGAGCGGTCGGCGAGCCGTGCAGTCCGGCCGACGAGGGCCTACCCGGTGCGTGGATTGCGGGCCGCTGGCCTTCCAGAGAGCCGATGACCCAGCCGCCGGCCGGCAGGCGCTCGGACTCATGGGGAGGTGGTCCACCGGCGGGCGGTCTGCTGCCATTCGGTCTCCCATGCGCGCATGCGGCGCTGGTCCAGGACGCGTGCGGTGAGGCGGTAGGCGAGTGTGCCGGTGATGAGCATCGTGATGCCAGTGAGGGCGCCCGCGCCGACGGCGCGGTTGCGGATCCCATCCGGGGGCATGGGCGGTTTGGTCAGCGTTCCTTCGGCGTTGGTCCACACCTCTACGCGGTGCCCGGCCGGAAGACCGGGGTCGACGTCGGTGGTGGCGGTGCGGGCGGTGCCGTCGGGTGCGGTGTAGCGGACCTTGACCGGGTACTGGGTTTCTCTGGCTTCTGCTGAGCCGGGCTCCGGGTGCCCAGGAGCGTCGTTGAGGAGCACGGCCGTGGTGTCACCTCCGGAGCGGGCCTGTTCGTTCGCGGCGGCGGTGAGCCTGTCGTGCACGGTGGTGCCGACCGCCCACGCGGTCAGGGGGGCGGTGATCACCACGGTGATGGCGAGGATGAGGCCGATCCATGCCTGGAGCAGGTCGTTTGGGCGGCGCAGTGGGTTGCGCCGCCACCGCCACCATCGGACGGTGCGGATCGGCGGCGGCTGAGCTCGCGGAATCGGGTCGGGCACGTCGCCTCCAGCCACGAGTCGGGGGGAGCAGGAGCCGCTGGGGGCAGCTCCATCACGGGGTGGGGTGCAAAGGGGGCCCCAGCGAGGGGTGGTGCTGGGCGGAGCGCAGGGCCTCGGCGGCTCCGCGCACGGCGGCCGTGTGCGGCTGGGGCACCGGCTGAACGGGCGCGTGCAGCTGCGCGGACAGCTGGGAGACCAGCTCCGGGCGCAGGGCCCCGCCCCCGGCGAGCAGCGGCCCGCGGTCAAGGGCGTCGACGAACTGCGGCAGCGGATCGTCGCGCATCATCGTGGTGACCACGGCCGTGATGTCAGTGACCAGATCCGCCGGGCCGCTGTCCTCCAGGCCGCGGGTGCCCCTGGCTTCCCGCCGGGCGGTCATGATCTCGCCGTCAGCCAGCAGCGCCACCTCGATCAGGTGGAAGCCGATGTCGATCACGAGCAGCGGACGAAACGGGTCGGCGCCGGTGGCCAGGGCGATGGCCATGACGCTGTCGAGCGCCAGCACGGTGCGCGGGCGCAGCGTCTGAAGGGCGCCCACGGCGGTGGTGTAGTGCTGCTGGCCGCTGAGGACCGGCATGGTGAACGCGATCACCGGCTGCGCGTCCTTGGGGATGCGGTGGGCAAGCAGGCGGGACAGCATCCGCGCGGTACCGGCCGGATCGACGATGGTGCCGCGCTGGACGGGATGGGCGGCGAGGTCGTCCGGGCCGGTGACGGTGGGCACGTCGATGATGCCGTGGCGGCCGGCTGTCCAGGCGCGGGTTCGGGCGCTGCCCAGGTCGATGGCGATCGCGGGGCAGCGTCGGCAGGCCGGCCACCGAGGGCGACGAATGATGGTGATCATGAGCGGGCCTCCCTGACCTGGTGGCAGCGCCCGCAGTAGCGGGCCTGCGGCACGATGCGCAGCCGTGCCGGCTCGATGGGGTGTCGGCACTGCTGGCAGATGCCGTACGTGCCCTGATCCATGCGCTCGAGAGCGGCTTCGACGTCGGCGAGGACCATGCGGGCCGAGGCACACAGCTTGAGGTGGACCTCCAGCTGGGCGACCGCAGCGCGTTCGCGGGCGCGCTGGGCTCGGGCGGGAGCGCCTTGCCAGAGCTGGGCGAGCTGGTCCAGGCGAAAGGCACGCTGTTCGTTGAGGTTCTCCCGCAGCGCAGACAGTTCGGCCGCGCTCAGGCCCGTACTGCTGACGGCATCGATGACCTGCTGGTTCACGACTTCACCACTTTCCACAGGGAGGCCGCGCTGATCAGCCGGCGCGCTGCCGGCAGGGCACGCAGCACCGCGCGTACGGCAGGATCTCCAGCCGCTCCATCGGGATCGACCTGCCGCACCCCTGGCAGATGCCGTACGTGCCCTGCTCCAGCCGCCCGAAGGCGGCGTCGATCTCCATCAGCGCCTGTTCGATCGCCCCCCTCTGCACGACCTGTAGACCATCGGTCTGCGGAACACCACCGGAGGCTTCGTCGACAGCCTGCAGCTGGTCGAGACGTGCGCTGCGCTCGTGTTCCAGACGGTGGCGTGCCTCAGGCACACTGAGGCGTTCGACAGTAGAACCAGCGTGGGCCGTGGAGTTCAGCGACATCACGAAACAGTCCCTTCCCACATCAGCCGAGCAGGGAGACCACCGCGTTCACGGACACTCTCCCCTTGGCCCTCCACCCTCATCGCCAGGGCAGGAGAAGGCCATCGGGCGCAGGCCCCATTTCGTTGAGAACACACAGTGCAGACGGTCCAGCCGGGTGCCGGGCCGGCACGGTTCAGACGGGGGCATCCGGGAGACCCGCGGCGGTCGCAAAAACTTCCTGTACTCGCGCCTGATGTGCTGGGTAGCGATCGTGCGGGCGATCCGCATGGCCAACCGCCGCGGGCTGCCCGCCGACCTGTCCCGCTGGCAGGAGTCCCGCGAGGAGCGCGGGGAATTCGTGGACCCTCGCGATGGATCCATCATGCTTGCCGACTACATCGCCTCGCATTGGGCGCCGGGCACCAGGGGCGTTCCAAGGACCCAGGACAACCAGGAGCGCAGGGCACGCCTTCACACCATTCCGCATCTGGGCGAATTCCCGCTCCGGAACATCACGGCGGCCGAACTTCGCGCGTACATAGCCACGTTGGAGACGACAGTCTCCTCGGTCGACTACCGGCGCGGCATCTTGTCCGAGCTGTCGAGCATTCTGGAGGCTGCCGTCGACGACAAGCGGCTCGCCAGGAACCCCATGAACGCGAAGTCCGTGCGCTGGCCGAAGGCGCCAAAGGAGCGACGCGAAGCGTGGCCGCTGGAGACGGCGCTCCGAGTCCGTGATGGGATCGGTCCGCGGCACCGAATAGCCGGCGTCGGCCAAGGCCGGCGTCATTCCGCCGCGCGCCAAGGGTGCGAAGGACTGGCAGTGGGAGGCGGCGCCGAAGGACGGTTTCCACGAGCTCGGCACACCTACGCCTCGATCATGCTGGAGGCGGGGGAGTCCGTGGTGACGCTGGCGCGATGGCTCGGGCACTCCTCCCCGGCTGTCACGCTTGGTTACTATGCTCACTTCATGCCGGAGGCCGGAAGTAGGGGGCGCACCGCTATTGACGGACTGCTGGGGAGAACGGGAGACGAGCATGCCAGCCGAAACTCCCCAGATTCTCCCCAGGATTGAACGGGGAGGTTTCCCGGATTGCACCGCGTTGGAGCCGGCCGTGAAATGTAAGGCAATCGAAGTGTGGGGCCTTTGAAGATGCTGAGAGAGGTCACCGCGACCCGCTACATCGAACCCCTGCGATCCGGAGGTTCCGTCCCCGGAGTCGTCGAGGCCGACGACCTCGGCACCTACGTCGTGAAGTTCACCGGCTCCGCGCAGGGCCGCAAGGCACTCGTCGCCGAGGTGATCGTGGGGGAGCTGGCCCGCGCCCTCGGGCTGCGCTTCCCCGAGCTGGTCCTGGTGCACTTCGACCCCGCGATCGCTGACGACGAGCCGCATCAGGAGGTGCGGGGCCTGCACGCGGCCAGCGCGGGCCTCAACCTCGGCATGGACCACCTGCCGGGCGCCCGGGACTTCACCCCGGAGATCGCCCGGGTCTTCCCCGTCGACCCGCTGGAGGCGGGGAAGATCGTCTGGCTGGACGCCCTGACCGTGAACGTCGACCGCACGGTCCACAGTTCCAACCTGATGGTCTGGCCCACCCTCGGCGTCGCACCCCCGCGCCTGTGGCTGATCGACCACGGCGCCGCCCTGGTCTTCCACCACCGCTGGGACGCCACCGACCCCCGCAAGGCCTACGACTTCCGGCACCACGCCCTCGGCCACTACGGGCCCGACGTCCGGGCCGCCGACGCCGAGCTGGCGCCCCGCGTCACCGAGGAGCTGCTGCGGCGGATCCTCGCCGAGGTCCCGGACGCCTGGCTGGCCGACGAGCCGGGCTTCGCCACCGCGGACGAGGTGCGCGAGGCGTACGTGACGTATCTGCACGCGCGCGTGCAGGCCTCCCGCCACTGGCTGCCCACAGGCTTCCCCACCCGGGAGGAACTCGCCGCCGAGGAGGCCCTGCGGACGGCGAAGAACCAGCAAGGACGCCCCGCGTGGCTCAAGCAGGTGCCCGACCTGCACGGCAAGCCCGCGGTTCAGCAGGATGGGTCGGTGCACCTCGGATGACGGACGTTCAGCGGATCGAGACCGAACGGTCGGGGGACTCCCCGGGCGCCGCGCGGCGGGTCGAGATCGAGTACTGCACCCGGTGCCGCTGGCTGCCCCGCGCGGCCTGGCTGGCGCAGGAACTGCTCACGACCTTCGAGGCCGAACTCACGGAACTGGCCCTGAAGCCCGGCACGGGCGGGGTGTTCGTGGTCCGCGTCGGCGACGAGGTCGTCTGGGACCGGCGCGAGCAGGGCTTCCCGGAGCCGACGGCCGTGAAGCAGGCCGTACGCGACCGAGTGGCCCCGGGGAAGCCCCTGGGCCACTCGGAGAAGCCGTCCGCGCAGTGAGTCAGCCCTTGAGCTGCTCGTACGCCGGGAGCGTCAGGAAGTCGGCGTAGTCCTCGTCGAGGGAGACCGTCAGCAGCAGGTCGTGCGCCTGCTGCCAGTTGCCGGCCGCGAAGGCCTCGTCGCCGATCTCGGCCTTGATGTTCGCCAGTTCCCCGGCGGCGACCTCGCGGGCCAGATCGGCGGTGACCTGCTCGCCGTTGTCGAGGACGACCTCCGCGTTGATCCACTGCCAGATCTGGGAGCGGGAGATCTCCGCGGTGGCGGCGTCCTCCATCAGGTTGAAGATGGCGACGGCGCCCATGCCGCGCAGCCAGGCCTCGATGTAACGGATGCCGACCTGCACGGCGTTGACCAGGCCCGCGTAGGTGGGCTTGGCGTCGAGCGAGTCGACGGCGATGAGGTCGGCCGCCTTGACGTCGACGTCCTCGCGCAGCCGGTCCTTCTGGTTGGGCTTGTCGCCGAGAACCTTGTCGAAGGACTCCATGGCGATCGGCACCAGGTCGGGGTGGGCGACCCAGGAGCCGTCGAAGCCGTCGCCGGCCTCGCGGTCTTTGTCGGCGCGGACCTTCTCGAAGGCGACCTTGTTGACCTCCGCGTCCCGGCGGGAGGGGATGAAGGCCGCCATGCCGCCGATGGCGTGGGCGCCGCGCTTGTGGCAGGTGCGGACGAGGAGTTCGGTGTAGGCGCGCATGAACGGGGCCGTCATCGTCACCGCGTTGCGGTCCGGCAGGACGAACCTGGCGCCGCCGTCACGGAAGTTCTTGACGATGGAGAACAGGTAGTCCCAGCGGCCGGCGTTCAGCCCGGAGGCGTGGTCGCGCAGCTCGTAGAGGATCTCCTCCATCTCGTACGCGGCGGTGATCGTCTCGATGAGGACGGTCGCGCGGACCGTGCCCTGCGGGATGCCGCAGTACTCCTGCGCGAAGACGAACACCTCGTTCCAGAGGCGGGCCTCCAGGTGGGATTCGGTCTTGGGGAGGTAGAAGTACGGGCCCTTGCCGAGGTCCAGCAGGCGCTGGGCGTTGTGGAAGAAGTACAGGCCGAAGTCGACGAGGGCGCCGGGCACCGGGGTGCCGTCGGCGTCGACGAGGTGACGCTCGTTCAGGTGCCAGCCGCGCGGGCGCATGACGACCGTGGCGAGTTCCTCGTTCGCCTTGAGGGCGTAGGACTTGCCGGACTTCGGGTCGGTGAAGTCGATGGTGCGGGTGTAGGCGTCGCTCAGGTTGACCTGGCCGAGGACCACGTTCTCCCAGGTGGGCGCTGAGGCGTCCTCGAAGTCCGCGAGCCACACCTTTGCGCCCGAGTTGAGGGCGTTGATGGTCATCTTGCGGTCGGTGGGACCGGTGATCTCGACCCGGCGGTCGTTCAGGGCGTCCGGGGCCGGGGCGACCTTCCAGGAGTCGTCGGCGCGGATCGCGGCCGTCTCCGGGAGGAAGTCGAGGGTGGAGGTGCGGGCGATCTCGGCGCGGCGCTCGGCGCGGCGGGCGAGGAGCTCGTCACGCCGGGGTGTGAACCGCCGGTGCAGCTCGGCCACGAAGGCGAGCGCCGCTTCGGTGAGGACCTCCTCCTGCCGGGGCAGGGGCTCGGCGTCGACGATGGCCAGCGGGGACGGCGCTGGTGCGGACATGAACGGTCACTTCCTTCAGCGAGCTGTGAAGACGAGCCGGCGTGCTTGGCACCGGGTGCCAGTCTTCCCGGATACGGCGTTCGGCGTCCGCGGAGCAGACGGACGCTTCTGAACAGTGGATACTAGTTTCCTCATGGTGGAAGTTCAATCGTCTGTTGATGTCGAGATTCTCCGGGTCGAGGCAAGGTGGCGCTCCGTGCCACCCCGCTCACTCCAGGTGGGCCAGATCGGCTTCGGTGTCGATGTCGAAGGGCCGGGCGACGTCCCCGCACTCGACGAGGGCGACCTCCGGCCGGTGCTCCTTCAGGTAGGCGCGTGCCCCTCGGTCTCCTTGCGCAGTCGCGGCGATGCCCGCCCAGTGGGCGGCGCCGAACAGCACCGGATGGCCGCGCACGCCGTCGTACGAGGCGGAAACGAGCGATTCCGCGCCGGTGTGGGCCGCGAGGACCCGGGTCACCGCCTCCGGTCCGACGCCGGGCTGGTCGACCAGTGACACCAGGGCGGCCGAGGCGCCCGTACCGGCGAGCGAGCCGAGCCCGGCGCGCAGGGAGGTCCCCATGCCCTGCTCCCAGTCGGGGTTGTCGACCAGGACGCATCCCGGCAGCGAGGCCCGGGCGCGCACCTCGTCGGCCTGGGCGCCCAGGACCACGTGGACGGTCGCGCAGCCGCCCTCGCGCAGCACCCGCACCGCGTGCTCCACGAGAGGCCGTCCCCGGTGCGGGAGCAGTGCCTTGGGCCGCCCGCCGAGCCGCCGTCCGCCACCGGCCGCCAGCAGCAGTCCCGCAACCGCCGGTGCCTCGTTCGTCGTCTCCCGTGTCGTCATGGCTCCTGCATACCGCACGCCCCGTACAGGGGTGCGACAGTGCGGGGGGCGCGTCGGACGGGCGTGCGCCTCGGGCCAGAAAGTCACTCAGCGAAACAAGTCGATGACGCAATGGACTGGCGCCCGGCGGTCCGCGTCGTTTACTGTCGCCCGCACCGACCGGCCGGGTCTCCGACGGCTGCCCGGTGTGGGGGACTTGGCGTCGGAAGGGCATGCGCACGGTGAGGTGCGAGGGGGAGGACTGTGTTGCGGAGCGTCGAGCAGAAGCGGCAGGGGCCCGTGACCGGCGGCGACGAGGACCCGCGCGTGACGGAGCTGCGCTCCGCCGTGTCGCGGCTGCGCCGCCGGCTGGCCGCCCATCCCGGCGAGTTCGCCGACCGGACCATCGCCGAGGAGGAGCTGGCCGCCGTGGCCGCCATGGCCGCCGAGGGCATCCCCGAGATTCCCTGTCTGCGCCGCTCCCTGCTGCTGATCGCGGGCGCGATCGGCTCGGTGAGCGCGCTGTCCGCGGAACTGACGGAGGTCCGGCGGGCGGTGGATCTCTTCGGCGGGCAGGTGCGGGGCCAGGGCTAGTCCCTCCCTGCGCGCCCGGGGCCCGGGAGACGCCGGGCCGGCTCCGGGCCGTGGGGTTCCCGTGCTGACGCGGGGCTGATCCGAGCTGTGGCGTTCCGTGCGGACCGGACGCCGGGCCGGCCCGAGCGCCGGGTGCCGAGCTGACGTCGGGCTGTCCGGGCCGCCAGGTTTCCGTGCGGACTCCGGGCTGGTCCGGGCCGCGGGGGTGAGTGCGGACGCCGGGCCGGCCCGAGCGCCGGGGGCCGTGCGGACGTTGGGCGACCCGAGCGCCGGGTTCAGCGCTGACGCCGGGCTGTCCGGGCCGCCAGGATCCCGTGCGGATTCCGGGCTGGTCCGGGCCGCGGGGGTGAGTGCGGGCGCCGGGCCGGTTCGCGCGCAAGGGCGCGCGCGGAGTCGTCGTCGTCACGGCCCCGTCAGGGCGCGGTGGGGGTGCCGGGCCCTGCGGGTTCGTGCCGCTATGCGGGGCTCTGACTCGCGAGCGCCTCGGACAGTTCCCCCGCGACCTGCTGGAGCACCGGCACGATCTTGTCCGTCGCCGCCTCCGTGACCCGTCCCGCCGGGCCCGAGATGGAGATGGCCGCGGCGGTGGGGGAGTCCGGTACCGGGACCGCGAGGCAACGGACCCCGATCTCCTGCTCGTTGTCGTCGATGGCGTAGCCCTGCCGGCGCACGTCCTCCAGGGCCGCGAGGAAGCCGTCGGGCGTCGTGATCGTCTTCTCCGTTGCTGCGGGCATGCCCGTACGGGAGAGCAGCGCCCGCACCTCCTCCGGCGGGAAACCGGCGAGAAGGGCCTTGCCCACGCCCGTGGAGTGCGGCAGCACCCGCCGGCCGACCTCCGTGAACATCCGCATCGAGTGCTTCGACGGCACCTGGGCCACGTAGACGATCTCGTCCCCGTCCAGCAGGGCCATGTTCGCCGTCTCGCCGGTCTCCTCGACCAGTCGCGCCAGGTACGGCCGCGCCCAGGTGCCCAGCAGCCGGGAGGCCGACTCGCCGAGGCGGATCAGGCGCGGGCCGAGTGCGTACCGCCGGTTGGTCTGCTGACGTACGTACCCGCAGGCCACCAGCGTGCGCATCAGCCGGTGGATGGTCGGCAGGGGCAGGCCGCTGCTCGCGGACAGCTCGCTCAGGCCCACTTCCCCGCCCGCGTCCGCCATCCGTTCGAGCAGGTCGAAGGCGCGCTCCAGGGACTGGACGCCGCCGTTGGCGGAGGACCGGGCGGAGTCGGTGGTGCTGGCGCTGGACGTCGGCACGGCGCGTTCCTTTCGGGGCGGGCGGGAAGGGCAGAAGCCTACCCGGGAGTCGGTTGACTCCCCGCTTGTACATAGCTACGTTCTGCGTACTGGAAGTCTAATTCCGCTTTGTGGAAACGTCCAGGAGTATGCGCCAAGGGGCACCGCGGTCAAGTGTGCCCTTGACGTCGGGTAAGAGGGAGTGAAGACTCCTTCAACAGAAAGTTGAATTCCGTTACGCGGAAGTAGCGGAAGTGACGGGACGTAAGGGGTTCGGGTGTCCGACGCTGAACTGGTGCTTCGCTCGACGCGTGTCATCACTCCCGAGGGGACGCGCGCCGTATCGGTCGCGGTCGCCGACGGCACGATCACGGCCGTCCTCCCGTACGACGCGCCCGTACCGGAGAGCGCCCGCCTGGAAGACCTGGGCGACCACGTCCTGCTGCCCGGCCTCGTCGACACGCACGTGCACGTCAACGACCCGGGCCGGACCGAGTGGGAGGGCTTCTGGACCGCCACCCGCGCCGCGGCGGCCGGAGGTATCACGACCCTCGTCGACATGCCCCTGAACTCCCTCCCGCCGACCACGACCGTCCCGCACCTGCGCACCAAGCAGCGGGTCGCCGCCGACAAGGCGCACATCGACGTCGGCTTCTGGGGCGGCGCGCTGCCCGGCAACATCAAGGAACTCCGCCCGCTGCACGAGGCGGGCGTCTTCGGCTTCAAGGCGTTCCTGTCGCCGTCCGGCGTGGACGAGTTCCCGCACCTGGAGCGGGACCCCCTCGCCCGCACCATGGCCGAGATCGCCGCCTTCGACGGACTGCTCATCGTGCATGCCGAGGACCCCCGCCTCCTCGCCTCCGCCCCGCAGCAACCGGGCCCCAGATACGCCGACTTCCTCGCCTCCCGCCCCCGGGACGCCGAGGACACCGCCATCGCCCAGCTCATCCGCGAGGCGAAGGCGCTCCACGCGCGCGTGCACGTCCTGCACCTGTCCTCCAGCGACGCCCTGCCGATGATCGCCGAGGCGCGGGCGGAGGGCGTGCGCATCACCGTGGAGACCTGCCCCCACTACCTGACCCTCACCGCCGAGGAAGTCCCCGACGGTGCCAGCGAGTTCAAGTGCTGCCCGCCGATCCGCGAGGCCGCCAACCAGGACCTGCTCTGGCAGGCGCTGGCCGACGGCACCATCGACTGCGTCGTCACCGACCACTCCCCGTCCACCGCCGACCTCAAGACCGGCGACTTCGCGACGGCCTGGGGCGGCATCTCCGGGCTCCAGCTGAGCCTCGCCGCGGTGTGGACCGAGGCCCGCAGGCGCGGGCACGGCCTGGAGGACGTGGTGCGCTGGATGTCCGCGCGCACCTCCGAACTGGTCGGGCTCGACGACCGCAAGGGCGCCATCGCGGTGGGCCGCGACGCCGACTTCGCCGTCCTCGCACCCGACGAGACCTTCACCGTCGACCCGGTCGCCCTCCAGCACCGCAACCGCGTCACGGCCTACGCCGGCAAGACGCTGCACGGCGTGGTCAAGTCCACCTGGCTGCGGGGGCAGCGGATCGTCGCGGACGGCGAGTTCACCGAACCGAAGGGGCGGCTTCTCACCCGGACCCACTGAAGCCCATCCCGGACACCCGAAAGGAAGACCTGATCATCGTGACGGCGATCCCCAGCTTCACCGGCGACGCGAACCCCTACCAAGGCGGCGACCCGTACGCGGACTACCGCACCGCCGACTTCCCCTTCACCCAGTGCACCGACCTCGCCGACCGGCGCCTCGGTGCCGGTGTCATCGCCGCCAACGACGAGTTCTTCGCCCAGCGCGAGAACCTGCTGGTGCCCGGGCCCGCCCAGTTCGACCCCGAGCACTTCGGGCACAAGGGCAAGATCATGGACGGCTGGGAGACGCGCCGCCGCCGGGGCGCCTCCGCCGGCCACCCCTGGCCGACCGCCGAGGACCACGACTGGGCGCTGGTGCGTCTCGGCGCCCCGGGCGTGATCCGCGGGATCGTCGTCGACACCGCCCACTTCCGCGGCAACTACCCGCAGGCCGTGTCCGTCGAGGGCACCCGCGTCATCGGCTCCCCGTCGCCGGAGGAACTCCTCGGGGACGACGTCAAGTGGACGACCCTCGTCCCGCGCACGCCGGTCGGCGGCCACGCGGCGAACGGATTCGCCGTCGACGTCGAGCAGTGCTTCACCCACCTGCGGGTCAGCCAGCACCCCGACGGCGGCATCGCTCGCCTGCGCGTCCACGGCGAGGTCGTCCCCGACCCGGCATGGCTGGAGGCGCTGGGCACCTTCGACGTCGTCGCCCTGGAGAACGGCGGCCGGGCAGAGGACGCCTCCAACCGCTTCTACTCGCCCGCCTCCAACACCATCCAGCCGGGCCGCTCCCTCAAGATGGACGACGGCTGGGAGACCCGCCGCCGCCGCGACCAGGGCCACGACTGGATCCGCTACCGGCTGGCCGCGCAGGCGCAGATCCGTGCCCTGGAGATCGACACCGCCTACCTCAAGGGCAACAGCGCCGGCTGGGCGTCGGTGTCGGTCAGGGACGGCGAGGACGGCGACTGGCAGGAGATCCTGCCCCGCACCCGCCTCCAGCCCGACACCAACCACCGTTTCGTCCTGCCGGCCCCGGCCGTCGGCACGCACGCGCGCGTGGACATCTTCCCCGACGGAGGCATCTCCCGGCTCCGCCTGTTCGGCTCCCTGACCCAGGAGGGCACGGGCCGGCTGGCGGCACGCCATCAGGAACTGGGCGGCTGAACCACGCCGTGACCGTGGGGCGCACCGGCCGGACAGCACCGGTGCGCCCCACGTACCTCACGCCGCGTGGCCTCCGTCCACCGAGAACTCCGCCCCGGTCACATACGTCGCCCCCGCCAGGTAGGCGACCATCGACGCCACCTCGTCCGCCGTCCCGAACCGCCCCAGCGCCGTCATCGCCGCCTGGCCGGCCGCGTACGGCCCGTCCGCCGGGTTCATGTCCGTGTCGATCGGGCCGGGAAGGACGAGGTTCGCCGTGATCCCGCGTCCGCCCAGCTCCCTGGCCAGCGCCTTCGTCAGACCGGCCAGGGCCGCCTTGCTCGTCGCGTAGAGCGTCCCGCCGGGCCCGGGCACCCGCTGCGCCATGCAACTGCCGATCGTGATGATCCGCCCGCCCTCGGGCATCCGCGCCGCGGCCGCCTGAGAGGCCAGGAAGACACCCCGTACGTTGACGTCGAGGACCCGGTCCACATCCGCGAGCGACAGGGCCTCCAGTGGCCCGAGCACCCCCACACCGGCGTTGTTGACCAGGATGTCGAGCCCGCCCAGCGCCTGCGCCGCCGCGTCCACCACTTCGGCCGCCTCCGTCGCCTGCGCCGCGTCCGCGCGCAGCGCCACCGCCCGGCGCCCCAGCGCCTCAACGGCCCGTACGACGTCCCCGGCCGCCTCCTTGCCGTTCACATGGCCGACGGCCACGTCCGCGCCCTCCCGCGCCAGCCGCACCGCCGTCGCCGCGCCGATTCCACGGCTCCCGCCGGTCACGAGAGCCACCTTGCCGTGCAGAGTTCCTTGAGAAGTCATGGGTCCATCCCAGCGTCCGCACGACACCGGCGCTGGCGGCGAACGGACGTCGAGGTGAGACCGGCGACAACGCCGTGCGGGTGGCCGCAGGCCTTCCAGTGCTCCACTGGGCGGGCGTACGGCCCAGCGATGAGTTGCGGAGGCCGGTGGGGTCTGAAGTGATGACATCAGGACCCACACCAGGAAGCAGGCACCCGCCATGGGCAAGCTCGTCTCCACCCTCTTCGTCACCCTCGACGGCGTCTACCAGGCCCCGGGCGGGCCGCAGGAGGACACACGGGGCGGTTTCACCCACGGCGGCTGGAGCTTCCCATACGCCGACGAGGACTTCGGCCGGTTCATCGGCGAGGTCTTCACCCGCCCGGGGGCCTTCCTGCTCGGCCGCCGCACGTACGACATCTTCGCCACGTACTGGCCCAGGGTGACCGACCCGGCCGACCCGGTCGCCTCCCGGCTCAACTCCCTGCCGAAGTACGTGCCTTCCTCGACCCTGACGGGCCCCGGCTGGGCGGGCACCACGGTGCTGACCGGTGATCTCGCCGAGGACCTCGCTGCCGTGAAGGAGCGCACCGACGGCGAGGTCCAGGTACACGGCAGCGGCGCCCTCGTCCGGTCCCTGCTGGCGCTCGACCTCGTGGACACGCTGCACCTGCTGACCTTCCCGGTCGTGCTCGGCTCCGGCTTCCGGCTGTTCACGGAGGGCGCCGTACCGACCGCGTTCGAGCACACCGGCGGGAGCGTCACCGGCGCGGGTGTGTCGGTCCAGACGTACGACCTGAAGGGCCGCCCGGAGTACGGCGAGTTCGGCCTGCCGGAGGACGCGTGAGGGTGCGGGAGCGCGGGTGAACTTCCCGCGAACGCAGATCGTCGCGGCAGCGACCGACGCCAAGCCGAGAATGCGCTACACCGGCGGCCCTCTGGCCTTCGGCGTACCCCTCCGTGATCAAGGCGACGGCTTGCGCCAGACCGTCCGTGCAGTCGCGTACGGCCGCGCTGACCGACTCCAGCGGGAGCATGTCGTGCTGAACCGTTCTTGGACGGTCCGATGCCCCGCAGCATCACTCTGGTGCTGCGGGGGCGGTGCCGTCCGTCGCCTGATCGGTGTCCGAGGGCGCGTCGCCCGACCGCGATGCTCGCCGCATCGTGCCGGGAAATCGTGCGGGCCGGAGTGCTCAGCGGTTTCTGCCAGTGCTGGGCACCCCACCGGGAGGTATAGGCAGGGTCGACCGCGACGACAGCGATGGCTTGTTCGGCGGCCATCGACACCAACCGGGCGCGGAGTTTCGCGGTCGGGAAGCGGGAGATCAGCCGGCGGAAGCGTTTGCTGCGGCCGTGCTTCTCCCGGCTGGTGCCGTCGGTGAAGTCGAGGTCTTCGATGGCGATCGCGGCCGCCCCACACCGTTGCGTGTAGTGCAGCAACCGGGTCAGGGCGTGCCGGAGCTGCGCGTTCCGGTGATCCGCGCTACCGGACAGGTCGTAGAAGAAGCGCTGTGGTGCGCCGACCGGATTGCCGTGCACATCGAGTCGCCAGGCGGCCAGGTGGTCATCGTTCATGTCCACCCCCACCACCCCCCGGGCCAGCGCCGCCTCAAGCGGGAGTACCGGGGTGGCGGCGCGCTGCCAGGAGGCTGTGACATACCAGCGGCCGCGTCCGGTGTCGTGGTGGATGCGGTACGCCACCGCCCGATTCGCGGTGATCCGGTCGCGCCACTGCGTGTCCCGGTGCTGGAACCGCACGGTCGCCTCCAGCACATACCGGCCGTGCGCAGCGTTCGCCAGATGAGCCAGCGGGGCGGGAAGCTTGATCGAGAGCTGTCCGGTGTCGGTGACGCGGATGGTCTCGTTGCCGAAGCGCTTGCCGGACTCCCCGTCCGCGGCCAGAAACATCCGCTCCGCTTCCCACCGCTGCCGCCACCGCTGTTCGCTCAGCCCGGCCGCCGCCAGGTGGTGGCGGGTGCGGGCGAGGCGCTTGCCGCCGCGCACCACCCGTACCCGGCCCGCCGCCCAGTCCGCCTCCACCACCGCGAGACGGTCCCTCAGAACCTGCAGGCGACGCGCCTTGGCATGCCACTCGCCCCGGGAGGCATACCCGCGCACCAGCCCTGCCCGCTTGTCGGCCCTGGCGCCCAGCGGACGGGCAAGCCGCGCCTCGACCGAGCCGATCTGCCCCCGCAGCCAGCCCATATGGACGGCCTGTCCGCGCCGCGCCAGCGCCCACTGGTCATGGGTGGCCTTGGTGATACTGCCTGCCCAGCGCGCCGACGAGCGCCCGGTCAGTTTCCGCTTGCGCACCGCCCACGACGTGGCATCGTGCGCCACGCCCTGCCGGGTCCGCTCCGCGAGATCACCGGCGGCCAGTGACCCCAGCAACGTTCCGACCTCGGTCAGCACCACCGCATCCGCCGCCGACACCCGCAACCGGTCCCGGATGGCCACCCCGGAAGGACCGGGCACCGCGAACGACGCCGTCAACTCGCTTAACGCGCCCGCCCGTTCACCCCCGCCCGCCCCGAAAGCCTCCGTCACGACACTCAACGAGCACCACTCGCAAAGGTCACCCATTCGACCCAGGAACTCTCGTTCCCCTCTCGCAGCGGGACGCAGAGCACACCGCATCCGAGAAGACCGGCCCGTACAACCAGGCCCAAACCAGCACTCACCCACACTCATCAGAAGTCACTACCGCGCAGTCTTCCGGCAGCAGTCCACAACCCCGCCCCGGCCGCGGGCCGGACATCCGTCAGGCCGCTCAGACGGACTTCCGGCTCCCGGCCGCCGCGAACAGGGCGACCCCCAGCACGAGCAGCGCGACGCTCGCGTAGATCTCGTAGCCGTCGAGGAACCCCAGTCGCCGCACCAGGCCCCAGTGCCAGTCGGTGAACTCGTGCACCAGGCCCGCCACTCCCTGGACCAGGGCGAGGAAGCCGAGAACCTCCAGTACCTGCTTCATGCCGTCAGCCTCGCCCCGCGCGCTCCCCACGCACATCGGCCGCTAGGCGGGCCCCCGAGGGCGGAAGTTCCCGCTCCGGTGCCACGACGGCATCGAAAGTCTGCGCCGGGGCGACTTTGGTCGACGATCCCGCGCGAGGGCGGGTGCGGCGGGCTTCCGCTGCGTAGATTTGGCCCTCGTGAGTGGTGACGACGTGGGGCACGCCTCCCCCCTGCCGATGGGAGAGACGCCCGCGCTGTGCACCGGGCGCAGATGGTTCTTCCCGTCGGCCCTCCTGCACGAACTCGACCCCGACGCCGCACGGGCCGGGCGGCGGCCCCGGCGCACCGCCCGCGACTGGGTCGTCGACTTCTCCTGCTTCCTGCTGGCCGTGGTGGTGGGCGCGACCGCCGTGGAGGCGCTCGCCGACAACCCCCACGTGCCCAACGAACTCGCCGTCGTGGACCAGCTGATCGGTGCCCTGGCCTGCGCGGCGGTCTGGCTTCGGCGCCGCTGGCCGCTGGGGCTGGCCGTGGCGATGACGCCCGTCACCTTCGTCTCGGACACCGCGGGCGGCGCGGGTCTGATCGCCTTGTTCACCCTCGCGGTGCACCGCCCCTTCCGCTCCGTGGCCTGGGTGGGCGGTATCAACGCGGCGCTGGTCCCGCTCTACTACTGGCTGCGCCCCGAACCGGACGTCCCCTACCTGTTGATCGTCCTCTTCGTCGTGCTGCTCACCGTGGCGATCGTCGGCTGGGGCATGTTCGTACGGGCCAAGCGGCAGCTCATGGTGAGTCTCCGGGACCGCGCCCGGCGCGCCGAGACGGAGGCGCGGCTGCGGGCCGAGCAGGCGCAGCGGCTGGCCCGCGAGGCCATCGCGCGGGAGATGCACGATGTGCTCGCCCACCGGCTGACCCTGCTGAGCGTGCACGCCGGTGCCCTGGAGTTCCGGCCCGACGCGCCCCCGGCCGAGACGGCCCGGGCGGCGGGCGTGATCCGGGAGAGCGCGCACGACGCGCTCCAGGACCTGCGGGAGATCATCGGCGTGCTGCGCGCGGGCGAATCCGACGACACCGGCCGGCCGCAGCCGACCCTCGCGGCGGTGGACGCCCTGGTCGCCGAGTCACGGGAGGCGGGCATGAAGGTCGCCCTGAACCACCGCGTGGAGGATCCCGCCGCCGTCCCGTCCTCCGTCGGCCGCACCGCCTACCGGATCGCCCAGGAGGGCCTGACCAACGCGCGCAAGCACGCGCCCGGAACGGAGGTCACGGTGACCGTCACCGGCGCGCCGGGCACCGGCCTCACCGTCTGTGTGCACAACCCGCCGCCCGAGGGCGAGGTGCCACCCGTCCCCGGCTCCGGTCAGGGCCTGATCGGCCTCACGGAGCGGGCGACCCTGGCGGGCGGCCGGCTGGAGCACGGGCCCACCCCGCAGGGCGGGTTCGAGGTGTCGGCCTGGCTGCCGTGGAGGTGACGACTTGTGCGCCGCCGCCCGGCCCGGTCGTGATTACTTAGGGCCCATGACTGCGATCAGACTGCTCCTCGTCGACGACGATCCGCTGGTGCGGGCCGGGCTGTCCTTCATGATGGGCGGCGCCGACGACATCGAGATCGTCGGCGAGGCCGCCGACGGCGCCGAGGCGGAGGCCCTCGTCGACCGCACCCGCCCGGACGTCGTCCTCATGGACATCAGGATGCCGACGGTGGACGGTCTCACGGCCACGGAGCGGCTGCGCGCCCGCGCCGACGCCCCCCAGGTGGTGGTGCTCACCACGTTCCACGCCGACGAGCAGGTGCTGCGCGCGCTGCGCGTGGGTGCCGCCGGGTTCGTCCTCAAGGACACCCCGCCGGCCGAGATACTCGCGGCGGTGCGCCGGGTCGCGGCCGGCGACCCGGTCCTGTCGCCCACGGTCACCCGCCAGCTGATGCGGCACGCCGCCGGCACGGCGGCCGACACCCGCCGCACCCGAGCGCGGGAACGCCTGGCCGTCCTCAACGACCGCGAGCGCGAGGTCGCCGTCGCGGTCGGCCGGGGCCTGTCCAACGCCGCGATCGCCACCGGCCTGTTCATGAGCGTCGCCACCGTGAAGACGCACGTCTCGCGCATCCTGGCCAAGCTGGACCTCAACAACCGGGTGCAGATCGCGCTGCTCGCCTACGACGCGGGGCTCCTGGAGGGGGAGCAGGAAGAGCGCTGACCGCCGCTGCTCGCCGTCAGACGAACGCGGGGGAGGTGCCGGCGATCTCGGCGAGGTGCACCGGCCTGCGCTCCCGCCGCGACAGCTCGCACGCCTCGGCGATCCGCAGCGCCTGCAGCGCCTCGCGCCCGTCGCAGGGATTGGCCCGCTCGCCCCGGACGACCTCCACGAACGCGTTCAGCTCGGCCTCGTAGGCGGGGCCGAAGCGCTCCAGGAAGCCCGTCCACGGCTTGTCCGCGGCCGGTGGCCCGGTCGGCTCGGTGGAGGCGATCGGCGTACGGTCGTCCAGGCCGACCACGATCTGGTCGCGCTCCCCGGCGAGCTCCATGCGCACGTCGTAGCCGGCCCCGTTCATCCGGGTCGCGGTGAGCGTGGCGAGCGTGCCGTCGTCCAGGGTGAGCAGCGCGGCGGCGGTGTCGACGTCGCCCGCCTCGCGGAACATCCGGGGACCGGCGTCGGACCCGGCGGCGTAGACGTCCGTCACCTCCCGGCCGGTCACCCAGCGCAGGACGTCGAAGTCGTGGATCAGCGTGTCCCGGTACAGCCCGCCGGACAGCGGCAGCCACGCGGCGTCCGGCGGCGCCTGGTCGCTGGTCAGGGCCCGCACGGTGTGCAGCCGCCCCAGCCGGCCGGAGCGCACGGCCTCGCGCGCGCCCGTGTAGCCCGCGTCGAAGCGGCGCTGGAAGCCCATCTGGAGAACCGTCCCGGCCGTCTCGACCTCCGAGATCGCGCTCAGGGTCCCCGGCAGATCCAGCGCGATGGGCTTCTCGCAGAACACCGGCAGGCCCGAGCGTGCTGCCCGACCGATCAGTTCGGCGTGGGCCGACGTCGCGGTCGTGATCACGACCGCGTCGACCCCCCAGCGGAAGATCTCCTCCACGCCGGGCGCCGCCGTCTCACCCAGCCGGTGCGCCAGATCCTGGGCCCTCGCGGAGTCCGCGTCCGTGAGGATCAAGGAGCCGACGTCGCGATGACGGCTGAGCGTGTTCGCGTGGATGGTGCCGATGCGGCCCGTACCGATGACGCCGATGCGCATGAAAACAAAGTGCGTGCCCAACTCGCCGCTGTCAATCTGTATGTCCGGACAATCTGACTACACGACTTCCCGTCAACAGCGCGCGGAGCTACGCTCGGCCCGTGCCGAAACCAGAAGTGGACCCGACCGTGCAGCTCGAGCTGAGCGTGGACCGCAGCTCTCCCGTGCCGTTGTACTTCCAGCTGTCACAGCAGCTGGAGGCCGCGATCGAGCACGGCACGCTGACCCCCGGCAGCCTGCTGGGCAACGAGATCGAACTCGCCGCCCGGCTCGGCCTGTCCCGGCCGACCGTCCGTCAGGCCATCCAGTCGCTCGTCGACAAGGGCCTCCTCGTCCGTCGCCGCGGCGTGGGCACCCAGGTCGTGCACAGCCAGGTCAAACGCCCACTGGAGCTCAGCAGCCTCTACGACGACCTGGAAGCGGCGGGCCAGCGCCCGGCCACCCGGGTCCTCGTCAACAAGCTCGTCCCCGCCTCCGCCGAGATCGCCGCCGCACTCGGTGTCGCCGAGGACAGCGACGTCCACCGCGTGGAGCGCCTCCGCCTCGCCCACGGCGAGCCCATGGCCTACCTCTGCAACTTCCTGCCCCCCGGTCTCTTCGACCTCGACACGGACCAGCTGGAGACCACGGGCCTCTACCGTCTGATGCGAGCGGCGGGCATCACCCTGCACAGCGCCCGCCAGTCGATCGGCGCCCGGGCGGCGACGACGGCGGAGGCGGACCGCCTGGCGGAGGAGACGGGCGCGCCGCTGCTCACCATGCAACGCGTCACGTTCGACGACACGGGCCGGGCCGTGGAGTACGGCACACACACCTACCGCCCGACGCGCTATTCGTTCGAGTTCCAGCTGCTCGTACGGCCGTGACGGTCATGCCGCTGAGGGGCGCGGGGCTGTGCCCATGTGCGGCTCAGCCGCGTGGGCGCGAGCAACTCACCACTCACCGCACCCGGCAATGATCCGCGCCACCCCGCCCCTGCCCCGCTCCGCACACGCCCCCGCCGTGAGGCAGAATCGGCGGCGATGAGCACCTACCGCGACTTCACCGCCCCCATCGGCTCCCGCCGTGCCACCGTGCTCCGCACCGTCGGCACCCGGGAGCGCCGCTCGCACCTCACGGCGCCCCGCGTGCCCACGGTCGGCATCGACATCGGCGGTACGAAGGTGATGGCGGGCGTCGTCGACGCCGACGGCAACATCCTGGAGATGCTCCGCACGGAGACCCCGGACAAGTCCAAGAGCCCCAAGGTCGTCGAGGACACCATCGCCGAGCTGGTCCTGGACCTCTCCGACCGGCACGACGTGCACGCCGTCGGCATCGGTGCGGCCGGCTGGGTGGACGCCGACCGCAACCGCGTGCTGTTCGCCCCCCACCTGTCCTGGCGCAACGAACCGCTCCGCGACCGCCTCTCGGGACGGCTCTCCGTACCCGTCCTCGTGGACAACGACGCCAACACCGCCGCCTGGGCGGAATGGCGCTTCGGCGCCGGCCGCGACGAGGACCACCTCGTCATGATCACCCTCGGCACGGGCATCGGCGGCGCGATCCTGGAGGACGGCCAGGTCAAGCGCGGCAAGTACGGCGTCGCCGGCGAGTTCGGCCACATGCAGGTCGTGCCCGGCGGCCACCGCTGCCCCTGCGGAAACCGCGGCTGCTGGGAGCAGTACAGCTCCGGAAACGCCCTGGTCCGCGAGGCCCGCGAGCTGGCCGCCGCCGACTCGCCCGTCGCGTACGGGATCATCGAGCACGTCAAGGGCAGCATCGGCGACATCACCGGTCCGATGATCACCGAGCTGGCCCGTGACGGCGACGCCATGTGCATCGAACTGCTCCAGGACATCGGCCAGTGGCTCGGCGTCGGCATCGCCAACCTCGCCGCCGCCCTCGACCCGTCCTGCTTCGTGATCGGCGGCGGTGTCTCGGCCGCCGACGACCTGCTGATCGGCCCGGCCCGGGACGCCTTCAAGCGGCACCTCACCGGCCGCGGCTACCGTCCCGAGGCCCGTATCGTCCGGGCCCAGCTCGGGCCCGAGGCCGGCATGGTCGGCGCCGCCGACCTCGCCCGGCTGGTCGCCCGCCGCTTCCGCCGGGCCAAGCGCCGCCGCGTGGAGCGCTACGAGCGGTACGAGCGCTACACGCAGTCGCTCCGCAGTACCCAGGAGACGCCGTGACCGCATCCCTGCCCCACCAGGGATCCTGGCCCGACGAGCCGGACCGTCCGGTCGAGGACCGCCGTCACATGATCCGCCGCAGGGCCCTCACCCTGCTGATCATCGTGCTGCTCATCGGTGTCCCGGCCGGCTACCTCGTGATCTCCGCGAACCAGAGCCGCGACAGCGGCAGGGACAAGGAGGCGAAGTACTCGGCGACCGGCCTGACCGAGGGCTGGCCCTCCAAGCTCCAGCGCCGGATCTACCAGGTGCCCGTCCCGCACCCGGCCTGGCACGTGGCGTACTACGAGACCAACAACTGGAAGACCAGCCGCCTCTACACCCAGTTCGAGACCAACGCCGCCGGCCTGGACGCCTACCTGACCGGCCTGGGCGTGACCCGGAAGGACCTGAAGCAGGGCGCCGTCACCATCGGCGCCCGCGACCGGAAGGTCACCGGCTGGAAGTTCGCCACGACCGATGCCTGGTACGGCTTCGTCCACCGGCAGAAGAACCCGGCCCCGACCCACGACGTGGTCGTGGACCTGTCCAACCCCGCGTACCCCTGGGTGTACGTCGTAGCCCGGACCGTGCCCTAGCCTCCGGCCCGGTGCCGGTGCCGGTGCCGGTGCCGGTGCCGGTGCCGGTGCCGGGAGGCCTGGGCTGGTGCCGGGGCCGATTGTCAGAGCCCGCCCGTAGAGTCGGAGACGACTGATCCGACATGCGGGGCGGGAGGTGGCAGGACGTATGGGTAAGACGGCTCCGACAGCCGAACGGTCCGGGGACGCGACGGTCCCGGTCCGCCTCCCGGCCGTCTTCCTGCCCGCGCCCCTCCCGCGCGAGGGACGCATCGCCTTCTGGGACCCCGAGGGCGAACCCCTGCCCGCCGGGGACCCGGAGCACACCGCCGCCACCCAGCTGACCGTCGTACGACGGCACGGCGCCGCCGGGGTCCGGCGGCGCACCACCCCCGCGCTGACCCTCCCGCTCGACGCGGCCCTGCCGCTCCTCGTGCGCGCCCGGCACGACCCGGCGGCCCACCCCGCCACGGCCTGCTGGGGCGCGGCCGCCCTGCACGCCCTGCGGCTGACCGCCCGCGGCAGGCTGCTGCCCGGCCTGACCGCCACGGGCCACGACGCCTGGCGCGCCGGCCCCCTCGACCCGGACGACATCGGGCACCTGCGCGCCGTCGCAGCCGCCCTGCCCCACGAGGGCCACGCCGTGCCGCTGCCCGGCCCCGGCCCGATCCGGCTGCCCGAACCGGAAGCACTGGTACGCGCCTTCCTGGACGCGGTCGCCGACACCCTGCCCCGCACCCCGGCCGCGCCCCACACCTCCGGCAGGCCCTTCGCGGCCCGCGAGCCCCAGCATCTGCCCGCCGCCCACGACTGGGCCGCCGAGGTCGCCGCCGGCATGGACGCCGGCGTGCGCATCTCGCTCCGCCTCGACCTGTCGGCGTACGACCTGTTCGACGACACCTCCGACGGCCGTGCCCGCAGTGCCGGCGCCGCGATCGTCCAGGTGCACAGCCTCGCCGACCCCACCCTCGTCGCCGACGCGGCGGCCCTGTGGGCGGGGCAGGCCGGCGACGCCTTCGGGCCCCGCGCGCGCGTGGACGCGGCCCTCGCCGTCCGCCGCGCGGCCCGCGTCTGGCCCCCGCTCGACCGGCTCGCCGACCAGGACGTGCCCGACGTGCTGGCCCTGACCGAGGACGAGCTGAGCGACCTGCTCGGGGTCGCGGCGACCCGGCTCGCCGCGGCCGGAGTCGCCGTGCACTGGCCGCGGGACCTCGCGCAGGACCTGTCCGCCGCGGCGGTGGTCCGCCCGGCCCCCGGCTCGGCGACCGACGGCACCGGCTTCTTCGAGAGCGAGGACCTCCTCCAGTTCCGCTGGCAGCTGGCGCTCGGAGGCGACCCGCTCACCGACACCGAGATGGACGCCCTCGCCGAGGCCCACCGCCCGGTCGTGAGGCTGCGCGACCAGTGGGTGCTGGTCGACCCGGCGCTCGTGCGCAAGGCCCGCAAACGGGACCTGGGCCTGCTCGACCCGGTCGACGCGCTGTCCGTCGCCCTCACCGGCACCGCCGACGTCGACGGTGAAACGGTCGAGGCCGTCCCCGTGGGCGCGCTGGCCGCCCTGCGCGACCGCCTGACCGCGGGGATCCACCCGGCGGAACCGCCCCCGGACCTGCGGGCCACCCTCCGGGACTACCAGCTCCGTGGCCTGGCCTGGCTCGATCTGATGACCACCCTCGGTCTCGGCGGCTGCCTCGCCGACGACATGGGCCTGGGCAAGACGGTCACCCTCATCGCCCTGCATCTGAAGCGGGCCCGCCGTGAGCCGACACTGGTCGTCTGCCCCGCCTCCCTGCTGGGCAACTGGCAGCGGGAGATCATCCGCTTCGCCCCGGGCGTGCCCGTCCGCCGCTTCCACGGCCCGGACCGCAGCCTCGACGGCCTGGACGGCGGATTCGTCCTCACCACCTACGGCACCATGCGCTCGGCGGCCCCCGCCCTGGCCGGGCGAGCCTGGGGCATGGTCGTCGCCGACGAGGCGCAGCACGTCAAGAACCCCTACTCGGCCACCGCCAAGGCGCTGCGCACGATCCCGGCCCCCGCGCGCGTCGCCCTGACCGGCACGCCCGTGGAGAACAACCTCTCGGAGCTGTGGGCCCTGCTCGACTGGACGACCCCCGGCCTCCTCGGCCCGCTCAAGTCCTTCCGGGCCCGGCACGCGCGTGCCGTGGAGACCGGCGAGGACCAGGAGGCGGTGGAGCGCCTCGCCCGACTGGTCAGGCCCTTCCTGCTGCGCCGCAAGAAATCCGACCCGGGCATCGTGCCCGAGCTGCCGCCCAAGACGGAGACCGACCACCCCGTCCCGCTCACCCGTGAACAGGCCGCGCTGTACGAGGCGGTGGTCCGCGAGTCGATGCTCGCCATCGAGACCACCGAGGGCATGCCCCGCCGCGGCCTGGTGCTGAAGCTCCTCACGTCGCTGAAGCAGATCTGCAACCACCCGGCGCTGTTCCTCAAGGAGGAGCACCACCCGGCCGCCGGCGACCGGCTCGCCGCCCGCTCCGGGAAACTCGCCCTGCTCGACGAGCTGCTGGACACGCTGCTGGCGGAGGACGGGTCCGCCCTCGTCTTCACGCAGTACGTGGGGATGGCCCGCCTGATCACCTCCCACCTGGCCACCCGCGCGGTCCCGGTCGACCTCCTCCACGGCGGCACGCCGGTCCCCGAGCGGGAGCGCATGGTGGACCGCTTCCAGGCCGGTTCGACGCCCGTGCTGGTGCTGTCCCTCAAGGCGGCGGGCACCGGCCTCAACCTCACCCGGGCAGGACATGTCGTGCACTTCGACCGCTGGTGGAACCCGGCCGTCGAGGAGCAGGCCACCGACCGTGCCTACCGGATCGGCCAGACCCAGCCGGTGCAGGTGCACCGCCTCATCACCGAGGGCACCGTCGAGGACCGTATCGCCGAGATGCTCCAGTCCAAGCGCGCCCTGGCCGACGCGATCCTCGGCTCCGGCGAGTCCTCCCTCACGGAACTGACGGACCGGGAGCTGTCCGACCTGGTGTCCCTGCGGAGGTCGTCATGACACCCGGCCCGGCCGACGAGGCCCGCCGGGCCCTGCGGGAGGCCCGGCAGCGGGCGGCCCAGGACCCCGACCGGGCAGCCGCCGCCCGTCCTGAGCCGTCCCCTGCCGGGGGAGCCACAGACCAGGACACGACACCCGCACCGGCAGCCGCGGCACGCGAGGCGCTGCGGCGGGCGGTGGCCGAGCAGCGGGGGAGCGGGTGGGGGGACACCGGTGCCTCCGAGGTCGCTCACTCCTCCGAGGGTGCCGGCGCGCCCGGGGACGCCGATGCCCCCGAGGCTGCCGCTGGTGGGCGAGGCGACCGGGGTGCGCCCCAAGTCTCCGGTGCCACGGTAGAGGCCGGGGGCGCCGGAGACTCCGAAGAGGCCGGTGGGCAGGACAGCATGACTGCCCCCGAGTCGGTCTCCGGGTCGGGCGGAGGACCGGAGGTCGCCGACGCGCCCCGCATCGCCGGCGCGCCCGGGGACACCGCGGCGGCCGCGACGCCCAGGTCACGCACGTCCAGCGGCCCGCAGACGAGCCCGGCGGGGGCCACCCCGGCCGGTGCGGCTCCCGTGGGATCCGATGCCCAGGCGGGTACCGAGCCACGCGCGGCGGACGTCGCGCGCGAGGCGTTGCGCGCGGCGCGGGACGACGCGCGGCGGGCCCGGGAGGAGACAGAGCGGGAGGGGGTCCGACGCAGGCGCCGGGCTCGGCAGAGTGCCGTGGACGACAGGGCAGCGGCTGCGCGACGGGCGGGCGCGGACGCCAACGCCCGGGCGCGTGACCTACGGCAGTTGCTGTCCGACGCCTTCCGGATGCCGGACCTGGCGGACACGGACACGGACACCGACGACGATGAGCTGGCGACCGGACCGCGGGGCCGGTCCTCTCGCATGGTCGACCTGCTGTACGGCCCCGACGACGGGGGCCCGGAGAGGCCCGGCACCGCCGACAGCCCGGAACCCCGGCCGCAACCCTCGGCCGCCCCGACCGGGACGAGCGACTCGGTGCCGGGTGACTCGCACCCGGCCCTGCGCACCGATGGCCCGGCACGCCGTGACGGGGACCTGGCCCCGCACCTTGATGGCCGGGCAGGGCGTGACGTGGACCTGGCTCCGCGCGCCGACGAATCGGCACGGCGTGACGGGGGCTCGGTTCTCGATGGCCCGGCACGCCGTGAGGGGGACCTGGCCCCGCAGCTGGATGGTCAGGCAGGGCGTGACTCGCACCCGGCCCTGCGCACCGATGGCCCGGCACGCCGTGATGGGGACCTGGCCCCGCACCTTGATGCCCCGGCACGCCCGCACCCCGACGACCCGGTACCCCGTGATCCCGACCCCGCCCCGCACACCCCCGCCCCCATGGCGCCGCCCCTGGCACCGGATCCCGCCCCGGCCCCGCCAGGAGCCCGGTTCCACCACCCCGTTCCGTCGGGCTCCGGGCCGGTCGGTCCCACGCCGCCCTCGACCCCACCGACGCGCTCTGCGTCTCACGCCCCCCGCTCTGCCCGGTCCACCCCTTCCATGGCCGCCCCCACCCGTGACCACGAACTCCGCCGCACCTTCCCGCCCTTCCCACCCCGGGACGGCGACCGTTTCGCCGAGAGCTGGTGGGGAAACGCCTGGGTCGGTGCGCTGGAGCAGGGCGCGCTGGACGTGAAGCGGCTGGAGCGCGGGCGGGCGTACGCGGGGCAGGGACATGTCGACGCCATCACCGTGACGCCCGGGCTCGTGCTGGCCTACGTCCAGGGCAGCCGCCCCCGCCCGTATCGCGTCCAGGTACACCTGCGTACGCTCGACGACACCGACTGGGACCGCTTCCTGGACGTGGCCGCCGACCGCCCGGGGCACATCGCAGCGCTGCTCGACAGGGAGATGCCGCAGTCCCTCGCGGAATGCGGCGTGCCGCTGCTGCCCGGCCCCGGGGACCTGGAGCCCCGGTGCAGCTGCCCCGACCGCGGTCACCCCTGCAAGCACGCGGCCGCCCTCTGCTACCAGACCGCCCGGCTGCTCGACGCCGACCCCTTCGTCCTGCTCCTGCTGCGCGGCCGGGGCGAGCGGGAACTGCTCGACGCGCTGTCCCGGCTGAGTGCCACCCGCGTGGCGCGCGCCGCGCGGGACAAGGGACCGGCGCCCCTGCCCGGCGTGCGGGCCGCGGAGGTTCTCGCCTCGCGCGCCCTCCCGCCCCTGCCCGCGCCCTTGCCCCCGCCTGCGCACCCCGAGCAGCCCCCGGCCTACCCTGCGGCCCCCGGCGGCCCGGACCCCTTCGCGCTGGACCAGCTCGCCACGGACGCCGCAGCCCGCGCCCACGCCCTGCTCTGCACCGGCCGTGACCCGGTCGGGCGGCTGACCTTCTGGCAGGACGCGGTGCGCCTGGCCGCGGCCCGCCCCGGGGTGGGACTCACCGCCGGCACCCGGTCGCTCTACTCGTCCCTCGCCTCGGCGGCGGGCCGCACCCCGTCCGAGCTGGCCCGGGCGGTCGCCGCCTGGCGTCAGGGAGGATTGGAGGGCCTCGCCGTACTGGAGGAGCCGTGGGACCCCCCGGCCGGGCGGTTCGACCGGGCCCGCCCCCTCCTGCTCGCCGCCGACCTGCCCGCCTTCCGCCCCTGGCGCAACCACCTCACCCACCCCCGGGGCCACCTCCAGCTCCGCCTCGGCCGTGACGGCCTCTGGTACGCGTACGAGTCCGAGCCGGGCCACGACGACTGGTGGCCGAGAGGCACTCCCGACCTGGACCCGGTCGGGGCCCTCACCGGCCTCGGTCTGCCGAGCGATACCTGAACGCACCCCGGTGCCGACTACTCCGCGAAAGGTCCTGTGCCGTCCGCCGCCAGCCGCTCGGGCAGTCCGAGCCGTGGGAACCGGTCGTCGTGGAAGGTGACGATCTCGGCGATCGCCCCGCCGGTGACGCGCAGGACATCGATCGTCAGCGGCAGGTATGCGCCCTCCCCGTCCCGCCAGAGGTAGAAGGCGACGGCGGGCTGCCGGTTCACTGAGGTCGGGACGGCGCGCAGGCCCTTCATGCCCTCGAAGCCGCTCTCGACCCAGTCGTTCACCACCGTGTCGCGGCCGACGTACAGGCCCGGCGTGGGCGGCATCGAGCAGCGGACGTCGTCCCGCAGCATCGCGGCGAGCGCCGGGATGTCCGTGGCCACGCTGGCATCGGTGAAGCGGCGCACCAGCTCGCGCGTCCCGGCGTCCTGCTCGCCGCCGGTCCAGTCCTGCCGCTCGGCGGGCAGATGCTCCCGCATGCCCGCGCGGGCTCGCTGCAGCGCGCTGTTCACGGAGTTGACGGAGTCCCCGAGGGCCTCCGCGACGTCCTTCGCCGGCCAACCGAGCACGTCCCGCAGAATCAGCACGGCACGCGGGCGCGGCGCGAGGTGCTGGACCGCGATCACGTACGCCAGCTCGATCGTCTCCCGCGCGACGGCGACGGTCTCCGGCTCGTCCGCGTCGCCGGCGGGCAGCTCGTCGAGCAGCCGGTCCGGGTAGGGCTGCAGCCACAGCACCTCACCCCCGGTCGCGGGCTCCGGGCGGCGCTTGGCGAGCAGGTCCAGGCAGGCGTTGGTGGCGATCCCGTACAGCCAGGCGCGGAACGTCGACCGCCCCGCGAAGGTCTCGCGCCGCCGCCAGGCACGCAGGAACGTCTCCTGCACGGTGTCCTCGGCGTCCTCGAACGACCCGAGCATCCGGTAGCAGTGCACGTGCAGCTCCCGCCGGTGCCGCTCCGCCAGCCCCGAGAACGCCGACTCGTCGACCTCGCCCAGCCCGCTCCCGCCCGGCCCGCTCACGCCCAGCTCCTCCAGCCGTGTGTCCGCACTCATCACGTCATCCTTCCGCCTCGTCGTGTCCCGTCCTAGGTGTGACGGGCTCGGGCGCGAAAACTCATCACCTCACACGACCGAACGTTTCCGTCCTCGGCGGGGCCGGGCTGTCGACCTGGTGAGAACGAGGACGGTCTGTGCCCTTGCCCACGGCAGCCTGCCGCGTGTCCCGCGACGCCCTTCGGGCACTCGGCCTCACGACGGTGACCGGGTGAGGCATTGCTGGAACCGCTCCCCGACCGCGCCGGCCTGGGCGGTGATCCGGGCGGTGATCCGGGCGGAGCACTGGGCAGAGCCGGTCGGCCCCCGGTTACGGAAACGACATGGCTACAAGGAGTGGAGAACCCCATGGGACACGGCGGCAACGTCATCCAGGAACTGACCACGGATCACCGCGAGGTGGACGAACTCTTCTCGCAGATCGAAGCCCTGCCGGGAGCGGACGGGCAGCGACGGGAACTGGCGGACCGGCTCACCATGGAGCTGATCCGGCACTCGGTGGCCGAGGAGGAATACCTGTACCCGGCGGTGCGCCGGTACGTCGACGGGGGAGACGACCTCGCCGACAAGGAGATCGCCGACCACGGCGAAGTCGAACGCATGCTCAAGGAGCTCGAAGACTGCCGGCCCGGGGACGGACGTTTCGACACGCTGATCCTGCGACTGAAGAACTCCGTCACGGCCCATGTCAGCGACGAGGAGAACCGGCTCTTCCCGATGCTGGCCGACGTCTGCTCCGCCGACGCCCTGGAAGAGCTCGGCGAGAAGGTCCGCTCGGCCAAGCAGCACGCTCCCACCCGCCCGCACCCCTCCGCGCCGGACACCCCACCCGCCAACAAACTCCTCGCGCCCGGTACCGGCATGGTCGACCGCCTGCGCGACATGCTCAGCGGGCGCGGCAAGCAGTATTGACAGGACCCAGAGAGCCTCTGGCGCTTCCCGGCCCGGCATGCGACCGGGTCGACGGTCAGCGCGGGAACCCCGGCACGCAGAGCGAGCACCATCCGGTGCAGCCGGTCGGTGACGACCAGGTCGGCCGCCACCCAGGGACCCGTGGAACGGGCGGTGCTCGGCATGCTCCGCGACGGACACCCGTCCGAGGGCCGTGAGAGACCTTCAGCCTCTGCGTCGGTGCGGCAGAGGTAGCTCTGCGGCTCGTTCGGACCAGAGCCCCCCCGGCCCGTGCCCATCGCCTGCACGGCCTTCATGACGGCCGCGCAGGCTTCTGCCGTGTTTCCGCTAGCGGCTGCCGCCGAGCCGGTATAGCGTTGTGATCAGCAGTCGTGGTTCCGAAGTCCCGTTCGCCCGTGATCGCCATCACGGGCGTTCTTGCTGTTCAGCGCCGCTCCGGACCAGGGCGATCACCTCCGGGTGCGCAGGTCGCGGGCCCGGCATTCTCTCGAAGGAGACGGTCATGGCCACCGGCACTGTCAAGTGGTTCAACAGCGAGAAGGGATTCGGCTTCATCGAGCAGGACGGAGGCGGCCCCGACGTCTTCGCCCACTACTCCAACATCGCCGCCCAGGGCTTCCGCGAGCTGCAGGAGGGCCAGAAGGTGACGTTCGACGTCACCCAGGGCCAGAAGGGCCCGCAGGCGGAGAACATCCGCCCCTCCTGATCCCGCAGCCTCGGTAAGGCCGGTTTCCCTTCGGGGAGCCGGCCTTACCGCCTGTCGGACTCGTGCCCGAGCAGCCGAACCGCCGCAGAAGGCACCCCACGGTGCGAAATACTCTCCCCATGAGTCCACGCAGGTCCCCGAGCAGCCGGCCGGTCACGATCCGGAGGGCCGTCGCGCGGGACGCCAAACGGCTCACACGGCTCGTACGCGGCTCAGGAGCCTACGAGGGCGAGTACGCATCCGCAGTCGCGGGCTACAGGGTGGGCCCTGACTACATCGAGGCCCACCGCACCTTCGTAGCCGTCGGCGCCGACGAGCAGGGAGACCGGGTCCTCGGGTTCTACTCGCTCGTCCTCGCTCCACCGGAGCTCGACCTGCTGTTCGTCGCCGACGAGGCGCAAGGACGGGGGATCGGACTACGGCTCGTCGCGCACATGCGGGGCGAGGCCCGTGCCGCCGGGCTGGACCGGGTCAAGGTCGTGTCGCATCTTCCCGCCGAGGGCTTCTACCACCGTGCCGGTGCGGTGCGAACCGGGACCGCGCTCGCGAACCCGCCCGCCGTGCCGTGGGACCGTCCCGAATTCGAGTTCCGCATTCCCTCGGAATGACGGGATGTGCCGGTTGGAGAGGCACCGCCTTCGCCAGAGTTCCGACTACACGGACCGTGTCCGCCTGCGCGACATCCTCGGCGACCACGGTTCGTTCGCCTCATCCGTGACCATGATGGCCGAAGCCGAGTACGCGATGTGCACCCGTCGGCTCGGTATCCTGTCGGTGGTCGACGAGCAAGGCAGCGCCCCGGGCGTCCTCGCCCTCTCCCGCTGAAACACCCCGCCCCTGGTCGGACCGTTCTTTCCTTCTCCCTGTGAGGCCACATGCGCTGCGTCATCGCCCGCTTCCCCTTCGAGCTCACCAAGGCCGGCGTGCTGGAATCGATGAAGGGCGTCAAGCCCGAACCGGTCACCGGCGAATCGGTGATCATCGGCCGCCGCCACTACCCCGTCAAGCAGGTCGGCCAGGTCATCACGCGCCAGGACCGCCGTGACTTCAGCGCCGCCGAAGTCCTGCGGGCCATGGCTCAGCTCGGCTTCACCTGCCGCGCCGTTCCCAAGGAAGCGCCCCTGGGCATGCTCAGCCCGATGCAGCACGCCTCCGCGATGCTCGGCACCCCCGCCACGGCCTGACCGGGTAAACGGACACGAGCCGACACCTGAGCAGCAGTGTGGGCCCGACCGGTACGCCGGTCGGGCCCACACCGCGTGCAGCGGGTTCCCGTCGCCGTTGCCCCGCAGGACGGCCGAGTCCGGGAAGTCGACGATGCTCGCCCACCGGAGATCCGGTGGGCGGCCACAGCCGGGGCGCCGGGTGCGGGAGGGGCGCGTGGACGGACGGAAGGATCCGCCCACGGCCCACCTGAAGACGAAGAACCCCGTGAAGCGCAGGAGGCCTTGAGGGCCGACGAGGTCTGTCAACCGGTCAGGCCGGCCTCGGGCCGGGAGGGTTCAGCGGCGCGCGGCGGTCGGCTCGGAGGTCACCGTGGAGGTGAACGCCACCCGGCCCGCCTGGACGGCGCTCACTTTGACGCGGTTCCTGCCCCACGCGTCCGGCTCGGCGGGCTCCGCCGTGATCAGGCAGGGCTGGTCGAACTCGACGTAGCGCAGGAAGGTCGTGTCGAAGCAGACAGCCGTGGAGGACCGGGACAGGAACCGCGCGTGCGCGGCCTGACCGGCCGCCCACCAGCCGGGTGGTTCCGGTACCAGTCGACCGTCTCGCGCAATCCCTCCTCGAACGGCACCCGCGGCTCGAAGCCCAGCTCCTCGCGGATCTTGGTGCCGTCGAGGGAGCTTCGCTAGCCTTCACGCAGGCCCCGTTTCTCCGCCAGCCACTGGATGGCCTCGGTGATCTCCAACTCCCCCCGGGCGCTCGGCCGGATCCGGTCGACCGCCCGGTGAATGACGGACGTGAAGACATAGACACCGATCAAGGCGAGATCACTGCGCGGTACGGCCGGCTTCTCGGCCAGCCTGGTCACCGTGGCCGACGCGTCGACCTCGGCGACCCGAAAGCCCGCGGGTCGGCGACCTTCTGGACGACGATCTGGCGTCGGGACGTTGCGCGGCGAACGTGCGGGCGATCTCGGTGATTCCTTCCGGCAGCACATTGTCGCCGAGGTACATCAGGAAATCGTCGTCGCCCAGGAATTCCCGTGCGATCAGCACGCAGTGGGCCAGTCCGAGCGGCTGGGCCTGCGGAAGGTAGGTGATCCGGGCTCCGAACCGGGCGCCGTCACCGATTACTTCGCGGATCTGGTCCGCCCGGGGCCGACGACCACGCCGATAACAACCGCACGGGCCCCGGGCCGCACGGGCCCGGGGTTGCGACTGTCAGCCGGCCGGGGGCTGCTGTGCGGCCTCCTCGGGACTCAGCGTCCCGCCCTGCTCGAAAGCGGCAGTGAAGCCGTCCTCGCCCAGCCGCGCACGGGCGCCCGAGGCGATCCGGTCCACGTCGTCGCGCTCACCCTCGGGCAGGGGAGTGCCCACCCGGGCCCGGGCCGCGGCGGCCGCGCCGAGGAGACGCGCGGCCCTCTCGGCGCGGCCCGCCAGGAGTTCCGCGCCGGCCAGGCCCTCGAGGCCCAGGGCGACCGCGCGCGGATCACCCGACTCCCGCGCCGCCGCCAGGCCGTCCCGTTGCAACGTCTGGGCGGTGCGCACATCGCCGCGCAACTCCGCGATGAACCCCAGCTCGGCGAGGATCAGCGACGGCACGCCGGGCTGGTAACCCATGCGCCGGTGCACGTCGAGCACGTTGCGCATGTGATGCTCGGCGGTGTCCAGATCGCCCTGCCGGCGGGCCCCCATCCCGAGCCCGATCTCGGCGAACTGCTCGCCGAAGTCGTCCGACTGCTCCACGGCGAGCCGTCTGGCCCGCTCGTGGTACTCCCCGGCCATCGCGTAGTCACGGGTGAGCAGGGAGATCCGGCCCAGTCCCGAGAGATGGAACGACACCTCGGGCCACAGCCCGAGATCCTCCGCCATGCGCAGCCCGTCGCGCAGGAGCCGCCCGGCCTGCCGGTAGTCACCGACCACCTCCGCCAGGGTCTGCAACGGCACCATGGCACGCAACTGCCCCCACCGGTCGCCCAGTTCGCGGAAGATCGCCAGGCTCTGCTCGCCGTACCTGCGCAGGGTGCCGAAGTCGCCGCGCAGCTTGGCGATGAAGGCCTGGCTGCTCAGCGCCGCCGCGGTGCCCCAGCGGTCCTCCAGCGAACGGAAGGTCATCAACGCCCGCTCGATCAGTTCCTCACTGGGCGTCAGGTCCCCCACGCCGTACAGGTTGGACCCCAGGAACCACCGGGCGTGCGCCTCGCCGGCAGGCTCGTCCAGCTCCTCGTAGGGGCGCAGCGCGGCACGGTACTCGGCCAGCGGGTCCTTGCTGCCGCCCAGGAGCAGCCTGGTTCCGCCCAGCCCGGCGGTCGCCTCGGCGACCGCCGGGGTGGCGGGGGCCCGCGGAACGAGGGACAGGGCCGTGGCCAGGGACCGTTCCGCCTCGCGGTTGCGGCCCCGCAGGTGCCAGTACCACGCCAGGGCGTTGACCAGCCGCAGGGCCCCCTCGCCGTCCTCGCTGTGCACGGCGCTCTCCAGTGCCGTGCGCAGGTTCGCCGTCTCGGCGTCGAGGCGGCGCAGCCACTCCCGCTGCCCGTGGCCGCGCAGATGCGGCCTGGCGCGCTCGGCGACACAGGTGTAGTAGGCGCGGTGGCGCACCTGCAGGGCCTCCAGCTCACCGGCCTCGCGCAACTGCTCCAGGCAGTACGCCGTGACCGACTCCAGCAGCCGGTAACGCGGCCCGTCGACCCCGTCGGTCACGACCACCAGGGAGCAGTCCACCAGACGGGCCAGCAGGTCGAGGACCTCCGCGCGGTCCACGCCGGGACCCGCGCACAGCTCCTCCGCCGCCGCGAGGGAACAGCCGTCGGCGTGCACGGCCAGGCGGTGCAGGACGGCGCGCTCCCGCGTGCCGAGCAGGTCGCAGCTCCAGTCGATGACCGCGCGCAGCGTACGGTGGCGCGCCGGGGCGTCCCGGGTCCCGGCGGCCAGCACCGTGAACCGGTCGTCGAGGCGGGCGGCCAGCTCCCGCACACCCAGAGCGCGCACCCGGGTGGCCGCCATCTCCAGGGCGAGAGGAATACCGTCGAGACGCCGGCAGATGGAGACCACGAGGCCGATGGTCTCCTCGCTCAGCCGGAAACGGGGAGCCGCGGCGCTTGCCCGCGCCGCGAACAGTTCCACGGCGCTGAACCGCAGTGCGTCCTCGGTGCTCAGGCCGTCGGCGGACTGCGGCAGGGTCAGCGGAGGCACCTCCACGAGCTGCTCCCCGCCGACGTTGAGCGGAGCCTGACTGGTCGTCATGAGATGCAGCCGGGGCGCCGCCTTCAGCAGCCGTGCCGCCAACTCGGCGACGGGCTCGACGACATGCTCGCAGTTGTCGAGGACCAGCAGGGTTCGCTCGTCGCCAAGGGCGTGCACCACCCGAGCGGTGGAGGACAGCGGGTCGCCGTCCGGGGCGGTGCGGGAGGTGATGTCGTCGCGCACGCCGAGCACGGCCTCGACCACCTGGTGCACCTCGGTGGCCGACGTGGGGGAGCGGTCGAGGGAGGCGAACTCCGCAAGACGGACGCCGCCGGGGAAGGCCGGGCCTAGCCCGGCCGCGGTCGCCAGGGCCAGCCGGGTCTTGCCCACGCCGCCGGAGCCGGTCAGGGTCACCAGCCGGTGCCGGTCGACGAGTTCACGCAGTCGCTCGACGAGCGCGTCCCGGCCGATGAGATCGACGGGCGGGGCGGGCAGGTTCGTCGGCGGGCGGGCCGCGGTGGTGCTCGGCGACGGCACGGCCGCCAGGTCGGGGCTCTGCGTGAGGATGGCCTGGTGCAGCGATGCCAGCTCGGGCGACGGGTCGACACCCAGGTCCTCGGCGAGCCGCTCGCGCAGTTCGGCGTAGCTGGTGAGGGCGGCGCTCTGCCGGCCCGCGAGATACAAAGCCCGGATGTGGGCCGTACGCAACCGTTCGCGCAGCGGATGCAGGGCCACCAGGTCCGCCAGCTCGTCGGCGACCAAGGCGTGTTCGCCGAGTTCCAGCCGGGTCTCGGCCTGTTCCTCCAGTGCCGTCAGGCGCTGCTCCTCGAGCCGGCCGGCCGCGTTCCGGGCGAACTCCTCGTCGACGAAGTCGGCGAACGCCGCACCCCGCCACAGGGCCAGCGCCTCGGTCAGCAGCTTCGTCCGGGCGCGGGGATCGGTGCTGCGCCGGGCGCGGGCCGTCAGGTCGGTGAAGCGGTCGGCGTCGACGGCACCGGACGGAACCCGAAGCTCGTAGCCGGGTGCGCGGGAGACCACCAGGTCCCGGCCGCCGGGCGCGGCGTCCTCCAGGGCCCGGCGTAACTGCCACACCTTGTTCTGCAGCACACCCACGGGGTTGTTCGGCAGATTCTCGCCCCACAGGTCGTCGATCAGCCGGTCCACGGACACGGGCCGACCGCGGTGGACCAGCAAAGCGGTGAGCAGAGCACGAACCTTCAGCTCCGGCACCCGCACCTGCCGGCCCTGGGCCGTCCACACCGCAAGCGGGCCGAGCACCCCGAAACGCATGTGATCACGCTAGCCGAAGGGGGCGGTCCGCGACAGGACGAGGCCGAGTGAAGAGCGGCCGAGAGCGACCGAGAGCGGACCGGGATCGGACCGGGGGCGGCGTCGGGCACGGTGACGACCGAGGAGCCGAGCACACGGAGGGAACCATGCCTGAGCCCACACTGCGGGTGTCCGTCATCATCGGCAGTGTCCGAAACGGCCGCTTCGGTCCCACGGCGGCGCGTTGGATCGCCGACGAGGCCGCCAAGCGCGAGGACCTCGCCGTCGACGTGATCGACCTGGCGACAGCGTGGCTGCCCGAGGTGCTGCCGGCGGACGAGCACGCGGAGCGGCCCGCCACCGTCCAGGACCTGGCGCCGTGGCTGTCCCGCGCCGACGCGTTCATCATCGTGACGCCGGAGTACAACCACAGCTTCCCCGCCTCGCTGAAGAACGCCATCGACTGGTACGTCGACGAGTGGAAGGCCAAGCCGGTCGCGTTCGTCTCCTACGGAGGCATCGCCGGCGGTCTGCGCGCCGTCGCCCATCTGCGGGACGTGTTCCCCGGGCTGCACTCGGTGACGGTGCGGGACTCCGTCGCCTTCCCCGAGTACCGCACGCGCTTCGACGACGAGGGCCGGCCGGTGAACGCGACGGAGTACGAGACCGCCGCCAAGACGATGCTCGACCAGCTGACGTGGTGGGGACGCACACTGCGCGACGCGCGGGCCGTGCGGCCCTATCCCGGCTGAGGCTCCCATCACCGTTCCCGTGGTCCGCACCACATCGCCCCGACCCCTGGAAGGACACCCATGTCATCTCATGTCTCCCCGGCGGCGCCGGCGAAGGCAGGAACCCGCGAGTGGCTGGGTCTGGCCGTGCTCGCCCTGCCCACGCTGCTGCTGGCGCTCGACCAGAGCGTGCTGTTCCTCGCGCTGCCGCACCTGGCGGAGTCCCTGCATCCCACCGGCACCCAGACGTTGTGGATCATGGACATCTACGGCTTCATGATCGCCGGTTTCCTGGTCACCATGGGAACGCTCGGCGACCGCATCGGCCGGCGCAAGCTGCTGCTGATCGGCGCCGCGCTCGTCGGTGCCACCTCGCTCCTGGCGGCCTACTCCACCAGCGCGGAGATGCTGATCGCCGCCCGGGCGCTGCTGGGTGTCGCCGCGGCCACGCTGATGCCCTCCACGCTCGCCCTGATCAGCAACATGTTCCAGGACCCGGGCCAGCGCGGCCGGGCCATCGCGGTGTGGGCCAGCTGCTTCATGGGCGGCACCGCGCTCGGCCCCATGATCGGCGGCGTGATGCTGGACCAGTTCTGGTGGGGCTCGGTCTTCCTGCTCGGCGTGCCCGTCATGATCATCCTGCTGGTCGCCGGTCCCGTCCTGCTGCCCGAGTACCGTGACCCCGACGGCGGCAGGCTGGACCTGTTCAGCGTCGCGCTGTCGCTGGCCACCATCCTGCCGGTCATCTTCGGCCTCAAGGAGATCGCCCGCTACGGCTGGCAGCTGCTCTCGCTGCTGGTGATCGCGGCCGGTGCGGCCGTCGGCGCGGTGTTCGTCCGCCGGCAGACCCGGCTGGCGCACCCGCTGCTCGACCTGCGCCTGTTCCGCTCCGGGGCCTTCACCTCGTCGTTGCTCGTGCTGATGCTGGCGATGGCCACCATGGGCGGCAGCTACCTGTTCATCACCGGGTTCCTGCAGATGGTCGAGGGCCTGTCGCCCACCGCCGCCGGCATGTGGATGGTGCCCTCGGCGCTCGCCTCGATCGTGGCGGCGCTGATCGCTCCCGGTCTGACCAAGCGGCTGCCCATGGGAGTGGTGATCGGCAGTGGTCTCGCCCTGACGACCGTCGGCTACCTCCTGGTCGCGTTCGTCGACCCGGTGGGCGGACTCCCGCTGCTGATCACCGGCTTCGTGATCGCCTTCTTCGGCACAGGACCGATCGGCGCCCTGGGCACCAACCTCGTGGTCAGCTCCGCACCCCCGGAGAAGGGAGGTTCCGCGGCCTCCCTGTCCGAGACCAGCGGCGAGTTCGGGGTGTCGCTCGGCGTGGCGGCGTTCGGCAGCCTGGGCACCGCGCTCTACCGCGGTGACATCACCGTCCCGCAGGGAGTGCCGGCCGAGCACGCGGAGACGGTGCGCGGCGGCATGGAGGGCGCGATCGTCGCCGCCCAGGACCTTCCCGCGGACCTGCGCGACCAGGTGCTCGCGGCGGCGCGCGAGGCGTACACCGCCGGGCTCAACGTAGTCGGCGTCGTCTGCGCCACGCTCATCGCCGTCACGGCGGTACTCGCCGTGACCCTGCTGCGCAAGGTGGGCGGCACCCCGCCCCCGCAGGACGACCCGGTCGCCTCCCACGGGGAGTCGGTCCCGGCACGTTCCTGACCGGACACCCCACAGCGCGGTCCCTTCGCCACCTCGGCGGAGGGACCGCGCTGTGCCCGTTCCGGCGCCACCGGTGGACCTGACACATGAAGCGGCCCCTTCATGGACCCCCTCCACGGCCGTGGACAGCATGGTCATGTGCGTTCGCACGTGCCGGCGCCAAGCCGCCCGCCCACGAAATGCAAAGGGGTCCGTCCATGGTCCAGTGTCGAATCTGCGGTGGCCCGGTCGAGGAGTTCATCGACTTCGGCCGGCAACCGGTATCCGATTCCTTCGTGACACCCGAGACGGCCGGCAGCGAGTTCTTCTTCCGGCTGGCCGCGGGCGTCTGCACCGAATGCACCATGGTGCAGCTCATCGAAGAGGTGCCGCGCGAGAAGATGTTCCACGAGGACTACCCGTACCGCTCCGCCGGTTCGGTGGTCATGCGCGAGCACTTCGAGAAGTACTCGAACCAGCTGCTGGGCAGCGAACTCACCGGCGACGCCCCCTTCGTGGTGGAGATCGGCTCCAACGACGGGACGATGCTCAAGACCATCGGACGGGCCGGCGTGCGCCATCTCGGCGTGGACCCCTCGGCGCAGGTCGCAGAGTTCGCCAAGGAACAGGGCGTGCGGGTGCGTACGGACTTCTTCCAAGAGGCCAGCGCACGGGAGATCGCCGAGGCCGACGGTCCCGCCGACGTGATCTTCTCCGCGAACACCGTCAGCCACATCGCCTACATCGGCTCGGTGTTCCGGGGCGTGGACGCGCTGCTCGGCCCCGACGGCATCTTCGTGATCGAGGACCGCTACCTCGGCTCGATCATCGCCCAGAACGCCTTCGACCAGATCTACGACGAGCACTTCTACCTCTTCTCGGTCACCTCCGTGCAGGCCATGGCCCGGCGCTACGGCTTCGAACTGGCGGACGTCCAACCGCTGTCCGTGCACGGCGGATCGATGCGGTACACCATCGCCCGCCCCGGGCGGCGGACCGTCTCCGCAGCGGTGACCGAGCACGTCCACCACGAGCGCGAGGCGGGCCTGGCCCGGACGGAGCCCGGACGGAGACCTACCACCGCTTCGCGGAGCACGCGCGCGACAGCTGCCGAGACCTCGTGCGGCTGCTCACCGAACTGCGCGAGCAGGGCCGGTCGGTGGTCGGCTACGGCGCCACCGCCAAGAGCGCCACCGTTCTCAACCACTGCGGGATCGGGCCCGACCTCGTTCCGTTCATCTGCGACAACACGCCCGCAAAGCACGGCCGACTCGCCCCGGGTGCCCACATTCCCGTCCGCCCGTCCGAGGAATTCTCCCGGCCGTACCCCGACTACGCCCTTCTCTTCGCCTGGAACCACGCCGAGGAAATCATGGCGAAGGAAAGGGAGTTCCGGGCGGCGGGCGGCAAATGGATCCTCTACGTGCCCGACGTCCACCTCGTCTGAACGACCGCCAGGGACCGCGACACGGGGCACCGAGCCCCCCGAACTCCAACCGGAAGGTGTCATGAAAAAGTACGCCGGCAAGAAGGCCGTGGTCACCGGTGGCACGCACGGCATCGGCATGGCCGTGGTCAAGAAGCTCCTCGAAGGCGGAGCGGAGGTGCTGCTCACCGGACTCAACGAGAAGAACATCGGCCGCGCGCTGCGCACGCGGCCGGGGCAGGCTCGTCTTCCGCCGCTCCAGCGGAGCGGGTCCCTATTGCGTGGACCGCAAGGCGTCGAGTCGCATGAACCCCGTGAAGCGCACAGCGAACGAGGGTGAGACCTCGTCGTCGAGCGATCCCCGCACGCCCGCCCTCACATCGGCGTCGGGCCTTCCGAACACCTCGAAGCGCTCCACCCGGCAGTGCTTCATCACTTCCTTGATGTACGGCTCGGACATCCTCCAATGCGCACGGACGGAATCCGAATCCCGGTACATCTGGAAACTGTGTGCGAGCAGCTTCTGTTCGTCGATGAACACCTCCACCATGACCTGGGGACCGTGCTGCTCCACGAACCGCACAGCCTTCTCGACGGCTTCCCGGTAGGCATCGAGATGCCCCTCGGTGATGCGCATGGTGTTGCGGAAGAGAAGCATTCCCCTGTCCGGTGCGTCCACGTCGTTCACGCCTTCAGCCTCCACGGCGATCGTCTCAGGGCCACGACAATGCACCATGTTCCCCGCTCGGCACCGGCAGACTCGCCCACATCGCGCCCGACCACGCCCAGGACGCGGAGTGCGTGTGACGACGGCTCAGTCGGTAGGCGCTGCAACCTGGTTCGCGGTGCAGCCGGACGGCGGCAGAGGCAGGAAACGGCAGTTGCCGTAGGCGAAGTACTACGGATCGACGCACACCGGCGGGACGCTGGACGACCCCGGCGCGCTCGAGGTGCGGACGTAGAGGTCAGCCGCGGTGGAGGCGCCCGTCGCGGTGCAGACCGCTCGGGCGATTCGACTCAAGGCTTTGGAGGTAGTCGATTCGCCTCCGCGTCTGTTCGGGCGTCTCGTCCTGCGTCCACGCTTCGCGCTCTCGGGCGGTTCGAGGGTTGGCCGAGGGGGTGCGTCCTTGGCCATCTGTCACCTCGAACCGACCACCTTGCCCATCTCCGTGACGAGCGTCCTGCCCGCCATTCGCAGAAAGGACTGACAGGCAGACGATCCCGACTCCGACAACCACGCTCGAAAGTACGGCTTTTCGGTGCACGGCCATCTCGGTCCACCCTGCAACTCGGGGGATGACAGTCTAACGACGCCAGCCAGCCATGGCGACGGTACGTCGCACAACCCTCGAGCTCGCGCGGAGGCTCCTCCCGGTAGCCGAGGTGGAGTCTCCAAGGTTGTTGCCGCTGGTCGGCTTGACCGGAGCCGCATTCCTGGACACCCATGGCCTTGACCTCCTGCCCAAATCAGTGGCCTGGACGGTGAAGCCCTCGCGGGCGAAGAACAGGGCGTCGCGGGCCGTGCCCGGTGTCCAGCTCCAGCACGTTCTTGGCCCCGGCCGCCTGGAAGGCGGAGGCGGCGTTGACCACGGGCTCGGACGGTTTCTCGCCGTACATGCCCGGGTGGGCGGCGTACGTGTCCTGCCAGTGCCGCCGCTGGCTATGGGCCAGACCCTGCTCGTCCGCCACGATCCCAAGCCTTCCCGGTGTGTCCGTGTGGAGCCTGCACCTGCGGCCGGCCGTCAGTGGCTGCGGGGGGCGTACATGATCACGGCCATACCGGCGAGGCACACCAAGGCGCCGGTGATGTCCCAGCGGTCGGGCCGGTAGCCGTCGGCGACCATGCCCCAGGCGATCGACCCGGCGACGAAGATCCCGCCGTACGCGGCGAGGATGCGCCCGAAGTTCTCGTCGGACTGGAAGGTCGCCACCACCCCGTACAGGCCCAGGGCGATGACGCCCGCCCCGATCCACACCCACCCCTTGTGCTCGCGGATACCCTGCCAGACCAGCCAGGCACCACCGATCTCGAAGAGAGCGGCGACGACGAACAGGGCAACGGAACGAGCGATGGTCATACCCACTGACCCTAGCGGCGGCCCGGACCGCTGATCTTCAGCAGGTCGGTGGACGAATCGCAACCGCATCCGCCCGCACCTGCGGTGTTCGGCGCGCAGGAGCAGGCGCGACGGCTCTGGCCGAGCCACCAGGTTCCGGCGGCGAGCACCGCCGGGACGATGGCGAGGTCGGGCAGCCAGCCCACCACTGCCCCGGCGCCCGCGCCGACGATTCCTGCCGTGATCAGGACGGGGATCGCGCAGCACGCCATGCAGGCCAGGGCGGCCAGGCCCCCGAGCGCCCTGGGCATGCGGTGGGGGCGGGGGTCAGCAGCAGGGGCCGGCATGGCGGTTCTCCTCGGCGAGGTCGGTGAAGGGGATGGGGCAGCAGGCGTTGGACGCGCAGACGGTCAGGTCGTCGCAGCCCGCCTCGACGGCCGCGGCCAGGGCGGCGCGGATGGTGGTCAGGTCCGCGATCTTCGCGTCCACCTCGGCGAGTTTGGCAGCCGCGCGGTCCTGGAGGCCCGGGACGGGGCGGCCGTGGCGGTGGCGGCCGGCCTCCAGCAGTTCGGTGACCTCTCCCAGCGTGAACCCGAGCCGCTGGGCGGCCTTGATGACCCGCAGGGCGGTGACGGCCTCCTCGTTGTAGAGGCGGTGGCCACCAGGGCTGCGGCCGGGTTCGGCGAGCAGGCCGCGCCGCTCGTAGTAGCGCAGTGTCTGAATGTTCACCCCGGCCGCGGCAGCGACCTGCCCGCTGCGCAGACCTGCGCCGATCACGCACATCCCGGCCGGCCGTAGTGGCGGCCCGCTCGTGGAGGGCGTCCAGCACCGCCTCGTGCGCACCGTGGACCTCGACGTGCAGGCGGATCTGCTACGGGCCGGGGCTGAGGGTGAAGTGGAAGAACGAGCAGCAGCCGCTCTCCCGGGCCACCAGGTCGCGCACCCTCTCCTCCACGCTCTCACCGCCGGTCAACACCAGCTCCAGCCTCAGCCGGTCCGGCCGGGATGAGCCGACCAGCCGCTCGGCGAACAGTGCGTCGAATTCCGCGACCCGCAGCGGCTGCTCGGCGGTGGGCAGCGTGCGGGACTGCGGTACCCAGGTCGCCATCGTGACCACTCCGGTCATCGTGTCCCCGCACCCGTGTGGACGGGGGCATCTCCGGCGGTAAACCTGTACCTGGGTACAGGTTGCAAGCCGGGCCGGCCGAGCGTTCGGCAGCAGTCGCAGCGGATGCGGCAGCCGCACGTGGATCAAACGGCCCGGGTGAGTGGGGTGCCAGTCGATTCCGTACCTCCGCGTGATGGCGGAGGCCCGGTACAAGGGCGAGGCGGGCATGACCGCTGGGGGCCTTCAGAGCCGGCGGCAGGGTCAGCGCCCGTCGCAGCAGCTGTCGCCGTCGTGGCCGGAGCCGCGGGCGAGTGGCAGTGTCCTCAGCGGGCGGCTCTGGGCGGGGACGGGTGTGGCGACGGCTCCCTGCTTGACGCGCGTCGGCCGGTCGGTCGCGCAGCCGGGGCAGCAGCCGTCGGCGGCATCCGCGGCGGCCTGTGCCTTCTGGCCTTCCTCGGTTGCTGGTTCGGTGCGTGGGGTGATCACCAGCAGAGGGCGTTCGGCCGGGGCGGTTGCGGTGGTAGCGGGCTTGGGCGAGCAGTCGTCGGCGCTGGTCCGGCCGCTGGCGTCACTCGTCGTGGCCGCCGTGGCAGCCGTGGCCTGCTGTGGTGCGGATCGGGCGGGCACGGGCTGGCGCGAGCTCGGGGCGATGGCGATGGTGCCTGGTAGCGGGGTGGCCTTGGCGGCGCGGATCGCGTTGGCGATGACCAGGACCTCGGCGAGTTCGTGGATGAGCACCACGGTGGCCAGACCCAGGACGCCGAGAGCGGCCAGCGGGATCAGGACGGTGATGATGGCCAGGGACATGCCGATGTTCTGCAGCATGATGGTGCGCGAGCGGCGGGCGTGGCGCAGCAACTGGGGCAGGTGGCGCAGGTCCTCGCCCATCAGCGCGGCGTCCGCGGTTTCGATCGCGACGTCGGTGCCCATGGCGCCCATCGCTATGCCGACGTCCGCCGTGGCCAGGCTGGGGCGTCGTTGATGCCGTCGCCGACCATGGCGACACCACCCCGGCCGCCCTGGGCGCGCAGCTCGGTGACGAGGTCGGCCTTGTCCTCGGGGCGCAGGTCGGCGCGGACGTCCTCGATCCCCGCCGTACCGGCGAGGGCCTGGGCGGTGCGGGCGTTGTCGCCGGTGAGCATGGCCACCTTCACGCCCAGGCGGCCCAGTTCGCGTACGGTCTCGACGGCTTCCGGGCGGAGTTCGTCGCGTACCGCGATGGCGCCGAGCAGGACGGTGTCGCGCTCGACGAGGACGACGGTCGCGCCCGCGTCCTGCAGGCGCTCCACCTCCGCGGCGAGGGCGGCGGGTTCGATGAAGCCGGGTCGGCCGAGCCGTACCGGCGTGCCGTCGACGTCGCCGCGCAGCCCGTGGCCGACGACCGCGGTGACGTCCGCGGCCTCGGGTATCCGGTCGGCGGCGGCGATGATCGCGGCGGCGAGGGGGTGTTCGCTGCGTGCCTCCAGGGCGGCGGCCAGCCGCAGCACCTGCGGCTCGGTCGCGCCGTTGGCGGTGAGGGCGCCGATGACACGGGGCTCGTTGCGGGTCAGGGTGCCGGTCTTGTCCAGCGCCACGGTGCGCACGGTGCCCAGCTGTTCGAGGGCGAGGCCGCCCTTGACCAGGGCGCCGGTGCGGCTGGCCGCGCCGACGGCGGCGACGACGGTGAGCGGCACGGCAATGGCCAGCGCGCAGGGCGAGGCCGCCACCAGCACGACCAGGGCCCGCTCCAGCCACAGCAGCGGATCACCGAGGACCGCACCGAGCCCGGCGATCAGCACGGACAGGACCACGATGCCGGGCACCAGCGGCCTGGCGAGCCGGTCGGCCAGGCGCTGGCCGGAGCCCTTGCGTTCCTGGGCCTCTTCGACGATGTGCACGATGCGGGCCAGGGAGCTGTCCTTGGCCAGCGCGGTGACCTCGACCTCGATCGCGCCGCCGCCGTTGATCGCGCCCGCGTACACCGGCTCGCCGACGCCCGCCTCGACGGGCATGGACTCGCCGGTGATGGCGGACAGATCCAGGCTGGTGCGCCCGGAGCGGATGACGCCGTCGGTGGCGGCCCGCTGCCCGGGGCGCAGCAGCATCACATCGCCCAGCGCCAGGTCGTCCGGGGTGAGTTGCACTTCGCGGCCGTCGCGGAGGACGGCGGCGGTGTCGGGGACCAGGTTGAGCAGGGCGCGCAGGCCCTGCCGGGTGCGGACGACCGCGTAGTGCTCGAGCCCCTCGGCGACGGAGAAGAGCACGCCGAGCATGGCGGCTTCGAAGAACTGACCGAGGGCCACCGCGCCGATCGCGGCGATGGTCATCAGCGTGCCGACACCGACGTGCCGGTGGGTGAACAGGTTGCGGACGGCGGCCGGGACGAAGGTGGAGGCGCCGACCGCGACCGCGGCCAGCCCCAGTACCATCTCGGGGGTCTCGGCTCCGGCGCGGCCGGTCAGCCATGGGATCTGGCCCCTCAGCATGTCGATACGAGCTGCTGGACCCCTTCCGAGCGGCGTCCTACGGAAAGCCGCGTACGTCGTCCGCCCCTGGGAGCTCTGGTGCAGTTGGCGACTATTCCTGAAAACGTTGCACTCCGAGTGAATTAATATCTGTTCCCGGGAGGTCAGATTTTGACGGACCGCGCAGTGGGAGTTTTTGTCGCGAAGAGCAGAGTGGAATCATCCGACGCACACGGGCCGTTCCGGCGTGCTACTGTCTATCTCAGTTGCAGTTGTGGTTCCCGAAACTTCAAGTGCCCCCACCAGGCTTCTGCCGGTCGGGAGCACTTTTGTATTTCCGGTCATTTCCGGGCGGGGTGATCATCGCGGCGACACGGCGTTCGCGCGGTGCGGACGCCGATGCACTGCCCCAAAGGAGATATGACATGGCTGCTGGTACCGTGAAGTGGTTCAACGCGGAAAAGGGCTTCGGCTTCATCGAGCAGGACGGTGGCGGCGCCGACGTGTTCGCCCACTACTCGAACATTGCCGCGCAGGGCTTCCGTGAGCTGCTCGAGGGCCAGAAGGTGAACTTCGACATCGCGCAGGGCCAGAAGGGCCCGACGGCCGAGAACATCGTTCCGGCCTGACGCTCACGCGCAATCCGTAGCTGGGGCCCGCATCCTTCGGGGTGCGGGCCCCAGCTGCACGCGTATCCCGCAGCGGCTTTCACCCGCGGGACGCCCCGGAGGAATCCGCAGTACCACCACAAGCGGTTCCTCCCTCAGGACGCAGACGCATCCTGAAGCGCTGCACCACGGCCGGCGCCCGGATCGCAAGGTCCCCATCGCGTCACCCATTTCAGCACCTGCGCCCACGGATGTTTTCGCCGGCCAGATCTGCTTTCTTTTGCCACCGGTCCATACTTGTAATTCTCCGTGCCATTCATCGCAGCGGGAATTCCTTGATATGTGCCGCATCGAGGAAGGTTCCGCATGAACCGCACGTACACGAACGACCGCCCCGCCCGCTCCCGCGACGGCCGCGCCGACGCCGGAAGGGGCGGCAGCGGCTACGGCTCGCAGGCACCGCGTCGTACCGGAGCCCCCGTCCGCTCCGGCGGTTACGGCCGTCGGCCCGCCGCCGTGCATGGTGAGTTCGCGCTGCCCAGGACGATCACCCCCGCACTGCCCGCTGTTGAGGGCTTCGCCGATCTCGACATGCCCGAGCAGCTGCTGGCCGAACTCGGCAGGCAGGGTGTGACCGCACCGTTCCCGATCCAGGGCGCGACGCTGCCGAACTCGCTGGCGGGCCGTGACGTGCTGGGCCGCGGGCGCACCGGGTCCGGCAAGACGCTCGCCTTCGGCCTCGCCCTGCTCGCCCGCACCGCCGGACAGCGTGCCGAGCCCCGCCAGCCGCTGGGACTGATCCTCGTACCCACGCGTGAGCTGGCACAGCAGGTGACCGACGCGCTGACCCCGTACGCCCGCTCCGTGCGGCTGCGGCTGGCCACCGTGGTGGGCGGCATGTCGATCGGCCGGCAGGCCAGCGCGCTGCGCGGCGGAGCCGAGGTCGTCGTCGCGACCCCGGGCCGGCTCAAGGACCTCATCGACCGCGGCGACTGCCGGCTGAACCACGTCGGCATCACCGTGCTGGACGAGGCCGACCAAATGGCCGACATGGGCTTCATGCCCCAGGTCACCGCGCTGCTCGACCAGGTGCGCCCAGAGGGGCAGCGGATGCTGTTCTCCGCCACCCTGGACCGCAACGTCGACCTTCTGGTACGCCGCTACCTGACCGACCCCGTCGTGCACTCCGTCGACCCATCGGCCGGTGCGGTCACGACGATGGAGCACCACGTCCTGCACGTCCACGGCGCCGACAAGCACGCCGCCACGACCGAGATCGCCGCCCGCGACGGCCGCGTGATCATGTTCCTGGACACCAAGCACGCCGTCGACCGGCTGACCCAGGACCTGCTCAACAGCGGGGTGCGGGCCGCCGCGCTGCACGGCGGCAAGTCGCAGCCGCAACGCACCCGCACGCTGGCGCAGTTCAAGACGGGTCACGTCACCGTGCTGGTGGCGACCAACGTCGCGGCGCGCGGCATCCACGTCGACAACCTCGACCTGGTCGTCAACGTCGATCCGCCGACCGACCACAAGGACTACCTCCACCGCGGTGGCCGTACCGCCCGCGCCGGCGAGTCCGGCAGCGTCGTCACCCTGGTCACGCCGAACCAGCGCCGCGGCATGGTCCGTCTGATGTCGGACGCCGGAATCCGGCCGCAGACCACCCAGATCCGCTCGGGCGACGAGGCCCTGAACCGGATCACCGGCGCCCAGGCCCCGTCCGGCATCCCGGTCGTCATCACCGCACCGGTGGTCGAACGCCCCAAGCGCAGCGCCACCTCCCGAGGCCGCCGCCGCCCCACCTCCGCGACCAGGCGCACCCCCGTACGCCAGGCCGGCTTCGGCGCGGTGGCCTAGAACTTTCGTGATCAGGAAGCCGGCCATCTCTGCAGGAGGCACCCTTTGACGCTGGTCCAGACGCAGCCCCGCCCGGCGGACACCGACCCCGCGCACAGGACGGCGGTGGAGGTCATGGACGCGGCCGGACCGCAGGTATGTGACGACATGAGCGTCGAGGTGGCGCTGGCCGTCATGGCCGCCGCCCGCACGGTCCGACTGGTCGTCTGCGACCAGGACGGCCAGTGCACCGGCCTGGTCACCCGTACCGAACTCGCCGCCGTCCGTGACAGTTCCGACTACACGGACCGTGTCCGCCTGCGCGACATCCTCGGCGACCACGGTTCGTTCGCCTCACCCGTGACCACGATGGCCGAAGCCGAGCACGCGATGCGCACCCGTCGGCTCGGTGTCCTGCCGGTGGTCGACGAGCAAGGCAGCGCCCTGGGCGTCCTCGCCCTCTCCCGCTGAAACACCCCGCCCCTGGTCGGACCGTTCTTTCCTTCTCCCTGTGAGGCCACATGCGCTGCGTCATCGCCCGCTTCCCCTTCGAGCTCACCAAGGCCGGCGTGCTGGAATCGATGAAGGGCGTCAAGCCCGAACCGGTCACCGGCGAATCGGTGATCATCGGCCGCCGCCACTACCCCGTCAAGCAGGTCGGCCAGGTCATCACGCGCCAGGACCGCCGTGACTTCAGCGCCGCCGAAGTCCTGCGGGCCATGGCTCAGCTCGGCTTCACCTGCCGCGCCGTTCCCAAGGAAGCGCCCCTGGGCATGCTCAGCCCGATGCAGCACGCCTCCGCGATGCTCGGCACCCCCGTCACGGTCTGACCGGGTAAACGGACACGAGCCGACACCTGAGCAGCAGTGTGGGCCCGACCGGTACGCCGGTCGGGCCCACACTGCGTGCAGCTGGTGCCCGTCGCCGTTGCCCTGCAGGATCCGGGCGGCATGGAAGTGCAGACGCGTGGGGGCCCGTCCTTCTTCACGGGGGCGTCGAAGACGGCGGGCGAACTCGCCCAAGTGGGCGGAATCCCTCAGCACATCCGACACCCTCTGCCTCCACACCGCTTCGGCAGCCAGCCGACCGGTGAGGACAGCGCCACCGGTGGCCACGGTCAGGGACATCTGGTTGCTCTGGCCGGACTCCACCAGGGCGGCGACGTCAACCAGCAAGTCGTCAGGCTGCGGCATGAGGCGGACCATGCGCCGGCCGTCCGGCTGCTTGAGCGGTGACGCTACCGGGCAAGGAAGGCGCTCACGGTCTTGCCGCCGGAGGCCCCGTGGGTGACCGCCGTGGCGTGGGCGAGGCGGGTGACCATGGGCCAGCCGAAGCCCCCGGTGCCGCCGTTCACGTCAGGGGTGCGCATGCGCGGCACATGTCGGCCGGGATCGGGAACGGCGACCTCGATGGTGTCGGGGTGCGCAGTCAGTTCCAGGGTGCAGCGGCCCCCACCGTGGCGCAGGGCGTTGGTGACGAGCTCGGACACGACCAAGACCACAGTGTCCGCCGCGTCAGGAGCCACGGCCGGCTGCTGCAAACCTTCGAGGAAGGCCCGTGCCGTCTCGCGCGCGCCGGCAATGGCTGTGGAACGGACGGCTGCGGCGCTGGCCATCACCGTGATCATCAGGGTCACCCTGGCCTCTGAATCGTCCCTGCCCCTGCCCGTGCCTACCCAACCCCTGTGCCCCGCTCCTCCACCTGACAATCCCGCAGAGCCCCAGTGCTTGCCTGAAGGGGGCGGAGGACCACAGTCGACGCATGACGGCACCTGCTGCCGTGAGCCCGTGTCTCCGCAGCCCGCGGTCTGCTCGAGTCAGGGGCCGTGCCGGTTCGCCACCAGCTCCTCGACCATCCCGGGATCGTCGAGGGCGGCGCAGGGCCTTCTGCCACGCTCGTCAACGCCGACCTGGGGGGGGGCGTCACCGTGCCTGTCGGTGGTGGTCTTCACGAGACGCAGTGTTGGTCGGTGCCGCCGACGCTCGCCGCGGCGGAGTCGGCGACGTCACGCCCAGCCCGACATGCCACGCGGTGGTGGGTCACTGTGAGCGCCGGACAGAGCCTCGCAGCTGCTTGAACCATCCATGGGGACCGGCCGAGGCGGAGTACCTCATCTTCCAGTGCACCGAAATCTATACCCGCTGGAGTAGACATTGGTCGGCGGTGTGGTTAAGGTTTCTGTCGTAGCCGAGATCAAGAGAGGCCCGGCAGAGATGAACTGCCGGGCAGCAGTACGCAGTTGCAGTTCGCAGGACGGTGCGGTGGTGGAGTTCCGAAGCCAGAGCGGTTGCAGGACGGCGACGGGACTGACGACCGGACCGGGTGGCCCGCAGTGATCAGGGGCCGCCATGAGCAGTACCGCAGTGGAAGTAGCAGTAAGTGAAGGTTCGCAGTACTCAGCAGTGAGGTCAGTGAGCAGTACCTCGGTGAAGGCGTCGGCTGCGGGCGCGCGCACCGGGAGGTTCGGCAGTGGGGTTCCAAGCCAGAGCAGACGCATGACGGGCGACGGGGCTGGCTGCCGAAGAGTGGCGCTGTTCGAGGCCGCCAGCAGTTCGCAGTTTCCGTTAGTGAGTAGTTGATCAAGAGGGAAGAACGGAGGAGCCGAGCGCCATCAGGATCGCCCGGGCGGAAGTCTTGGGCCCGGGTACCGCAGGACATCGATAGTGAGGTGGTCTCCGGTCGAGCAACCGCGATCCCCGCGCCCCCGACAGCGTCTCGGTCGGGTCTGCGGAAACAGAGGGCCGGTGCAGTATCAGGGCCGGCAGATGGTGTAGCAGTTCCTTCGGGGCCCTGGTGCCAGTACGGCGCCAGGGCCCCTCCACGCATTCCACAGAGAGGTGCAATGACAGCAGACGACACCTTCGGCCGTCTCGATGACGACGACTACCCCGCCTACACCATGGGCCGGGCCGCCGAGATGCTCGGCACCACACAGGGCTTCCTCCGCGCCATCGGCGAACACCGCCTCATCACCCCACTCCGCTCCGCAGGCGGCCACCGCCGCTACAGCCGCTACCAGCTGCGCATCGCCGCCCGCGCCCGGGAACTCGTCGACCACGGGACCCCCATCGAGGCCGCCTGCCGAATCGTCATCCTCGAAGACCAGCTCTCGGAAGCCCAGCGCCTCAACGCCGAATACCGCCGCGCCACCGAATCAGCGAACCCAACGGCAGCAGCATGAGAGGAGCCGTGCCCGTCAGGTTCGGCGGGCACCGCACGCACAATCTCGGTGTACGGCGTGATCATTTCCTATGGTGACGCGGTGTGTAGGCGTGTAGCGTCTGCGTCAGCTGTCGTGGTTCGGAATTCCCTCTTGCCCACGCCTTCGGTGTGGGCGTTTTGCTGTGCTGTGCCGCAGGGACCAGGGCGATCACCTCCGTCTGCCACATGGAGTGGGAGGCGTTCATCGACTGGAAGGCATGAGACATGGCTACGGGAACTGTGAAGTGGTTCAACGCGGAGAAGGGCTTCGGCTTCATCGCCCAGGACGGCGGCGGCCCGGATGTCTTCGCGCACTACTCCGCGATCAACTCCACCGGCTTTCGTGAGCTCCAGGAAGGCCAGGCAGTGACGTTCGACGTCACCCAGGGCCAGAAGGGTCCGCAGGCCGAGAACATCAACGTGGCCTGACCTCGCAGACCTGCCCGAGAGATCGCGCACGCCGCGTCCAGGTGGCCGCCGCCCCTGCGGGCCCTGCCACCCGCCCGGACGAAGGCGCCTGCTCTCGTGCCGGGCCGGCAGGATCAGGAGCCGCGCAGCAATGGCTGCGCCACCCCTGATCTGTGGAGGGCCCCGGGCCGGTGCGAATTCGGCCCGGAACCTCCCAACCTCAGTCGCTGCAAGCGTCGTCGGGCACGGGAGCCGCATGTCGCGCGCGGCTGCCGTGCAGCTCGAAGGAGCCGACGCTCAGACGCTCGTCCAGGCGTCGAGGAAGGCTTTCCGCCCAGCCGGATCGTCCGACCTGCGATCTGCGTGCAGGACGCGCCAGGCGGTGAGCTCGAGATCTCGGAGCCACAGTTCCCCGATGACCTGTGTCTTGAGGTCGGGCAGATGGTCGGACTCGACGAGGGCTTGACCGATCACCTCCCCGGCCGCGACGCGCTGGGGTGGGGTCATCTCATCGACGGCCGAGAGGACCTGCCGGGCCAGGGCGGTTCCTTCTCCCGCCAGCGAACGCAGCACCGGAGCCTTGATGTTGACGGGCAGCAGGTACGCGGTGCCCGACGACCTCTACAGGTCCGACCAGAAGCGTTCTCCCGCCTTGGTGGGAGCAGGCAGCGCGGCCAGCAGCCCGAGGAGATGGCCGGTGGCCGCATAGCCGTCGCAGTGGGCAGCTGCGACCACCGCAATGCTGGCGACGCGCTCCACGTCGAGCTGGTCGGCTTCGAGATGCGGAGCCAGGTCCAGTTGGTGTTCCAACTGGTCTGCGAGGGCGGTGGATACGTGGGGGCGGACCTCAGGAAGCATCGGCGATCCTGGCGCGTAGGCGAGCGGAGATGCCCGTTCCGAAGCCTTGATCGTTCCCATGACCAGCCGTTCTGCTCGGCTTCGGCAAGCCCGATCGGCGGTAGCGCCAACGGGGCTGGAGCTCACACGGCGGCGAACCGGCCCGCGCCCGGCGACGTGGCTCTGGACCGACCTCCCGTTATGTATCCGGGTGAGGTTCCCTAGCATGACCGCATGGTTGCCAGTGACGCCGAGGAGCCCGGGGGAGGACGAGAAGCTGTGTCCCGCGACGCCGCTGAAGTCGAATGTGGTCACGTCGTGTCAGCGCGTGGAGAGCGCCGTGCAGACGGGCCACCCGACCAATCACAGGGCGACCATGCGGGGGAGGGGGCTCACTCGGTTGCTGCTCTGGTGGAGCGGGTGTCCGACCTGGCCGAGCCGATCAAGCCGAGGTTGCGTGGCTGGCTCCATGCCGGAATGGTCCCCGCCGCACTGATCGCAGGCGTCGTGCTCATCTGCCTGGCCCGTACTCCGCAGGCGGTCGTGGCCTGCGCCGTGTACTCGGTCACCGCCTGGCTGCTGTTCGCGACGAGCGCCATCTACCACCGCGGCACCTGGGGACCGCTCGGCGAGGCTCTTCTGCGACGCCTCGACCACGCCAACATCTTCCTGATCATCGCCGGCACCTGCACCCCCCTGGCCGTAACCCTCCTCTCGCCGGACCAGCGGTCCGTGCTGCTGTGGATCGTCTGGACGGGTGCTTTGGCCGGCGTCGCGTTCCGGGTCCTGTGGGTCGGAGCCCCGCGCTGGCTGTACACCCCGTGCTACCTGGCCCTGGGGTGGGCACCGGTGAGCTACCTGCCCGACTTCCTGGACACCGGCGGAGCGGCCGTAGTGGTCCTGATCGTTGTCGGCGGTCTCCTCTACAGCGCGGGCGCCGTGGTCTACGCCCTCCAGCGGCCCGACCCCGCACCCCGCTGGTTCGGTTTCCACGAGGTCTTCCATGCGCTGACCGTGGTGGCCTTCACCGCGCACTACACCGCCATTTCCCTCGCCACCTACTGACCCCGCGACAGTGTTCCGGTACGCCGCTCATCGCCCACGTCGCCGTGTGCTGGACCGCGGCGGGCCGGGCGGTCGCCGAGGCATCGCCCCGCGCGTGAAAGTCGAGGCGGAAGACATCAGGGGGATGGTTCGCTGTGGCGCGTCACGCGTACGCCGGTGGAGGGGCCAGGGATACGAGGTCGTACGCGCCGCCGTCCGCCCTGAAAGTTGGCTGCTCTCCAGGGTGTGACGCTCCGTAGGCAGGTAAGGAGGGAGGAGCGAGAGAAAGACGACAGCGGTCTTCAGCTGACCTGAGACCGGGGGCTCCGTGTTCGAGGCGCAAGACATCAGGGAATGGCGAGGCCACGACGTGGTCGACCACGAGCGGCACAAGATCGGCGTCCTGGAGGCGGTCTATGTCGACACGGCCACAGACCAGCCCGCGTTCGCGACGGTGACGGTCGGCCTGCCGACCCGGCACCGGCTGGTGTTCGTCCCCCTGGGCAACGCGACGGTCGGTCCCGGTTATCTGAAGGTCGCCTACGACAAGAAACAGCTCAAGGAAGCGCCCTCGATCGGCACGGACGGCGAACTGCTCGCGGAGGACGAGAAGACAGTCGCCGAGTTCGAGGCTGACGCGCTTGAAGTCGCGTGCGGCGGCCTGGTTGATGTGGCGGCCGGTGGCGTCCGAGCCGGTGAACGTGATCTTGCGGACGAGGGGGTGTCGACGAGGGCGGCGCCGGCGTCCTGGCCGAAGCCGGTGACGACGTCGACCACACCGGGCGGCAGCCCCGCCTCGTGGAGGAGCCGGACCAGTTCGAGAGTGGAGGCGGAGGTGAACTCCGACGGTTTGACCACCACCGTGCAGCCGGCGGCCAGGGCCGGGGCGATCTTCCAGACCAGCAGCAACAGCGGGGAGCCACGGTGTGATGACCGCGACGACCCCGACGGGCTCCTTCTTCGTGTAGGCGAGTTGGACTCGGCGAGGCCGTGGCCGACCGTGGTCCGCGGCGCAGCCTGGCCCAGGGCCGGTGCGGTGTGCTGGGCGCACGGATGTCCCGCGCGCGGGCTGTTCATGGCGGGGTGAGCCTGCCAACACCTGTAAGTCCGGTGTGGAGCTGGGGGGCTCGCGTGGCGTCGGTGCAGAGCAATGATCAGCGGCTGCTGGAGCGCATGCTGGAGGACCGGCATCGCAAGCTGGCGCCGGACAAGAGCCGGGATGACTTCTTCACGTAGGCGACTTGCTTAGAGCCGGGGCGCCGAGCGGCACCAGCACCATGAGCCGGGTGCTTCCGAACCTGCCGGCGAGCAAACCCAGCACCGTCATGCTCGCGATGGCGCGCACCGCGAACGCGAGAGCGCGAGCTGAGCAGACAAGTTGCTCAGCTCCGGTCGGGCCTTCACGGTGGGGACGCTGTCGGCTTCGGCACCCAGTCGGCGCCGAAGACCCCGGCGGGCCGGTGCCCTTCCGGCGCGGCCCCGGTTCCGCCTGGGAAGGCCACGGGGAGCAGGGGGCGATGTCAACGCTGCGGCCGGCGTAGTACGGGAAGGGATCCGGGAGATCGATGGCGGGCGTCAAGTGGATCTACTGGGTGAGGTCTGCCAAGAGTGCGGTGATGACCCGCTCCGTGGAGGCGGCCATGTCGACGGAGTCCGGCGCGAGCAGCCACTGGATCTGGAGGCCGTCCATGAGGGCGATGATCGCCGTGGCTGCCTCTTCGACGTTGAGGTCGGGCCGTGTCTCGCCGAGTTCGGAGGCTTCGGCCAGGGCTTCGGTGACCATGGTGCGCAGGCCGGCGTAGCGGTCGCGGAAGTAGTCCTGGGCGGGGTGGCCTTCGGTGACGCTCTCCGCCGAGAGGACGGCGTACAGCCGGACGATGCCTTCGCGTTCGGTGTTGCGGCGGATGGTGTCGACGAGGTGGCGCAGGAAGGCCATGCCCTGGGGGCGGTCGGGGCCGAGCTGTTCGATGTCGGTGGCGTCGCGCAGGTCCAGGACGCTGGTGAGCAGCTGGGCCTTGGAGCGGAAGTAGTGCAGGACGCCGGCCTGGGTGACGCCGGCGCGGTCGGCGATCTCTTGCAGGGAGGCGTTGTTGTAGCCGCGGGCGGCGAAGGTGTCCATGGCGATCTGCAGGATTTCCTGCCGTCGCTGCTGGGCTTTGAGGCTCTTCCCTGTGCGGGGCTGCCGCTCCCCGTTCGGCGTGCTCTCGCTCATCGTGCGGAGTCTACGGGGCTGTCGATCAGTGGTCACCTGTCGATCAAACCTGAGAAAGAACTTCCCCACAAGGACTTACTAAGTACTTAGTAAGTGTGCTTTCCTGCTCCCGTTCCGCCCGCTTCGTGCCGCACCGCGGCCTGGAAGGACGAGCATGAGCCGCCCTGCCCTCCCTGATGACACCGAACTCCGTGACCGCGTCCGCGGCCTGGACCTGGACTCCAAGATCCGCCTGCTGACCGGCGCCGACCTGTGGAGACTCCCGGCCGAGCCCCGGCTCGGGCTGTCGGCGGTGACGATGTCCGACGGCCCGCAGGGCGTGCGGGGGACCGGCGACGACCCCGCCGAGACCGGCCTGCTGGCCCCCGCGCCGAGTGCGCTGGCGGCAGCCTGGGACACCGACCTCGCCGAGCGCCTGGGGGAGCTGTTCGCCACGGAGGCCCGCCGCAAGGGCGTCGACGTGGTGCTGGCGCCAGTGGTCAACCTCCAGCGCACCCCGGTCGCCGGGCGCCACTTCGAGTACTTCTCCGAGGACCCGCTGCTCACCGGTACCCTGGCCGCCGCCGTCGTGCGCGGCCTGCAGAGCCGGGGTGTGGGCGCGTGCCTGAAGCACTTCGTGGCCAACGACTCCGAGACCGACCGCACCGAATACCGCGCCCGGCTGGACGAGCGGACGCTGCGGGAGGTCTACCTGGCCCCCTTCGAGCAGGTCCTCGCCGAAGCCGAGCCGTGGAGCGTGATGGCCGCGTACTCGGGCGTCGAAGACGGGACCGTGTCCGCGCCGATGACCGAGAACGCGCGCCTGCTGCGCGAGGTACTGAAGGGGGAGTGGGGCTTCTCCGGGCCCGTGGTCAGCGACTGGGCCGCGACCTGCTCCACCGCGGCCTCGGCGGTCGGTGGCCTGGATCTGGTGATGCCCGGCCCCGACGGTCCGTGGGGTGGTGCCCTCGCGGCGGCCGTGCGTGCGGGCGAGGTGGACGAGCGGCTCGTCGACGACAAGGTGCTGCGGCTGCTGCGCCTGGCCCGGCACGTCGGCCGGCTCGACGAGCCGGGGTCGGCCCCCGTGCCGGCACAGCCCGCTGAGGAGGAGTTCCGGTTGCTGCGCGACGTCGCCGCCCGGGGCACCGTGCTGCTCCGCAACCAGGAAGACCTGCTGCCCCTGACGCCTGACGGCATCCGCAGCGTCGCGCTGATCGGCCCCAACGCCGTGGCGCCGTACCTCCAGGGCGGCGGCAGCGCCTACGTCCCGGCGGTGCGCACGGTGTCGTTCGAGGAGGGACTGCGCGCCGCGCTCCCCGAGGACGTCCGCTTGACCGTGCACCGGGGCGGTGACGCCCGCCTGCGCCTGCCGTACGCCTCCGCCGAACTGCTCACCGATCCCGGCACTGGCGAGACGGGCGTGCGCGCCGACCACCTGGACGCCGACGGCAACCGGATCGGCGGCGAGGTCCGCGCCACCGGGGACTGGACCACGTACGACGGCTTCGGTTCGGAGACCCGTCGGGTGCTGCTGCGCACGGTGCTGACCCTCACCGAACCGGGGACCCACCGTCTGGAGTTCGGCTGCTCGGGGCGCTTCAGTGTGACGGTGGACGGCGCGGAGGTCCTGGCCGGAGACGATGGCCGAGGTGTGGAGCTGGTGCTGGAGTCCAGCCACAACCACCCGCCCCTGCGGGGGATCGGCGTCGAGGTCGGACCGGAAGGTCGCAGGCTCGCGCTCGCCCTGGACCTCACCGTCGTGGACGCCGGCGGCTACGGCCGCTTTGTCACCGCCCAGCTGAGGCACGCTCCGCCCGGGCCGACGCCGTACGAGGAGATCGCCGAAGCCGCCGCCGCGGCCCAGGCGGCCGATGTGGCCGTCGTCGTGGTGGGCACCAACGAGGAGGTCGAATCCGAGGGCTGGGACCGCACCGGCCTCGACCTGCCCGGCCACCAGAACGACCTGGTCCGCAAGGTGATCGCCGCCAACCCGCGCACCATCGTGGTCGTCAACGCCGGCGCGCCGGTGCTGCTGCCCTGGGCCGACGAGGCCCCCGCACTGCTGTGGGCATGGCTGCCGGGCCAGGAAGCCGGCCACGCGCTGGCCGGCGTCCTGCTCGGCCGGATCGAGCCGTCAGGCCGACTGCCGTGGACCCTGCCCGCCCGCGCCGAGGATGTCCCCGTCCCCGACGTCCGCCCTCGCGACGGCATCGTGGACTACACCGAGGGCGTCCACGTCGGTCACCGGGCCTGGGACCGTGCGGGGTTCGTCCCGGCCTTCCCGTTCGGCCACGGTCTGGGTTGGACCCGATGGACGTACGAGTCCGTGACCCTCTCCCCGACTCCCGTCTCCGCCACTCTGCCCAGCCCCGCGGGCGGAGACGGGCTCAATCTGACCGTGGAGCTGACCAGCACAGGCCCCCGGGCCAGCCGTGAGGTCATCCAGGTCTACCTAGAGCCGCCACACGACGGCATCGACCGGCCGGTGCGCCTGCTCGCCGGCTTCGCCACCGTCCAGGCGGCACCGGGCGCACGGGTCACCGCCGAGGTGCACGTGCCCGCGCGCGCCTTCCGCGTCTGGGACAGCGAGGCGAGCGCATGGCGTACGCCGCCCGGGCGCTACCGCCTGCACGTCGGACGCTCCAGCCGTGATGCGCGTCTCACCGCCGAGGTGACCGTCGACGACGGCCGCCTGTACCCCGCAGTCTGACCCATCCGGACGGCCAGCCCCTTTTGCCCCACTCACCCCCCCCGCGCCCTGTTCAGCACGATCGCAAGGAGCCGCAACGATGAGCACCCTCCGTCCCACCGCCAGAACCCTCCAGATCGCCTGCGCGACCGTCGCGGCGGCCCTGCTGGCCACCGGCTGCGGCCGCAGCGACGACGCCTCGGCCGCCGACAAGGCCCCGACGAAGATCAGCAGCGGCAAGGCCAAGGGCAAGCTGGTCATGTGGTCCATGGGCGACAAGGCCGACAAGGACCTGCAGACCCTGGCGAAGAAGTTCGAGCAGCAGAACCCGGACGTGTCAGTCCAGATCACCGCGGTGCCTTGGGACGCCGCGCACGAGAAGCTCACTACCTCGATCGCCGGCGGCAACACCCCGGACATGTCCCTGATCGGCTCCACCTGGATGGCCGAGATGGCCGCCATGAACGGCTTCCAGGCCACGCCGGCCTCGTTCGAGCCGTCCGCGTTCTTCCCCGGCCAGTGGGACACCACCAAGTACAAGGACACCTCCTACGGTGTCCCCTTCACCGCGGACACCTCGGTGATCTATTACCGCACCGACATCACCACGAAGGCCGGCATCACGGGTGCGCCGGCCGACGACTGGGACGGCTACCTGAAGGACCTCAAGGCCATCCAGGCCACCGCGGGCAAGCAGAACCCCAAGCTGCGCAACGCCACCCAGCTGCAGGTCGGCTTCAACTCCTGGCTGTTCTGGCTGCCGATGGTGTGGCAGCAGGGCGGTGACATCTACGACGCAGAGGCCAAGAAGTTCACCTTCGACTCGCCCGCGGTCACCAAGGCCCTGGAGTACTACAGCGGCGTCTTCAAGGACAAGTTGTCGCCGAACGACAAGACCGACGCCCGCCAGAACCTCCAGAACGGGTTGATCGGCACCGTGCAGCAGGGCGCCAGCTCCGGCGGCGACCTCCACAAGAACGCTCCCGAGCTGGACAGCAAGTGGCAGACCATGCCCCTGCCGAAGGGCACGCAGTCGGCCGGCCTGGCCGGCGGCAGTGACCTGGCGGTCTTCAAGGACGCCAAGAACCCCGACGCGGCCTGGAAGTTCATCCGGTTCCTCACCGAGCCGAAGAACCTGGCCGAGTACGGAGAGGCCAGCGGCAGTCTGCCCGCGGCCGTCCAGTCCTGGTCGGAGGGCGACCTGGGCGAGAACCCGAAGATGGCGGCCTTCGAGAGCCAGCTGAAGGTCACCAAGGCCCCTCCGGCGATCACCACGTGGCAGCAGATAGCCGACGCCATCGACTCCGAACTGGAGAAGCTCGCCTACGGCAAGGCCACCGTCGCCGAGGTACAGAAGACCCTGCAGTCCAGGGCCACCAGCATCGGCACCGGCCGCTGAACCGCCGCCGCATCCCTCGTACGGACGGATGACCACCATGTCCACGAACACCATCGCCGGGCAGGGCACCGAGGGGCGCGACACCGCCGGCAAACAGCCGGCGGCCCGCCGCCGCACCTCCTCGCCGCGGCGCACCGCGCAGGGCCGCCAGGCCCGCGCCGCGTGGATCCTCGCCGCACCGTTCCTCGCCCTGTTCCTCGCCTTCATGCTGCTGCCGGTCGTCTGGTCGACTCTGATGAGCCTGACCGACACCAAGAGCGCCGACCTGCGCACCCCGCTGAACGTGTCATTCGTCGGCCTCGACAACTACATACGGCTCTTCCAGGATCCGCAGTTCTTCACCGCCCTGCGCAACACGGCCGTGTTCGTCCTGGTGGCCCTGCCCCTGACACTGGCCGCCGGGCTCGCCGCCGCCGTCGCCCTCAACAGCGGCATCCAACGCTTCCGAGCCGTCTTCCGGGTCGGCTTCTACCTGCCGGTGATCACCAGCATCGTGGCCGTCGCCGTAGTGTGGAAAACCCTCCTCGAACCCCATGCGGGCCTGGTGAACACCGTCCTGGCCTGGTTCGGGATCGACGGGCCGGCCTGGCTGGCCGACACCCGGTTCGCCCTGCCCGTCATGATCCTCATGGCCGTGTGGCGCAACCTCGGCACCGTCATGATCATCATGCTGGCGGGTCTGCAGTCCGTGCCCCAGTCCCTGATGGAGGCGGCCGAGCTCGACGGCGCCGGAGCCTGGCAGCGCTTCTGGCGCGTCACCTTCCCGCTCCTGCGCCCGGCCCTCCTCCTCACCGCTGTCACCACCGGCATCGGCTACCTGCAGTTCTTCGACGAGCCGTTCGTCATGACCGACGGCGGGCCCCTGGACTCCACCCTGTCGACCACGCTGTACGCCTACAAGCAGTTCGGCAACGGCAACTACGACGTCGCCTCGGCCGCCGGCTACGTCGTCTTCGTTCTCATCATCGCGCTGACCGTGCTGCAGTTCCGCGTGCTGCGCGACAAGGACTGATGCCCCATGAGCACTACACCTCTCGCTCCCGCTGTACAGAGGTCCGTGCGGCGTCGCCGCATCCGGCAGGAGTGGGGTCGGCCGTGGCTGTACCTGCCGCTCACCGGCCTCCTGCTGCTGATGGTCACGCCGTTCCTGTGGATGCTGTCCTCGGCGTTCAAGTCCGAGGGCGACATCCGCAGGATCCCGCCCGACCTCATCCCCACGAGGCCCACGCTCACCAACTTCCAGGAACTGTTCGACAGCCTGGACTTCACGAGGATGTTCGCCAACTCCGTGATGGTGGCCCTGGCCGTCACGGCGGGGAACCTGATCTTCTGCTCGATGCTCGGATACGCCCTGGCCAAGCTCGAGTTCCGTGGACAGCGCGCCGTGTTCACCGTGGTCATCGCGACGCTCATGGTCCCGGGGCTCGTCACCTTCGTACCGCTGTACGTGCTGGTGGCCAACATGCAGCTGACGGGCTCCCTGCTCGGGCTGATCCTGCCGTTCCTGGCCACCCCGTTCGGGGTGTTCCTGATGCGGCAGTTCATCTCCACCCTGCCCGACGAACTCATCGACGCCGCCCGCGTCGACGGCTGCCGCGAACTGGCCATCTTCTGGAAGATCATTCTCCCGCTGACCAGGCCGGCCCTCGCCACTCTGGGGATCATCACCTTCCTCGGCTCCTGGAACAACTTCCTGTGGCCGCTGGTCGTGGCCCAGAACGAGAGCCAGTACACCCTCCCCGTCGGCCTCGCCCTGGCCAGCAGCGGACAGGACTTCACCCGCTTCGGCATCCTGCTCGCCGGCGCCGTTGTCGTCCTGCTCCCGGTGACCATCGTCTTCCTCCTCTTCCAGCGCCACTTCGTCGCCGGTATCGCCACCACCGGCCTGAAGTGACCCCAGCTCCGGCGCCCTTACCCGGCCCCCACGCGCCGGTTTCGCACCGCCCACGTCATGCACGCGCGCCGCCGTGCACGGCCGTCATGCCCGCAAGGAGCCGCACCATGAGAACCACCACCCGGCAATGGCGCCGGACCGCCCTGGCAGCCACCGCGCCCCTGATCGCCACGCTCGCCGTCCTCCCGTCGGCCACACCGGCCTCCGCCGGCACCGCCCTCGGCAAGGCGTCGGTCTGGCTCACCAACCCGTCCACCAAGACGTACCTGTCCCAGCAGTCGCCGGTGACCTGGAAGACCGGATCCGCACCCTCCGGCTCGACGATCACCGTGGACACCACCCGCAAGTACCAGCCGATGACGGGCTTCGGGGCCTCGTTCACCGACTCCTCCGCCTGGCTGGTCGGCACCAAGCTCAACGCCAAGCAGCGCAACGCGCTGATGCGCGACCTGTTCAGCCGCCGTGACGGCATCGGCCTGAGCTTCCTGCGCCAGCCGATGGGCGCCACCGACTTCACCGCGAGCGGCAACTACTCCTACGACGACATGCCCGCCGGCCAGACAGACCCCACCCTGGCCGACTTCACCATCGACCACGACCGGTCGTACACCATCCCCCTGCTGAAGCAGGCCCGGAAGATCAACCCGCAGCTGACCCTCATGGCCACCCCGTGGAGCCCGCCGGGATGGATGAAGACCGGCGACTCGATGAACGGCGGCCGACTCAAGCCGGACGCCTACCAGCCGTACGCCGAGTACTTCGCGAAGTTCCTCAAGGCGTACGCGGCAGCCGGCGTCCCGGTGCGCTACGTCACGCCGCAGAACGAGCCGCTGCACAACACGTCCAGCTACCCGAGCATGAGCCTGACGGCGGACGAGGCCAAGACCTTCATCAACGACCACCTCGCCCCGACGCTGCGGAAGCAGAACCTGTCGACCGGCATCCTGGGCTACGACCACAACTGGGACGTCACCAGCTACCCCGAGACCCTGTACACCGACGCGGCGAGCGCCAAGAACGCCACCGGCACGGCCTGGCACTGCTACGCCGGCGACGTTTCGGCGCAGACCGTGGTCCACAACGACTACCCCAACAAGCCCGCCTTCCAGAGCGAGTGCTCCGGCGGCAGTTGGGAGGGCGACGAGCGGGGCGCCTTCGCCGGTGTGATGGACAACGTCATCAACGGCCCGCGGAACTGGGCTCAGAGCATCATCCGCTGGAACCTCGCCCTGGACGCCGGCGGCGGCCCCACCAACAACGGCTGCCAGGGCTGTCGCCCCGTGGTGACCGTCTCCCCGAACACCAACGGCACGTGGAGCTACACGCCGACGGCCGACTACTGGGGGCTGGCGCACGCCAGCAAGTTCGTCCAGCCCGGCGCCCGCCGGGTCGCCTCCAACACCTTCGGCAAGGGCAGCGTCGAGGACGTCGCCTTCACCAACCCCGACGGCTCCACGGCACTGGTCACCTACAACTCCGGCACCACGGCACGCACCTTCAACGTGGGCTGGGGCGACCGCCACTTCACCTACAACCTGGCCGCGGGAGCAGCCGCGACCTTCACCTGGACCGGCACCCAGCACGGCAGCACCGACGCGGCCGCCATCGGCTCCGTCGACATCCCCTTCCGCAACGCCGACGGCAGCCAGGCCCTGATCAGCTACGACAGCAGCCTGCTCGCCCAGCAGCCCCAGGTACGCATCGGTGACCGGTGGCTCGGCTACACCCTGCCCACCGGCGCGTCCCTCACCTCGCCCACCGGCGAGAAGGCCCTGCCCCGCGACGGCTGGCGGGCATCGGCATCCGCGAGCAGCTCGGACGCCCCGCCGTCCAAGGCCATCGACGACGACCCGGCCACCCGGTGGAGCCTGGGACACGGCATGCAGCCGGGCGACTGGTTCCAAGTCGACCTCGGCTCGGCCCAGACCTTCGACCAGCTTGTCCTGGACACGAGCGCCTCGTCCGGCGACTTCGTCCGCCAGTACGATGTGTACACGTCCGACGACGGCACCAGTTGGGGCAGGCGGATCGCCACCGGCCCCGGCAGTACCGTGAGCCGGATTCTGCTGCCCACCACCACGGCCCGCTACATCCGCGTGGTCAACAAGGCAAGCTCCGGCAGTTGGTGGTCCATCCACGACGTCTCCGTCTTCGCCTCCGACGGCAAGACCACGTCGCCCCCGGCCACGAGCGCCGGCCTCCAGCGTAAGAACGCGACCCTGCCCGACGGCACCAAGCTGCAGGTGACGTACAACTCCGGTAGCGGAGCCGCTACGTTCGACGTCCCGTGGGGCGGCACGACGTACAGCTACCGACTGCCCGCCGGCGCCGCCGCGATCCTCACCACGCGCGCTGCCTGAACACACGCCTGCGGAAACCGCCCGATGAAGCCCACACAGCGAGGGCCCGCGCAGAGGGAATCTGCGCGGGCCCTCGCCCTCTTACGCTCTCAGCCCGGCACTACTGCTCGGAGGAACACGTGGAACGAGTCGGCATCGACGAGACCTTTGTCCGTGATCTTGTTCGTGGTCAGCACCCGGACCGGGCGGACCTCGATATCCGGCCGGTTCCCTCGGGCTGGGACAACCAACTGTGGCGAATGGGCGACGAACTGGCCGTCGCCTGCCGATGACCGAACGAGCCCCCGCGCTTTTGAGCAGAGAGTTCCGGTGGCTCCCCGAACTCGCCAAGCTACTGCCGCTGCCGGTACCGGCACCCCAGCGCCTCAGCGCGCCGACACCACGCTTTCCCAGACCGTGGGTCATCGCGACATGGGTTCCCGGCGAACCGGCGGACGGCGCTGAGACCAGCAACGTTCGACAAACGGTGGACAGCCCTCTGTCCAGAACGAGCCTGGTCTGGGCGGACCAGCCGGCGACACCTTCGGACTCGATGTGCTGCGCAGCCCCGGGGACGAAGAACGGACCCGTCTGTTCTACGACGCCCCAGCCGGACAGCTGGGCGTCGATAGAACACGATCCGGAAACAACTCCAGCGTCGACGCCAACCCGGGCATCCAGAAGGGTCCGCTGACGCTCTCCGACGGAGAGTTGTCACTGGATGTGTTCCTGGACCGTTCGATGATCGAGGCATACGCGAACGCGCACAAGTCCATCACCACCCACGCGTACCCCTTCCGGCAGGACTCTCTCGGCCTGCGGCTCTTCGGCGACGGCAGTGTCGTCAAGTCCATGACCATCTGGAAGATGGGCAACCTGACCGACTGACCCGTCGGCGCCATCGACCTCCGTCAATGCCGGTCACGGGTGAGCGAGAAGTCAGCTCATTGTTTGCCCGTCCAGGCAGCCGTGGCCGTCGACACTCGCTCGCCTCCGTCGCGTATGCGGGTCTTCCGTATGCGGGTCTGAAGAGCCCTCGATCGCATCCGGTGTCACCATTCGCCTCCGGGCCACGGGCTCACCTCGGTCGGTACGCCGTCCACCTCGGCCGTCAGGGCCCCGTGGGGAAAGCCCGGGAGGGCGACGCGCAGCCGCGGGCGGCCGGGGCCCTCCGTGCGGAGGGTCAGGCGGTCGTCCCCGGACAGGCGGGCGGTGATGACGGTCCGGTGGCCGTCCTCGTCGCACAGGACAGCCCGGGCCGTACGGGAGGGCTCGGCCTGGGGGCGGACCCAGACGGCGGTCACCTCCGGGAACGGGGCGCTGCCCGCGCGGTCGGCCGGAGCGGTGGTCAGCAACAGGCTTCCGGCCCGTAGCCAGAGCGGGGCGGTCGCGAGCGGGAGCTCCACCCGATGCCAGGCCGGACCGGCCACCGGTTCGCCGGCCGGTGCGTTGCCCGGCTCGCCGCTCTTTCTCGCGCCCGGTTCGCCTCCCCGCCCCGCGTGCTGCTCTCCGGTCGGCTTTCCGGGCTGTTCTCCACCCGCGTACGGCAGCCATTCACCGGGCGGGAACCAGATCTGCCGTCGTCCGCCCGGCGCGTACAGCGGGGCGACCAGCAGGTCGGGGCCCAGCAGGTACTGGAGGTCGGCGGCATGGGCGTCGGGGCGGTCCGGATGGTCCAGGGCCATGGGGCGGGCCAGCGGCTCGCCGGTGCGTACGGACTCCACCGCGGCCGCGTGGAGGTGGGGCAGCAGACTCATCCGCAGGCGGGCCGCGTGCAGCACTGCCGCGTACGCCTCCTCGCCGAAGTCCCAGGGCAATCGGGAGGTCATGCCGTGGAAGCGGCTGAGCGGTGACAGCAGACCGAACTGGGCCCAGCGCACGAAGAGTTCGGCGTCCGGTGTGCCGTGGAAGCCGCCGATGTCGTGGCTCCAGAAGGGGTGGCCGGAGAGGGAGAGGGAGAGGCCGGCACGGAGGGTGGCGGCGAGGTCCGGCCAGTCGGCGTTGGGGTCGCCGGTCCACTTGGCGCCGTGGCGCTGGCCTCCGGTCCAGGTGGAGCGGCCCCAGGTCAGGCCGTGGTCCGCGGTGGCCTCTCGGGTGACCTCGGCGACCAGGTCGTTGTAGAGGAGGGGGTAGAGGTTGTGCAGGCGGTCGCCGGTCATGCCGTTGTGGGCGACGGCGTCGGCGGGGACCGCCTCGCCGAAGTCGGTCTTGAGGACGCACGCCCCGCCGGCCATGACCTGGCGGATGCGGTCCCGGAACCAGGCGACCGCACCGGGATGGGTGAGGTCCAGCAGGGCCGTGTCCGGATGCGCCCCGCCCCAGACCTGCCCGACCCATGTGGAGCCGGAGGCGGTGCGCAGGAACCAGCCGTTGCGGTTCGCCTCCGCGTAGTGGGCACTGTCCACGCCGATGTGGGGGTTCATCCAGAGTGAGACGTGGAAGCCCTCCCCGGCCAGTGCCTCCACCAGCCCCCGGGGGTCGGGGAACGCCTCGGTGTCCCAGCTCATGTCGGACCAGGAGCCGTGCGGCTGCCAGTACGTGTCGATGTGCAGGACGTCGCAGGGGAAGCGGTGCTCGCGGATCCGGCGGGCGCGCGCACGGACGTCGGCCGCGCTGTCCTGGCGGAAGCCGCCGGAGATCCAGGGTCCGAAGGCCCATCTGGGAGGCAGCAGGGCGGGGGCGGTCAGGTCGCGGTAGGCGGCCAGGCATTCGGCGGGGGTGCCGCTGATCAGGCAGTAGTCGAGCACCTCGTCGGGGACGGTCATGGACCAGGCGCCGGTGTTGCTGTGCGCGAGGTCGAAGGTCGCCGCGGTCGTGGTGTCGACCAGGACGGCATAGCCACGGCTGGAGAGCAGGAACGGGACCGCTTTGTAGGAGCGGGTGCCGGTGGAGCCGAGGGCGTCCTGGCCCCAGCACTCGACCCTCTGGCCGCGCAGGTCCGGGCCGGTGAAGCGTTCACCGAGGCCGTAGAAATGCTCGTCGGGTTCGGCGGTCCAGCTGTCGTGGTGGGCGAGGCTGCCGTCCGTGAGTTCGGTGACACCGAGCGGGAGAACGGTCAGGCGGCCGTTGGGGTCTCGTACGTCGGTGACCTGGCGCAGCGACCGGCCGTGGCGGTCGGTCAGTTCCATCGAGAACGGGGACAGGCGCACCTCCACGCTCAGGGCCCCGAGCCGCAGGGTCACCGCGTTCGGAGGCTGTTCGATGATGCATCTGCCGGCGTGTGGCGCGGTGACGAGGGATGCCCGCGGCGCGGTCGGGACGTCGTCCATGCGCAGGGTGACGCGTACGGCCGTGCCCGTCGCGGGCCGCAGCCGGAGTGTGCCGGTGCGTCCGGCGGCGGTGCGTACGTCCAGGGTCGCGCCGCCGGCGCCTGCGCGGGCGACGGAGGCGCTGACGACCGGGTCGAGTGCGCCCGGCCCGGCGGGGACCAGGGTCGGCGGCGGGGCGACGTACGCCGTGTGGTCACGGGGATGCAGTGAGGACATGGCTTTCCCGGTCGTGAAGTGGGGTGTGGGTGGGCGCGCGCATCGTCAGCCCCTGACGCTGCCGACGGTGAGGCCGCCGACGATGAAGCGCTGGAAGAGCGCGAAGACGCAGACCACCGGAATGCTGATGAGGGTGGCGGTCGCCATCAGGGCTCCCCACGCCGTGCCGTGCCGGCCGACGAAGGAGTTGAGCAGGACGGTGACGGGCTGGACGCCGGGCTCCTCGGCGAGTGTGAGCCCGAAGAGGAACTCGCCCCAGCCGAGCAGGAAGGACAGCCCGGCCGTCGCGACCAGTCCCGGCACCGTGAGCGGCAGGACGACGCGCAGCGCTACGCCGGGCAGCCCGCAGCCGTCGACCAGTGCGGCCTCCTCCAGTTCGGTGGAGACCGCGCGCAGCACCGGGCGCAGCACGATCACCGCGAAGGGGAGGGTGAGCGTGGTGTCGGCGGCGATCAGGCCCACGTACGTGTCGTCGAGACCGACCCGGCGTTCGAGGATGAACAGCGGTGCGGCCAGCACGATCGCGGGCGGCAGTTGGGCGACGAGCAGGGCGAGCACCATGCTGCCCGAGCCCCGCATCCGTACCCGGGCGAGGGCGTAGGCGAGCGGGACACCGAGGAGCATGGTCAGCGCCACCACGCCGGTGGAGATCACCAGGCTGTTGAACAGGGCCCGGGTCAGGCCCTCGTAGCCCAGCGCCGTCGAGTAGTTCTCGCCGGTGACCGGGTAGGGGACCCACTGCGGGGTCGGTGCCAGGATCCGGTCCGGCGGCGTGAGGCTGGTCTTGGCCATCCAGTACACCGGCAGCAGGAAGGCCGCGGTGATCACCACGGCGGTCGCGGTGAGCAACCAGGGGTGGCGGGGCGGTTTCACGTGGCACCCCCTGTCGTTTCCTCGCGCCGCAGCCGTCGTACGTAGAAGACGCCCGCGAGCAGTGGTACGACGAGCAGCAGCAGGCCGGCGGCCGCCCCCTGCCCGAACCGGAAGAACTTGAAAAAAACCTCGTACACGTAGAGGGGGAGCACGCGGGTGGAGTCGACAGGGCCGCCGCCCGTCATCACGAAGACGGTGTCGAAGACCTTGAATGTGTAGATGAGGCCGAGCAGCAGCACGGTGACGGAGACCGGCCGCATCAGCGGGAGGGTGATCCGGTGAAAGCGCTGCCAGGGTCCCGCGCCGTCGATGGCCGCGGCCTCGTACAACTGGGGATCGATGGTGTGCAGGCCTACCAGGAGCAGCAGCATGTTGAAGGGCACGCCGACCCAGATGTTGGCGAAGACGACTCCGGCGAGTGAGGTGGACGGGTCGGTGAGCCAGTCGTGGGAGAGGCTGCCCAGGCCCACCGCCTCCAGCAGGGCGTTGTAGGCGCCGGACTCCGCGTCGAGGAGCCAGCGGAAGAGGGTGCCGCTGACCACCGGGGGCAGCAGCCAGGCCACGAGGAGGAGGGAGCGCAGGAGGCCGCCCAGCGGGAACGGGCGGGCGAAGAGCAGGGCCAGGGCGAAGCCGATGGAGAACTGGAACACCAGCGATCCCAGGGTGAAGACCACCGAGAGACGTACGGAGTGCCAGAAGGCCGGATCGTCGAGCACGGCCCGGTAGTTGTCAAGACCGTTGAACTGCCAGCTCCCGCCGAGCAGTTGGCTCAACCGCACGTCGTGGACGGACGTCCGGACGTTGTAGAACAGCGGGTAGGCCAGGAAGAGGGCGAGGAAGGTCATCCCCGGAAGGCAGAACAGGTAGCCTGCGCGTCGGCGGCGGGAGGACGGCGGCCTGCTCCGGTGTGGCCTCATCGGCCGGACAGTGCTTTGTCGATCTTGGCGGCCGCGGTCCTCGCCGCCGCGGACGGGGACGCGGAACCGGTCAGCACGGCCTGCTCGGCCTCTGAGATGGCCTGCGAGGCGTCGGCGTAACCGCGTCCGTACTGCCGTGGGCGGGCGAGGGGGAGCTGGCTGAGGAAGAGCCGCAGCGCCGGGTCGGACGCCCAGGCGCCCCGGTCGGCGAGGTCTTCGCGCGCGGGCAGGTTGCCGAACGACACCAGGTACGGCACCAGCACCGACGGGCGCTGGGTGTACTCCAGGACCTCCCACGCCTTGTCCAGGTTCTCGCTCTGCGCCATCAGGACCCAGTTCTCCCCGCCCAGGCAGGTGGCGGCTTCCTGGTCGCGGGGCAGGGCGACGACGCCCCAGTCGAAGTCCGCCTGCTTCAGGGTGGGGATCTGCCAGGGCCCGTTGATCTGCAGGGCGGCGCGCTGGTTCATGAACCGCGTGTTGACGTCCTGCTGGGTCCAGCCCACGCAACTCTCCGACAGCGAGCCCTTGGCGATCAGGTCGTGGAGGAAGGACAGCGCCGTCGCGCCGTCGGTGGCGAAGGTGTCCAGGTCGCCGCCCGCCTGCCACAGGAACGGCAGGAACTGGAAGACGCCCTCCTCGGACTTGATCGCGCTCAGTGCCAGACCGAACCGGTCCCCGCTGGTCAGCCGCTCGGCCGCGGAGGCCAGCTCGTCCCAGGTGGTGGGGGGTTCCACTCCGGCGGACTCGAGCATCCGGGTGTTGTAGTAGAGGGCGAGGCAGTTGCTGTTGTTGGGGATCCCCAGGACCTTCCCGCCGATCCGGCAGCTGTCCCAGGGGCCTTGGTAGTACTGGTCGGCCTGGCCCCACGCCTCGACCTTGCCGGTGAGGTCGGCCAGCAGATCGCTGCCCCCCAGGGTGTTCATGGCGACGTTGTCCACGATGGCGATGTCGGGCCGCTCGCCGGAGATCGCGCCCAGGGTGATCTGCCGGTCGAGCTCCGCGAACGGGAAGGTCCGCCGCTGGATCCGGACGTTCGGGACGCCGGCCTCGACGTCCCTGATGAGACGGTTCATCCCGGGCTGGAAGTTGTCCAGGGTGAAGTAGTCCCACCAGGTGAGGGTGACCGTTTCCGACTCGTCGGAGCCGCAGGAGGCCAGCGCCCCGCCAAGACCGATGGCAGCCGCTCCCGCGCCCGCGGTACGCAGGAGGCCGCGGCGGTCGACCGTGTAGGACATGGGCTGCTCCACGAGGATCGTGATCGGGGTACAAGAAGTGACGTATCAGAAATCCAGGTCAAAATCCGGAAACTCCGGCTCGGGTTCCGAACCGGGCACCGGTCGGCAGCGGCCTGTGCTGGCGCGCAGGCTGATCAGGGGTTTCATCAGGACGCGCCGGGGATCCGAGCCGGGGGAGCGCAGCCGCTCCACCAGCAGGTCGACGGCCACCCGGCTCATTTCCTTGGCGGGTATGTCGGCGGCGGTCAGCGGCGGGCTCACCTGCTCGGCCCAGGGGCTCGCCGCCACACCTACGACGGAGAAGTCGCGCGGCACGCTGCGGCCGTGCCGGGTCAGCCCGCGGTAGAGGCCCTCCAGGGCCGCCTCGTTCTGGGTGACCAGGGAGGTGGTCGCCGGATCGTCCCGCAGGATCCGCTCCACGACCTCCTGCCCCGAGACGATGTCGTCGTCGCAGAGGTACGCACGGGGGGTGAGCCCCAGTTTCGTCATCGCCTCGGTGTAGCCCTCGTCGCCGAGCCGCGCGAACCCGTACCCGCTGTAGAAGAGCCGCACCGACCGGTTGACGAAGGCGATCCTGCGGTGCCCCAGGTCGGCGAGGTGCTGGACGCAGGCACTCGCCAGACCCGCGAAGTCCAGATCGACCCAGCCGGCCGCGTCAGCCCGGGGATTGCGGCCGATGGCGACGAACGGGAAGCCCGCCTCGTCCAGATGGCCGACCCGGTCGTCCTCCCGGCGGACCTCCATGACGATCACGCCGTCGACGCGTGGCACGCCCGCACACGGCCGCTCCCCGCCTTCCCGCCCCTCGCCGCCCGTCCGCCACGGGCCGTCCGGCCACAGCCCTTCACCCACCATCCGCCGGAACGAAGGCTCGTCGTCCGTGTCCGCCGGGGAGAGCAACAGGTCGTAGCCGTAGCCGGCGGCGGCCTCGGCCACCCCGCCGATGAAGGCGAGTTGCATCGTCGTGTAAACGCGATTCCGGTCGGCCGGCGGGTAGAGCAACCCCAGCGTGTGGGTCCGGCCGCCGGTGTCTGCGGGCCGCTGCGGCGTCGGAACGCCCGGGTGCTCTGCCATGGTCAGCTGGCCGGGAGGGGTTGTTCGGCCCAGATGGTCTTGCCCATGGTGGTCTGGCGGGTGCCCCAGCCCTGGGTGAGCTGGGCGATCATGTGCAGCCCCCGCCCGCCCTCGTCGTAGGTGCGGGCACGGCGCAGGTGCGGGGCGGTGCTGCTGGCGTCGGACACCTCGCAGATCAGAGTCCGGTCCCGGATCAGCCGCAGTCCGATCGGTACGTCCCCGTAGCGGATGGCGTTGGTGACGAGCTCGCTCACCACCAGCTCGGTGACGAACGCCGCGTCCTCCAGCCCCCAGGCCGCGAGCTGACGGCTGGTCTGGGCCCGGGCGTCGGCCACGATCGCCGGATCGGCGGGCAGGGCCCAGGCGGCGACCTGGTCGGCGTGCAGGGCTCGGGTGCGCGCCAGGAGGAGGGCCACGTCGTCGGGTGGGCTGTCGGGCAACAGGGCCTTGAGGATGGCGTCGCAGGTGACCTCCAGTGAGGGAACAGGGTGGGCCAGGGCGTCGCACAGCCGATCCAGGCCGAGGCTGACGTCTCGATCGCGTGCCTCGATCAGGCCGTCCGTGTAGAAGGCCAGCAGACTGCCCTCGGGCAGTTCCAGCTCGGTGGACTCGAAGGGCAGACCGCCGACTCCCAGCAACGGGCCGGGGGCCAGCTGGACCACGCTGACCGCGCCGTCGGGGAGCAGGACGACGGGCGGCAGGTGGCCGGCACTGGCGAGGGTGCAGACGCGGGAGACCGGATCGTAGACGGCGTAGAGGCAGGTCGCCCCGATCTCACCGGTGGTGTCCCGCAGACCGGTCTTGACGCCGGAGTCGTCCGACGTGAGGTGGATGACCAGGTCGTCGAGGTGGGTGAGGAGCTCATCGGGCGGCAGATCCACGTCGGCGAGGGTGCGCACCGCGGTGCGCAGCTGCCCCATGGTGGCGGAGGCGTGGATGCCGTGCCCGACCACGTCGCCGACGACCAGGGCCACCCGGGTGCCTGACAGGGGGATGACGTCGAACCAGTCGCCGCCCACTCCCACGCCCGTACCGGCCGGCAGATATCGGTACGCCACCTCGACGGCCGCCTGCCTGGGGAGATCACGGGGCAGCAGACTGCGCTGGAGGGTGAGCGCGTTGGTGCGCTCGCGGGTGTAACGGCGCGCGTTGTCCACGCCCACGGCCGCCCGGCCGGCGAGTTCTTCGGCGAGCAGCAGATCGTCCTGCTCGAAGGGCTCGGAGCCCTCTCCGCGCACGAAGACCGCCACCCCGAGGGTGATGCCCCGGGCCCGCAGCGGGGTGGCCATGAGCGAGTGGAGCCCGAACTCCCGGACCCGGGTGCTCCTCATCCGGTGCTCGGTGACCCACCGGACGAAGTCGGGGTCGTCGATGCCGCTGAGTACGGATTGCCCGCTGCTCAGGGAACGGGCAGGGGGTGAGTACGGGGGATAGGTGTCGACCTCTCCGAGGTCGACTGCGGCTTCGGGCGTGTCGCCGCCGGCGGTGACGGACTGGTGCGCGACCCGGCGGAGTACCACGGCCGCGTCGACGGGCCCGGGGACCGGTTCCTCTCCGAGCAGCACGGAGTCCAGTAGGTCCACGCTGACGAAGTCGGCGAGCCGCGGAACGACCAGATCGGCGAGCTCCTCGGCGGTCCGTGTGACGTTCAGGGTCGTACCGATCCGGGTGCCGGCCTCCTTCAGCAGGGCCAGCCGCTGGCGGGCGGAGCGCTGCTCACTGCTGTCGAACGTCGCGGTGCCGACGCCGACCACCTCACCGGTGGCGGGATCGCGGACCGGCCACAGCTCGATGATCCAGGCACGCTGGCGAGCCGAGGGCTGAGCCCGGCCGAAGCGCTCGTAGCGCATCGACCGGGCTTCCTCGGTGACCAGGCGGACGCATTCCAGGAACCCCTTGTCGGCGCAGGCGTCGCCCAGGGGAGCGGAATCCGGCGACGGATTGTCCTCGGCCACCTGCCTGCCGTCGGTCGCCCGCGTCTCCTCGACGGCGGCCGTCGGGGCCTCCTGCTCACCGCCCTCCGCGGCCGCGTTCAGCTGCCATGAGCCCGAGGCGGTGGCATACGTGGACAGCGGGATCGACGACTGGGCGAACGCCCACTCCACCATCCTCAGGTCGTGCTCCGACTCGCGACCCGTGGTGGCGGTCACTACGAATCCCTGGGGGGTGCCGTCGCCGCCCAGCGACGGATGGGCGTGCAGGGTCAGCTCGACGAGGTGGCCGTCCCGGTGCCGCAGTGCCGCCGTGCCGCTCCATTCCTGGGAGCCCGCCAGGGAGAGCCCGGCCGCGTCGGGGGGCTCCGGACCGGCGAGGAGTCCGACCGCCGCGCGTCCGACGACCTCCCCGGCCCGGTGGCCCAGCAGCCGCCGAGCGCCCTCGCTCCACCCTGTGAGCACGCCCTCCAGGCTGATGGTGGCTGTCGCAGCACCCGGTGACCACCCGTAGTAACCATGAGACTGATCATAAGTGGCCATTCCTGCCCGATTCGCGCCGGTGGTGTCACTCACAGTCCAGCGTGCGCGCCACGGGAGAATCCGACAAATCGGATCGGCCGAGGTGGCGGAACCCCGGGAGCACCCGGGTGCGTCGCCCGTCGTGAGGATCGGCGTCAAAGTCGGGCCCGGGACCAGGCTCCGTCCCCTCAGCGCTCGATGATGTTCACCGCCGGCCCGCCCCGGGTCGATTCCTTGTACTTCGTGGACAAGAGTGGGCCAGCGACCAGTTCCTTGACCTGCGGGTTCGAGAGCTACTTCCTTGATCCAACCGGCCAGCAGGGATTTTCAGGGATTGGAAGTTGGTGGATTTCAGTGACGAGACCGGCCGCCCGGCCCTGGCACTTCGACAAGGATGTGCTGGACGCCCAGGTCGCCGCCGACGGCTGGTACGCGTTGCTGACCAACCTGAGCCCCGAACAGGCCAGCGCCCAGGAGGTGTTCCTGCGCTACAAGGGGCAGGGGCTGGTCGAACGCCCGCTACCACGACTTCAAGGGCCGGCTCGCCGTCGCACCGTGTTCTTGCAGCACAACCGCCGCATCGCTGCCCTGATCACCGTGATCTGCCTGGCCCTGCTGGTGTTCTGCCTGATCGGACGCCAGGTCCGCCAAGCCCTGGGCTCCGAGCAGACCATGCGCGGTCTCTACCCCGACAACCGCGCCGTCCGCCCCACTGGCCGCATGATCTTCTGCCAGCTGTCCAGCCTGACTCTCCGCCCCGGCAGCGTGACCGACGCACCTGTGAGCCTCATCAATCGAGGAGTTCAAGCACACCTGCTTGAACTCCTCGGCGTCGACGAGACACGACCCCGCCGGCTGGGGACCTAACTCCCTATGTGCGAAGTCTCCGGCTAGCAGGAAGCCCGGCAGAAGCGCCGGGCCGATCCGGGGTGCGGCCCGGGGTCCCGGAGCCGGCTATGCCGCGCTCGGCGGGGTTGACTGGAAGTGGCGCCGGCGCGCGCGGAGGAAGGGCACCGCGCTGCTGAGCAGGACCAGGAGCAGGACAACCACGCCCGCGGGGGTGAGCTGGACCGTCACCTGCAGCGTGGTGGGCAGCACGGCCACCGCCACGCCCGCGACGGTCAACCGGTTGCGCGTGCCGAAGAGCAGGGCGATCGCGAGGACCCCGGCCCACAGGACCCCGGCCCGCAGCGGGCCGATGTCGCTGAGAACGCCCAGCGTCGACGTCACCGTGCGAGCCAGACTGGAGCCGTTGCGCGGGAAGCTGGTCGGGCCGGCCGACCGCGGCTGGCTTCGGAAACTGCCCGAGGGCCGGTTCACCACTCGCCTGTGACCAGGGACGCTGCCGCCCTGATGGCACTCATTGACTGAATTCCCCACCTCTGCTCTGTTCCCAAGTCTGCTTATCCGGGACGTTTCCTCTGCCCGTGCAGCGATCCGTACGACCCTTGATGGTGTGGGAGCGCGGGGCGCGCCTACGGCAGCGGGGTTTGCATGTGCCGTAGCGGCATGTGGTCCAGTAGGCGGCGAGCACGACATTGAGAGGTTCCCGCGCATGCCCCTTCCTGCGATTCCCCGCCGGGTCAAGATCGGCGATGCCGCCGCGTTCGCCGGGACCACACCCCGCGCCATCCGCCACTACCACGCCATCGGGCTCCTCGCCGAACCGGAACGCGGCAGCGACGACCGCCGCCGCTACGCATACGACGACATGATCCGCTTGCTGTGGATCCGCAAGATGGCTGATGCGGGTATCTCCCTGGACGACATCCGGGCCGGCTTTGAGGGCGCCACCGGCATCGAGCAGTCCCTGGCCCGACTGGAGGAGTCCCTCGTCTCCAAGGCGGCCGCCATCGAAGCCCAGCGGGCCGCCGTGCACCGCCTCCGCGAGGTGGGCAGCCCCCTGGGCCTGCTCTCACCGCTGGTCAGTGGCCGCCTGCTTCATCTGCCGCCCGGGTCCCTGCGCCCGGCCGATCTCGATACCCTTCTGGTCACGGAGCGTATCTTCGGCTCCCTGGGCGCCGCCGTCCAGGCCAACCGGTTCATCGTCCTGGCCACCCACCCCGAGCTGCGGGCCGAGGAAGACCGCCTGGCCGAGGCCGAGGCGGCCTTGGACGGCACCATGTCCCCCGACGACCCCCGCATCGAAGACCTGGCTGCCCAGCGGTGTGCTCATGAGACCGCCTTGGGAGCCACCATCGACAGATCCGGCCTGGACGAGGCCCTCGACGGCCTCCTGGACCAGGAGGACGAGCACGCTGGCGAGGAGGAAGGCGAGGCGAGGATGAGCCCGATGGAGGCCATCGGCAAGATGCCGTACGACTTCTCCCCGGCCCGCGTCCGGTACGAGGAACGTGTCATCGAACTGCTTCACTCGGCCGATCAGGACGGCGACACCCCACGGACCTGCTGACTGGAATCGGCGCTCGGGGCGAGCCCGACAAGAGCAGCCCGGAATGGTGCAGCACGAACGTAACCACGGTGCCCCCGGCGGCCGTTGGAATTGTGTGACGAAACCAAAGAACGCGCCGAGGGCACCTGCCCGCTTGTCTACCAGTGCCGTCTGCCGCTGTCCACGCGGACCGTCAACCACCTCGCGGGTCTGCTGCGGCGCCATCTGAAGGCGATACGGTCCAGGTGGCGGGTCCTGCCGCCCGGACGGATCGCGGTGATCGTCCTGGCCGTGCTGCGCCACGACCAGCGCCTGGCTGACATGGCTGGCGGCAACAGCGTCTCCGAGTCCACCGTCCGCCGATGGCGCGACGAGCTGATCGCCCTGCTCGCCGCGCAGGCCCCGCGCCTGGACCGCGTCCTGAAGAAGGCCGCCAAACAGGGCGGGAGGTGGTCCTGATCGACGGCACTCTCATCCCCACCCAGCGCCGCACCGGGAAGGCCGACCGGCGGAACTACTCCGGCAGACACCACCATCACGGCCTGCACTTCCTCGCCCTGACAGACGAGAAGGGCCGCCTGATCTGGATATCCGCCGCCCGGCCCGGCCGCACCCACGACATCACCGCAGCCCGCCACGACCACATCCTGGCCCACCTGCGCGCCGCCGGCCTCGGCGCCCTCGCGGACCTCGGCTTCCGCGGCCTGGACAACGACGTACGCGACCCCGTGATCGTCACCGGCTTCCACGCCAGCCGCACCCACAAGCTCACCCCAGGCCAGAAGACCGCCGACCGCGTCCTCGCCATCGGACGGGCACCGGTCGAGCATGGCTTCGCCCACCTCAAGAACTGGCGGCCCCTCACCAAGCTCCGAACCGACCCCGCCCACGCGACCCCCCTCCTGCGCGCCCTGCTCGTTCTGACGAACCTCGAAGTCAACCGCTGACAGATGATCTACTCCGCAGACAGTCGCCGCCGACCAGCGTGAGCACCCGAGAACCGGTCACATCAGCCCTTTGACCTGCGACTTCAAGTTGGCGGAGGCTCACCGGTGGGCATCGGCCCGGACAGCGCCGTCACCTTGCTGATCACCATGGGAGACCACCCCGAGCGGCTGAACACCGAGGCGTCCTTCGCCGCTCTGTGCGGAGTCAGTCCCATCGAGTACTCCTCGGGCCGCCGGACTTCGCGTCGCCTCAACCATGGCGGCGACCGGCAGGCCAACGCCGCCCTGCACCGCATTGTGTTCACTCGGCTGCGCCACGACCCGCGCACTCAGGCGTACTACGAACGCCGCGCCCAGGAGGGCAAGACCCGCCGTGAGATCATCCGCTGCCTCAAGCGATATGCCGCCCGAGAGGTCTTCAACCTGGTCAGAACGGTATCCATCGACCCCCAATCATAGGGGCGTCCGTGATAAGAGCGTGACAGGAATGAAGCTGCAGAACCCCCGCTGGCTCGCCCTCATCTGACGGGGCTCCATGAGGTGAGGGCTGACTGGAAGGAAGCGGCTGACCTCGGGCGATCGCCGAAGGCCCGGCCGACGCCGGGACGGGGAAAAACTTGGTGTGCGGGGCCGAAGGAGCCGGGTAACGTCTTGGCCATGTTCTTCCAGACGCCGATTTACGAGTGAGAGCGTGATGGGCCCCTGCTGACGTCCTTCGACGTCGCTGGCCGTCCCTCACCGATGAATCCGTAGAGCACTTCACATCATTACCGGGAGAACCCGTGACCGTGAGCAAGAACATCAACAACCCCGTGGGCATGGGCGGCGGCCAGCGCAAGAAGCTGTCCCGCGCCGAGCGGCAGAACAACGGTCCGCACCGCAACCTCGACCGTCAGGGTGCAGCCGACCAGAAGGCGGAGCTGGTGCGCAAGATGCGCGAGAAGACAGGAGCAGCTGAGGGCGCCACGCAGGCGGGCGACGACACCGCACAGAACTGACGTACCGCCGCCGCAGGGCGGCACCGCACGAGGCAGGGCCCGGACCGCGACGCGCGGTCCGGGCCCTGCTGCCGTACCGGGCGCGGCCGGTCCCGCTCAGCTCTCGGCCGAGCACCCGCCGAAACCCGACCCTTCGGAAAGAACTGGCCGGGCTGCAACCCGACACACTTCCATACCTCAGGGTCCGCCGACGCCAGCAAGAACGACGAGGACGCAGCAGGGACGGTGGTGCAGACCACCTGCGTCACTCTGTGCCTGCTGGCCCACCGCGCATGGGACAGCTCACCGCGCGTTTCCTGGTGGGGCGATCGGCACGTGAATGGCCTGGATCTCGGTCGCTGGGCACGTGGAGGCCGGCGGGGATGTCGTCAAGCAGGCGTCCCCGGTGCGTGCTGGGCTCAGAGCCGCCCGGTGATCGACTGGAGACCGACGCCGGTCGCGGCGACGGCGGCCCAGAGGATCGCACCCAGCAGGAGCGGCCGCGGACCCGCCTCGCGAAGTTTGGAGAACTTCAGTGACAGACCGATCCCCGACAGGGCCAGAGTGATCAGAAACGTACTGATCACGGGCAATGTCGGCTTCCATGAAGCCGGGATGACGTCGTATGTGGCGGTGGCTGATGCGAGCAGGAATCCCACGATGAACACGGGGAACGCGCGCCAGATCCGCCTGCCCGCGCTCTCGTCCTGCCGGGCGCCCCGGGCTCGCTGGCCGAAGGACCGCCACAGCACCAGGGCCACACAGATCGGCACGATCATGAGACTGCGGGTCAGTTTGACCACCACCGCGTACTGCCCGGCCTCGGTTCCGTAGCTGTAGGAGGTGGCGACGACCGAGGACGTGTCGTTGATCGCGGTGCCGCTCCACAGCCCGAACGCCTCCTGCGACATCCCGAGAAGATGGCCCAGCGGGGGAAACAGGACAACGGCGGCGATGTTGAAGGTGAAGATGGTGCCGAGGGCATAGGCGACACGGGCCTCGGCGGCGCCGACGGCGGCGGTCACCGCGGCGATCGCCGAGGCTCCGCAGACGCCCGTGCCGACTCCGATGAGCAGCCCGGTCTCGGGGTGGACACCCAGCAGTCCGCCGACGGCCCAGGCACCGAGCAGCGCCACGGCCAGCGTGCCCAGCATGACCGGCAGTGACCCCACTCCGACTCGCGCCACGTCACTCAGCGAGAGCCCGGTCCCGAGCACGATGATGGACGCCTGCAGGACCTGTCTGCCCACGACCGCGAACCCGGGGTGCAGACGCTCGGCCGTTCCGTGGGGGGCCATCCGTCTCAGCAGGGCTCCGGCGAGAGCACCCACCACGATCCCGAACACCGGGCCGCCCACGGTCGGGACGAGACGGCCCAGCCAGACGGCCGGCAGCGCGACCGCCACCGCCACCGCAAGTCCCGGCAGTACGGCACCCGACGCGCGCCCGGCGCGCCTCGTACCGGCGAGCACGCGTGGCTGCGGCTTGACCGGCAGGGCGTGGGACGATTCCATGACCTCTCCCTTCCTGCAGCTCAATGGCGATCTGCACCTGCACGATCGCCGGGTCCCGCCGGTCTCCGGTAGAACCCCGTTTCAGAGGAGGTCATAAGCAGTGCTGATGGGCCTTCCGCCGGGGACACCGGAACTCAAAGTGCTGGACCTGCTGGTCTCCGTCGCCCAGACCGGCAGTCTCGGACGGGCCGCCGCGCGGCACGGGATGAGCCAGCCGGCGGCGAGCATGCGCATCACAGCGCTGGAACGGCAGCTGCGGCTGGTGCTGCTCGAACGCGGCCCCACCGGATCACGCCTCACCCCGGCCGGGACCGCCGTCGTGGACTGGGCGCTCCCCGTGCTCGACGCGGCCCGGGCGCTGGTCAGTGGCGTCGCGGCGCTCCACGCGGATCAGCAGGGCCGGCTGCGGATCGCCGCGTCGATGACCATCGCTGACCACCGGGTGCCGGGGTGGCTGATGGCCCTGCGCACCAGGCTCCCCGAGGTCAAGGTCGCCCTGCGGGTCGGCAATTCCTCGCAGGTTGCCGACATGGTGCGCGACCGGGAGGCCGACCTCGGTTTCGTCGAGGGACCGCACGCGCCGGACGGACTCCGCAGCCGCACCATCGCCCACGACGAACTGGTCGTGGTGGTCGCGCCGGGGCACCCGTGGGCCAGACGCAGACAGCCGCTGCCGCTGCGGACACTGGCGGCCACTCCCTTGATCGTGCGCGAACAGGGCTCGGGCACGCGCGACGCCGTATGGGAGATCCTTCGCCGTTCGGCGGGAACGGTCCTGTCCCCGCATGTACTCGACGCTCCCGCTCCTCCTGTGTCTTCGGATCGGACCCCTCCCGCCACGGTCTCGGCCAGTGCCGCCGGACGTGTCCCCCCTCAGTCGGCGAGCCGCGAGGAACCCGCGCCGCCCGCGGCGGAACTGGGTTCCACCACTGCGATCAAGTCGGCCGTGTCCACGGGCTACGCACCCGCCGTGCTGAGCCGTCTCGCCGTATCCGCCGAACTCGACGACCGTCGGCTGATCAGCGTGCCGCTGGAGGAACCCGCCCTGCTGCGACGGCGGTTCCGGGCCGTCTGGCTGCGGGAGACGCCCCCGGTGGGGTCGGCGGCCACCCTGCTGACTCTGATTTCCCGCAGGTAGCGGGCAAGGACGGACGCCCGCGTGAGCGACGGCCACCGTCGCACCCGTGGACTGAGACGTGCGTGACGGTTGCCGGGCAGCGCCCGTGGCGTTTGCCGCGCCGGAACCCCTGCCCGCCGGGCGCCCGCAAGCCCTCCCGGAGCCCGCAGCCCTGGCGGTAACGGCTCACTCACGCCCGTTCTCCCAGGTCAGGAGGGTGCGGGTAGGGATGAGCTTGGCGTAACCGATGCGTAATTGCGGCATCCGGCCGGCGTAACACGGCATCCGCAGCATTCCGGCCATGACAGCGATCGCCGCAGGTGGCAGAGGTTCAGGTAGCCGTGTCGCACCGGTACGGCGGATTCGGGACGTGCTGCGCACCCGCATCCTCACCGGCGTATACGGAACCCGGCCGTTGCCCTCCGAGGCGGAGCTGGCCGCGGAACTGGGGGCCAGCCGCAACATCGTCCGGGACGTCCTCGCGCTGTTGCGCATCGAGGGCCTGGTCGACCGGATTCCCGGGGTCGGAACGTTCGTCGTGTCGGGAAAGGCCGTACAGGGCCTGGACCGGCTGCGCGGACTCGCGGAGAGCTTCGACACCGGCTGCGACCGCGTGGTCAACCAGGTGCTGCTGGCGGACACCGTGCCCGCCACACCCACCGTCGCCGAGCGCCTTGAACTCGCCCCCGGCTCCGAAGTGGTCGCCCTGGAGCGGGTGCGGCTGCTCGACGGTCAGCCCCTGTCGCTGGACGCCAGTTACCTTCCCGCGGACATCGGCCGGCCCCTGCTGGAGATGGACCTGGCGCGGCACGACGTCTTCGGGCTGCTCGAACGCGAACTGGGGCTCCCCCTGGGCGCCGCCGCCCTGTCCATAGAGGCGATCGCCGCCGACCGTACCGTCGCCGGCCTGCTGCGCGTGGCGGACGGCTTTCCCCTGCTGTTCCTCGAACGGCTGACCTACACCCACGCGGGCCGGCCGATCGATCTCGAATTCGTCCGATTCCGCGGCGACCGGATGTCCCTGGCCGGCTGGCTCCACCGCACCCCCGACCCGCTGCTGAACCACCCTTCCACCGAAAGGGGCTGACCTCCGTGCAGATCCCACCTCAGTCTCAACGCCGCGAGTTCACCTGCGACGTTCTCATCGTCGGCGGGGGTACCGCCGGCACCATGGCGGCCCTCACCGCGGCGGCGAACGGCGCGGACGTACTCCTGCTGGAGAAAGCACACGTACGTCACTCCGGTGCCCTGGCCATGGGCATGGACGGGGTGAACAACGCCGTCGTTCCGGGCAAGGCGACCCCCGAGGACTACGTCGCCGACATCACCCTCGCCAACGACGGCATCGTCAACCAGCGCACCATCTACGAGACCGCGACCCGCGGCTTCGGCATGGTGCAGCGGCTGGAGGGCTACGGCGTCAAGTTCGAGAAGGACGAACACAACGAGTACGCCGTGCGCAAGGTGCACCGCTCGGGCAGCTATGTGCTGCCCATGCCCGAGGGCCGCGACGTCAAGAAGGTCCTGTACCGCACGCTGCGCGCCCGCCACGTGCGCTCCCGGGTCACGATCGAGAACCGGATCATGCCGGTGCGGGTCCTCACCGTGGACGGCCGGGCGGTCGGCGCGGTGGGGTTCGACACCCGGTCCGGGGAATTCGTCACCATCTCGGCCGGCGCGGTGATCCTGGCCGCCGGGGCCTGCGGACGCCTCGGCCTTCCGGCCAGCGGCTATCTGTACGGCACCTACGAGAACCCCACCAACGCCGGCGACGGCTACGCGATGGCGTACCACGCGGGCGCGGAACTGTCCGGTATCGAGTGCTTCCAGATCAACCCGCTCATCAAGGACTACAACGGGCCGGCGTGCGCCTACGTCGCCAACCCCTTCGGGGGCTACACGGTCAACGCCGACGGCAACCGCTTCGTCGACTGCGACTACTGGTCCGGCCAGATGATGGCCGAGGTCAAGCGCGAACTGGACAGCGCCCGCGGCCCCATCTACCTCAAGCTCAGCCATCTGCCGGACGCCACGATCAACCAGATCGAGGGCATCCTGCACACCACCGAGCGGCCCACCCGCGGCACCTTCCACGAAGGCCGCGGCCACGACTACCGCACCCGCGACATCGAGATGCACGTCTCGGAGATCGGACTGTGCAGCGGCCACTCCGCCTCGGGCGTCTGGGTCGACGAACACGCCGCCACCACGGTGCCGGGCCTGTACGCCGCCGGGGACATGGCCTGCGTACCGCACAACTACATGATCGGCGCCTTCGTCTACGGGGACATCGCCGGCGAACACGCCAGCGGCTTCGCCGCCTCCGCCGGCCGCCCCGCGCTGCCCGAGGACCAGATCACGGCGGCGCACGAACTGATCTACCGGCCGCTGTCAAACCCGGACGGACCGCCTCAGCCGCAGGTGGAGTACAAGCTCCGCCGGTTCGTCAACGACTACCTCCAGCCGCCCAAGACCGAGCGCTACCTGACCCTCGGTCTGGAGGCGTTCGGGCGGATGAGCCGCGAGATCGCCGGCATGGGGGCCCGCACTCCGCACGAGCTGATGCGCTGCGCGGAGGTCACCTTCATCCGGGACTGCGCCGAGATGGCCGCGCGCGCCTCACTGGCCCGTACGGAAAGCCGCTGGGGCCTGTACCACCAGCGCGCCGACTGGCCCGAGCAGGACGACGCGAACTGGTTCCGGCATCTGAACCTGCGCAAGAGCCGCGCGGCGGGCGCGGGGGAGACGGGCGAGATGGAGACGCTGACCCGGCCGGTGGCGCCGTACATCGTGCCGGTGCCCGGCTTCACCCGCCCCGACGGGGTGCCGGACGTGCCCGCCCCGACCGGTGCCGACCTGGCGGCGGTGTGGGGATGACCAGCGCTACGCCCGCGCAGGGCGGCCCCCACCGCATCCTGGCGCTCCTCGAACTCGCCGAGGAGATCCCGACCACCGACGAGCTGGCGGAGTTCCTCACCGACGCCGACCCCGATGTGCGCCGCACCGCGCTGACCGTGCTCAGTGAGGCGGCGGAATCCTGGGAGGAGCCGTCGGCGGTCTTCGCCGCTGCCCTGCTGGACCCGGATCCAACCGTCCGCCGTGCCGCCATCGAACTGCTCGGCGAACTGCGGGAGGTGCTGGTGCCCGGCGAACGTTTCACACAGTCGCTGCGCGAGGCGTGCGGACACCCTGACCCCGACGTCCGGGGCGCCGCGGTGGTCGCCCTGTGGCGTCACCGGCTGTGCACGGTCGACGAGTTGACCGCCCTGCTGACCGACCCGGACGAGGCCGTGCGCTGCGAGACCGTGCTGGGGCTCGTCTCCCTGGACGCACTGGACGCGCTGGCGGCCGCCGCCAGTGATCCGGCCGCCGCCGTACGTCTCGCCGTGGCCCGGGGACTGGCCGCCGTCGGAGACCCGCGCGGCGCCGCCACCCTGATCCGCCTCGCCGAGGACTCCGACGTCCTGGTCCGGGCCGCGGCCCTGTCCGCCATGGCCCACACCGGCTGCACCGAGCAGGCGGCGGCCCTGGCCCGTACGGCTCTGGCCGACCCCGCCTGGCAGATCCGCCAGGGGGCGGCGGCAGCGCTGGCGGTGGCCGACCCCCAGGAGGCGGTCGAGCCGCTGATCGCCGCGACCCGGGACACCAACCTCGATGTGCGCAAGGCCGCCGTCCGCGCCCTCGGGGGCCTGGCTACGGGCCGCCCGGAGGTCCGGGCGGCGCTCGAGGAAGCCGTCGCCGACGTGGACGCCGATGTCCGCGCCTTCGCCCGCATGGGCCTGTCCGACGCTCGTACGGACCTCACCGAATCCCCGACCACCGACACCGCGACAGGCTGAAGGAGACCACTGATGGCGCACGCATCCAACCGGGTCGACGTACCGGTCACCATCGACGAATCCAAGTGCATCGACGGATGCACCCTCTGCGTGGACATGTGCCCGCTGGACTCACTGGCCATCCACCCCGAGACCGGCAAGGCGTACATGCACGTCGACGAGTGCTGGTACTGCGGTCCCTGCGCGGCCCGCTGCCCGGTCGACGCGGTCACGGTCGACATCCCCTTCCTGCTGCGGTGAGCGGAGCCTGACATGTATCCCTTTCCGCATCCCGTCCCACGCCCCTCGGTCCTGTCGCGGGTCCGCCGCCGGCCGTTGCTCGCCGTAGCCGCCGTACTGGGGCTCGGCGTCAGTGCCTGCGGTACCGAGACCTCGGCCGGCGGCTCCTCGACCGTGGTGGTCAACATCGGCTACCAGTCCAAGACCATCAACACCGTCACCGCGGGCACCCTGCTGCACGCCCGCGGCACCTTCGAACGCAAGCTGAACGCCATCGGCAAGACCTCGGGAGTGCACTACAAGGTCGTCTGGCAGGACTTCCCGTCAGGACCGCCGCTGACCGCCCAGATGATCGCCGGCAAGGTGGACATCGGCTCCATGGGCGACTACCCGGTCCTCGTCAACGGTTCCAAGACCGCCGAGTTCCCCGACGCCAGGTCGGAGCTGGTCGCGGTCACCGGCTACAACCTCCGCGGATCGCTCAACCAGGTCGTCGTGCCGAAGGACTCCCCGGCACAGAAGCTGACCGATCTGCGCGGCAAGGTCCTGTCCACCAGTGTCGGTTCGGCCGCCCACGGAATGCTCGTGAACGCCCTGCGGAAGAACGGACTGAGCCCGGACGACGTCAAGCTGCTCAACCAGGAACCGGCGGTCGGCGCCTCGGCGCTGGAGGGCAAACAGGTCGCCGCGCTGTCCCAGTTCGTGCCCTGGCCGCAGCTGATGGTGTTCCGCAAACAGGGCAAGCTGCTCTACGACGGCGGATCCAACGGCGTCCCGACGTTCCACGCCGTCGTCTCCCGCAAGGCGTTCGCCGACGATCACCCCGAAGTGATGCGGGCCTTCCTGGAATCGGTCCGCGACACCGCGGACTACCTCAACAAGAACCCGCTGGCCGCCGCCCAGCAGGTCGCCAAGGTCACGGGAATCGAACCTGAGGTGGTCTACCTCTACAACGGGCCGAGCGGCCTGGTGACCTTCGACCCGACCATCAAACCCCAGCTGGTCGACGCGCTCTCCAAGGACCTGCCCTTCCTCAAGGACCTCGGCTCGGTCAAGAACCTGGACCTCGACAAGTTCGTCAACGACAGCTATCTCCGCAAGATCTACGGCGCCTCGTACGACGCCGCAAGCAGGAGCACGGCATCCCCGAGCATGCTCAGCGGCCAGGACCCGGTCTGTCACCAGCAGGTCAAGGAACCGCTCACCGCCTCGGAAGTGTGGTTCAGCGGTCAGAAGTCGACCGGGGTCGCGGCGACTCCCACCTGCCTACTGCGGCAGATCGCCGCCCACGACGGGGACGTACGTGCCGCCTATGTCCCGGACGCGAAGTACGGGACCCGGATGTTCGCGTCCGCCGCGACCTGGGTGCTCGACCCCGGCTTGTCCGCGAACTCCCGGCTGCTGCCGTTCGAGGTGGCCGCGGACGCGGATTCCTATCTGGCGGACCACTCCGACGCCCGCAAGCTCGGCTACGAGGCGGCGGTGGAGGCCGCTTCGTGAGCCGGCGGCGGTCACAGGAGCCGCGCTTCGGCACCACCCATCGCAGAGCTGAGTAGGTATCGCAGGTATCGCAGGAAAGAGGACGCATGACAACGACTCCCGTCTCCCAGCAGTCCCTGAAACCGACCGGTGATCCGATCGCCGTCACTCGGCGATCACGACCTTGTCTGCGGGCCGGCCTGCGCCCGCTCACGGTGCTCGGAGCGTGGCCGCGCCGACTGGCCGCCGGAGCGCGGGCGGCGCTGCCGCTGGCCGCGGCGCTGCTGATCTGGTACCTGCTCACGGCCAACAACGTCGTCCTGTGGCTGCGCTTCGACAAGGTGCCCGGCCCGGTCGAGGTGTTCCACACGCTCAGGGGGCAACTGGCGTCCGGCAGCTACTACCAGGACCTGCTGGCCAGTCTGCGCCGCATCCTGCTCGGCTTCGGGCTCGCCGCGGTGAGCGGGGTGGCCATCGGCATGGCGATCGGGCGCTCCCGGGTCGTCCAGGCGCTGGTCCGGCCGCTCATCGAGGTGGCCCGGCCGATCCCGGCGATCGCCCTGGTCCCGCTGGCGATCCTCATGTTCCCGACCGGCGAGCAGGGCATCGTCTTCATCACCTTCTTCGCCGCGTTCTTCCCGGTGGTGGTCAGCACCATCCACGCGATGAGGACCCTGCCCAAGGTGTGGGAGGAAGCCGCCCGGACGATGGGCGCCCGCCGGCTGTCCGTGCTGGCGCACGTAGTGCTTCCGGGAGCGATGCCCGGCATCTTCTCGGGGCTGTCCGTCTCGGTGGGGGTGGCCTGGATCTGCGTCATCAGCGCCGAGATGATCTCCGGCCAGTTCGGCATCGGTTACTACACCTGGCAGTCCTATGGCCTGCTCGACTACTCCGGCGTGATCGTCGGAATGCTGTCGATCGGCATCCTGGGCTGGGGCACGGCCTGGCTGGTGGAGCGGCTCGGGTCGCGCATCAACCGCTGGCTGCCGAGGAACGCCCGATGAGCGCGGGAGCGAGGGTCCGGCTGGAAGGACTGAAGCTCGCCTTCGGCGACATGCCGACCGCCGAGGTCGACCTCGATGTGCGGCCCGGTGAGATCGTCGTCCTGCTCGGGCCGTCCGGGTGCGGGAAGTCGACCATTCTGCGGGCCCTCGCGGGGCTGCTCACACCCACCGCCGGGCGCGCGGAGGTCGACGGGAAACCGGCGGGCGGGGCCGACACGGCCTGTGCGATGGTCTTCCAGGAGGACGCCCTGCTGCCCTGGCGTTCGGCGGCGCGCAATGTCGAGTACGCCCTGAAACTGCGTGGCGTGCCCCGGCGGCAAAGGCGCCCGGAAGCCGAGGAACTCCTGGCCCAGGTCGGTCTCGAGGGCTTCTTCGACCATCTACCGGGCCAGTTGTCGGGCGGCATGCGGCAACGTGTGCAGCTCGCCCGGACGCTGGCCACCCGCCCCCGGGTGATGCTGATGGACGAGCCGTTCGGCGCACTGGACGCCCAGACCCGCTCGGAGATGCAGCAACTGCTGATCTCGGTCTGGCGGCAGTACGGGACCACGATCCTCTTCGTCACCCATGACGTGGACGAGGCCCTGCTGCTGGGCGACCGGGTCGTCCTGCTCAGCCCCCGCCCCGCCGTCGTACGCGAGATCGTCGACATCCCGGGGCCGCGGCGCCCGGGGGCCCAGTTCGAGCCCGAATTCGCCCGTCGCCGCTACGAGATCCTCGCCTCGCTCGGGGACGCTCCGCCCGCCGAGCTTTCCCCCGAAGGCGCCTGAAGTACCTGTCGACCGTAACCGCGCAGGTCTTTTGCACCTCAGCGCCAGGTCTTCCGCACCGCCAGAGGCCGACCGAGCCGAACCACTGCGGGTCGTTCGACCCCACACCAAAGGAGTCACCTCATCATGACTTTTGTCATCGGGGCCGCGTGCGTCGACGTCATGGACCGCGCCTGTGTCGACGAGTGCCCGGTGGACTGCATCTACGTCGGGGAACGCATGGCCTACATCAACCCCGACGAGTGCATCGACTGCAGCGCCTGCGAACCGGTCTGTCCGGTCGAGGCCATCGCCACGGTAGAGGAACTCGCACCCGAGGACGCGCCGTTCGTCACGGAGAACGCGCGCTTCTTCTCCGAACCGCTGCCCGGGCGTGCCGAGCCGCTGGGCTCGCCCGGCGGTGCCGCGGACCTCGGTCCCATCGGTGTCGACACACCCTTCGTCCAGAGTTACGTAGCGCCATGAGCGGCACCGACGCCGGCCCTGCGGGCACCGTGCGGACCGGACAGACCAGACAGACCGGACAGATCGGACAGACCGAGCGGACCGAACAGCTCGAGCGGGTGGTCATCCGGTTCGCCGGTGACTCCGGAGACGGCATGCAGCTCACCGGCGACCGGTTCACCTCGGCGGCCGCGGCCTTCGGGAACGACCTGGCCACGCTGCCGAACTTCCCCGCCGAGATCCGCGCCCCCCAGGGCAGCATCGCGGGAGTCTCCTCCTTCCAGGTGCACTTCGCCGACTACGACATCCTCACCGCCGGGGACCGGCCCGATGTGCTCGTGGCCATGAACCCGGCCGCGCTGAAGGCGAACCTCGCCGACCTGCCTCCGGGCGGCACGGTGATCGTGAACACCGACGAGTTCACCCCCCGCAACCTGGCCAGGGCCGGCTACCGCTCCGACCCGTTGGAGGACGGCACTCTCACCTCCTTCCAGGTCCACCAGGTCACCATGGCCACGCTGACCCGGGGCGCACTGGCGGACTCCGGTCTGAGCAAGAAGGACGCGGAGCGGGCGAAGAACATGTTCGCCCTGGGCCTGCTGTCCTGGATGTACCACCGTCCGACCGCCGGGACCGAGCGGTTCCTGCGGCAGAAGTTCGCGCGCAGGCCCGAGATCGCCGAGGCGAACATCCTCGCCTTCCGGGCCGGCTGGAACTACGGCGAGACCACCGAGTCGTTCGCCGTGACGTTCGAGGTCGCCCCCGCGACAGCGCTGACTCCGGGCACGTACCGGCAGATCACCGGCAACACCGCCCTGGCGTACGGAATCGTCGCGGCCGGGGCCAGATCCGGGTTGCCGGTGCTCCTCGGCAGCTACCCGATCACCCCGGCCAGCGACATCCTGCACGAGCTGTCCCGGCACAAGAACTTCGGCGTGACCACGGTGCAGGCGGAGGACGAGATCGCCGCCGTCGGCGCTGCGCTGGGAGCCTCGTACGGCGGGGCCCTGGGCGTGACCACCACCTCCGGCCCCGGTCTCGCCCTCAAGAGCGAGACCATCGGCCTGGCCGTGATGACCGAACTGCCGCTGCTGGTGATCGACGTACAGCGCGGCGGGCCGTCCACCGGCCTGCCCACCAAGACGGAGCAGGCGGACCTGCTGCAGGCGATGTTCGGCCGCAACGGCGAATCCCCGGTGCCGGTACTCGCGCCGGCCACCCCGGCGGACTGCTTCGACACGATGCTCGACGCGGCCCGGATCGCCCTCACCTACCGGACCCCGGTGCTGCTGCTGTCCGACGGCCATATCGCCAACGGCTCCGAGCCCTGGCTCGTCCCGGACGCCGCGCAACTGCCCGACCTGAGCGTCGAATTCACCACCGAGCCCAACGCCCCCGACGGATCCGGCGGTTTCTGGGGCTATCTGCGCGACCCGCACACCCTCGCCCGGCCCTGGGCGGTGCCCGGCACTCCCGGACTCGAACACCGCATCGGCGGCCTGGAGAAGGCCGACGGTACGGGCGACATCTCGTACGACGCGGACAACCACGACCGCATGGTGCGACTGCGGCAGGCCAAGATCGACGGGATCACCGTGCCCGACGCGGTGCCGGACGACCCGTCCGGCCGGGCCGAGGTCCTGGTGGTGGGCTGGGGCTCGTCGTACGGGCCGATCGGCGCCGCCGCACGCCGCGTCCGCCGGGCCGGGCACCCCATCGCACACCTGCATCTGCGGCACCTCAACCCCCTGCCCGCCAACCTCGGCGAGGTGCTCTCCCGCTACGAGCGCGTCGTCGTCCCGGAGTTGAACCTCGGCCAGCTCGCACTGCTGCTGCGCGCGAAGTACCTGGTCGACGCCGTCTCGTACACGAAGGTCGCCGGTCTTCCGTTCGGCGCGGAAGAACTCCAGGGCGTGTTCACCGATGTGATCGAAGGAGTCCGGACATGACCACCATCGACCTCGGCCTGCCGGGCCTCGGCGGGCAGGCACTGGTGCCCGAGTCCGAGACGAAGCTGTCGCCGAAGGACTTCAAGTCCGACCAGGAGGTGCGCTGGTGCCCCGGCTGCGGTGACTACGCGGTCCTGGCCGCTGTGCAGGGCTTCATGCCCCGGCTGGGGCTGAAGCGGGAGAACACCGTGTTCATCTCCGGCATCGGCTGCTCCTCCCGCTTCCCGTACTACATGAACACCTACGGGATGCACTCCATCCACGGCCGCGCCCCAGCCATCGCCACCGGTCTGGCCGTCGCGCGTCCCGATCTGTCGGTGTGGGTGGTCACCGGCGACGGGGACGCTCTGTCGATCGGCGGCAATCACCTGATCCACACGCTGCGACGCAACGTGAACCTCAAGATCCTGCTGTTCAACAACCGCATCTACGGGCTCACCAAGGGCCAGTACTCGCCGACCTCGGAGCCCGGCAAGGTCACCAAATCCACCCCCATGGGCTCGGTCGACGCCCCCTTCGACCCGGTCTCGCTGGCCCTGGGCGCCGGTGCCACCTTCGTGGCCCGCGTCCTCGACTCGGACCGCGCCGGGCTGACCGGCGTGCTCACCGCGGCCGCCGAACACCGGGGCACCGCGCTCGTGGAGATCTACCAGAACTGCCCGATCTTCAACGACGGCGCCTTCGAGGTCCTGCGGAGGCCCGGAGAGCGGGAGCGGCGGATCGTCCCACTGCTCCACGGCAAGCCGCTGCGCTTCGGCGCCGAAGGGGAGTTCGGCGTCGTCCGTACCGGCTCCGGAGGGCTGGAGACGGCGAAGGTCTCCGAAGTGGGGGAGGAGGCGCTGGTGGTGCACGACGCCACCCTGGAGGACCCCTCCTACGCCTTCGCCCTGTCGCGGCTGTGCTCCCAGGATCTCGCCCACACGGTCACCGGCGTCTTCCGCTCCGTCAGCCGCCCGGTCTACGACGACCAGGTCCGCGCCCAGATCGACCAGGCCAGGAGCACCACACCCGCCGACCTCCAGTCCCTGCTCGCCGGCAAGGACACCTGGACCGTCGCCGGCTGACGCCGCCTCTTCGCCCGCCCGCACACCCAGTGCCCCTCGGATTCGGAGCCCCGCCTGTGACAACCGCACAGACCCACGAGCACGCCGCCCCGGCCACGGACACGGTCCGCAAGGCGCTGTCCGCGGTCCTCGACCCGGAGATCCAGCGGCCCATCACCGACCTCGGGATGGTCAAGGAGATCACGGTGGGCGCCGACGGCACGGTGCTGGTCGGCATCTATCTGACCGTCTCCGGCTGCCCGCTGCGCGAGAAGATCACCGCGGACGCCACCGCCGCCGTGTCCGCGCTGCCCGGCGTGCGCGAGGTGCGGATCGAGCTGGACGTGATGAGTGACGAGCAACGCACCGAACTGCGCAGGAGCCTGCGGGGCGATTCGGACCAGCCGGAGATCCCCTTCGCCCGGCCCGGCTCCCTGACCCGGGTGTACTGCGTCGCGTCCGGCAAGGGTGGGGTCGGGAAATCGAGTGTCACGGTCAACCTGGCGGCCGCGATGGCCTCCCGCGGGCTGTCGGTCGGCGTGCTGGACGCCGACATCCACGGCCACTCGGTTCCGCGGATGCTGGGAGTGACGGCGGGCCCCACCCGCGTCGAAAAAATGATCATGCCGCCCCGGGCGAACGGTGTGAAGGTGATCTCCGTAGGGATGTTCACCTCGGGCAACGCGCCGGTGATGTGGCGCGGCCCGCTGCTGCACCGCGCGCTGCAGCAGTTCCTCGGTGAGGTGTACTGGGGGGATCTCGACGTGCTGCTGCTCGACCTGCCGCCCGGCACCGGCGACATCCCCATCTCCCTCGCCCAGTTGCTCCCGCACTCCGAGATCCTCGTGGTGACCACACCGCAGGCGGCCGCGGCCGAGGTGGCCGAGCGGGCCGGCGCCATCGGCCTGCAGACCGGTCAGCGGGTGGCCGGGGTGGTGGAGAACATGTCCTGGCTGCGGCTGCCGGACGGTTCGACGACGCGGCTCTTCGGCGCCGGCGGCGGCCGGACGGTCGCCGACTCGCTGTCCCTCGCGCTGGGCACGGAAGTCCCCCTGCTGGGTCAGGTGCCGATGGACCCCCTCCTGGGCGAGGCGGGCGACGCCGGCACGCCGTTGGTGCTGAGCGCCCCCGAGGCTCCCGCGGCGGCGGCGCTCCGCGCAATCGCGGAGGGGCTGTCCGCACGCAGACGTGGCCTGGCTGGTCGCCGGCTCCCGGTCAGCCCGTCATGAACGGGCCACAGCAGACGATCGTCCATCTGCCCGGCCTCGCGGTCAACCGGGCCTCCGCCGGCTCGGCGCCGAGGACGAGCAGGGTGGGCATCGGTTGTTCCGCCAGCATGCGGGCCGCGTCGATCGCATCGGTGGCACGGGCAGGTTCGGCGGGTGGCCGTGCCGTCGCAGTCGGCCCCGGGCGTGGCTTCCCGGCCCGACCCTGGCGACGGAGCCGTACTGGACATCAGTCGCCGCGTTGAACAGGTACTACTGCGACTGGGCAGTACGCGGTGTGCAGCACTTCGGCACTGACCGACCCGAGCAGGAATCTGCGCACCCCGGTGCGCCGATGGGAGCCGACCACCAGCAGGCAGGCACCGGCGGAGGCTTCGACGAGCAGCCGTCCGGGGGAGGCGTGGTCGATGCGCAGGTTCACCTCTACGTCGGGGTGGCGGTCACGCCGCCTTCTGAGTTCGGTGTCGAAGAACTCCCGCTGGCCGCTTCTCACCAATGCGGGGTCCACGGGGACCGTCGTGACGGCCCCGGTGGGAGACGTGGCGACGTCGAAGGCGCAGTGCACCACGTCGAGGCGAGCACCGCGCAGATCGGCTTCCAGATACGCCACGTCGAGGGCCTGCAGCGAGGCGTCGTCGGTGTCGACGCCGACCACGACACGATTGTCCGGCCGCTCCGCCGTCTCTGAGGGACGCACGACAACGACGGGGCACTCGGCGTGCGTGGCCACCTGCCAGCTCACCGATCCGAGCGGCAGCCGGGGGAACCCGCCACTGCCCCGATGGCCGATCACGATCAGCTCCGCATCCGCGGAGCGCTCGATCAGCCCGGCGGCCGCGTGCCCCGTGATCAGCTCGCCGCCGACGCAGAGGCCGGGAACCTCCTCGCGGGCCAGTCGCTCGTAATGCTCCACCAGCTGACCACTCGCCTTGGCCGCGGAACGGCTTTCCTCCTCGTCGGATAGGGAACCTCCGGGCAGCGGCAGCTCGAAGGCGTGCGCGATGTGCAGGGGGCGTCTGCGCAGTGCCGCTTCGCGGGCTGCGAACCGTACGAGATCCTCATGGCCGGGCCCTCTGTCGATACCGGCGATGATGGGGCGCTCCGGTGGCTTCAGGGCACTGGTCATTGCTGCTCCCGGCGGGCATCGGTCCCAGGGCCGATACGGGTACCCGAACCCAGGCTGCTCCAGACGTCCGCCGGTGACGCCTCTGGGCGGATGCCGGCGAGGTCCGCAGGGGAGCCAGGAAGCTCCGGGCCAAGCGCCCCCCGGCTTCCTCCGGGTGCGCTGCGTGCCCCGGGGCACGCGCTGCTGTCGTTCCGTCGCGACGGAACGATCACCACCGCGGTCGCCCCGGGCACCCGGTCAGCGGGGCCCTCACGGCGAACTCTCCCTCGGCTGCCGAACGGAGCACAGGTCCGCAAGCCGGGCTGTGGGGAAGCCCGCGCGCTCGTCCAGCAGCTCCAGCCACAGCCGCTCGACGATCTCGTCGGCCTGCGCCTCGGAGAGGGGCGGTTCGCCCTCGTGGTCGCGGCCCTTCACCAGGTACACCGTCTCGCGGATCATCGCCTCGATGCCCAGACAGCCGTCCTGGAGCATTGCGCGGACATGCCCGCTGCTGGTGCCGAGGAGCACTGTTGATGAGGTGTCGGCCGCCTTCCCCTTCGGTGCTCCGCTGTGTTCCCCTCTCCGCGTACGGTCCGGTCGGTGAGAACACCGTATGGTCTGACGGGGCTCGACAGCCGGGTAACGCCGGGCTGCGCGTGGTGGGTTGCGTCCGCCTCCTGGGAAGGGGAGGGGCGGGTCTGCCACCATGGATCTTGTTCGTCCGGTCCGGGGCCGTGCTGCCCCGGTCCGGGGCCTGGCCGGTCGAGGGGGAGGGGAGGACGGTATGGAGGCCGAGAATCGCCGTCTCACCGTGCTGTCGGTGCTGCCCTTCGTCATGATGGCCGCGGTCACTGTGGCCGACATCGCCGCCGGCCCTGCGGTGGGCTTCCTGCCGTTGGTGTCGCTGGGGCCTGCCTTCGCCCCGCTCACCGGCAGCCGGCAGCGCACCGCGTGCGTCGGTGGAATCGCACTGCTGCTGTGCATCGGGCTCGGCTGGTACAACGACCTGCTCACCGCTGGACGCGGTTTCATGAGCATCGCCTCGGTCCTCGGTGTCACCGCAGCGGGCCTCGTGGCCGTGTCCATGCGTCAGGAACGCGAGGCGGAGCTGGCCAGCGTGCGCTCCATCGCCGAGGCCGCTCAGCGGGTGCTGCTCAAGCCCGTTCCCCGGCTCGCCGGGCGGGTGCGTGCGGCCGTCTCCTACATGTCTGCCGTGGCCGAGGCCCGTATCGGCGGCGACCTCTACGAAGTGGTCACCTCACCGAATGGTGTACGGGTGATCGTGGGCGACGTCCAGGGCAAGGGACTGGACGCGGTGGAGACCGCGGCCGTGGTCCTTGGCGCCTTCCGCGAAGCGGCTCCCGAGGAAGCGGACCTGGCAGCCGTGGGATGCAGGCTGGAGCGGGCCGTCGAGCGGCAGTTGGAAGGGGAGAAGTTCGTCACCGCCATCCTCGCCGAAGTGCAGGCGGAAGAAGTCACCTTCCTCAACTTCGGCCACCCGGCGCCCCTGGTGATCCGTGCCGACGGCACTGTCACCTGGCCCGAGCCACCCTCCTACGCGCTCCCGCTCGGCCTGGGCGCTCACGATACGGAGCCTCCGGAGCCGTTCCGCGTGAGCTTCCTTCCCGGCGATCAGCTCCTGCTCTACACCGACGGAGTCACCGAAGCACGCGACGCCGCGGGCCTCTTCTATCCTCTCGCCGACCGTGCTCACCTGCTCAAGGAACGCGACCCGGAGACAGCGCTGGAGATGCTGCGCCAGGACCTGCTCCAGCACGTCAGCGGTCCGCTGCACGACGACGCGGCCATGCTGCTGCTCCGCTACCGCTGACTCTTGGCGCTTCTCGACCGCCGTACGCTACGAAGCGCTGCGCCGGAGCGAGCTCCTCGGGGCGGAAGTCCCGCGAGCCGGGCAGGGACTGATCAACCGGGCCGGTTGTGGGTACTCGCTTGCTCGTGCAGCTCTGGCAGCCACTGAAACGCCGAGAGGGGTACCTGCCGATCGAAGATCATGGTCTGATCGGTGACGGCCGCGGCTGCGCCCTGGTCGGCCGGGACGCGGAGATCAGCTTCATGTGTGTTCCGCGCTTCGACCAGGACCCGGTGTTCTGCTCCTTGCTCGACCGGCGTCATGGCGGTGGCTTCCGGCTCTCGCCGGACGGCGTGCGGGCGAGCCGCCAGCGCTACGTGGACGACACGGCCGTTCTGATCACGGAGCTTCGCACGGACACCGGCGTTCTTGAGGTCACGGACGCCTTTCTCCTGCGTCCTGGTACACGCCTGGAGGAAGACGCTCCGGCAGCGGCGGGGGAGCTGATACGCCAGGTCCGGGTTATCGAGGGCGAGGTCACTCTTCGTGTGCGTCTGGAGCCACGCGGCGGCGCCCGCATCCGCCGCCGGGGAGATGACTGGATGTTCCACTGCGCGAGGCAGGGCATCACCCTGAGCTTGTGGTCCTCACGCCCCGTGACGCCATCCGACGGCGTCTTGAGGCTCCAGGCCGGGCAGAAGCTGTCTTTGCGGTTGCGCTGGGAGGGATCGCCCAGCCCTTGCCCGTCTGCAGAGGCCGGCCTTGAGAGCACGGTGCGTGCCTGGAAACGCTGGGCCTCCTTCGTGGTCGACGACGTACCGCAGTCCGACCTGGTGCGCCGGTCGGCCCTGACCCTGAAACTGCTGGACCACTTCGAGAACGGGGCGATCATCGCGGCTCCCACGTCGTCACTCCCCGAGCACATCGGGGGGACACGCAACTGGGACTACCGCTACGCCTGGATCCGCGACGCCGCGTACACCGTCTTCGCACTCCGCCGCATCGGACTGCCGTCGGAGGCCGGGGACTTTCTGCAATGGGCCCTTGAGGCCGCTCGGCACAACCATCAGCCGCGGGTGCTGTACGACGTCGACGGCGAAGTCCCGCCGCCGGAGGTGGAGGACGACGGACTCGAAGGGTATCGACGGTCCGCACCGGTTCGGTGGGGCAATGCCGCGGGCGAGCAGACCCAGCACGACGTCTACGGGGAGATCCTTGACTGTGCCTTCCAGCGGGCAGCCACCGGAGGAACGTTCGACGAGACGCTGTGGGACTGGTTGGCCGGCCTCGCCGAGCGGGCCGCGCATGCCTGGCGCAGTCCCGACCACGGGATCTGGGAGGTCCGCACCTCCGGCAGGCCCTTCACCTACTCCGCCGCCATGTGTCAGGTCGCCCTCGACCGGGCCGCCAGGCTCGCCCGCCGACTGGGGTTGCCCGGCGACGCCGACCGCTGGGCGCGCGAAGCCGATCCGCCGGGCATCTTTGGTGGGCGTCTGCCCGGAGCCGTGCGACGAAGCCTCACCGGAGCGCTCCGGTGAGGCTTCGTCGTGAAGTCGTCTGCGCCGGCGTGCACGATGCGGTTGGCGCCTCAGTGGACGTTGAGTCCGATCTTTCTCGGTTTGTGATCACTTGATCGTGGTACCGATCGACGCGCAGACCGCCTGCTGGGCATGTCCATGTTGAGATTCGGGACATGAAGAGAGAGCCGTACCTCAGCGACTTATCGGACGAGCAGTGGGCGTTGATCGAGCCGATGATCACGGCCTGGAAACAGGACCGGGTAGCGCGGTCGGCGACCGGGGACCCTGGGTCCTGTGACCTCCGAGAGGTCGTGAACGCGATCTTCTACCAGAACCGGACGGGCTGTCAGTGGCGCTACCTGCCCCATGACCTGCCGGCCTGGTCGGCGGTGTTCTACTACTTCACGCTGTGGCATCAGCACGGCCTTGACCAGCGGATCCAGGAACTCCTGCGCTGCCAGGTACGGGAGAGAGCCCGGCGATTAGAGGACCCGTCCCTCGTGATCATCGACACCCAGTCCGTGCGCGCGGCCGCTGGTGTCCCGAAGACCACGACGGGACTGGACGCCAACAAGAAGGTGTCGGGCCGCAAGCGGGGACTGGCCGTCGACGTGCTGGGGCTGATCATCGGGGTCGTCGTGCTCGCCGCATCCGCCCACGACAACGCCGCCGGCACCGCCCTGCTCGACCAGGCCGCCGAGCGGTGCGGGATGCGTCTGGAGAAGGCTCTGGTGGACCAGGGCTTCAAGGACGAGGTCCTCATCCACGGTGCCCTGCTGGACATCGACGTCGAAGTCGTCCGCCGCAACCCGGCTGACCAGGGCAAAGGCTTCGTCCCGCAACCGAAGAGGTGGATCGTGGAACAGGTCAACGGCACGCTGATGCTGCACCGCCGACTGGCCCGCGAGTACGATCACCGGCCCGACACGTCCGCCTCGCGCGTCTACTGGGCCTCGATCGCGAACATGACCCGCCGCCTCACCACACCGAGTCCAGCCTGGCGCGACACCCTCGGACTGGCCGCGTGAACGTCATCGAACTCCTGGCCGGCATCCAGGCCCAGCACGACAAGACCGCAGCCCGTGCCGACGAACTGCGCGACCAGATCCAGCACTTAACCGCCGCCCTGACCGAGACCGAAACGCGACTCGCGAACCTGGTCACCACCCAGAAGGTCATCGCCGAACTCGCGCCGGCTTCAGGCCAGCCCCGCACCGCCCGAGACGAACACCGCCTACCAGGCCATCGTGAACACCTTCAACCAGCATCCCGATCAAGAGTTCCGAGCCCGTGAGCTGCACGAACTCCTCGGCATGCCCACCGACGAGGCATCCGTCAACATCACCCGAAGCCGCCTCGGACGCCTCACCCGCCAAGGCTTCCTCACCCAACCCGGGCGAGGCCGCTACCAGAAACGGACTTAACGTCCACTGAGGGCTCCTTCGCGGGCTCCGTTGTACTCGGGCTCACCGCTGTCGAGCACCCGAAGCAGGGACGTGGTGACGACCCGCGTGCGGCGGCCGATGCGGAGCACGCGGTACGGGAACTTCCCCTGGCGAACGAGGTCGTAGCCCTTCGCCCTCGAAGGAGCCGTGCGACAGACTCACTCCCTCGCTGCCGTCGTCGTGTATCGCCCATGTATGGCCGCTCCATAGCATGACGCCGATGGAGGCGCCATGTTGGGAATGATCACCGGTCAGCTGCGCAGGCAGTCCGTGCGGACGTTGACGTTGCTGGTCGGTGTGCTGGTGGCCACGGCCGGGTTCACTCTCCTGACCGGGTCCGTGGAGACCTCACGCCTGACGGTGAAGGCGTCCGCCGACGCCAACTTCCGTGCCGCGTACGACATTCTCGTGCGGCCCGCCGGTGCGCGGACCGGGCGCGAGGAGTCCGCCGGGCAGGTGCGGCCCAACTTTCTGTCCGGGCAGTTCGGTGGGATAACTCCCGGTCAGTGGCGGGAGATCGCCGGGCTGCGAGGGGTGGAGATCGCCGCTCCCGTGGCGATGCTCGGCTATGTGCAGGCCGGGACGCACGCCCAGGTCGATGTGACCGGGCAGCTCGACCCCGCGGCCGACCGGCAGCTGCTGCGGCTGCGCAACACCTGGACCACGGACCGGTCGCTGAGCAAGGCCCGGGACCCTGGTTCGGCGTACGTCTACGTCACGAGCAATCCGGTCGTGCTGCCGGATGCCGCATCGACGGCCAAGGACCCGAGTTGGAAGAGTCTGTACACGTACCGCGGACGGCAGCTGACCGAGGTCGGTGACGCGCTGAGCCAGGGGGACAGCCCCTGCGACGACGGTGAGATGCCTCCGCTCGAAGTGCTGCCCGGGGGGAAGTTCGAGCCGCTGTGTGCCATGCGTACGGTCTCCTCGTACGGCGGTGGCGCGGTCAACGACCAGCTCGACCCCGCCCAGCGCAGCGAACTCGTCGTCGTGCGGCGGCATGCGGACGGCACCTTCACCAGCGGGACGGACGTGCACAACCGCACGACCTCCCGCCGCGCGGTGGTCGACATCGACTGGTCGATGACGCTGCTGCTCGCCGCCGTCGATCCCGAGCAGGAGGCCCGGCTGGTCGGGGTGGACGCGGCGATGGCCTCCGGCCGGTATCTGAAGGACGCTGAGAAGCCCGCCGTGGACGCGCAGGGCGGGTCGCAGTTCGAGGACATCCCGTTGATCAGTACGGACCGGCCGTATCTGGACGAGCAGTTGACCACGTCGGTCTCAAGCGTCACGGGGACGCTTCCGAAGCTTTCCGGGCGTGGCGGGAAGGAGCTGCGCGGTCTGCTGGCCGGGCTGCCCGTCAGCCCGGGGGCGACCACGCGCGCCGACGCCGACACCGTGTTCCGGCGGTCGGTCGCGAACGGCACGATCGACGTCAACCCCTTCGTCGTCCTCCAGGCCGGAGCCCCCCGCTATGCGGCCGGCGGGGGAGTGCTGCGGCCCGCGCCCGTCGCCTCGGACAGCGGTGAGCTGTGGCGGCAGTCGACGTACGGCGGCGATCTGCCGGCGTGGTTCGTTCAGGACACGGCGTTCCGGCCGGTGACCAGGCTGCCCGGAACCGACGCGAGCCAGGACCACTTCCCGCAGTTCAGCGTGGTCGGCACCTACGCCGTCGAGCGCCTGAAAGGCTTCTCGAAACTGTCCGAAGTGCCCCTGGAGACCTACCGGCCGCCCGCCGCCCGCGCCGCCGACGAGGCCGGCCGCGCCGCACTCGGCGGCCAGGCGCTCGCCCCAAACAGCAACCCGGGCGGCTACCTCGCCACCCCGCCGCAACTGCTCACCACCCTCCAGTCGGTGGAGGCCGTCACCGGCCCCGACTCCCCGCATGCGAAGGACCCGATCTCCGCAGTGCGGGTCAGGGTCGTCGGTGTTCACGGAACGGACAAGGCGTCCCGGGAACGTATCCGCGCAGTCGCCGAGGCGATCACCACCCGCACCGGGCTCGACGTGGACATCACGGCGGGCTCCTCCCCGGCGCCGCAGCAAGTGGCACTGGGAGAGGGCAAGTTCGGGCGGCCCGCGCTCGCGCTGACGGAGAACTGGACCGCCAAGGGCACCGCCGTCGCACTCGTCGAGGCCGCCGACCGCAAGAGCGTGCTGCTCTTCGGCCTGGTGCTCGGCGTGTGCGCGCTGTTCCTCGGCAACGCCGTGGCCGCCTCCGTACGCACCCGGCAGCGCGAACTGGCCGTCCTCGCCTGCACCGGCTGGACGGGCGCCCGCCTCGCGGGACTTGTCCTCGGTGAAGTCGCCCTGGTCGCGGCCGTTGCCGGTGCCGCCGGTGCCGGGGCCTCGTTCCCGCTGGGCTGGGCCTTCGGCCTCGACGTCACCGCGGGGCGCGCGCTGCTCGCGGTACCGCTGGTGGTGGCCACGGCTCTGCTGGCCGGCGCGCTGCCGGCGATACGGGCAGGGCGGCCGTATCCCGCACAGGCGCTGCGGGGCTCGGTTGCCGGACCGCGGCGGGCCCGGCGCGCCGGACGCGGACGCACGCTGCCCGGGCTCGCGGTGAGCGGGGCGCTGCGAACGCCGTCCCGTTCGGCGCTGGGCGCGCTGGCGCTCGCGGTGGGAGTGGCCGCGGTCTCCCTGCTCACGGCGGTCATGTGGACGTTCCAGGGCGCGGTCCAGGGCACGCTCCTCGGTGAGGCGATGTCCCTCGAGGTGCGCGGGGTCGACGTGGCCGCGGCCGTACTCACCGCGGCCCTGGGGGTGTTCGCCCTCGCCGATGTCCTCTATCTCGACAGCTGTGAACGCGACGGGGAGTTCGCCATGCTGCGGGTCTGCGGCTGGGCCGACACCGAGGTCATGCGACTGGTCGTCGCGCAGGGCGCGGTGATCGCCGTGGCGGGCGCGGTGCCCGGCGCCGCGACGGGGCTCGCACTGACCGTGGCCTTCACCGGCTCGATTCCGGCCGGGCTGCCGGTGGCGGTGGGCGTGGTCGCGGTGGCCGGAGTGCTGGCGGCCGTGGCGGGCAGCGTCGTCGCGGCCGGCCTCGCGGTACGCAGGTCGCCGGCGGGACCGTTGGCCGAAGAGGAATGATCCAAGAGCGATGGACAGAGATACGGCGAGGGAGAGAGAACCCTATGGGGGACGGTGCGTCGGTCCTGGTGGAGGACCTGCACAAGAGCTTCGGCACCGGTGACGGGCTGATCACGGCCGTCGACGGCATCAGCCTGGACATCCCGGCCGGACACAGCGTCGCCCTCGTCGGCGCCTCCGGCTCCGGTAAGTCCACGCTGCTGCATCTCATCGGGGCCATCGAACGGGCCGATGCGGGACGGGTGTTGGTGGACGGCCAGGACGTCACCGCGCTGGGGCGGCGGGGCGCCGCCGAGTACCGGCGCACGGTGGGGTTCGTGTTCCAGCGGTTCCATCTGCTGCCGGGCCTGAGCGCGCTGGACAACGTGCTGGCTCCCGTGCTGCCCCGCAAGGCCGGCTTCGACCGGGACGCGCGCGCCCGCGAACTCCTCGCCGCGGTCAGCCTTCAGGGACGGGAGTCGGCGTTGCCCTCGCAGCTGTCCGGCGGACAGCAGCAGCGGGTCGCGGTGGCGCGGGCGCTGATCGCCCGGCCCCGGCTGCTGCTCGCCGACGAACCCACCGGGAGCCTGGACTCGGCGACCGGTGAGCAACTCATGGACCTCGTAGGAGAGTTGGCCGCTCAGTCCGGCTGCACGCTCTTGGTGGCCACGCATGACATGGGGGTGGCGGAACGCTGCGCGGACGTGCTGCGGATACGGGACGGGCGCCTCGGTGAGGTGGCGGGCGGCGGGGCTTGAGATCGGGCGTGCCCGGTGAGTGGGGCGTACCTGGTCCTGCGTATCGGCGATGTATGGCAGGCGTATGCCGTCCTCGTAGCGTCAAGGACGAACGCCGTCGTGACGGGCGACGGCCTCCATTGGGGGTTGTGTAATGCGCACTCTGAACCGACTCGCAGACTCGCTTCTCGGCCGGGTGGTACCGCGCGCCGAGGCCGAGGCGACCACCACGGAGTACTGGTGCCGCCGCGACACGAGCTGCGGCCCCCAGTACCCCTCCGCCAAGGGGAACTGGCGCCGCACCTGTCAGTCGCCGGGCTCGAACTGCACCGCGTGGACGCTCTACTCCTGCTGCTACTGACGCGGTTCCCGTTGTCCCCGGCGCCTCCCCGTGGCGTCGGTCGCGCCCGGCCCTCCGTCGCGCCCTGCGGCGGGGGGCCGCGGGCTTGTGCCGAGCACCACCGCGACCACCACGTCCACGGGTACGAGACCGAGGGTCCGCGAGTCCGTGCTCACCGCCGCGTTGTCGCCGAGCACCGCCATCCGTCCCGGCGGCACCCGGCCGGGACACCCGGGAACCCCGGCCGGAACCGGGTCGCCCGGCAACGCCGCGACCCGTTTCACCCACAACCCGTCCCCGTCCGCGACAGGCCCCACCACACGGGCGCCGCTCGGCAGTTGCACCGGCAGGACGACCACCTGGCCCACGCGCAGCCGTCGGCCCGCCGAGCCCCGGCGCCGCCCCGGAAGCCGTCCGCCTCGCCCCGGAAGCCGCCCGCCTCCGCCCGTACGACTTCTGAGCCGACGGGCCAGGACCACCGCCCCGTCCCTCAGCCCGGGCTCCATGCTGTGCCCTCGTACGGTCACGAGAATCAGCCACCTGCCGAGGACCCGCTTCACCCCGCGACCTCCTGCTCCCGGCCGGGCTCGCCGCCCTCCTGAACCCCCGCCACCTCCCGCTCCGGCCCCGACGCGTCCTCCCAGAACCCCGCAGCCTGCCCCCGGAACAGCTCGGCGTACCGTCCCGACGGCAGCCTCATCAGCTCCTCATGCGGCCCTTCCTCGCGCACCGCACCCCCGTCAAGCAGCACGATCCGGTCCGCCGGACGAACCTCGCTCAGCCGGTGCGAGATCAGCAGCCGGGCCCGTCCCTGCCCCAACCCCCGGATCACATGGGCCACTTCGGCCTGAGCATCCGGATCGAGCCCCGACGTCGGTTCATCGAGCACGAACAGGTCCCGGTCCGCCCGCAGCAACGCCCTGGCCAGTGCGACCCGTTGCCACTGTCCGCCGGAGAGCACGACACCGCTGTCCCGGTCGTTCGCCCCGAAGAACCCCCGGGTCAGCATCGTGTCGTACCCGGCCGGAAGACTCGCGAGGACCTGGTGCACCCCCGCCTCGCGCGCGGCTTCGACGACCTCCGAGCCGGGTGAGCCGTCGGGAGTGCGAACGGCCAGCGCCGGATCGCCGAGCGCGATGTTCTCCGCCGCCGTCATCTCGTACGAGACGAAGTCCTGGAAGACGACACTGAGCCGGTCCCGCAGCGACTCGGGCGTGAACTCCCGCAGATCCGTGCCGTCCCACAGGATCCGCCCCCGTTCGGGGTCGTAGAACCGGCAGAGCAGTTTGACCAGCGTGCTCTTGCCAGCCCCGTTCACGCCGACGAGACCCACGCTCTCCCCGGCGCGCACCGTCAGCGTCACGCCCCGCAGCACCCACGGCAGATCCGGGGCGTAACGGAACCACACGTCATCGAGGACGATCCGGTCGCGCAGGGGTCCCGCGACCCGCCGCGCCGTGCCGGGCCGTGCGCCGCCCTCGGCCACGGCCACGTACTCGGCGAACACCAGCAGATGCTGATGGCCGTTGGCCACCGCCGTGACCGCCGAGCCGAGTCCGCCCTGTACCGAGGCCACCGCCGCGAGGAACACGGAGAGGTCCCCGACCGTCAGCGTCCCGGCCGACACCCGGCCCACCGCCCACAGCAGTCCGCCGCCCGCGATACCCGAAGCGAGCAGTGTGGGCAGCGAGTTGACGCTCAGACGCCGTACGTCGAGCCGGTGCCGGATCCGGTTGACGGCCCGCCGCTCGACGAGCATGCGCTCCCGCAGCACATCCCCGATGCCGAACAGCCGTATCTCCTTGGCCGCCGTCGTACCGCCGAGCAGCGTCGAGAAGAACGCCTCGCGGCGCTCGCCTGCCGTGACACCCGCGAACGCCACGGCTGTCGCCCGGGCCAGCCGTAGCTCCGCGACCAGCTTCGGTACGGCACCGAGCAGCACCAGTCCCGCCAGGACCGGGCTGATGGCGGCCAGCATCCCGGCGAACCCCACCAGCGTCCACCCCGACCGCAGCACGATCAGCGCGCACTGCACCAGCTGTACGGGGGTGTCCTGGCCGGACTGCTGGGCGAGCCGGAGCCGGTCGAGCCGTACCGGATCCTCGTACAGGTCCAGGCCCGGGTGGGCGTTGACCGCACGGAACAGCCGGTCCTGCGCGGTCAGCGCCACGGCCCGGGTGAGCACGCCCTGGCAGAGATCGTCGACGTACGGCAGGAGCGCGAGCAGCACGCCGATCGCGGCCAGGGTCGCGGCGGTCGCGGTGACCTCGCGCGTCCCGTGCCCGGTGAGCGAGTCGATCAGCTGCTTGGTCAGCCAGGCCGCCGCGATCGGCCCGGTGGCCTCGACCATGGCGAGCAGCAGGGTCGCCGTGAGGGCGCGGCGGTGCGCGCCGAGCGCGAGCCGCAGCGCGGTGGCCGCGACCCGGGACCGGGACACGGGGTGCTGTGCCGGGTGCGTCATACGACCGGCCGGCCCACGATCCCCGCCTTGGCGATGAGCTCCGGCGCGCTCACCGCCGACCAGCGGATCGCCACGCCGTCGCCGGTGTCGTCGAGACCGCAGACCAGGGGCAGCCCGTCCACCCGGAACGTGGTGATCCACGACTGGATCCAGGGGTCCTTCGGGCCGCCGACGATGACCCGGGCCACCGGTTCCAGGGCCTTTGTGAAGCGTGCGTTGTCGTCGTCGGTGCCCTCGGAGAGGACGGCGACGACACGTTCGCTGCCGCCGGGCTCGTCCATGGCCCTCGTGACGACCAGCGGCAGCAACTGCTCGCAGGGCTCGCAGCCCGGTGCGAAGAAGGCGACGAGCGCGGGCCGGGTGCCGTCCGGTATGTCCACCATCGCGTCGGCGGTCATCCGGTGGGCGTCGGTGATGCCGGTGACCGGGGCGGACGCCGCGTCGGCCGGGCGGGCCTCGATCTCCTTGAGCCGGCGGATGACGCCGTACAGGAGAAGGAGATTGAACAGGCCGAGGAGCAGGCCGAGTACGGAGAGACCGAAGGACACAAGGACTCCTACGGGAGGTCGGTGGAGCGGGCGGTGGAGGCGGTGGGCGCGGTGAACAGATCGGCGATGTCGTCCAGGCCGATCACGACGACGGCCAGCACCGCACCCGCGGCCACGGACACGACCAGATCGCCGCCGGTCGCCCGCCCCGGACCGGAGCCGGTGACGACCAGGGCGCCGACGGCGGCCAGCAGCAGTCCGGTGTTCCTGACCAGGTGCAGTACGCCGAGAGGGCGCCCGGTGCGGCCGAAGCAGGCGCACGTCACGGGCGGACCGCCGCCGCGTACCGCCCGCACCACGCCGATGGTGAGCGCGGCAAGGACCAGCGAGGCCAGGAACAGCCCGATGACACCGGCCCGCGTGCCGGGCAGCAGCAGCAGGCCCGCGGCCACGCCTTCGGCCGTGATGGTCGCGTACGCGAGCGGGCGGCGCATGCCGGCAGTGCCAAGGCCCATGTCGGCGAGCGTGGTGAGGAACGCACGGAATCCGGCGGGCCGTGCCTTGCCCACGGCGGATGCGGCGAGGACGACGGCGACCAGAATGTGGCAGACCGTCGAGAGCGCGGCGGCCATGGCGCTCACCCCGCGAGCAGCTGCCGGTGCAGCCGGCCCAGACAGGCATCGGGTTCGGTGCCGAGTTCGCGGCGGAAGACGGTCCGCGCCGACTCGAACGCGTCGGTCACACGTCCTGGTTCGCCGAGGTGGTGATGGGCGTTCAGGACGAGCAGCCAGCTGCGGATGCGCAGCGGCTCCGCGGCGAGCACCTGCCCCGCCGTACGCAGTGCGGAGTGCGGCTGGCCGACGCCGAGCCAGGCATCGGCCAGATCCTCGGTGGCGCGGATGCGCTCGGCGTCCAGGGTGCGCAGCGGGCCGTCGAGCATGCCGTACCGCTCGACTCCGGGCGCCGCGTGGTCCGAACTCCACAGCGCCAGCGCGGCGTTGAGCAGCTCGATCGCCCGGGGTGGGTCGTCGGTGACCGCGCTGCGGCCCCGGTCGGCGAGGCGCTCGAACACCAGGTGGTCGACGGCGTCCGGCGCGATGCGGAGTTCATAACCGCCCTGGTGACTGATCAGCGGGGTGGCCACCGGTAACCGTCGGCGCAGGAGATGGGCGTACGAGCGCAGGTTCGCGACGGCGGAGCGCGGCGGCTCGCCCGCCCACAGTGCGTCCATCAGGTTCTCCAGGGACACCACGCTCCCGGGCCTGAGCAGCAGCGCGGTGAGCAGTGCGCACGGCTTGATGCCGCGAAGTGGCCCCGGGTGTGCGCCGTCGCTGATCTCGATCGGCCCCAAGATGCGTATCAGCGGTGCCTGCACCTGCACTCCCCCTCTGTGACACGTGGTCGGCTTGGGCGCACACCGTATTATCGAAGCGCTTCGAACGTAACCCTGCTGCAACAGCCAGTGGATCATCCTCGCCGCCGCCGGCTCGTACGACGACCAGGACTGGGTCGTCACGCAGCACTCCTCCGGCGCTTGGACGATCAGGAACGCCAGAACCGGGCGGTTCTACGCCGACTCCGAACCGAGCAACGCCGTCATCTGGAACTCCGGCGAAGTCACCCCAGATTCGCTCTGGAGGCTCGAATCAGCCTCCGGAGGATTCCGGCTCAACAACGAACAATCCGGCAGGCACTTCATGTACGGAACCTCGGCCGGCGAAGTGAAATGGAACACCGGATCGACCGACAACAGCACAATCTGGTCCTTCGAACGCAAGTAGCCAAAATCCAAGAAGATCAGCCTCGATCGTCCATGAGTCCTCGTCGGTTTCCCGACGGGGGCTCTGTATTTGTGTGGTGCGGTCGACGTCGGCATGCTGCGGGCCGAGCCGGCTGTGTCCGCCCCCCCGGGCGCTCGTGAACGCCGGCCGCCGCCGCTGCCTCCGCCTGCCCGGCACGATGGCCGGGACGGGCGTCATCCCCCACGCACTCGGCTGGCTCCACGCCCTGCCGAACCCCGGCACCTGCTGGTGCGCCTGGGCGACCGGGCCACCGGCAAACGCCGCCGCGGACGGCCGCTACACAGCCGGCTCCAGGACCCCACGCAGCGGCGACGGCTTCAATCCTCCCGACCACCACACCGCGTCTGACCCACCGAACCCCCGTCCCAATTCCGACGCACCCATTGACGCCCTCCCAGCCCCCACATACCTTCCTCTCCGTCGAAGCGCTTCGACGTCTCGCATCGAAACGATTCGATGATCCCTGCGTGACGCCCCCACGACGAGCGTGACGAGCACGACTCACCGGGACAGTGAGCCATCCCACTCCCCTGGAGGCACTGAATGATGACGGCACGAAGACGTGTGGTGGCGACCGCTGCGGCGGTTCTGAGCGGGGCTCTGCTCCTGGCCTCCTGCGGCGACTCGGACAGTGGCGGATCAGACGGCAAGACGCTGAAGCTGTGGCACTACGAAGGTCCGGACAGCGCGATGGGCGTGGCCTGGAACGCGGCCATCAAGGAGTTCGAGAAGACCCATCCGGGGGTCAAGGTGGAGTTCGAGGAGAAGGGCTTCGAACAGATCCAGAAGACCGCCCCGATGGTCCTCAACTCGGACGACGCACCCGACCTCATGGAGTACAACAAGGGCAACGCGACGGCGGGGCTCCTCTCCAAGCAGGGGCTCCTGACCGATCTGTCCGCCGAGGCCGCCAAGCGGGGCTGGGACAAGAAGCTCAGCTCCGGGGTGCGGACGACCAGCCAGTACGACACCAACGGCGTGATGGGTTCCGGAAAGTGGTACGGAATCCCCAACTACGCCGAGTACACGATGGTGTTCTACAACAAGGATCTCTTCAAGAAGTACGGGATCCAGGAACCCACCACGTTCGACGAACTCACCGCCGCCATGGACAAGTTCGTCGACGAGGGCATCACCCCGCTCGCCAACGCGGGCGCCGAGTACATGGCCGGGCAGTACCTCTACCAGCTCGCGCTGTCGAAGGCCGACCGCGCGTGGGTCGACTCGTACCAGCTCTACAAGGGCAAGACCGACTTCCACGACGCCGCCTGGACCTACGGCGCCGAGACCTTCGCGGACTGGGTGAAGAAGGGATACATCAGCAAGAAGTCCAGCGGTACGAAGGCGGAGGACGCCGGGGTCTCCTTCATCCAGGGCAAGAGCCCGATCCTGTTCTCCGGCAGCTGGTGGTACGGCCGGTTCGCCGCGGAGAACACGTTCGACTGGGGCACCTTCCTCTGGCCGGACTCGGACATGACCGCCGGCTCCGGCGGCAACCTCTGGGTCGTCCCCAAGGGCGCCAAGAACAAGGAGCTGGCGTACGACTTCATCGACATCACCATGTCGAAGAAGATCCAGAACCTGCTCGGCAACAAGGGCGGCGTCCCCGTGGCGGCCGACCCCGCCGGCATCACCGACCCGCAGGCCAAGGCGCTCATCGCCAACTTCAACACGCTCTCCGAGAGGGACGGCCTGGCCTTCTACCCGGACTGGCCCGTTCCCGGTTTCTACGACGTCCTCGTCTCCGAGACGCAGAAGCTGATCACGGGGAGCGCGAAACCGGAGGCCTACCTGGACGCGGTCCAGGAGGCGTACCAAAAGGGCGCGCCGAAGACGTGACAGCCACCGTCGAACGGGGAGCACGGGACGGCCGGGTCACCGAGAAGCATCAGCACGCGAAGGGCCCGCGCCGCCCCCGGGACTCGTACACCCTGTTCCTGCTCCCGGGGATCCTCGCCTTCTTCGCGATCATCATCGTGCCGTTCCTGATGAACACGGGCGTGAGTTTCACCGAGTGGCAGGGCGTCGGCACTCCGAAGTGGGCCGGGCTCGCCAACTACAGGGAGCTGATGGGCGACTCGGAGTTCTGGGCGTCCTTCCGGCACAGCCTCTTCATGGTCGTGGCGATGGCGGCGGTACCGACGGTGATGGGGCTGGTTCTCGCGGCCGCCCTGTTCGACTTCGTCGGCAAGCACTTCGGGACGAAGACGGTCGCCGTGCTCCGCGCCTGCTTCTATCTCCCGCAGGTCCTGCCGATCGCGGTCGCGGGCATCGTCTGGAGCTGGATCCTCGCGCCGGAGAACGGCTCCCTGAACGAACTCCTGAAGGCCATCGGGCTCGGCGACCTCCAGCAGGACTGGCTCGGCGACCCCGACATCGCGCTCTACAGCGTGATGGGCGTGATGGTGTGGGTGCAGATCGGCTTCCCGCTGGTCATCTTCATGGCGGGGTTGCAACGCGTGGACCCGCAGCTGTACGAGGCCGCCGAGCTGGACGGCGCCGGCTGGTGGCGGCGGTTCTGGCACGTCACCCTCCCCCAGATCCGGCCCGAGATCTACGTCGTCCTCCTCTGGTGCACCATCGCCGCGCTCAAGGTCTTCGGCGCGGTGTACGTCCTCACGAAGGGCGGGCCCGGCGGTGCGACCAACGTCCCCTCCTACTTCTCCTTCACCACCTTCTTCGAGAAGACCCAGGTCGGCTACGGCGCTGCGATCTCGACCGTGCTGACCGTGGTCATCCTCGTGCTGGCGCTCATCGGCCTCAAGCTCCAGACCCGCGCCGAGGACGCCGAGGAAGGGCTCCGCACATGACAGCCGTACAAGCCGCGAGCACCAAGTCACGCCCGCCCGTCCGCTCCGTCGTCGGCCGCTATCCCGTCCTCGTCGCCCTGATCATCGGGGCCCTGTTCATGGTCCTGCCCTTTCTGATCGTCACGGTCAACGCGGTGAAGTCGCCCGCCGAGTACTCGGCGAACGGCCCGCTCAGCCTCCCCGAGGGCGTCTACCTGGACGGCCTGAAGGACTTCTGGGAGCGCGTCGACTTCGGCCAGAAGCTCGTGAACTCCGTACTGATCAGTGGCAGCGTGGCCCTCCTGGCCGTCGTCCTGTCCGTTCTGAACGCGTACGCGATCGGCGTCGGCCGCGTCAAGGGCCGCACCTGGGTGCTCGCCTTCTTCGTCCTGGCGAACATGCTGCCGCAGGAGGCGCTGGTCTACCCGGTCTATTACCTGAGCAAGGAAGCCGGCCTGTACGACACCCGGTTGAGCGTGATCATCGTCTTCACCGTGATCCAGGCCGCGTTCGGTACGTATCTCCTGTCCGCCGTACTCGGCCAGTTCCCGCGCGAGATCATCGAGGCCGCCAAGATCGACGGGGCGAACAAGTGGCAGGTGCTGTGGCGGATCGTGGTTCCCGTCAGCCGCCCGACCATCGGCGTGCTGCTGGTCTTCTTCTTCATCTGGACCTGGAACGAGTTCCTGCTGCCCCTGGTCATGCTGATCTCCAATGACAACCAGACCGTGTCGGTGGCGCTCGGCGTGCTCCAGGGCCAGCGCCTGATGGACGCCACGATGACGAACGCCGCGGCGCTGCTGGGCGTGCTGCCCGCCATCGTCTTCTTCCTCGTCTTCCAGCGGACCCTCACCCGTGGGATCGCCGTGGGCGCCGTCAAGTAAGGGGTACAGGCGTGAAGTTCACGGATGGCTACTGGCTGCTGCGCGAGGGCGTGACCGCGGCCCACCCGGTCGAGGTCCTCGATGTGACCGACGGGTCCGGCACCCTGGAGATCCATGCGCCGACCCGGCCCATCCGCCACCGCGGCGACCTGCTGAAGGGACCGGTCGTGACGATCAGCGCGCACGCGCCCATGCCGGACGTCATCGGCGTCACGTTCACACACTTCGAGGGCGAGGAGCCGCACGGGCCCCAATTCGGGCTCAGCAAAGAGGAGTTCACGGCTCACACCGGGTACGACGAGGAGTCCGCGACCCTCACCGCGGGCGCCCTGTCCATCAAAGTGAGCCGCACAGGGCCCTGGCACGTCGACTTCCTCGCGAACGGCCGCACCCTCACCTCCAGCGGCCCCAAGGGCATGGGCATCATGCGGGACGCCGGCACCGGCGGCCACTATCTGCGCGAGCAGTTGAACCTCGGCGTGGGCACGCAGGTCTTCGGGCTCGGCGAGCGCTTCGGACCGCTGGTCAAGAACGGCCAGGTCGTCGACATGTGGAACGCCGACGGGGGCACGGCCACGGAACAGGCGTACAAGAACGTGCCGTTCTACCTGACGGACGCGGGCTACGGCGTCTTCGTCGACCATCCGGGCCGGGTGTCGTTCGAGGTCGGCTCGGAGGCGGTGTCCCGGGTTCAGTTCAGCGCCGAGACACAGCAGTTGACATACTACGTCATCTACGGTCCGACCCCGAAGGACATCCTCCGCAAGTACACGGCCCTCACCGGCCGCCCGGCGCTGCCACCCGCCTGGTCGTTCGGGCTGTGGCTGTCGACGTCCTTCACCACCTCGTACGACGAGACCACCGTCACCTCCTTCATCGACGGCATGAAGGAGCGTGAACTCCCGCTCTCCGTCTTCCACTTCGACTGCTTCTGGATGCGCGAGTTCAACTGGTGCGACTTCGCATGGGATCCGCGGGTCTTCCCCGACCCGGAGGGGATGCTGGCCCGCCTCAAGGAGCGCGGCCTGCGCATCTCCGTATGGATCAACCCGTACATCGCGCAGCGCTCGCCGCTCTTCGCGGAGGGCAAGGCCCTCGGGCATCTGCTGAAGAGGCCGGACGGCGGTGTCTGGCAGTGGGACCTGTGGCAGCCGGGGATGGCCCTGCTCGACTTCACGAGCGAGCCCGCCCGGCAGTGGTACGCGTCGAAGCTGGAGGCGCTGCTCGCGCAGGGCGTCGACTGCTTCAAGACGGACTTCGGGGAGCGGGTCCCGCTCGATGTCGCGTACGCGGACGGCGGCGACCCCGAGCGGATGCACAACTACTACTCGTACCTGTACAACCGCACGGTCTTCGACGTGCTCAGCAAGCACCGGGGTGAGTCCGAAGCCGTCGTCTTCGCCCGCTCGGCGACGGCGGGCAGCCAGAAGTTCCCCGTGCACTGGGGCGGCGACTGCGAGGCGACGTACGAGTCGATGGCCGAGTCGCTGCGCGGCGGGCTCTCCCTCGGTCTGTCCGGGTTCGGCTTCTGGAGCCATGACATCGGCGGCTTCGAGGGCACACCGACGCCCGCCCTCTTCAAACGGTGGATCGCCTTCGGCCTGCTGTCCTCGCACAGCCGGCTGCACGGCAGCTCCTCCTACCGCGTCCCTTGGCTCTTCGACGAGGAGGCCGTGGACGTCCTGCGCCTCTTCACCCGCCTGAAGCTGCGCCTCATGCCGTACCTGTACGAGGCCGCCCGGGCCGCGCACACCGAGGGCGTGCCGATGATGCGCGCGATGGTCCTGGAGTTCCCGGACGACCCCGGGTGCGCGCATCTGGAACGGCAGTACATGCTCGGCCCCGACCTGCTGGTCGCGCCGGTGTTCTCCGACGAGGGAGACGTCTCGTACTACGTCCCCGAGGGCACTTGGACCCACTTCCTCAGCGGGCAGCCGGTGACCGGCCCGCGCTGGGTACGCGAGCGGCACGGCTTCCTGAGCGTTCCGCTGCTGGTCAGGCCAGGTGCGGTGATCCCGGTGGGGGCTGTGGAGGACCGGCCCGACTACGCGTACGCCGACGGCGTCACCCTGCGCGCGTACGAGCTCGGGCGTGGCGCCCAGGTGACGGTGCCCGTGGGAGACGTGACCTTCACCGTGGTCCGCGAAGGGCACACGCTGCGGGCTTCCTGCAGCGACCCCTCGGTGCCCTGGGGGCTGGCCTCGGGCGGGCGTGAGGTGCGGGCGAAGGCCGGCACGGGATTCCTGACGGTGGAGCGCGGCTGATGGTCAAGATCACCGATGTGGCGCGGCACGCCGGGGTCTCCCCCAGCACCGTCTCGTACGCCCTGAGCGGCAAGCGCCCGATTTCCGAGGAGACCCGGCGGCGCATCGAGGCGTCCATCCGCCAGCTCGGCTACAGTCCGCACGCCGGGGCCCGGGCGCTGGCGAGCAGCAGGTCGAACGTGCTGGCGCTGGTGATTCCCCTACGGGCCGGCATCCATGTGCCGGTGGTGATGCAGTTCGCGGTGTCGGTGGTGACCTCCGCCCGTCAGTACGACCACGACGTGCTGCTGCTGACGCAGGAGGAGGGTGAAGCGGGGCTGCGGCGCGTCGCGGACACGGCACTGGTCGACGCGCTGATCGTGATGGACCTCCAACTCCACGATCCTCGGCTGCAGTTGCTCCGCGCCCTGGACCGACCCTCGGTACTGATCGGATTCCCTCAGTCGCCCGATGGGCTGACCTGCATCGACCTGGACTTCAGGGCGGCGGGTGAGCTGTGCGTCGAGCATCTGGCCGGGCTCGGGCACCGGGTGATCGGGCTCGTGGGCTCGCCGCCCGAGGTGTACGTACGGGAGACGGGGTTCGCCCAGCGCCTGGTCCAGGGCTTCACCGCCGCGGCCGACCGGAACGGGCTGTCCTCCTCGGTCCACCCCTGCGAGTCGACGCTCGCGGCGGCCCGTCAGGTCGCCGAGCAACTCCTGCGGGAGCGGCCCGCGTTGACTGGTGTCGTCGTGCACAACGAGCCGATCCTGGAGCCGCTGATCGACGCGTTCGAGGGGCTCGGCCTACAGGTCCCGGGGGATCTGTCGGTCACGGCGATCTGCCCGGACGAACTGGCCGAGCGCGCCCGCGTCCCCGTCACATCGATCGCCATACCGGCCGCCGAGGTGGGCGCCGGGGCGGTGGACCTGCTGATGAAGAAACTCGGCGGCGGTACCGCACCGGAGGTGACTTTGCTGTCACCGCGGCTGACCGTGCGGGCCAGCACCATGCCCCGCCCTTGAACCACCCCCCGCCCCACTCCCCCCACGGAAGCAATCTTGTCCAAGCCCCGAAGCAAGGCCCTAGTTGAAGGAGCCGTGCCATGAAAGGCAAGAGAAGACGCAGAACCACCGTGGGACGGGGCGTCCCCGCCCTGGCCCTGGGCCTGACCCTGATCGCCGGACTCTGCGTCACGGCCACGGGGACGGCCGCGGCGGACGACTCCTCGTACGCCTTCCGCAACCCGAAGCTGTCCGTCGACCGCCGTGTCGACGACCTCCTCGCCCGCCTCACCCTCGACGAGAAGATCTCCCTGCTCCACCAGTACCAGCCCGCGATCCCCCGCCTCGGCATCCAGTCGTTCAAGACCGGCACAGAGGCCCTGCACGGCGTCGCCTGGCTCGGCGAGACCACCGTGTTCCCGCAGGCCGTGGGCCTCGCGTCGACCTGGGACCCGGCGTTGATGAAAAAGGTCGGTGCGGCGGTGGGCGACGAAGCGCGCGGCTTCCAGCAGGAGCGCCCGGCCGGCTGGGGCCTCAACCTGTGGGCCCCGGTGGTCAACCCGCTGCGTGACCCGCGCTGGGGCCGCAACGAGGAGGGTTACTCCGAGGACCCGTACCTGACGAGTTCGATGGCGATCGCGTACGGCACCGGCCTCACCGGCGGCGACCCCGACCACCTCGAGACGGCGCCCACGCTGAAGCACTTCCTCGGCAACAACAACGAGGTGGACCGCACCACCACCTCGTCCGACCTGCGCCCACGCGTGCTGAAGGAGTACGAGGAGCCGGCCTTCAGACCGGCGATCGAGGCGGACGCGGTGACCGGCGTGATGTCGTCGTACAACCTCGTCAACGGCCGCCCGGCGACAGTCGATCCGGCGCTCGACGACGTACGCACCTGGACCTCCCACGACCTTCTGAACGTCACCGACGCCCACGCGCCCAACAACCTGACCGGCACCGGCAGTCAGAAGTACTACGGCACCCTGACCGAGGGCAACGCGGCCACGCTGAAGGCGGGTATCGACAGCTTCACAACGGACGACACGAACTCCGTGCGGACCACGACGGCAATCAAGTCGGCAGTGTCCACAGGCCTGCTGAAGGAGTCGGACGTCGACACGGCGGCCGGGCACATCCTGAGCATCCGCGTCCGGCTCGGTGAATTCGACCCGGGCGGCGGAAAATACGGCTCCATCGACAAGTCCGTCATCAACAGCCCGGCCCATCAGAAGCTCGCGCGGAAGGCGGCGGCCGATGCGGCGGTACTGCTGAAGAACTCGGGCGCCACCCTGCCCCTGAAGTCCTCCGCGTCCCAGGACATGGCGGTCGTGGGCCCGCTCGCCGACACCCTCTACACCGACTGGTACTCGGGCACCCTGCCGTACGCCGTGACGCCCAAGGAGGGCATCGCCGCGAAACTCGGCACGTCGGTCGCGAGTAGCGAAGGCGTGGACCGGATCACGCTGAAGAACGCGGAGAGCGGGACGTACGTGACGGCGGGGACGGACGCCGACGGCGAAGTGCTGAAGGAGAGCGCGTCCAGTGGGGCCGAGGCCCGGTTCGACGTGTTCGACTGGGGCTCCGGCATCGTGACCCTGCGGTCGGCCGCGAACGGCAAGTACGTCGGCTACAACTGGTCGAACTTCGTCAACGACCAGGCCCAGCCGAACGGTTGGTTCGTGCAGCAGCAGTTCGCGCTGGAGGCGCAGGCCGACGGCACGCACCTGCTGCGGTACGCGGGCTACGAGACCCGGGAGCCCTGGTGGTCCAACCCGGTCTACCTCGGCCCGGCTGGCGACGACGGCACCCTCGGCCTGGTCACCAAGGCCGAGGCCGCGCGCTACACCAAGGACATCGTCCGCAGCGGCGTCGAGGAGGCCGTGGCGGCGGTGAAGAACAAGGACGCGGCGGTCGTGGTGGTCGGCTCCATGCCCGCGATCAACGGCCGCGAGAACGACGACCGTGAGGACATGGGCGTGGCCCCGTCCCAGGAAGCCCTGGTCAAGGCGGTGCGAGCGGCCAACCCGAAGACGGTCGTGGTCGTCGAGAACAGCTACCCGACCACCCTCGGCGCCCTCCAGAAGGAGGTCCCCGCCCTCCTGTGGACCACCCACGCTGGCCAGGAGACCGGCAACGCCCTCGCCGACGTCCTCTTCGGCGACGTGAACCCGGCCGGACGGCTCACCCAGACCTGGTACGAGTCGGAGGCCGACCTCCCCTCCATCCTGGAGTACGACAACATCAAGCACGACCGCACGTACCAGTACTTCAAGGGTGACCCGCTCTACGAGTTCGGCTACGGACTCTCGTACTCCTCCTTCCGCTACGGGAAGTTGAAGCGCTTCGACGATGGGTACGAGGTCGCCGTCACGAATACCGGCAAGCGTGCCGGGGACGAGGTCGTGCAGCTCTACACCCACCAGCGCGTCTCACGCGACAAACAGCCGCTGAAACAGCTGGAGGCGTTCCAGCGGGTCTCGCTCAAACCGGGCCAGACGAAAACCGTCAAGCTGAGGCTCACGACGAAGGACCTCGCACACTGGGACGTCACCCGTTCCAAGTGGGTGGTCGAGAGCGGCACGTACGACGTCCTCGTGGGCGCGTCCTCCGAGGACATCCGCTCCCGTACGTCCCTGAAGGTGCGCGGCGAGACGATACCGGCCCGGGATCTCTCACGGCCGACCCGGGCCGAGAACTTCGACGACTACGAGGGTGTGCGGCTGGTCGACGAGTCCAAGGTCCGCGGAACCGCGGTGGGCGCTTCGGCCGACGGGGCCTGGCTCAAGTTCGCCGATGCCCAACTGGGCTCCGGCGCGGCGAAGTTCAGCGCGCGGGTGGCCGGAGCAGCCGGGAAGGTCGAGATACGGCTCGGCTCGCCGACCGGTACGCTCATCGGCACGGCGAAGGCGTCCGGAACGGGGTCGGTGTACACGTACGAGACGGTGAACGCCTCTCTGTCCGCCGCCGCGAAGGGGCGCCAGGACGTGTACCTCGTGCTGAGCGAGGGCCAGAGATTGTCGACGTTCTCGCTGCGCTGACCCGGACGGCCTGCGGCTGATCGTCCTTCTCGTCGGTACGTGCGCCTGTACCCACGAGAGGCACCACCAGGTCGTCGGTGTGCTCGTGGCCCCGCGGGAAGCGGGCGCCGTCGAGGGGGTGGAACCCCCTCGACGGCGGGTGGAACCCGTGTCCTTGATCGCGGGCGCGTATCCGATGTCATGGTGATCAGCGTCTCGGGGCCCCCTCCGGCGTGCGGGCAAGCCGCTGTGCCGTTTCCGCTACACCTTGGGGCCCACCTGCGGGGCAGGGACGTGGGCGGAAGTGATCCTGACCGACAAGGTCTGCACTGCGATCAGGTCATCGGCAGTCACTCTGTTCGCGACTGCCTGGCGATCACCCCCTCCAGCGAGGTGCTCGAAGCGACTTCCCGTGAACGGCGCTAGTTTCTAGGTGCCCTGCCAGGCCGGTCGGTGGCGGCTCGACCAGGCAGGGGCCGGGGTTGTGAGCGGGGTGGACGGGCGGGGCCAGGGGGCCGCCGGTGGGAGTGAGGGCCGGGCGGCGCAGGTGTATGCGGTCAGGGCGTGTAGGGCCGTGATCAGGGCGGCCAGTTCCTCCGGCGCTGGGGCCCCGCGGACGACGCGTACGGTGGGGCCGCTCACTGGGGCTGGTTCCCGTGCTTGCGGGCCGGTAGTGGTGCGTGTTTGGCGCGGAGCATCGCCAGTGCTCCGATCAGCCGGGACCGGGTCTCGGCTGGGTCGATCACGCTGTCCACGAGGCCGCGCTCGGCCGCGTAGTACGGGTGCATCAGCTCGGTGCGGTACTCCTTGGTCAGGCGGGCGCGGGTCGCCTCCGGATCGGCGGCGGCGGCGATCTCACGCCGGAAGACGATGTTCGCGGCCCCCTCGGCGCCCATCACGGCGATCTCGTTGCTCGGCCAGGCGAGGGAGACGTCGGTCCCGATGGACCGGGAGTCCATCACGATGTACGCGCCGCCGTACGCCTTGCGCAGGATCAGTTGGACGCGTGGCACGGTGGCGTTGCAGTAGGCGTACAGGAGCTTGGCGCCGTGCCGGATGATGCCGCCGTGTTCCTGGTCGACGCCGGGCAGGAAGCCGGGCACGTCGACGAGGGTGATGAGCGGGATGTTGAAGGCGTCGCAGGTCTGCACGAACCGCGCGGCCTTCTCGGAGGCGCGGATGTCGAGCACTCCGGCGAACGAGGCGGGCTGGTTGGCGACGATGCCCACCACCTGGCCGTCCAGCCGCGCCAGCGCGCACACGACGTTGGTCGCCCAGTCCTCCTGGACCTCGAAGAAGTCACCGTCGTCGGTGATCTCGGCGATCACGTCCCGCATGTCGTACGCCCGCCCGGGATCCGCCGGGACCAGGTCCAGCAGCGCGTCGCCGCGGCGGTCGGGCGGGTCGGACGTGGGCTGCGCCGGGGGGAGTTCACGGTTATTGGACGGCAGGAAGGACAGCAGGTGCCGTACATCGTCGAGGCATGACTTCTCGTCGTCGTAGGCGAAGTGTGCCACGCCGGAGAGCGTCGCATGAGTGTCGGCGCCGCCCAGGACCTCGTGCGTGACGGCCTCGCCGGTGACCGCCTGCACCACGTCGGGCCCGGTGATGAACATCTGTCCGGTGCCGCGCACCATGAAGACGAAGTCGGTCAGGGCCGGGGAGTAGGCGGCGCCGCCCGCGCACGGCCCCAGGATCACACTGATCTGCGGGATGACCCCCGAACTGCGCACGTTCCGGGTGAAGATGCCGCCGTAGCCGGCGAGGGCCGTGACGCCCTCCTGGATCCGCGCGCCCGCGCCGTCGCACAGGCCCACTATGGGCGCGCCCGCGCTCTCGGCCAGGTCCATCAGCTTGTGGATCTTCTGCGCGTGCGCCTCGCCGAGGGCGCCACCGAAGATCCGGAAATCATGGGCGTACGCGAACACCGTACGGCCGTCCACCCGGCCCCAGCCCGTGACGACGCCGTCGGTGTGGGGGCGCCGGTCCTCCAGTCCGAAGCCGGTGGCGCGGTGCCGGCGCAGCTCCTCGATCTCGGCGAACGTGTCCGCGTCGAAGAGGAGTTCCAGGCGTTCGCGGGCGGTCAGTTTCCCCTTGGCGTGCTGGACCTCGGTCGCGCGCTCGCTCGGGCCGCGCCGTAAGGCCTTGTTCAGCTCGGCGAGTTCCGTGACGCGGTCGCGCAGATGACCGCTACCGGGGGCGGCGGTGCCTGCCGGGACAGGCGTGGCGGTGCCCGCCCTGTCCTGGCCGGTCACCGACACCGAGGTCGTTTCGTCGACAACGCTCATGTGGTGCAGCGTGCGCCCGGCCGCTCAAGGCGGACTCGACGGCTTGCGCGAGAGCCGGTGGAGAGCGGCTTGATCCGCGTGGTCCAGTCTGGTGCCATGACACCTCTTCACCGTTGCTCCGTCGTTCTGATGTTCCCGGGAACAGGAGCGCAGCACACGCAGATGGCGGCCGGGCTCTACGGCCACGAAGCCGTTTTCACCGACGCGGTCGACTCCGTCCTGACCCGGCTCGGCGCGGAGGGCGAGGCCGCCAGGGCCGACTGGCTGGCCGAGCGGCCCGCCGTGCCGATGGAGGCCGACATCCGCTCCGCCCCGCTGCTGTTCGCCGTGGACTACGCGATGGGGCGGCTGGTCGAGAGCTGGGGGGTGCGCCCGGCGGCGTATCTCGGGCACAGCATGGGCGAGTTCGCCGGCGCCGTGCTCGCCGGGGTCTTCCGGCTCGACGACGCGGTCCGGCTGCTGTGGGAACGCGTCCGACGGCAGCGGACCACACCTGCGGGCGGGATGCTTGCGGTCGCCGCCGCGCGCGAGGAACTCACCGGATACCTGGGGTCCGGGGTCGTGGTGGGCGCGGTGAACGCGCCCCGGCACACGGTGCTCTCGGGCCCGGAGGCCCCGCTGGACGCCGTGGCGCGCAGGCTGACGGCGGACGGCCTGACCTACCGGCGGCTCGCCACCCGCACCCCGTACCACAGCCCGGTGCTGACGCCGCTGGTCGCCGAGACCGAGGCGCTCGTCCGGGAGCTTCCGCTCTCTTTGCCCAGTACGCCCCTGTACTCGGCCTACACCACACGACCGCTGAGCGCGCCGGAGGCGACCGGGGCCGCGTTCTGGGCCGGGCAGCCGACCGCTCCCGTGCTGTTCTGGCCGACGCTGGAGCGGGTGCTGGACGACGGGGACCGGCTCCTCGTCGAGGCCGGGCCGGCCCAGAGCCTGGCGGTCATTGCCCGGGGGCACCCGGCCGTGCGCTCGGGCCGCAGCGCGGTCGTCGCCACGCTGCCTCCCCGGGCCCTGGGACCCGAGGAGGACCGGCGTACGGTCCGCGCGGCGCGCGAGCTGCTGCTCGGGCAGGCGGGGGCGGATCACTCGGGCAGGTTGCCGGTGGCGCTGCCCGCCTCGTAGGGGGTGGCGACGCCGTCGTAGGCCAGATGCAGGACCATGCCGTCGCGGGCGTGGTCCAGGTTGTGGCAGTGGTCCATCCACAGGCCGGGGTTGTCGGCGCGGAAGGCGACCTCGAACCGCTCGCCGGGCGCGATGTTCAGAGTGTCTGTCCACCAGGGGCTGCCGGTCGCCCGCTGCCCGTTCCTGGACAGGACGAGCATGCGGTGACCGTGCAGGTGCATGGGGTGGTCGTCGAGGCTGCGGTTGACGAACGAGACGCGGACCCGGTCGCCCTCCCGGACGAGCAGGGCGGGGATGTCCGGGTACACGGCGTTGTTGACGGTCCACAGCACCATGGGCCGCCCGTCGAAGAAGCCCAGGCTGTTGCCGAGAACCAAGTGGAAGTCGCGGTCGTAGCGGGTGCCGGGGCCGAAGGGCGTGGCCGCGCCGGTCGTGGTCGTACGGGAGCCGTAGTGCAGGGGGGCGAAGAGCGGTCCCGTGGCGGTGGGCATCGGCTCGGCGGTGCCGGTGGGGTCGAGCAGCAGGGACGCCGTCTCCACCTGACCCGCTCCGTAGGCGCCGTCCTCGCCGCACCCCTCGGTTCCGTGGCTGGCGCTGGTGGCGTTGGCGTCGCCGACCACGGTCAGGTGGACGGGGCCGTCGGGCTGGCGGAACGTCACATCGTAGCGGCCGCCGCCCGCGACACGCAGCCGGGTGCCGCTCAGTTCGGTGGGCCCCGACACGTCGTTGCCGTCGATCGCGGCGACCCGGAAGGGCGTACCGGCGAGTGAGTAGGTACGGGGGCAGCTGTCCGCGTTCACCAGACGCAGCCGGACCGGGGTGTCGGCCGGGACCTTCTCGCGCCGCGTCCTGGTGTCGTCGCCGAAGGCGGTGCGCAGGAGGCCACCGATGCCGTTCCGGCTGCTGAGCGCGCCTCCACCGCCGGGGCGCCCGCCGGTGGAGGATCCCGTCGCGCCCTCGACGCTCCAGGCGTGGGCGACGACAGTACGGTCCACGCCCGCCGGCCGCACGCCGGGCTCCTCCACGATCAGGGCGCCGAACAGGCCGCGTGCCACGGCCGCGCTGGGCTGCTGGTGCGTGTGGTACCAGAAGGTGCCCGCACGGGGCGGCCGGAACCTGTATACGTGCCGCTCGCCGGGGAGTACGGCATCCTGCGTCACCCCGGCCACGCCGTCCTCGGCGGCCGGGACGTCGACGCCGTGCCAGTGCAGGGTGACTCCGTCGCGGACGTTCCGGTTGACGAGGACAACCTCCACCAACTCGCCCTGCAGCATGTGCAGTTCGGGTCCGGGAAGCTGTCCGTTGAAGGCGAGGGCGGCGACCTTCTCGCCCGACGCGAGCCGCATCGTGCGGGCGGTCGCGGTGAGGGTGAAGCGCCGGTCGGGGGTGCCGGTCCGAGGGCCGGTGAGGCCGGCGAGATCACGTGTCGGCGCCTGTCCGGCCGCCGCACCGCCACCGGTGTCGTACGCGTGCTCGTGGTGGTTCTGGCCCATGCGCTCCGGCAGCCGGCTCCGCTCGGCGGCGAGGGTCCAGCCGCCCGTGACGAGCACGGCCAAGGCGGTCACCGTGGCCGTCGAGCGCACCAGTCGCCGCGCCCGCGACGGCCGCTGCCAGCCGGGCGACCCGACGACGGCCCGCCACCGCTGCTGCCACAGCCCCAGCCCCGAGGCGGCGAGGGTCAGCAGAACCATTTCGAGGACGAAGAGCCCGCCATACGGAGGGGCCGGCGGATGCAGGGTGAGCCCGGCCGCGACCAGTGAGGCCAGGAAACAGACCCGCACGGGCACGACGACCTGCCAGGAGGCAGCGGCGAGCCGGAGCCCCGGGGGGACCTCCGGCTCATTCGGGTCCGTCCCCGACCTGTCGCTCCCGCCTCCGGCGAACGCCTCCGGCGGCGCGGAGGCGGCGGTGAGCCGTAGCTCTGAGGGGACGTCCGGGTCGCCCGGATCCGCGCCCGGACTGCCGTTCCCGCGTCCGGTCGACGCCTCCGGCAGCGGGTACGGCGCGGTCGTGACGGAGTGTCCGGACGGGCCCGGCGTCGTGGCGAGTCGGCCCGGGGCGCGGCCTTCGGCGAGCGCGGCCGGCGCTGTCGGCAGCCCGTGGGGCTCGGTCGTGCCCGGGTGTCCGGACGCGTGCGGAGTCGGCGCGGTCTCCGAGGGCAGGGAGGTCGTGGCCGTGGCGGTCGCTTCTGTCGCCGTCACCGGCGTACGGGGCCGGGGCGCCCCCGCTGCCGGGGCGTGAGCCAGGCGCCAGTACGCCGGGAGCGTGAGGACCGCGACCGCCGTGCCCGCCACCGTGAGGGGGACGGCCGCGAACAGGACGAAGTCGGCGGCCGCCGGCCGGCCCGCCGTACCCTCGAGGGCGACGGCCAGCGCGACCCGTAGCGCCAGCACCAGCAAGGACACGGTCAGCAGGACCAGGCCCAGGCGGGCCCGGCGGCCGAGCGAGCGGGTCGTGGTCCGGGTTGCCAGGCGGCGGGCGCCACGGGACGCGAAGCCCCAGAAGACCGCCGCCAATACGGCCCAGAGCAGGTTCTGTTCGAAGAGGTTCTCCACCATGTGCGCAGCGTGCCGGGTGCCCTTCGAGTCTGCCTTGAGCCTGTTGGCCGACGCTTTCGGCGGCCCGGGCAGCGGCCCGGCCGGCACGTCACGTACAGGAGGGTCACGTCATGACCGAGAGACGTTGCGCGTTGGTGACCGGCGGGTCGCGGGGCATCGGACGCGCGATCGCGGTGCGGCTCGCCGAGGCGGGCTACGACATCGGATTCTGCTCCCGTTCCGCCGGCGAGGCGGCGCTGGAGACCACGCGGCTCGTCGCCGAGGCCGGCGCGGCTGTCCACCACGTCGTCTGCGACGTCACGGACGCGGCGGCGGTCCGCGCGTTCGTCGACGAGACCGAGGAGAAGCTCGGCCTGCCGCCGTACGCCGTCGTCAACTGCGCCGGCGTCCTGAAGGACCGCCCCATGGCACTGATGTCGGAGGGGGACTGGCACTCGGTGGTCGGCACCAGCCTGGACGGTGCCTTCCACATGTGCCGCACGGTGCTGCGCGGCCTGATCACCCGCAGGGCCGGCGCGGTCGTGAACGTCTCCTCCGTGATCGGCGTGTACGGCAACCCCGGCCAGGCCAACTACGCCACGGCCAAGGCGGGGCTGAACGGCCTCACCCGCGCCCTCGCCAAGGAGGTCGCCCCCTACGGGGTGCGGGTCAATGCCGTGGCGCCCGGTTTCATCGAGACCGACATGCTCGACGGCATGGCGGCCAAGGCCCGCGAGGCCGCCCTGGGCAAGGTGGCCATGGGTCGCTTCGGCAGCCCCGAGTCCGTCGCCGAACTCGTCGCGTTCCTGCTCTCCGACGCCGCCGACTACATCACCGGCCAAGTGGTGCAGATCGACGGCGGAATCGCCCTGTGAGAGCGCCGACATGACCACCTCACAGAACACCGAGGTCCCCGCCCCGCCTCCGGACCCCGCCACCCGCCCGGTGCGCGCCCTGTTCCGCGAGCGCTGGTTCAGCACCCTGTTCATGACCGACATGTGGGAGCGCTTCAGCTTCTACGGCATGCAGGCACTGCTCTTCCTCTACGCCACTGCACCGACGGCCGAGGGCGGGCTCGGGCTCGCGGACGGCACCGCCGGCGCGCTCTTCGGGCTCTACATCTCCGCGTCGTTCCTCGCCGCCATGCCCGGCGGCTGGCTCGGCGACCGGGTCCTCGGCACACACCGGGCGATGCTGACCGGGGCCCTCGTCATCGCGGCCGGGCACGCCTGCATGGCCGTACCCACCCACACCACCTTCTATCTGGGCCTGCTGCTGATCGCCTGCGGTACGGGCCTGCTGAAGCCCAACCTGCCCGTGATGTTCGACCAGATGAACCCGGGGGCGGGCAGCGCCCAGCGGCAGGCGGCGTTCTCCGTCTTCTACATGAGCGTCCAGGTCAGCGCGCTCATCGGCCCGCTCGTCACGGGTGCCCTGGGCGAATGCGTCAACTGGCACCTGGGCTTCGGCGCCGCCGGCGTCGGCATGGTCTTCGGTGTCCTGCAGTACCTGCACGGCGCCCCGACGTTGCGCGGCACCCGGACCGGCCCCGCCCACCCGCTGCCGCCCGCCGCGCTACGCCGGCTGGTGCGCGGCGCCTGGGCCGCGCTGGCCGTGGTCGCCCTGCTGGTCACCGGGGCCGTACTGGCCGGCGGGCTGCCACTGCGGCCGGTGCTCGCGCTGTGCGGGCTGGCCTCGCTGGTGGCGCCCGTCTGGTACTTCCGGCGGCTGCTGCGCGGGGCGGAGCTGGACGAGGCCGCGCGCGCACGCATCCGCGGCTACCGCAGGATCTTCGTGCCGTCAGTGCTGTTCTGGGCGATGTACGGCCAGCTCGGCTCGGTTTTCAGCCTGTTCGCGCGCGAACACACCGACCGGGACATCGCCGGGTTCACGGTCCCGGCGAGCTGGTTCCAGTCCGCGCATCCGCTGTTCCTGCTGCTGCTCGCCCCGTTCTTCGCCTGGCTGTGGCTGCGGCTCGCGGCCGGGGCGGACACGGTACGGAAGTTCGCCGCCGGGCTGCTGTGCGCGGCCGGCGGCTTCGCCGTGCTCTCGACCGGTGCCTGGTTCGCGGACGACAGCGGCGTCCTGGTGTCCGCGCTCTGGCTGCTGGGGGCCTTCCTGTGCATGACGTGCGGCGAACTGGTCTTCGGGCCGGTCGGGCTGAGCACCACGGCGGAGAGCGCGCCGGAGGGGCACGGCAGCCGCATGATGGGCCTCTTCTACCTGGGGGCCGCGCTGGGCGCCGGGGTGGGCGGCCAGCTCTCGCACCTCGTGGGCGTGTTGCCGCTGTGGACGTATCTGGCGGCCTTCGCGGCCGCGGCCACGGTCACCGCGCTGCTCCTGTTCCGCGGAGCGTCTCGCGGGACGCGGAGCGAGACGCTCCGCAGAACGGCTGAAATCTGACGTCGAGTTGCGCTGGACGAGGCCTCAAGCAATCCCGTCCAGCATCAAAAGCGGCAGGTCCGAACCGCTGACGGACCCGCCGGAAGCCCGGGCGGCCCCACCGCTCGCGGGCGACAACCCGATTGGAGTCCCATGGCGCATCGCACGCTCATCGTCGCGCGGATGGACCACGACGACGCCGAGAAGGTGGCCGCGCTCTTCGCCGAGTCCGACGCGACCGAGCTGCCCCACATGATCGGCGTCCAACGCCGCACTCTCTTCCGCTTCCAGGGCCTCTACTTCCATCTGGTGGAGGCGGAGCAGCCCATCAACGACAACCTCTACCGGGCCCGCAGCCACCCGCTCTACGACGACATCAACATCCGGCTCCAGGAGTTCATGACGCCGTACTCCCCGACCTGGCGTGAACCCAAGGACTCGATGGCCGAGTCCTTCTACACCTGGACACCCTGAGCCCGAGACGTCCGCCGCATCCCGGCCCGCCCTCCCCAGGCGGCCCGGACTCACGTCCCCACCTGGAGCACCTATGCAGACCACCGACCTCATCAAGGTCGCCATCGACGACGTACCGCCCAACCGCAAGCGCGGCGGCGACCTGCGTGTCCTGCTCAGCCCCAAGACCTGCGGAGCGACCTCGGGGTTCATGGGCGTCGGCACCCTGGAGCCCGGCGAGTTCGTCTCGGAGCACTACCACGAGTACTCGGAGGAGTTCTTCTACGCCATCCACGGCCGGCTGCTGCTGCGCGTGGACGGCCGGGAACTGGTCCTGGAGCCCGGCGAGTCCTTCATGGTCCCGATCGGCGTGCGACATCGCATCGAGAACCCGTTTGACGAGCGGGCGTTCGTCTCCTTCTTCCTCAGCCCTCTCGCCCCGCGCCCCGAACTCGGCCACGTCGACTGCGAACCGCTGCCCGGCGAGGGCACGCTGCCCGAAGTGGGAGGCGTCGCATGACCGGGCGCGCGGTGATCACCGGCATCGGTGTCGTCGCCCCCGGACAGCCGGGCCGTGAGGCGTTCTGGGAGATGATCGTCAAAGGGAAGACGGCGACCCGGCGCATCACGCTGTTCGACCCGACGCCCTTCCGCAGCCGGATCGGCGCCGAGTGCGACTTCGACCCCGAGCTGGCCGGACTGTCGTACCAGGAGATCCGGCGCACCGACCGGGCGGGCCAGTTCGCGCTGGTCGCCGCCCGGGAGGCGATGGCGGACAGCGGGCTCGACATGGACGCCGAGGACCCGCACCGGATCGGGGTGAGCGTCGGCAACGGCGTCGGCAACGCCATCTCCATGGAACAGGAGTACCGCACTGTCAGTGACAACGGCCGGCAGTGGCTCGTGGACCAGGGCTACATGAAGCCCCACCTGTACTCGTACGTGATGTCCAGCTCGCTGGCGACCGAGGTGGCGTGGGCGGCCGGGGCCGAGGGCCCGGCGACCGTCGTCAGTTCGGGGTGCTGTGCCGGGATCGACGCGGTCGGCTACGCCGTCGACCTGATCCGGGAGGGCTCGGCGGACGTGATGGTCGCCGGCGCCACGGACGCGCCGATCTACCCGGTCACCGTGTCCTGCTTCGACACTCTGCGTGCCTCCTCCACCAGCAACGACGACCCGGAGCACGCGTGCCGCCCGTTCGACCGGCGTCGCAACGGGCTGGTGCTGGGCGAGGGCTCCGCGGTCTTCGTGATCGAGGAGCTGGAGCACGCCCGCCGCCGGGGCGCGCGGATCTACTGCGAGGTCGCGGGCTACTCGGCCCGCGCGAACGGCTACCACATGACCGGCCTCAGGCCCGACGGCCGCGAGATGGGCGAGGCGATCACCGCCGCGCTCGACGAGGCCCGGATCAACCCCGAAGAGATCGACTACGCCAACGCCCACGGCAGTGGCACCAAGCAGAACGACCGGCACGAGACGGCCGCGTACAAGCGCAGCCTCGCCGAGCACGCCTACCGCGTCCCGGTCAGCTCCATCAAGTCGATGGTCGGGCACTCGCTTGGGTCCATCGGCTCGATCGAGATCGCGGCCAGCGCCCTGGCCATAGACCGGGGCACGATCCCGCCCACCGCCAACTACGAGGAGCGCGACCCCGAGTGCGACCTGGACTACGTGCCGGGCACCGCGCGGGAGGCGGAGCTCGACGTCGTCCTCAGCGTCGGCAGCGGCTTCGGCGGCTTCCAGAGCGCGGTTGTCCTCACCTCGCCGAGGAGGGTCGCGTGAGTGCTCCCGTCATCACCGGGCTGGGCGTGGTCGCGCCCAACGGGCAGGACCGCGAGGCGTGGTGGCAGGCGACCCTCGACGGGACGTCGGGCCTCAGCCGGATCAGCCGCTTCGACCCGGACCGCTACCCGGTGCGGGTCGCGGGCGAGGCCACCGGCTTCGACCCGTCCGAGCACGCGCCGCAGCGCCTGGTCAGCGAGACCGACGCCATGACGCAGTACGCCTTCGCCGCGACCAACGAGGCGCTGGCCGACGCGGCCGTGGTCCCGGACGACTTCGCCGACCTGGACATGGCGGTCATCACCGCCAACTCCTCGGGCGGCGTCGAGTTCGGCCAGCGCGAGCTGCAGAAGCTGTACAGCGAGGGCCCGCAGGCCGTCGGCGCGTACATGTCCATCGCCTGGTTCTACGCGGCGACCACCGGGCAGTTGTCCATCCGGCACGGCATGCGCGGCCCGTGCGGGGTGCTCTGCTCGGAGCAGGCCGGCGGCCTGGACGTCCTGGCGCAGACCCGGCGGGTCCTCGCCAAGGGCACCCGGCTGGTGCTGTCCGGCGGCACCGACGCTTCGCTGTCCCCGTACGGGCTGGTCTGCCAGCTCTCCAACGGGCGGCTCAGCGAGGAGCACCGGCCCGAGCGGGCGTACGTGCCCTTCGACTCCGACGCGAGCGGCTACGTCCCGGGGGAAGGCGGCGCGATCCTCGTCGTGGAGAGCCACGACGACGCCCGCGCCCGGAACGTGGAGCGGATCTACGCCGAGGTCTCCGGCTACGCCGCCACCTTCGACCCGCGCCCCGGCTCCACTCGCCCGCCCGGGCTCCGACGGGCCGCCGAACTCTCCCTGGCCGATGCCTCGCTGGCACCGTCGGACGTCGACGTGGTGTTCGCCGACGGCTACGGCGTACCCGAGCTGGACCGGCAGGAGGCCGAGGCCCTCACCGCCGTGTTCGGCCCTCGTGCGGTCCCGGTGACGGTGCCCAAGACCATGACCGGCCGGCTCTACGCCGGCGGAGCGGCACTCGACGTGGCCGCCGCCGCGCTCGCGCTTCGCGACCAGGTGATCCCGCCGTCGGTCAACGTCCGCCCCGACCCGGAGCACCGGCTCGACCTGGTCGTCGACCAGCCCCGCGAGACCCGGCTGCGCACCGCGCTGGTGCTGAGCCGCGGCTACGGCGGCTTCAACGCGGCCGTGGTGCTGCGGGCCGTACAGCACCGGCGCGGTGCCGCGGGCCGTACAGCACCGTGTGGTGCCGCGGGCCGCTGACACGCATCTCGCTTCTCGCCCTCTCGTTCACCGCAAATCACATCTCCCCATTGGAGGAATCCCATGAGTGCCAACATGACCTTTGACGACCTCAAGGCGGTCATGAGCCGGTGCACCGGTGACGTCGACGACCTCAGCCCGGACAAGCTCGACGTCGCCTTCACCAACCTCGGCTACGACTCCCTCGCCGTGTTGGAGATAGCCAGCCAGGTCCAGCGCGAGTACAGCCTGCAGATACCGGACGAGGCCATCGAGGGCATGAACTCGCCCCAGGACGTGATCGACTACGTCAACGCCAGCCTCTCGGCGGTCTGACATGGCGCTCACCGACAACACCGTCGTCATCGACGCGCCCATGGAGCTCGTCTGGAAGATGACGAACGACGTCGAGTCCTGGCCCCGGCTGTTCTCCGAGTACGCGTCCGCCGAGATCCTCGGCCGCGACGGCGCCACCGTACGGTTCCGGCTCACCCTGCACCCGGACGAGAACGGCGCCGTCTGGAACTGGGTCTCCGAGCGCACCCCCGACCCGAAGACCCGGACTGTGCGGGCGCGGCGGATCGAGACCGGCCCCTTCGAGCACATGGACATCTTCTGGACCTACACCGAGACCGACGGCGGTGTGGAGATGCGCTGGCGGCAGGAGTTCGCCGTCCGCTCCGGACTGCCGTTCGGCGACAAGGAGATGACCGAGCGGCTCAACACCAACACCCGCCGGGAGATGGCCCGGATCAAGGGGCTGGTGGAGGAGGCCGCCGCGCGGGAGGCGGTGCGCTCGTGACGACGACGCAGGCCGGGCTGCGGGTCCTGCTGCGAATCCGGATCACCCCGGGGCAGGAGGCCGCGTTCGAGGAGCTGTGGCGCGGCCACGCCGAGACCGTGCGCCGGTTCCCCGACAACCACGGCCAGCAACTGCTGCGGGACACCGCCGAGCCCGGCGGCTACACCGTACTGACGGACTGGACGGACGAGCGGTCCTTCCGGGCCTTCGAGCGCAGCGCCGACCAGCAGGCGTACCTCAAGGTGCTCTGGCCGCTGCGGGAAGGCGGCGAGATGCGGCTGCTCGAACCGCTCCACGAACTGTCACCGGCCGCCCCGGCCGAAGCCTAGGGACCAGGAGGAACCGATGAGTACGCAAGCGGAACAGGTGACCGAGCTGATCGACTTGGTCGAGTCGGTGCCGGCCAAGGAGCTGGAGGCCGTGGCGGCCCAGCGGGAGGGCGGCCTGGACGGCGCGCTGACGTTGATCTTCGAGCTGCTGGTGTCGGAGTTCAACCCGGAGAAGGCCAAGGGCCAGGGCGGCGTCTTCCAGTTCGAGATCGCCTCCGGTGAGGGGCCGAAGCTCCACTACGTGCAGGTCGATGCCGGCACCTGCCGGAGCGACAAGGGCCGGCACGAGAACCCCGACATCACCATCGGGATCAAGTTCCCCGACATGCTGGCGATGGGCGTCGGCAAGCTGCCCGGCGCGAAGGCATTCCTGACGGGCAAGCTGAAGCTGCGCGGCAGCCCGCTGATGGGCACCAAGCTCGGCGAGTGGTTCGACCACCCCGAGGTCTGAGGCGAGCACGCCGCGTAGGAGCGATACGGAAACCGCCGCCGGGACCAGCGCCCGGCGGCGGTTTCCGTGCTGTGCGCCGTCGTACGGCCGAAGACGGCGGACGGGGTCGTCAGTCGACGCCCAGCACGGACATGTGCGCGATCGACAGCATGGCCTGCTCGTGCACCAGGGCCAGATAGGCGTCCGGGTGGGCGGGCCGGGAGGCGTCGAGCAGGTACGGCTCCAGCCACGTCTCGGACTTCGTGCCGAAGCAACGTTCCGTCAGATAGCTGACGACATCGTACGGGTGGCCGTCGTACTGGACGACGCGGACCAGGGTGTCCTCGTGCAGGAACAGGGCGGTGCGCACGATCGACGGGTGCTCCGACGACAGCAGCAGCTTCGCCCGGAGGTTGGCGGTGGCGCGTGTGGCGGCCAGTTCCGCGCCCGCGCCCCGGCGCAGCGGATAGCGCAGGGCGACCGTACCGGCCGCGGGCCGCTCGTCGGGGCTGTGCTGTTCCAGCACGGTCATGAAACTGCGGTGGAAGTGCCGCCGGAATCCCTCGGGGGTCTCGGTGTCGCGGGGCTCGGCCAGGTACGGCAGGATCGCCCGCTCGGCCTCGTGCACCCCGTTCTGCACCGACATGTGCCGGGCGATCCGGTCGGCCGAGACGCCGTCGTGGTGGATCACCCGCACCAGGTTGTCCCCCCGGACGAACAGGCCGGTGCCGAGCAGCATCCCGACCGTCTCGCCGGAGCTGTCCTTGATGACGGGCGAGTCGACACGGGTGAAGTTGTGCGGTGCGAAGACCTCCGTGAGTTCGTCCTCGTGGCCGGGACGGACGCGGTAGGTGATGGCGTTCAGTGGCATGGGGGTTTCTCCTCCTCGGCGACGCGCGTTACGCGTCGACGGCCTTCAGGGAGCAGCGGGTGCCGGTGCTTGTGGGGGCACCGGGGGTGGGTGCGGTGCTGGGCGGTGCTTCAGGGAGTGGCGAGTTCCGCCACGGTGACGGTGACCAGGGCCAGTGCGGCCAGTGCCGTACGCAGCCGGTGCCAGGCGCGCCACAGCGGCCGGGGGTCCTGCCAGGGGCCGTCCGCGGCGAGCCCGGCCAGCGAGCGGTTGATCGGCACGTTGCCGAGGTGTGAGACGGCCTGCACCCCGATGAGCAGCACCGACGCGACCGGGAACAGTACCTGGCCCGGTCCGTCGGCGAGCACGCCCAGAGCGAACCCGCTGAGGGTCACGAGGTTGACAAGGATCGGCATCAGCGGGTGGTAGCCCTTGCCCAGCAGGGCGTGGGCCCTGAGGTAGTCGGCGCGGTCCATGACCGACATGGCGGGGCCCACACTGACCAGAACCGCCACGAAGACGCCCGTGACAGTTCCCGTTCCGATCAGCACGAGCCCGATCAGTACTTCCTTGAGCATCACGACTCCCGGTCCCTGGTGGATGTACCGGCCACCCTGACCCCACCTGCTCGATTCGCTGTGGAGGGGTGCTCGACAGTGGGTTCGCAGGGCCCGCGTCCGGCCTGTCGAGCCGTCTTCGAGTCCGCTTCGACCTGGCCCTCCCAGAGTCGGGGCAACGGTCCGCCGTACACGGGCGGCGACCAGGGCGGGAAGGTGACTGTGGTGGATCCGGTCCAGGTACTGATGCCCGGGGCGCTGCTCGCCGGCGGTCTCGCGGCCGGCGGTCTCGCGATCTCCGTGCTGGCGGCCCCGTTGTTCACCACGCTGCCCACCGGAATGTACGTCCCGGTACACAAAGGCCTCGTGACCCGCTTCGACCCGTTCATGCCGCTGTCGCTGCTGAGCTGCCTGCTGTGCGACCTCGCCCTGGTCGCCACGGGCCCCACCACCGCCGTACGGCTGCTCGCGGCCCTCGGAGCGCTGCTGGTGGCCGCGGCCATGACGGTCTCGCTCACCAAGAACGTGCCGATCAACCGATGGCTGTCGACGCTCGATCCCCTGCACCTGCCCGCCGACTTCGACCGCCTCGACCCGCGTGAGCGCTGGATCCGCTGGAACCGCGTCCGGGGCGCGCTCGCCGTCGCCGCGCTGCTGGCGAACGTCAGCGCCGCCGCCGTGCTCATCTGACCAAGGAGAAGGTGTGGACACCATGACCGGAGTGGTCGGCCCGGCGATGACCGCCGCCCTGCCGCCCCACGTACGGCTGCTGCTGCTGACCGACGGCAAACGGATATCCCGGGTGCTGCACGTCGTCGCCGAGCTGGGCGTCGCCGACGAGCTGGCCGGCGGCCCGCTCACGGTGGCCGAGCTCGCCGGACGGACCGGCACCCACGCGGACTCGCTGGGGCGGGTGCTGCGCGTCGCCGCCGCCTTCGGTGTCTTCACCCAACAGCCCGACGGCACCTACGCGCTCACCGACATGGGTGAGGTGCTGCGCACCGACGTGCCCGGCAGCCAACGGGACATGGTGCTGTACAACGGCGACGAGATGCTGTGGCGGTCCTACGGCTCCCTGATGCACACCGTGCGCACCGGCGAGCCCGCCTTCGAGGCCGCCTACGGGCACGGTTTCTTCGAGCACCTGGAGCAGGACCCGCAAGCGGGGGCGCTGTTCGACCGCGCGATGACCGGGATGAGCCGGGCCACCACCCGGATGCTGCTCGACAGCTTCGACTTCGGACGCTTCGGCAAGATCGCCGACGTCGGGGGCGGGCGCGGCTGGTTCCTCTCCGAGGTGCTCCGGCGCCACCCCGAGGTGCGCGGCATGCTCGTCGACCGTCCGGCGGTGGTGGCCGAGGCGCACAAGCTCCTCGACGAGGCGGACGTCGCGAACCGCGTCGAGGTGGTGCCCGGCGACTTCTTCGAGGAGTTGCCGGTCGGCCTGGACGCGTACGTCCTCAAGGCGGTGCTGCACGACTGGGACGACGAGCGGGCCGCCGCGATCCTCGGCCGCATCCGCGACGCCCTAAGTGGCACCCCCGAAGGACGGCTGCTCATCTGCGAGTTCCTGGTCGGACCCGCCAACGAGTGGGACCGCGGCAAGCTCCTCGACCTCGACATGCTCATCCGCTTCGGCGGGCGGGAGCGCAGCGAGCCCCAGTGGCGGGCGCTGCTCGCGAGGGCGGGCTTCGAGCTGGTGAACGAGCCGGTCGCCGGGCGCTGGGCGGTCCTGGAGTGCCGCCCCCTCCCGGTCGACCGGTGAACGAGATCAGACGAACAGACGAATGCGCGGCCACGGTCGCAAGGAAACGGAGGATGGCATGCAGCTTCGACTGGTGGGAAAGAACGCGCTGGTCACCGGCGGTAGCCGGGGCATAGGGCGGGCCGTGGTGCTGGCGCTCGCGAACGCCGGCGCCTCGGTGGTGACCTGCTACCGGCAGGAGGGCGAGGCCGTGGACAGCCTCTCCCGTGAGCTGAAGGAGATCGGCGGCGAGCACGCCCTGGTGCGCGCCGACGTCGGCACGGCCGAGGGGGTCGAGACGCTGCTCGCGGAAGTCCGGGGGAGGTTCGAGACGCTGGACGTGCTGGTCAACAACGCGGGTGTGATCAGCCAGGTCCCCTTCGCCCAGCTGCCGTTCGAGGAGTGGGAGCGGGTGATCAGCACCAACCTCACCGGCCCGTTCATGGTGATCAGCAAGGCCCTGCCGCTGCTGCGCGAGGGCTCGTCGGTCATCAACATCGGCTCGCGCGGCGCCATGGCGGGCATCCCGCTGCGGGGCCACTACACCGCCTCCAAGGCGGGCCTGGTCGGCCTGACCCGCACGCTGTGCAAGGAACTCGGCGGCAAGGGTATCCGGTTCAACGTCGTGGCCCCCGGCGTCATCGACACGTCCTCGCCCGACGAACTGAGCGAGGAGCAGCGCGCCGCCTACGACGAGCGCTACCTCCGGATGATGGCGCTCGGCCGGTTCGGGCGCCCCGAGGAGATCGCCGGCGCCGTGCTGTTCCTGGCGAGCGAGCTGTCCACCTACGTCAACGGCGAGACCCTGCACGTCGACGGGGGTGTCTGAAATGGCCGCACAGCCCGGCACCTTCCGGTTGCTGCTGACCGTCGAGGTCAAACCGGGCATGGAGGCGGACTTCGAGAAGGAATGGGCCGAGGGCAGCAAGGAGGTCACGGCCCAGCGCGCGAACCTGGGCCACACCCTGGCGCGCAGCGCGAAGGAGGCCTCCGTCTACTACGTGGTGAGTGACTGGACCGACCGGGACTCCTTCCTCGCCTTCGAGAGCAGCGTCGAGCACGTACGGCACCGGGAGAAGCTGCACCCGTACCGCACGGGCGGGTCGCTGGCGATGATGCACCTGGTGAAGGTCGCCGGATGAGCGCGGTGCCCGGCCGGGTGCGGGTCCTGCTGCACCTGCGGGCCACCGCGGAGCAGGTGCCCGAGGTCGAGGAGGCGTACCACCGGGTCAGCAAGGACCTGGCGGGCACGCCGGGCCTGCTGGCCAACGAACTGCTGCGCGACGTGGCCGACCCCGGCGCGTACGCCGTGCTCAGCGAGTGGGAGAGCATGGCCGCCTTCCGCGACTGGGAAGTGGGCGCCGGACACCGCGGGACCACCTCGCCGCTGCGCCCCTACCAGGACACCGAACGGCCCAGCCCTTTCGCCCTGTTCGCGGTGGAGGCGGGGTACTGACGCCTCGCTGACCACCGCAGCCCCGCCCTGTGCCGTGAGGAGCATCCCTCTTCACGGCACAGTCGTGTGCCCGGGCGGGGCGGCGGACGCGCGGGGCGGCGGGCTGGGGGAGGACGGGAGGGCCGGCGCGGTGGGTGCGGGGGTGGGCGGCACGAAGCGGGCACCCGGCCAGTACGTCGGCCGGGTGCCCGCTGCCGTTCCGCGGAATCGGGGGCTCAGGGCAGGCGTACCACCTGGCCCGCGTAGACCAGCCCGGCACCGAAGCCGGCCAGGAGGGCGAGACCGCCGCTGGGGGCGCGGCCGGCGGCCAGCAGTTCCTCCATCGCGAGCGGGATGGAGGCGGCGGAGGTGTTGCCGCTGGTGACGATGGACCGGGCGATGGCGGTCCGTTCGGTCAGGCCCAGCTGTTCGACGACGAAGTCGGTGATGAGCATGTTGGCCTGGTGGGGGATGAACGCGTCGAGCTGGTCCACGGTGACGCCCGCGAGGTCGAGCATCTTCCGGGCGGCGGGGACGAGTTCGCCGGTGGCCCAGCGGAAGACCTTCCAGCCCGCCATGGTGATGGCGGGCTGGGCGTCCGGGCGCGTCCCGATGCCGTCGTGCCAGGGTGAGGTCATCTTCAGGGCCGCGTTGCGCGATCCGTCGGCTTGCCAGACCACCGGCCCGATGCCGGGTTCGTCGGAGGGGCCGACGACCACGGCGCCGGCGCCGTCGGCGAAGAGGAAGGCCGTGTCGCGGTCGGAGTGGTCGAGGATGTCCGTCATCCGCTCGGCGCCGATGACGAGGACGTAGTCGGTGCGGGCCAGGCGGACCAGGTCACTGGCGAGCGCGATGGCGTGGCAGAAGCCCGCGCAGGCCGCCGAGACGTCGAAGGCGGCGGCCTTCCCGGCGCGCAGCCGGTGCGCGACCTCGACGGCCACGGCGGGCATCTGCTCCATGGAGGTGATGGTGGCGACGATGACCGTGCCGAGTTGGTCCGCGCCGATGCCCGCGGCTGCGAGTGCCTTCTCGGCGGCGGCGGTCGCCATCATCGGCAGGGTCTCGTCCGGGGAGGCATAACGGCGGGAGCGGATGCCCGAGCGCTTCTCTATCCAGTCGGGGTCGAGTCCGGTCCGTTCGGCGATCTCGGCGTTGGGCACGGACCGTTCGGGCCGGTACGTGCCGACGCCCAGGAGGCGGCTGTGGCGCAGGGACTGGGTGTCCTGAATCGTGGTCATGACTGTCGGTCGTCCTTTCGAGACGCACGGGCGGACTTCGCGGGGGAGTTCCGGCGTCCCCGGTCGGTCAGGCCCCAGGGCTTGTACGTGGAGACGGCCGTCATGAAGACCAGGCAGAGCACGGCGAGGAGGGCCGAGCCGGCCATGGTCCAGCCGACGGTGTCGAGTTCGCCGCCGCGTACGGTGGCGCCCTCGTCGACGAGTTCGTTGGCGCGCAGGATCTGCTGGTGGATGACGGAGAAGCCGAGCAGCATGACGGCCATCGTCAGGAAGAACTTCACGGCGACCCATCTGCGGTGCAGCAGGCGCCACTTGGTGCCGGCGCCCACGACGATGCCGGTGATGAGGGCGAACATGCTGGTCATCCCGAGGAAGATCTCGTCGAGCATCGACATCGTGCGGTACATGGCGGCCTGCTGCTCGGCGTTGTGGGTGGTGGCGCCCGCGACCGACATGGCGAACATGCCGGTGACAAGGCCGAGCCAGCCCACGGAGATGCCCACATGGGCGGTGAGGACCGCCTTGCGCAGACGCTGGGAGACCGTCCGGCTGTCGTCGCGCACGCTTGCCATCCACCGGTTGACGGCGGGGACGTAGAGCAGGACGAGGCCCACGACGGACGGGATCAGGCTCGCCACGGCGAGGCTCGCCTGGAGCGGGCCCACCAGCGGGCGACCGCCGAGTTGGGCGAGGCCGAGGCCGGTGAACAGCAGGCCCAGGGATGTGAACACCGTGAGCAGTACCCGGCCCCACTGGCGGCCGGCCCGGAGCATCTCGGCGAAGAAGCCGAACAGGGCGCAGAAGGCGATGGTCAGGGCCAGGTCACCCGTGGTTGCCGCGCCGGCGACACCGGTTTCGACCTGGTGGGCGATCTCGAAGACGTTGCTGGCGATCGCGGCGAGCGTCGCCACGATCACCATGGCGTAGGCCCAGCCGACGGCGGCCGGCGGGTGGGGGGCGGGTGCCGCGACCGCGGCTGCCGCAAGGGCAGGGCGGGCCACCCGAGTGGGTCCGGCCGCCTGCGGGCCCCGGCTCCGCTCTGTCCGATCAGTCGTACTCACCGTCGCGCCTCCTTCGATCCAAGGCGCGTCCGCCCCACGGCAGCGGGGCTCTGAGCGCCGTCGGTAGCGGGTTCGTGGCGCGCCAAGAGTCGCCGGGCAGCCTCGAAACCCACTCGAAGGCGGGTGGACGGCCCGTTGTCCGGTGCCGCCCCCGGCCGGGGCGGCGCGTGACGAAGGCCCGTGGGGGCGGGGTGGGTCCCGGGGCGGTCGGTTTCCCGGCCGTCCGATGTGGGGGTGGCTGTCCGCCGGGTGGGAGGGCCGGGCGGTCGCACGGTCGTGGGGTGCCCCGCTGGGGCGGGCCCGGGCGGCACGCTCCCGGCCCAGGGGGTGTCGCGGGCGGGTCAGGGACGGCCGGAGTCGTCCAAGGAGTCGACGAACTTGGTGAGGAGGCGGGCGAAGTGCCTCTGCTCGTCGGGGTTCCAGTCCTTCAGGGCGCGGGAGTAGAAGTCCTGGCGGGTGCGGTGCGCGGCGGACACCGCCTCGCGGCCCGTCTTGGTGAGCGCCAGACAGCTGCGGCGGCCGTCCTCCTGGGAGGCGACGCGGCGCACGAAGCCGGACCTGACCGCGTCGGCGACGATCCGGCTGGCTCGCGAGGGGTCGATGGCGAGCCGGTCCGCGACGAACCCGACGGTGACGTCCCGGTCGCTCTCGCTCCTGCCCTCGTCGACCGCGTCGATGACGGAGAGCGTGTTGAGGTTCAGCGGTTCCGCCATCCCCTCTATGACGGGCCGCGCCAGACTGCGCCGGGACTGCCGCCGCCGGATCCGGATCATCGCCAGCTCCACGGAGTTGAGCACGCTGTCCTCCACGGGCGCCTCGTTCCTTGCGCCTGGGGCGCTCCCACGGCCGGTGTCGGCCGGCAGGTCGTCGTTACCACTCACGCCTTCGAGATTACTCGCTCTGGGCATATGACTGGACCGGACATTCCTGAACGTGGAACACTTATATGTCAAACTCATGTATATGCTCGAAGCAATTAGCCGGCTCGTGGGGAGATCATCACGTCCCCAATATCCTGAGGAGTCAGAGATGTCCGCCAAGCCCACCGCCGCCCGCACCCGGAGCACACTGCGTATCCGAGCTCTCGCCGTTCTGGCCACCGTGGCCGTCGGCGCGCTGATCTGGCTCGTGGCCGACACCGTCCTGGACATCGGCCTTCGAGTGCCGGACGGCCCCGGCTCCACCACCACGACGCCGCTCGCCCTCCCGGCCGTACTGATCGGCACTGCCGTCGTCTCCCTGCTCGGCTGGGCCCTGCTCGCCCTGCTGGAGAAGGTGGTGGCCGGCCATGCGCGTGCTGTCTGGACCGTCGTCGCGGTTCTGGTGCTCGTCGTCTCCCTCTTCGCACCGCTGTTCGGCGCGGGTCTGAGCGGCGGCAACCGGGCCACGCTCGTCCTGCTGCACCTCGCGGTCGGTGCGATCCTCGTCCCGGCTTTCCGCCGGAGCGCCGCACTCGCCTGACCGGCGGCGACCCGCGCGCCCCGGCCGGTCCAGCGCCTCTCCACATGGATTCGAGCGCTCGGGCAGATCTTGGAGCCCAGGCACCCCTGCCATGGAAGGAGATCCCCAATGTGCGGCATCGCAGGCTGGGCCGGCCGCGAGGGCGGACCGGTCGGGCAGGAGCGCGGACTCGCGGCCGGCATGGCGCGGACGATGGCCTGCCGGGGCCCGGACGGCTCGGGCGTCTGGGCGGACCGCCGGGCCACGCTGATCCACACCAGACTGGCGGTCATCGACGTGAGCGGTGGCCGCCAGCCCATGACCGCCGGGCCCGACGGACGTACGGACGCCGGCGCGGCCGCGGCGGGGGAGGAGTCGTCCGCGGTCCTCTCCTACAACGGCGAGGTCTACAACTTCCGGGAGCTGCGCGCCGAGCTGACCGGTCTCGGCCACCGCTTCGTCACCCGCAGCGACACCGAGGTGGTGCTCCACGCCTACCTGGAGTGGGGCGAGCGGTGTGTGGAGCACCTGGAGGGCATGTTCGCGTTCGCGGTCTGGGACCCGCGCCGCCGCACGCTGCTGCTGGCCCGCGACCGGTTCGGCATCAAGCCGCTCTACTACGCGCAGACCGCCGGCGGCCTGGTCTTCGGATCCGAGCCCAAGACTTTGCTGGCGCATCCCGCCGTGCGTCCGGTCGTCGACCTCGACGGACTACGGGTGCTGTTCTCGATGGCCCGCGCCCCGGGCGAGAGCGTCTACCGCGACGTCCGTGACCTGCCGCCCGGACACACCCTGGCCTACGGCCCGGACGACGGCGGCGTACGGCTGCGCCGCTACTGGCAGTTGGAGGCCCGCCCACACGAGGACGGCCTCGACGACACCGTGCGTGCCGTGCGCGAGGTGCTGGAGAGCAGCGTCTCCCGCGAGCTGGTCGCGGACGTGCCGCTGAGCGTGCTGCTCTCCGGCGGCCTCGACTCCAGCGCGGTCGCCGCCCTCGCGGCCCGCGCCCTGGCCCGCGAGGGCGGCGACAAGGTCCGCACCGCCACCGTCACCTACAGCGGCTACAGCGACAACTTTCAGCCCGACCTGGTGCGCAGCGCGCCCGACGCGCCGTTCGCGCGGGCTGTCGCCGAGCACGTCGGCTCCGACCACCTGGAGATCGAGCTCAGCACCGCCGACCTCATCGACCCGGTGGCGCGCCGTGCCGTGCTGCGCGCCCAGGACGTGCCCGCCCCCTTCGGGGACATGGACACCTCCACGTACCAGGCGTTCGCGGGGGTGCGGCCGTACTGCAAGGTCGCGCTCACCGGCGAGAGCGCCGACGAGATCTTCGGCGGCTACAGCTGGGTACACATCCCCGACCTGGCGTACGAGGAGCAGTTCCCCTGGGTCGCCTTCGAGCAGTGGCATCCGGGCACCCGGGAGGGGCTGGGGCAAGGGCTGCTGTCCGCCGCGTTCAAGGACCGGCTCGACATGCGCACGTACTACGCGGAGCGGTACGCCGACGCCATGGCCGGCATCCCCCGGCTGGCCGGGGAGGACGCCGAGGAGCAGCGGGCCCGCGAGATCTGCCATCTGCATCTGACCCACTGGCTGCCCCGGCTCCTGGAGCGCAACGACCGGCTGAGCATGATCTCCGGGCTGGAGGTGCGGGTGCCGTTCTGCGACCACCGTCTGGTGCAGTACGCGTACAACATCCCGTGGGCGATGAAGACGTTCGACGGCCGGGAGAAGAGTCTGCTGCGGGCGGCTGTGAGCGACCTGCTGCCCGAGCAGGTTCTGGAACGGCCCAAGGCGCCGTTTCCGGTGAGCCAGGACACGACGTACACCAAGGCGCTGCACGAGGAGTTCGCGGAGGTGCTGGCCGACCCGTCGTCCCCGGTCCTTCGCCTGCTCGACCTGGACAAGGCCCGCCACGTCGTCTCCGCGGAGGGCGAGGCAGAGACCCGTGACTGGCTCCATCGCATGAACGTCGAGATGGCCCTCCAGGTGAATACCTGGCTGGTGGGGCTCGGGGACTGCCTGGAGCTGTGACCTCGGCTCTCCCGGCCGTCCGCTCGTGATCAGGGGCGCCCCGCAGGGCGCCCCTGATCACGAGCGGTCACCGTCAGACAGCGGCATGGGGCGCGGCTGTGCGCAGGGCCGTGCGGAGGAGGTACGGCAGGCGGTACTGGAAGAAGCGGTGGGAAGAGGTGTCGCTGACGAGGCCAACCTCCAGGAGCATGAACTCCACCAGTTCCTCCAGCAGTTCCTCGGTCTCGTCAGGGTTCCGGCCCAGAGCACGGGCCGCGTTCTCCACCGTCAGCACGCCCTCACCCGTTCCGGCCAGCTTGGCCAGCGCGTCACGCAAGGACGGCGCGAGGCCCTGGCAGCGCCGGACGACGTGGTGGAAGGGGGTCGGACGCTGGGAGGAGACGGTCGCTGGACGATCCCTGCTCATCCAGTCGATGAGCTGCCGTATCGACCAGTGCGGTCGCAGCCCGAGCAGACCGGCCGCCTCCACCACGGGGCCCGGCAGTCCGCCGCACAGGTCGATCATCGTGCCCAGTGCGGAGGCGTCGTCCGGGAGACGGTCACGCCCCAGGGCCTCGAGGAAGAGTTCCCCCGACTGGTCCGGGTGGAGCGGCGGTACGTCCACGGGCGTCCCGAGCCGGCCGCCGTACAGACGTCGGTATCCGGCCACCAGCAGGCCCGACCTGGAGTGTGCCGGGACCAGGTCAGTGACCTGGTCGGCGGCACCGACGTTGTCGACCACCAGCAGCACGCCGCGCGTGGCGAGCCAGGACTGGAGGATCCTGGCTCGCCCGGGTCTGGTCGTGGGCAGCTCGGAGCGCCGGCATCCGATTGCCTCCAGCAGCTCCGCCAGAACGTCCTCGACGGTCCGTGGCGCGGCCGGGTCCCCGAAGGACACGTACAGCCGCCCGCCGGGGAAGACGTCGCCCAGACCGTGGGCGACGGCGACGGCGAGGGCCGTGGTGCCCGCGCCGGGCGGCCCGGCCACGGCGACGCACCGCGCGCCGTCCGTGCCGCCCGGCTCCGTGAGCAGCCGGGTGATCCGGGAGATCTCGGCGGTCCGTCCTCGCAGCGGTGTGTCCCGGGGCAGGGCCACCAGGGGCTCGTCATGCGGGCCCTTGGTGTGGGTGCCGATCATTGTGGTCCGCTCCTTGGGCAGGTCGAGCCCGCGGTCGCCGGCCAGTACCTGCTGGTGCAGCCGCTGGAGCTCCGAGCAGGGCTCCAGCCCCAGCTCCCGGGTGAGCAGCCGGCGGATGCGCTGGAAGACCTCCAGGGCGTCCGGGCGCCGGCCCGCCCTGTACAGCGACAGCATGAGCTTGGCGTGCAGTCCCTCCCGGGTCGGGTTGTCGGCGGCCAGGCCGGAGAGTTCGCTGATCAGACGGTGATGGCGGCCGAGGCGCAGATCGGCGTCGATCCGCTCCTCCATCACCTCGTAGCGCTGTTCCTCCAGTCGCAGGGCGTCGATGCCCACGACCGGGCCGGGGGCCAGATCACTGAGAACGGGCCCCCGCCACACGGCGAGGGCCCGGTGGAGCAGATCGGCGGCCTCGGCCACCGCGCCGCGCTCCATGACCTTTCTGCCCCGTGCCGCGAGTTCGGTAAACTCCTATGCGTCCAGGCAGGATTGCGGCATGGAGAGCCGGTAGCCGCCGTGGGTGGTCACCAGCGCCTCGGGCGAATCGGGGCAGCCCGGGGACTGCGACTCACCGAGTCCGGGCAGTTTGCGCAGTTGGTAGATGTAGGTCTGCAGGGTGGTGGCGGCGCTGCACGGTGGGCGCTCTTCCCACAGCTCCTCGACGAGTTGATGCAGGGGAACCGTGGTGTTGGCCCGCAGGGCCAGTAGCGCGAGTACCTGACGTACCTTCGGGGCGGATGGCGTGACGTGTACGCCGTCATGCACGACTTGCAGTGTTCCGAGTAAACCGATCTGCAGCACTGGCCCTCCCGTTAAATCGCATCTGACACGGCCTGATGCCCGACGTGAGCGTGCGGTTGATCCCTTGACTCTGGCTTGAGCTGCGCTCGACGAACGAGGGCGATTCGGGGCCTCAAAACCCTCGACAGCGACCACTTCCCCTCGGGTACGCTACACAAAGCATTCATATGCTGAAGGCATTTAGTTGCGAAAAGCTGAGCATGCACCTGACAAGGATTCCCTTATGACGCACCCAGGCACGGGTCCCCTGAGCGGAGCGGCCGCTCCTGCTCAAGCGCTGCCGCCACGTTTCCCCCTCCTGCTCGCGTCCCTGCTGCTGACCAGCGCCATGTCGATGCTCGACCAGTCGATCGTCGCCACCGCCGGGCCCAGCCTGACCGGTGACCTGGGAGCCCTGGACCTCTACAGCTGGACGTTCACGGCGTACATGCTCACGTTCAGCGTGGCCATGCCCATCTACGGGAAACTCGGTGACATTCTCGGGCGCCGGACCGTCTACCTCTTCGCCGTGCTGATCTTCCTCGTGGGCTCCGCCGCCTGCGGCGCCGCCGGTTCGATGGGCCAGCTCATCGCGTTCCGGGCGCTCCAGGGGCTGGGCGGGGGCGGGCTCCAGGTGAGTGCCTTCTCCGTGCTGGGTGATCTGATGCCGCCTCGGCAGCGTGCCAAGTACCAGGGGTGGTTCGCCGGGGTCATGGTGATCGCCAACCTGGCCGGGCCGCTCGCCGGCGGTGTGCTGACCGACCAACTGGGCTGGCGCTGGATCTTCTACGTCAACCTCCCGCTCGGGCTCCTCGCGCTCGCGGGGCTCGCCACCCTGCTGCCCCGCACCGCCCGCCGCACGACACGGCCGCGGATCGACTACTCCGGTACGGCGCTGCTGTGCGTCCTCATCGGCTGCCTGGTCCTCGGCACCGACCGGGCCGGACGGGACGGATGGGGCGACCCGGGCGTCCTCGCGCTCGGTGTCGCGGCGGTGCTGACGGCCGTGCTGTTGGTGCGGCGGGAGCGGTCCGCCGCCGAACCGATCGTCCCGCTGGGCCTGTTCGCGGACCGCACCTTCACCATCTGCGTGGCCGTGGCCTTCGGGGTCAGCTTCGCGTTCTTCGGCTGCGTCAACTTCGTGCCGCTCTTCTACCAGGCCGCGCTGGGTGTCAGCGCCACCCGGACCGGGCTGCTCTTCCTCCCGGCGATGATCGGTATGGCGGTGGCCACGGTCGTGGCGGGACAGGTGATCGCGAAGACCGGGCGGTACAAGTGGTTTCCGGTGGCGAGCACGGCGCTGGCAGGGGTCGCCGCCGCCGTCATGTCGCTGACGTCGCAGGACACCCGTGCCACGGTCGTCGCGCTGCTGCTCGCCGTCATGGGCATCGGGGTCGGACTGTCCTCCCAGGTGACCACGCTCGTAGCCCAGAGCACCGCGCCCCGGGAACACATGGGGGTCAGCACCTCCACGGTGGGCCTCGCCCGCAACCTGGGCACGGCTTTCGGCGCGACGGTCTTCGGCTCCATCCTCAACGCCCGGCTGGCCACCGAGGCAGCGGACCTGCTCCCCGCCAAGACGGCCGAGCGGATCGTCTCGGGCACCTGGGACCCCGCCCGGTCGGGCTCCCTCGCCCCCCGCACGGCCGAGGCGGTCTCGCAGGTCTACGGCAACGCGATGTCGACGGTCTTCCTCTCGGCCGTACCTGTCCTGCTGGTCGGCCTGGTCCTGGCCCTGCTGCTGAAGGACGTGCGACTGGAGGCGCGCGGTCCGGGTGGGCCGAGTGGCCCCGGGGGACCGAGCGCTAAGCCCGGCACCGGTGGGTGAGCGCCGCCCCCTCGGCGTCAGCGGAGGTCCGTGTCCTGCCACACCTCGGCGAGGTCGCTCCATACCGCGCGTTCATGGGCAGGCAGGTGCGAAAGCGACGTCGGGGTGAGGCGTTCCGGGTGGCCCGGGAGCGGGGCGGCCGGCGGGACGGCGTACGGGGAGAAGCCGTAGTACTCCGGTGGGGTCATGGCGCCGAAGGTCTGCCCCACGGCGACCAGTCCCGCCGCCATGTCGTGCCATGCCCGCCGCAGCCATGTCCTTACCTTGCGCACAACGACTCCCTTCACCCGGATTCCGGGGCCCGAAGCTAGTTCCCCGTCCTTGAAGGCGGCTGGAGCGGACGTCCAGTGGAACGCCGACGGTGCCCAGTGGGGGATGAGTCGTCGTCCAGCGGACTTCGAGTGGGGACGGGCACGGTGTTACCGGGGGTCACGTCCACGGCCTGGCGGACCTCCGACCGGCAGGCTGGGCGTGTCGTCCTCCCCCGTGGCGCTGCGCCCAGCCGCCGCCCGGCCGCCGGCAGCCCTGTGTTGCCGGCGGCAACCGGGCCCGTCGTTCGGACGGGGTCACGAAAGCGCCGACACGAACGAGGCCCAGGCGGGGCGTAGGTGGTCTCGCCCGCGGTGGTCGGGCCGAAGACTGCGTCGATGAGGGTGCGGGTGCCGCAGGCGACCAGGGCGAGCAGACGTACCTGCGGGTATCCGGTCCCGCCGTGGTTGCCCGCCTGCTTGGTGAACCGGGTCAGGACGGGGGTGTCGGGGACCGTCAGGGTGGTGCCGTCGAGCGCGACCACCAGCAGCCCGCGCCAGCGGCTCCCCGGCCCATGCCGGGTTGCGGCCGGGCCCCGCAGCAGGTCGAACAGCCACCGCAGCGGTTTGCTGCCCACACGCCGGCGGGCCTGGGCCAGCGCGCTCGCCGTCGGCGCGGCCACCGGCAGCCCAACCAGTGACCCGGTGAGCTTGCGCCACACGCCAAGGTATCCCGTCTCCGGGAACAGGCACGCGGCCAGGACCAGGTACACCACGACCCGGGAGGGCGGATCCCGCAACCGCGACTGCACGGCCCCGGTCGCGCTCAGGGCCTCGTCGATCATCTCGAAGGGAGCAAGCTGGGTGAGCTCACCGAGATGACCGGGCGCGAACTGGCCTCCCGCCACCGTGACGGTACGCGTGATGGCACACTGTTCGGACAGCGGAGCCTCCGGTCTCGTGAACGGCTTGTCTTGGTCGACTGCCAGTTCTGCCGGGGCTCCGCTCCTCATGTCCGGCGAAACCGCACCTCAAGGCCCCCTGGACAACCCCGCCAGGCCCATAACTTCACGGCCTTGGTACTAGCTAGTAGTGCTTGGTCAGGTCGGTTGTGGTGGTGCGTGTCCTTCGGGCCTGGTGTGGCGTTGAGGGTGTGTGACTCCGGACGAGATTGCTTTGGTGCGTGGTGAGTTGGAGGCGTTCGCGGCGGAGGTGTTCGAGCCGTTCGCGCGCAATGACCAGCGCCGGTGGGGGCAGGTCTACCTGCGGGGGCTGCTGACCGACGGGCATCGTAAGTCGGTCGAGCCGATGGCCGCCCGGCTCGGCGAGGACGGTAACCGTCAGGCTCTTGCCAACTTCATCACCACCAGCCCCTGGGATCCGTCGCATATCCGGGCCCAGCTGGCCTGGCGGATGGAGGCAGCGATCCGGCCGAAGGCCCTGGTCTTCGACGACACCGGCTTCCTCAAGGACGGGACCGCCTCGGCGTGCGTGTCACGGCAGTACACCGGCACCGCCGGCAAGGTCACCAACTGCCAGGTGGGCGTCTCACTCCACCTCGCCAGCGACCATGCCTCGGCGGCGGTCAACTGGCGGCTGTTCCTGCCCGAGACCTGGGACCCGGCCTCACCGAAGGCCGACCCGGGCAAGGTCGCCCGCCGCACCGCCTGCGGCACCCCGGACGACGTCGGGTACGTGGAGAAGTGGCAGCTGGCCCTGGACATGCTCGATGAGACCCGCTCCTGGGGACTCGACGTGCCGCTGGCCATCGCGGACGCCGGATACGGCGACGCCGCCGCGTTCCGGCACGGACTGCAGGCCCGCGGCCTGAACTACGTGGTGGGAATCTCCACCACGCTCTCGGCCCAGCCCGCCGACGCGGTGCCGGTGGCCGAGCCGTACTCGGGCAGCGGACGCCCGCCCGTGCCGAAGTACCCCGACCCGCCCCGGTCGGTGAAAGAGCTGGTCATCGCGGCGGGCCGGAAGGCGGCCAGGCCGGTGCAGTGGCGGGAGGGCTCCCGGCCCGGCACCGGCCGCTCCGGGGTCAAGCGGATGTACTCCCGCTTCGTGGCCTTGCGGATCCGGCCCGCCGGACGCGAGATCCGCCAGCACGCCGACGGCCCGGAACTGCCCGAGTGCTGGCTGCTGGCCGAATGGCCTGCCCGTGAGAGCGAGCCGGTCCAGTTCTGGCTGTCCGACCTGCCCGCCGACACCCCTGTGACCACCCTGGTCCGGCTCGCCAAGCTCCGCTGGCGCATCGAGCACGACTACCGGGAGATGAAGCAGGCCCTGGGTCTGGCCCACTTCGAGGGCCGCACCTGGGGCGGATGGCACCACCACGTCACCCTCGTCTCCGTCGCGCATGCCTTCTGCACCCTGCAACGACTGGCCCGGGCCCCAAAAGACGCGGCGCCGGCCTGAGCCTCTACCAAGTCGTCCGCGAGCTACAGACCCTCCTCGCGACCTGGGCCGACGCCTGCCCCACCTGCCACCGCGACATACCCACCCGCACACCGACCTGACCAAGCACTACTAGCTAGGTCCACCCCGGCGATGTGACATCTCGTGACAGATGAGAGGCTCAGACGGGTGAGCGAGACACCACCGAACACCCTGCAATACCGCTTTGACGGGCCAGAAGAGGCTCCCGTCCTGATCCTCGGTCCCTCACTGGGTACCACATGGCACATGTGGGACCGCCAGGTCCCCGAGCTGATCAAGCACTGGCGTGTCTTCCGGTTCGACCTGCCCGGCCACGGCGGCGCTCCCGCGTACCCGGCGGGATCGGTGAGTGACCTCACCACGCGGCTGCTGGCCACCCTCGAAGGGCTCGGCGTGCAGCGCTTCGGCTACGCGGGCTGCGCGCTCGGCGGTGCCGTCGGCATCGAGCTGGCCCTGCGCCACCCGGAGCGGCTCGCCTCGCTCACGCTGATCGCCGCCTCGCCCCGCTTCGGCACGCCCGACGAGTTCCGGCAGCGAGGTGTGATCGTCCGGACGAACGGCCTGGACCCGATCGCCCGCAGCGCACCCGAGCGCTGGTTCACCGGCGGGTTCGCCGCCGCGCAGCCCGCGATCACCGAGTGGGCCGTGCAGATGGTGCGCACCACGGACCCCGGTTGCTACATCGCCTCCTGCGAGGCGCTCGCCTCCTTCGACGTGCGCCCCGAGCTCGGTCGGGTCGGCGTACCGACCCTGGTCCTGGTCGGATCGGACGACCAGGTCACCGGCCCCGCCGAGGCCCGCACGCTGGTCGCCGGCATCCCGGACGCCCGCCTCGCCGTCGTCCCCGGCGCCTCCCACCTGGTCCCGGTGGAGCAGCCCGGGGCGGTCACCGACCTGCTGGTGCGGCACTTCTCCACTGCCTGGCAGCCCGTCTTCGAGGCCTCCACCGGCCAGACCGCCCTGCCCGCGGCCGCACTCAAGCCGGTGCTGTCTCCCGCCCCGCCGCAGCCCCTGCAGACGGGGCCCGTCGCCGAGATCGCCCCGCTCGCCGTACCGCCGCAGGCCCAGGGCCGGCCCGACCCGTACGACGCCGGGATCAAGGTCCGCCGTGAAGTGCTGGGCGATGCGCACGTGGACCGGGCGCTGGCCCAGGCCGACGCGTTCTCCGGGGACTTCCAGGAGTTCATCACCCGTTACGCCTGGGGCGAGATCTGGGACCGCCCCGGCCTGGACCGGCGCACCCGCAGCTGCGTCACCCTCACCGCCCTGGTCGCCGGCGGCCACCTGGACGAGCTGGCCTTCCACACCAGAGCCGCCCTGCGCAACGGCCTCACCCCGGGGGAGATCAAGGAGGTGCTGCTCCAGGCGGCCGTGTACTGCGGTGTCCCGGCCGCGAACAGCGCGTTCAAGGTGGCTCAGCGGGTCATCCGGGAAGAGACCACGCCCCAGGAGTGAGTCCGCGGCAGGAGCGCGGAGGCAGGATGGATCCATGAAGCTCACGAAGAAGTCGCACGCCTGCGTCCGTCTGGAGAAGGACGGCCGGACCCTCGTCCTCGACCCCGGGGCCTTCACCGAGGAGGACGCCGCGCTCGGCGCGGACGCGATCCTCGTCACCCACGAGCACCCCGACCACTTCGACGCGTCCCGGCTGCGCGCCGCGATGGAGAGCAACCCGGCCGCCGAGATCTGGACCCTGCGGGCGGTCGCGGAGAAGATCTCCTCCGCCTTCCCCGGCCGCGTCCACACCGTAGGCCACGGCGACACCTTCACGGCCGCCGGCTTCGACGTCCAGGTCCACGGCGAACTCCACGCGGTGATCCACCCGGACATCCCGCGCGTCACCAACGTCGGCTACCTCGTCGACGGCGGCAGGGTCTTCCACCCCGGCGACGCCCTCACCGTCCCCGACCAGCCGGTCGAGACACTGATGCTCCCCGTCATGGCCCCCTGGAGCAAGATCTCCGAGGTCATCGACTACGTGCGAGAGCTGAAGCCGCAGCGCGCCTACGACATCCACGACGCCCTCCTCACCGACCTGGCCCGTCCGATCTACGACCGGCAGATCGGGCAGCTCGGCGGCGGCGCGCAGCACCTGCGGCTGACGCCGGGGGAGTCCGCCGAGGTCTGAGGCCGCGAGGGGACCGGGCCGCGTTGTCAGACCCGCCGGGTAGGTTGTGGGACATGCGCATCGCGACCTGGAACGTGAACTCGATCACCGCCCGCCTGCCGAGGCTCCTGGCCTGGCTGGAGAGCAGCGGCACGGACGTGCTGTGCCTCCAGGAGGCCAAGGTCGCCGAGGAGCAGTTCCCCGCGGAGCAGCTGCGCGAGCTGGGCTACGAGTCGGCGGTCCACGCGACCGGCCGGTGGAACGGCGTGGCGGTGCTCTCCCGCGTCGGCATCGAGGACGTCGTCAAGGGCCTGCCCGGCGACCCGGGGTTCGACGGCTCGGTGGAGCCCCGCGCCATCTCGGCGACGTGCGGCCCGCTCCGCGTCTGGTCGGTCTACGTGCCCAACGGCCGCGAGGTGGACCACCCGCACTACGCCTACAAGCTCCAGTGGTTCGAGGCCCTCAAGGCCGCCGTCGCCGGTGACGCGGCGGGCAGCCGCCCCTTCGCGGTGATGGGCGACTACAACGTGGCGCCGACGGACGACGACGTCTTCGACCCCGCCTTCTTCGAGGGCTCCACCCACGTCACCCCCGCCGAGCGCGGGGCTCTGGCCTCCCTGCGTGAGGCGGGCCTGTCCGACGTGGTCCCGCGGCCCCTCAAGTACGACCACCCGTTCACGTACTGGGACTACCGTCAGCTCTGCTTCCCGAAGAACCGCGGCATGCGGATCGACCTGGTGTACGCCAACGCGCCCTTCGCCAAGGCGGTCGGCGACGCGTACGTGGACCGCGAGGAGCGCAAGGGCAAGGGCGCCTCGGACCACGCACCCGTGGTCGTGGACCTGGACGTCTAGGACCGTCCAGGACCTGCCGTCCTGCGGCCTGATCCAAACGACCCTAGGGCCGCAGCAGCCGCAGGTCGACCGAGTCCGCCAGGGCCGCCAGGCCCGCGTCCCCCGGGTGCAGACGGTCCCCGCTGTCGTACGCGGGGAGCATCCGGGAAGGCCGCCGCGGGTCACGGACCACGGCGTCGAAGTCGAGCACGCCGTCGAAGGCCTCGCCACCGCGGATCCACTCGTTCACCGCGACCCGCTCGGCGTCGACGTCGGCGGTGCACCGGGCCTCGCCCTCGCAGGGCAGGATCGTCGCGGCGAGCATCCTCAGCCCCCTGGCGTGCCCCCGCGCCGCCAGCTCGCGCAGCCCGGCGATCACCCGCTCCGCCGACGTGCCCCACCGCAGGTCGTTGACGCCCTCGAAGACGACGGCCGTACGCGCCGACGGCTGGGCGAGGACATCCCGGTCGAAGCGGTGCAGGGCGCTCACCCCGGCCGTGTCCGTGGACACCCCGTCGCCGGGGTACCGGTCGGTGACCACGCGGTTGCCCGAGACCCCGAGGTTCAGCACGCCGTAGCGCGGGACGGTGCTCTGCTGCAGGAACCGGCCGGCCAGGACGTTCGGCCAGCGCCGGTTCGCGTCCACCGTGGACCTGTCGCCGTCGGTGATCGAGTCCCCGAGCAGCACCACGGAGCCGGGACCGCCGCTCACATCGACCCCGGCGAGCAGCGGCCAGCGGGTGATCGTCGAGGTGTACGCCCCGGCGGCGGCGTCCGCCGCGTGGTCGCCGGGCTCGCTGACGTACGAGCGCTGCTGGGCGAGCCCGTGCACCGGCGCCGCCGCCACCGTCCCGGGCAGATGGAAGCTAACCAACAGATTGGCGTCCGCCGGCACGGAGAAGCCGAGCGGATCGCTGTACGCCTGGGCCCCGGCCGGGACCGTCACGCCCGCCGCACCGCCGAACGACAGCGCCGCAGGGGTGCCCCGCGAGGCCGCGCCGGACGCCTGCACCGCGACCGTCGCGCTCCCGATCCGCACGGGAGCGGCCGCGAAGGTGTTGTCGAACCGCACCCGCACCCGGGGCCCGCCGGACGACGTGTGCACGACCAGCCGCAGGGTCCGGTCCGTCCAGGGGCCCACGGCGGCGTAGCCTCCCGTGGCTGTCGTCCAGCTGCCCGTCCAGCCCTGCGTGGCGGTCCGCACCGACACCGCGAAGACGTGCAGCCCGGCCGCGCTCGGCAGCCGGACCGAGGTCACCGCGCGCCCCGGCACCAGCGGTACCGTCCTGACGTACAGGCGGGCCTGCCGGGCGAGTTGGCCGCCGGGTGTGTTGAGGTGCGGCAGTGCCACGGCCTTGGTCGCGAGCGGCCCGGTGAGCCAGTCGGGCGCGGTCAGCCGGTAGCCGGAGCGGGTGCCGTTCGCGTACGTGACCGTGCCCGGGCCGCCCACCTCCGTGCCGGCGGTGCCCGTCACCAGGAAGGCCAGGGCGTCCCCGCGGCCCGAGACCCGCACGTCCTGCCCGGCGGCGCGGACGTTGTCCGGCTCGCCGGGCCGGCGCTTCGGCCAGGTCAGCCGGGCGCCCTGCACGGTGAGCGCGCGGCCGGGCGTCCAGCCGGCGGCAGTGAGGTCCCGAGCCGACAGGGAGGCGCCGGAGCCGTCGAAGTCGGCCTCCTGCGGCCGGCTGTCATCGCTGACGGCCACGTTGTCGAACAGCCGCTCCAGCGGCACCGGCGCCGCGCGCCCCCGCTCGGCGGCCTGCGCCGACACCGCCGGCACCAGCGACCCGCACAGGGTCAGGGCGACCAGGATCCCCCGGACACATCGGCGCACGGCCGACTCCTCCCGCTCATCGACACACGACGCGACACACGAAACGCAGAGACGAAACAGAAGGGACAACGACGGCCGGGACACAAGACGCACGGTGAAAATAGGGAGGCGGGAGTGACCCGTCAACGCGCGCCGCGTGAACTCGGCCTGAACTCGACCGGGAGCGGCGGACCCGCGCGCCCTGTGGTGCAAACGGCGGTACGAATGACACGCTGGCAGTATGAACATCCCTTTCCTGGGCAACCGGCGCCAGAAGGTCGGGTTTCCCGACCCCGCAGGCATCGCGGAACTCCTCGCCGAGTGCGAACTGCTCCGCTCCCAGGCGTACCGGGAGGGCGTCCGGCTGGACGACTCGGCGGCCTCCCTGGAGGCGCTCGACCAGCTCGTGCCGCGCTGGCGGGACGACGAGGAGACACTGCCCTGGCTGGGCAACGACGCCGGGCTCTACCTCGGCACCGTCATCGTGCGTACGGTGCCGGGAGCCGCCTGGGAGATCCGGTCCGACGGCCAGCCGGTCGTACGACTGGTCTCCGGCCGGGAGTTCGATGTCGTGGACTCCGGGCACGAGTGGGCGGTGAACGGGGTCCCCGAGCTGTCGCAGCTGTACGCCGAAGTCGCGGAGTCGTGAGCCCCATGACCCAACCTTTGGCCCAAAGTCCGACGTAAATACGGCTAATGATCGAAAAGTGCGTGTCGCCCGACAAGTCCGATCTTGCCTGGATACGTTGCGGCAACCACCACACAGCTGAGAGTGAGTAGGGCTGAGCATGGCCGTCGAGCCGCTGATCGAGCTGCGTGACGTCAACAAGCACTTCGGGGAGCTGCATGTCCTGCAGGACATCAACCTCACCGTCGCCCGGGGGGAGGTGGTCGTGGTCATCGGCCCGTCGGGGTCGGGAAAGTCCACCCTGTGCCGGGCGATCAACCGGCTGGAGACCATCGAGTCCGGGGAGATCGTCCTCGACGGGCAGCCGCTGCCCGAGGAGGGAAAGCCCCTGGCCCGGCTGCGCGCGGACGTGGGCATGGTCTTCCAGGCGTTCAACCTCTTCGCCCACAAGACCGTCCTGCAGAACCTCTCCCTGGGGCAGGTCAAGGTGCGCGGGCGCAAGAAGGAGGATGCCGACAAGCGCTCCCGTGAACTGCTCGACCGGGTCGGCGTCGCCGACCAGGCGGACAAGTACCCGGCGCAGCTCTCCGGCGGCCAGCAGCAGCGCGTGGCCATCGCCCGTGCCCTGGCCATGGAGCCCAAGGCGATGCTCTTCGACGAGCCGACCTCGGCCCTCGACCCGGAGATGATCAACGAGGTACTGGAGGTCATGAAGCAACTGGCCCGCGACGGCATGACCATGATCGTCGTCACGCACGAGATGGGCTTCGCCCGCTCGGCCGCCAACCGCGTCGTCTTCATGGCCGACGGCCGGATCGTCGAGGACCGCACCCCCGACGAGTTCTTCACCAACCCCACCAGCGACCGCGCCAAGGACTTCCTCTCCAAGATCCTCAAGCACTGAACGGGCAGGCACCGAACGGCTCATCGGATCGGACCTCGACTACGATGTGCCCTTCATCCCTGTCGGAGAGGGGGACTTCGCGGAAGACCGCCGATCCCGCCAGGGGTGAGCAGACCGCCCGCCCGGTCCGTGGGGCACTCCCCACCGGGTGCGGCCCCCACGGCCCGAAGGCCACGGGGGCGGCGGTTCACATCGGCCAGGCTCGTCCGGCGGCAGCCGGAGATCACTGCTCGCGCAGCGGAACCGACACGTACGACGGGTCGTTCGCCGGTGAGGAGAAGGTCAGCTGCGCGCCGGACGGGTTGTGCTCGATGTAGAGCGGGTCGACCGTGTCGACGACCAGGGCGAGGCGATGCCCGGCCGGGACGTCATAGGCCGTGGAGTTCAGCTCCAGGTCGACGCCGAACGGCTTTCCGGGGGTGCGCCCGTGGAAGGTGTACGGCGCGTGGGTGACCAGCTTGCCGAGGCCGAGCGGCCCCACGTCGTACAGGTAGGCGACGAGGGTGCCGCTCTCCTTGGTCGGGGTGAGGGTCGTGTGCAACCTGGTCGTCCCGCGCACCCGTTGGGTCGCGGCGTACTTCTCCGACTGCCAGACTGCGGCCCAGCGGCGGGGGAGCAGCGGGATCGAGGCCATGGGGGGCAGTTGGGCCACCTGGTCGAGGATGCTGGACAGGAAGACGACACCGCCGTCCGCCCCCGAGTTCACGTTCGCGCGGATCGTCTTCGAGCCTCCGAGGGCGATCTTCCGGTCGGTCGCACCGGCCGACTTCCAGTCGGGGTAGCCCTCGTAGCCGCCGGAGGAACGGGACTTGAGCTGGACGGGCTGCTCGCGGTCGATGCCGTTGTCCTCGCCCCTGAGGTAGTGGTCGAACCAGCGCTCGGTGTCCGTCCACACGTCGTTGGGCAGCCCGAACAGGCCGGTCATCTCGGCCGTGGCATGGTCGCCGGGCCGCATCTCCAGCCGCTTCGGGCCGGTCAGCTTCTCGTAGAAGTCGGCGTACTGGTTGGGCGGGAAGATGCTGTCGCCCCAGGCGTTGGCGAGCATGATCGCCGTGCCGTTCTCGTTGATCCGGTCGACGTACATCGCGGCGGAACGTTTCTTCCCCCAGGCGACGAGTTCCGGTTCCTTCGCCAGGTTGGAGCTGTAGAAGTCGTCGAAGATCTGCCGGAGTTCGGCGCTCTGGCGGCCCGTCACCAGGCTCGCGCCGTCCAGCAGGGCGGACGCCTGGACGTGCTGGGTGCGCCCGGCGTAGATCGAGTCGATCAGATCGGCCCAGCCGCTGAGTGAGGCGACCGCTTTGACCCGCTTGTCGTGCGCGGCGGTGAGCAGACTGATGCCCGCACCGTAGGAGACCCCCGCCATGCCGACGTGCCCGGCGTTCGCGGGGGTGTGGGCGAGGGCCCAGTCGATGACCTTCGACGCGTCGGCGACATCGGGTGGGCCCGCCACTTCTATCTCGCCGCCCGACTGCCAGAACCCGCGCACGTTGTAGGTGACGACGACGTACCCGGAGTCGGCGAGCTTCTGTGCCTGGGCCAGGTACTCGATCTGGGGCAGGCCCCAGCTCGTGGGCATGACGAGCAGCGGGTAGCGGTCGGTGCCGCGGGTACCGGCCGGGGTCACGACGTTGGCCTTGAGGACGGTGCCGCCGTCGCCGGCGATGTCGACGAAGCGGACGGGGTTCGGCGCCGCCTGGGCGGTGGGGGCGAATCCGAGGGCGGTGCCGGCGACCAGGGTCGCCGAGACGGCGCCTGCGGCGGTGGTGCGCAAGGCCTTGCGGTGGGGTCCCACGGGTCACTCCTCACTCGTGTCAGTGCAAAGTGACCGAACGGTAACCTCGACCTCTTACCAGGGGTAACCCGTCGGTAAGTTACGTGCCAGTAACGATTGTTGAGCAGTGGAGGACTTCAGGAGGCACGGTGTGTAGTGCGTGGAGCCGTCGCCGCGGTGGGCAGTGCGGTCTGCGCCGCCCGCGTCACGTCCTCCACCAGTTTGACGACGTCCGGGCCGTACGCCTGCGAGTTGATCACCTTGAGCAGCAGCACGAACGATCCCGTGCGGTACTTGCGGGTCAGGCGCTCGTGGTTGCGGGCCAGGTAGCGGGTGGCGGCCTGGTTGGTGATGGCCCGCTGGCCGCAGAAGAGGAACACGGGCCGGGCGTCGCGGCGGTCGCCGACGGTGAGCCGCGCCAGCAGCACGTACTCCGTGATGCCCGGGTCCATGCGGTAGCGCTCGCCGCCGATCTGGAAGGCACCCCGGTCCGGCCCCGGTTCGGCGTCGATGTTGACACGCACGCCGGGCAGCATGGCCGACATGTGCGCCATCATGCGGCGGTTCGACCCCGGGCCGCCCACACAGAACTCCGTGCGCTCCCCGAAGCCCTGATGCGCCGAGTCCTGGGTGACGACGTGGAGGTGCGCCCCGCAGTCCTTGATCAGCGCCGAGAGCTCGAGAAGCGCGTACACGTCGAAGCGGTGGACCGCCGGTTCGCTCGCGGCCGGATCGCGGTTGACGACGAGCAGGGACTCGGAGTTCTCGGGCAGCCCGAAGAAGGCCTGCTTGCGCCGGAGTTTGCGCTTCCACAGGAGCGTACGGGTGAGCCAGCCGAGCGCGGCGCTGATGCCCGCCGCCATCACGCCCAGAACGATGTTGCGCACGTCGTCATTCATGGGCGCGCATGGTAGCGGGCCCGACGCACCGGTGTTCGACGCCTGCCTGACGCGGCCATGGCGATGAATTAAGCTGCGCGGACGGCCTTTGACTGGAGGTGCGGATGCGTCGCCCTGTCGCACGGAATCTGACGGTCCTTGCGGTTTCGGCCGCTGCGGTGGTGTCGGTGGGAGCGGCGGCGCCGCCACCCGCCGCGCAGAGCCCCGGCGGGGGGAAGACCCCGCTGGCCGTCGGCTACGGGGGCGCCGTCTCCAGCGTCGACCCGGACGCTTCCGCCGCCGGGATCGAGATCCTGAGGAAGGGCGGCAACGCCGTCGACGCGGCCGTCGCCACGGCCGCCGCGCTCGGCGTCACCGAGCCCTATTCCGCCGGCATCGGCGGGGGCGGCTACTTCGTGTACTACGACGCCAAGTCCCGCACCGTACGGACCATCGACGGCCGAGAGACCGCCCCGCTGACCGCGGACGAGAACCTGTTCGTCGAGAACGGCAAGCCCCTGGCCTTCGCCGACGCCGTCAGCAGCGGCCTGAGCGTCGGCACCCCGGGCACGCCCGCCACCTGGCAGACGGCTCTCGACCGGTGGGGCAGCAAGCGGCTCTCCAGCGTGCTGAAGCCCGCCGAGCGGATCGCCCGCGACGGCTTCACGGTCGACGAGACGTTCCGGTCCCAGACGGCGTCCAACGAGGCCCGTTTCCGCTACTTCCCGGACACCACCCAGCTGTTCCTGCCGGGCGGGCGGCTCCCCGTCGTCGGCTCCACCTTCAAGAACCCCGACCTCGCCCGTACGTACGCGGAGCTGGGACGCAAGGGCGTCGACACGCTGTACCACGGCCGGCTCGGCCGGGACGTCGTCGACACGGTCAACAAGCCGCCGGTGGACCCCGGCTCCGGCTGGAACGCCCGGCCCGGCGACCTGTCCGCCAAGGATCTGGCCGCCTACCGCACCAAGGTCCAGGCACCCACCAGGACCTCGTACCGGGGTCTCGGCGTCCACTCCATGGCGCCGTCCTCCTCCGGAGGCACGACGGTCGGGGAGGCGCTCAACATCCTGGAGCGGACCGACCTGTCGAAGGCGAGCAAGGCCCGCTATCTGCACCGCTTCATCGAGGCCAGCCGGATCGCGTTCGCCGACCGGGGCCGGTGGGTTGGCGACCCCGCCTTCGAGGACGTGCCGACGAAGGAACTGCTGTCGCAGAGGTTCGCCGACGCGCGCGAGTGCCTCATCAAGGACGACGCCGTGCTCACCAGCCCGGTGCCCCCCGGCGACCCGCGTCATCCCGAGCGGTGCGGCTCCGGCGGTACGGCCGCGCCGACGACCTACGAGGGCGACAGCACCACGCACCTGACGGTGGCCGACAAGTGGGGGAACGTCGTCGCCTACACCCTCACCATCGAGCAGACCGGCGGCAGCGGGATCACCGTCCCCGGGCGGGGGTTCATCCTCAACAACGAGCTGACGGACTTCTCCTTCACGCCCGCCAACCCCGCGGTGCACGACCCCAATCTGCCGGGGCCGGGCAAGCGGCCGCGGTCGTCGATCTCGCCGACGATCGTGCTGGACCGGCACGACAAGCCCGTGGTGGCGCTGGGGTCGCCGGGCGGGGCGACGATCATCACGACCGTTCTGCAGACGCTGACCGGGTTCGTCGACCGGGGACTGCCGCTGGCCGACGCGATCGCCGCGCCCCGGGCCAGTCAGCGCAACGCCGCGCAGACCGAGCTGGAGCCCGGCCTGTACGACAGTGCCGTGCGGAAGCAGCTCGAGGCGATCGGGCACTCCTTCAAGGTCAACCCTGAGATCGGTGCCGCTACGGGTGTTCAGCGACTGCCCGGCGGAAAGTGGCTGGCAGCCGCCGAGAGCGTACGGCGGGGCGGGGGGTCGGCGATGGTGGTGCGGCCGGTGCGCTGAGGGCCCTCCGCGGGAGTGTGGGGGCTGAGCGCGCAGTTCCCCGCGCCCCTCAGGGCGTTGCCGTCTCGGGCGTGCGGAAGGCGAGGCTGCCGTCCTCCACGTCGACCGAGACCCGGCCGCCTTCCTCGACCCTGCCGTCCAGCAGCAGGCGTGACAGCTCGTTGTCCACCTCGCGCTGGATGGTGCGGCGGAGCGGGCGGGCACCGTACTCCGGCTGGTAGCCGCGGTCGGCCAGCCATTCCACCGCGCGGTCGGTGAAGGTCACCGTGATGCCCTTGCTCTGCACGAGGGAACGGGTGCGGTCCAGCAGCAGGTTGGTGATCCGGCGCAGCTGCTCCGTGGTGAGCTGGCGGAAGACGACGATCTCGTCGATGCGGTTGAGGAACTCGGGGCGGAAGTGCTCGCGCAGGGGCCGCAGGATCTGTTCGCGGCGGGCCTCCTCGTCCGCGTCGGCGCCGCCCGCGGCGAAGCCCGTCGTGGCGCCCCGGCGGGTGATCGCCTCGGAGCCGAGGTTGCTCGTCATCACGATGACCGTGTTGCTGAAGTCCACCGTGCGGCCCTGGGAGTCGGTCAGCCGGCCGTCGTCGAGGACCTGGAGCAGGATGTTGAAGACGTCCGGGTGGGCCTTCTCCACCTCGTCCAGCAGCAGCAGCGAGTACGGGTGGCGGCGCACGACCTCGGTCAGCTGGCCCGCCTCCTCGTGGCCCACGTAGCCGGGCGGGGCGCCGATCAGCCGGCTGACGGTGTGGCGCTCCTGGTACTCGCTCATGTCGAGCCGGACCATGCGGTCCTCGCTGCCGAACAGCGCCTCGGCGAGCGCCCGGGCCAGTTCGGTCTTGCCGACGCCCGTCGGGCCGAGGAACAGGAAGCTGCCGATCGGGCGGTCGGGGGCCGCCAGCCCGGCGCGGGAGCGCAGCACCGCGTCCGAGACGACCCGCACGGCCTCGTCCTGGCCGACCACCCGCTGGTGCAGATGCTCCTCCAGGCCCAGCAGACGGTCCTTCTCCTCCTGGGTGAGGCTGCTGACCGGGATGCCCGTCTGCCGGGACACCACCTCGGCGATCGACTCGGCCCCGACCACCAGGTCCTGACCCTCGTCGATCTCGCTGTCGCCGCCGGCGTCGGTGATCCGCTGCTTCACGTCCACGATGCGGTCGCGCAACTGGGTGGCCTGCTCGTACTGCTCGTCCGCGACCGCCTGGTCCTTGTCCCGGGTCAGCTGCTCCAGCTCCCGCTCCAGGGCCCGTACGTCCGTGCCCTTGGTCCGCGCCCGCAGCCGCACCCGGGCACCGGCCTGGTCGATCAGGTCGATCGCCTTGTCCGGCAGGCGGCGGTCGGAGAGGTAGCGGTCCGACAGCTCCACGGCGCTCACCAGTGCCTCGTCGGTGTAGCGGACCTGGTGGTGGGCCTCGTAGCGGTCCTGGAGGCCGCGCAGGATCTCGATGGCGTCCGCGGGCGTCGGCTCCGGCACCATGATCGGCTGGAAGCGGCGGGCCAGCGCCGCGTCCTTCTCGATCCGGCGGTACTCCTCCAGTGTGGTGGCGCCCACGATGTGCAGCTCGCCCCGGGCCAGGGCCGGCTTGAGGATGTTGCCGGCGTCCATCGAGCTGCCGTCGCCGCCACCGGAACCGGCACCCACGACCGTGTGCAGCTCGTCGATGAAGATGATCAACTGGTCGGAGTGGGCGCGGATCTCGCCCACGATGTTGTTCATCCGCTCCTCGAAGTCACCCCGGTAGCGGGTGCCCGCGACCACACCCGTGAGGTCCAGGGCGACCACGCGGCGCCCGATCAGCACGTCGGGCACGTCCGCCTCGGAGATGCGCTGCGCCAGCCCCTCCACGATGGCCGTCTTGCCGACCCCCGCGTCACCGATCAGCACCGGGTTGTTCTTGCCGCGCCGGGAGAGGACCTCGACGGTCTGCTCGATCTCCTGGTCCCGGCCGATCACCGGGTCGATCCGGCCCTGCCGGGCCAGCTCGGTGAGGTCACGCCCGTACTTGTCGAGCGTCGGCGTGTTCGTCGGGCGCGGGCGCTCGGCCTGGGGTGCCTCCGGTGCCTCGGGCGGTTCGGAGGGGGCGAAGCGGGCCGCGTTCAGGATGTGCCCGGCGGCCGAGTCGGGGTTCGACGCCAGGGCGCTGAGCACGTGCTCCGGGCCGATGTAGCCGTAGCCGCGGGCCCGGGCCATGTCGTGCGCGTCCAGCAGGGCACGCTTGGCGGCGGGGGTGAGGGATAGCGCGGTCGGCGGCGGGGCGTCGTCCGGCGTGTGCTGGGCCGGGCCCGAGCGGTCGTCGATCTGCGACGCCAGCGAGTCGGGGTTCGCGCCGGCCTTGCTGAGCAGGGTGCGCGTGGGCTCGGTGGCGAGCGCCGCCCGCAGCAGATGCTGCGTGTCGAGGTCCCGGCTACCGTGCTCGGCGGCGTACTGGGCGGCGCCGCGGACGAGCTCCCGGGCCGGCTGGCTGAGCAGCCGCCCGAGATCGATCTGCCGGGGACCGGGACGCGGTCCGCCGAAGAAGCGTGCGAGGAATTCTCCGAAGGGATCCGAGCCGTAGCCCTCCGGGCTGGTGAAGCCGCTGCTCATGGGCCTTCCGTTCCCGGCGTCCCCGGCGCGCGGGCGGGGGACGCCCTCGCTTGTCGACGTGCCGGGGTCGGGTAACCCGGGTGGCAGCCGGTTACACCTGGGGCGCGCTCGTAGAACACCTTCGCACGATCGCCGACAAGGGGCACCTTCGGGGCATAGCAGGGCATTCCTGGCGCCGACGCCAAGGTCAGCGCGCGGTCAGGATCCTCGGGCCCGACTCCGTGATCGCCACCGTGTGCTCGGCGTGGGCCGCGCGGGAGCCGTCGTTCGTCTTCAGGGTCCAGCCGTCGGGGGCGGCGTGGAAGTCGTCCGTGCCGCCCGCGACGACCATGGGCTCGATCGCCAGCACCATGCCGTGCCGCAACCGCATGCCCCGCCCGGGACGGCCCTCGTTCGGCACCCCGGGGTCCTCGTGCATGCGGCGGCCGATGCCGTGGCCGCCGAAGCCGTCCGGGATGCCGTAACCGGCGCCGCGGCACACCGTGCCGATCGCGTGGGCGATGTCGCCGATGCGATTGCCGACGACGGCCGCCTCGATGCCGGCCGCCAGGGCCCGCTCGGCGGTCTCGATCAGGCGGAGGTCCGCCTCGCGCGGGGTGCCCACGACGAAACTGAGCGCGGAGTCGCCGACCCAGCCGCCCAGTTCGGCGCCGAAGTCGATGGAGACGAGGTCGCCGTCGCGCAGGCGGTAGCGGCCCGGGATGCCGTGCACGATCGCGTCGTTGACCGAGACGCAGAGGACGGCGGGGAAGGGGGTCGGTGCGAAGGACGGGCGGTATCCCAGGAAGGGTGACGTCGCGCCCGCCTCGCGCAGTACGCCGTGCGCGACCTCGTCCAGTTCCAGCAGGGATACGCCCACGGCGGCGGCCTGCCGGGCGGCCGTCAGGGCCCGGGCGACGACCTGGCCCGCTTCGTACATCGCGTCGATGGAGGTGTCTGTCTTGAGCTCAACCATGCCAATTACTATACCGGTATTAGAATGGGGTCATGGTGCGCACCCCTCTCACTCCCGAAGAGCGCGAACGCGGCGAGCGGCTCGGCAAGCTGCTGCGTGAGGCGCGTGGTGGCCGGAGCATGACTCAGATCGCGGCGAGCGCGGGCATCTCCGCGGAGACCCTCCGGAAGATCGAGACCGGCCGGGCCCCGACCCCGGCCTTCTTCACGGTGGCCGCGCTGGCCGGAGCGCTCGGGCTGTCCATGGACGAACTGGCCGGGCAGTGCGTGCCGGTGCCCCTCTGAGGCTCCCGCGCCACGCGTGAAAACTCCCCGTAGCACGCCCGTAACACGACTGGTGTTGCCTACGGGGCGGAGTGCTCCGGTCTCACGGGAGTTGAGCGATGGCGGCGGATCAACTCCCGGCAGAAGTCGGCGAGTTCGTGACCTACTTGGGCGGTCTGCTGGCGCGCCTGGACCCGTCCGGCGGATGGTGCGCGGTGTTCTGGCGACGCGACCCGGAGGGCATGCGGGCCTGCCTCGAAGGACGCGAGATGCCGCCCTGGGACGTGGTCGAGGCCCTGCTGCGGGACCTCGCCGGGCAGTACGGCCCGGGGGGAGCCGACCCGGAGGCGGACCGGGCCCGCGCCCTGCACGCCGCAGCGCTCGCCGCGTACGACGGCCGGCCCGGGGGCCGCGACGCCCTCGGCGACCGTCTCGACGTCATGCTCCGCGAACAGAAGTACGCCGCCGAACGCCAGGCCGCCCTGGCCCGTCACCTGACCTCGGCCACGACCCGCGAGGAGGCGGACGCCCTGCGCCTGGACCTGGCCTGGGCCCGGGACGACCACGAACGGGCCGCAGCGCGCTGCGCTGAGCTCCGGGCGCGGATGGCCCGCCTGGACCGACGTGACGAGGAGGTCCGCCCGGGGGCGTGGGACGCCGCCACCGGACTGCGCGGCGCCGGGGCGAGGCCGTCCCTCGCCGGTGACCGGTACGAACCCGGGGCCCCGCGGGCCGTGACCGGTGCCGTCGGCCGGCACGGCGCCGGAGACCCGGGAGCGGCGGGGGGCCCGGCCGGCCCGGGGGAGGCCGCCGGGTCCGACGTGTTCCCGGCCCGTGCCGAGGCCGACGCAGCCGGCCGGTACGACGCCGTGGTCCCGGACGCGCGGGGGCACGCCGCGCAGCGTCCGGCGGACCAGGGAGCGGGGCGGCGCGCCCCGCAGTACCCCGGGGGCCCGGCCGGCCCGGGGGAGGTCGCCGGGTCCGACGGGTTCCCGGCCCGTGCCCCGGCCGGGGCCGATCCCGTCGGCCGGTACGACGCCGTAGCTCCGGAGGCCGGGCGGCGCGTCCCGCAGTACCCCGGGGGCCCCGCCGCCCCCGGGCAAGCCGCCGAGGCCGTCAGATCCGACGCGCACCCCGCCCCCGCCCCTGCTCCGGCCGATCCCGTCGGCCGGTACGGCCCCGAAGCCGCCGAGGCCCGGCGGCGCGCCCCGCAGTATCCCGGGAGCCCCGCCGCCCCCGGGCAAGCCGTCGCGGGCGGCACGTCAGGCCGGAGCACCGCTTGGGGCGCAGCCCCGGCCGCGACCGTCCCCGGCGCGTTCGGCGCCCCGACCACCGACGCCGCCCCAGCCGCTCCCGAAGCCCCGGCGCCCCCACCTTCCACCCCCAAGCAGCGCAAACGCCGTCGTGGCGGTGCTCGCTTCGCCGGGATGGCGGACGAGGGCGCCGCGGCCGTCGCCGTGCCGCCGACGGCTGACGTGCCGGTGCTGCCCGCGCCCGCCCCCGCGAGCGCGAGCACCGGCCGTACCCCACGTGGCGCGCGGTTCGCCGGGGCCGTCGGGGAGGCGGTGGTGGAGCGCCCGGCGCGGGAGGCCGGCGCGGCGAGGGCTGCGGACGTGGCCGAGGTCGGACGGACCGTCGACCTGCTGGCCCGGCTGCGGAGCGAAGGGCGCAGCGGGGAGGCCCACGCGCTGCTGACCGAGGTCGCCTCATGGGAGCCCGCCCGGTTTCCCCTGTTCGTGGAGCGGCTGCACGTCGCCCGTCTGGACGCCGACTGGCAGACCCTGCTGTGGGAGGCCGCCTCGCTGCCCGCCGGGCGGCTGGTCGCAGCCGCCGACGCACTGGTCGCGGCCGGGCGGGCGGAGGACGGGCAGCACATGCTGCGGCAGGGGATCGCACGGCCGCCCGGCGAGGTCGGGGACGCCGTCCTCGGCCTGGCCGCCGAGGGGCGCCACCGCGAGGTGCGCGTGCTGCTCGACGCCTACGTGCGGGCCCGGACCCCCGAGGAAGCCGCCCGCAGCGCCGAACCCGACCCGCGGCGTCTCGTACCGCTCCTCCTGGAGGCCGCCCGGGGCGTGTCGGACGAGTGCAGCTGGGATCTCGTGCACGCCCTGCGGGTCGCCGGATTCGCCGCCTGACCGGCGACGTCACGCCCCGGGCGGCTCACCCACAGGAGTGTGAATCGCGCAATGCCCCGCGGGTTGGCGACGATGGTCTTGGCAACCCCGTGCCAGAGGCTTACGTTCGTGGCTCTACGGCCGCTTCTACGGGCGTAGAGGCGCAGACGTCGCGTCGAAGGAGCAGCTCATGGCCAACGTCGTACGTGCCGCCCTGGTCCAGGCCACCTGGACCGGCGACACCGAGTCCATGGTGGCGAAACACGAGGAGCACGCCCGCGAGGCGGCCCGCCGGGGCGCGAAGATCATCGGTTTCCAGGAGGTCTTCAACAGCCCCTACTTCTGTCAGGTCGAGGAGCCGGAGCACTACCGCTGGGCCGAGCCCGTCCCCGACGGGCAGACCGTGCGGCGGATGCGGGCGCTCGCGCGCGAGACCGGCATGGTGATCGTCGCGCCGGTGTTCGAGGCGGAGCAGCCCGGCTTCTACTACAACACCGCGGCCGTGATCGACGCCGACGGCACCTACCTCGGCAAGTACCGCAAGCACCACATCCCGCAGCTCAAGGGCTTCCGCGAGAAGTTCTACTTCAAGCCCGGCAACCTCGGCTGGCCCGTCTTCGACACGGCCGTCGGCAAGGTCGGCGTCTACATCTGCTACGACCGCCACTTCCCGGAGGGCTGGCGGCAGCTCGGCCTGGCCGGGGCCCAACTGGTCTACAACCCCTCGGCCACCCACCGCAGCCTGTCGTCCCACCTGTGGCGGCTGGAGCAGCCCGCGGCCGCCGTCGCCAACGGGTACTACATCGCCGCGATCAACCGCGTCGGGCAGGAGGAGTACGGGGACAACGACTTCTACGGCACGAGCTACTTCGTCGACCCGCGTGGGCAGTTCGTGGGGGACGTCGCCAGCGACAGCCAGGAGGAGCTCGTGATCCGGGAGCTGGACATCGACCTCATCGAAGAAGTGCGGCAGACGTGGGCCTTCTACCGCGACCGCCGTCCCGACGCCTACGAAGGGCTGGTGCAGCCGTGACCAACGACCTCCTGGGCCGCCACCGGGCCGTGCTCCCGGACTGGCTCGCCCTCTACTACGAGGAGCCCCTGGAGATCACCCACGGGGAGGGCCGCCACGTCTGGGACGCGCAGGGCAACCGGTACCTCGACTTCTTCGGCGGCATCCTCACCACCATGACGGCGCACGCGCTGCCCGAGGTGACCAAGGCGGTGAGCGAGCAGGCCGGGCGGATCGTCCACTCCTCCACCCTGTACCTCAACCGCCCGATGGTCGAACTCGCCGAGCGCATCGCGGCGTTGAGCGGCATCCCGGACGCCCGCGTCTTCTTCACCACCTCCGGCACCGAGGCCAACGACACCGCCCTGCTGCTGGCCACGGCGTACCGGCGCAGCAACACCCTCCTCGCGATGCGCAACAGCTACCACGGCCGCTCCTTCAGCGCCGTCGGCATCACCGGCAACAGCGGCTGGTCCCCGACCTCGCTCTCCCCGCTCCAGACGCTGTACGTACACGGCGGCGTGCGCACCCGCGGCCCCTTCGCCTCGCTCAGCGACGACGATTTCATCGCGGCGTGCGTCGACGACCTGAAGGACCTGCTTGGCCACACCCGCCCGCCCGCCGCGCTGATCGCCGAACCCGTCCAGGGCGTCGGCGGCTTCACCGCACCGCCGGACGGGCTGTACGCCGCCTTCCGCGAGGTGCTGCACGAGCGCGGCATCCTGTGGATCGCCGACGAGGTGCAGACCGGCTGGGGCCGCACCGGCGAGCACTTCTGGGGCTGGCAGGCCCACGGCCGGAACGGGCCGCCCGACATCATGACCTTCGCCAAGGGCATCGGCAACGGCATGTCCATCGGCGGGGTCGTCGCCCGCTCCGAGATCATGAACTGCCTGGACTCCAACAGCATCTCCACCTTCGGCGGCACCCAGATCACCATGGCGGCGGGTCTCGCCAACCTCAACTACCTGCTGGAGCACGACCTCCAGGGCAACGCCCGGCGCGTCGGCGGTCTGCTCATCGAACGGCTGCGTGCGGTCGCCGCGCACGTTCCGGCCGTACGGGAGGTACGCGGCCGGGGGCTGATGATCGGCATCGAGATCACCAGGCCGGGGACCGACGAGGCCGATCCGCAGACCGCCGCGGCCGTCCTGGAGGCGGCCCGCGAGGGCGGCCTGCTGATCGGCAAGGGCGGCGGGCACAACACCAGTTCGCTGCGCGTCGCCCCGCCGCTGTCCCTCAACGTCGCGGAGGCCGAGGAAGGCGCCGCGATCCTCGAGAACGCTCTGCGGAGCATCCCGTAGCAGTGCACTGAGCAAGGGGCCCGCCACCATGACCATCACCCTGGATTCCCTGGAGCCCGCCCTGTCGGTCAGGCAGGTCCTCACCCTGGAGCGGGTGCTCGCCGGGGAGCCCGAGGTGGTGGCCGGCGCGAGCCATCTCGACCGGGCGGTGCGCTGGGTGCACGTCGCCGAGGCCGCCGACGTCGGAGTGATGCTCACCGGCGGCGAGATGGTCCTCACCACCGGAGTGCTGCTCGCCGGCGACGAGGACAAGCAGGCCGAGTACGTCCGGTCGCTGCACCGCGCGGAGGCCGCCGCCATCGTCCTCGGGCTCGGCCGCGCCTTCCCCGCGGCGCCGGACGTGATGCGCCGGGCCGCCGAGCGGTGCGGGCTGCCGATGGTCGTCCTGCACCGGCCCTTCCCCTTCGCCGAACTGACCGAGGAGGTCCAGTCACGGCTCGTGCGGCGCAAGTTCGCCGCCGTCAGCCTCTCCGAGGCCGTCCGCACCGAACTCACCGCCCTCATCACCGCCGGCGCCCCGCTGCAACGCCTGCTCGACGAGGTCGCCCGGCACAGCGCCTGCCCGGTCGTCGTCACCAACCTGGCCCATCGTGTCCTCGTCACAGCGGGGGAGCGGCCCGCGGTGGACGACGTGCTGCGCGACTGGGAGCGCATCGCCCGGCAGGCCGGCGGCGTCGAGGGCGACGGCTGGATCCGGGCCGAACTGGGCGGACGCGGGGAGCGGTGGGGACGGATCGTGCTGTGCGGCTACCGGGGCGACACCGCCACCGGACGGCTGCTGGCCGACCGCGCCGCCGAGGCCCTCGTCCTGCACCGCATGCTCGCCGGCGGCGCCGCCTGCTCCTGGGAGGAACAGTCCGCGCAGAGCCTGCTGACCGACCTGGTCAGCGGCGTCGTACCGGCACGGCAGCTGCTGCCCCGGGCCCGCGCGGCCGGGCTTCCGGTCAACCGGCGCACCTTCGTGCCGCTGGTCGTCCGTGACGGCGACCCCGCCCGGCTCGAACGCCTCCTGCGGCTGCTGGGCATGCCCGGCCTGGTCGCCGAACTGGCCGACGGGGCGACCGCCGTGCTGCTCAGTCTGCCCCGGGACCAGGACGCGGGCGCCCTCGCCACGCACTTCGCGACCCGGCTGCGGACCGAGACCGGCCCGGGCCACACCGTCGTCGCCGCTGCCGAAGCCCGCGCCTCCTGGGACGACGTACCCACCGGGCTGCGCGAGGCCCGGCACGTCGCGGACGCCGTCGCCGACTCCTCAGCCGTGCTGGACCTCCCGCCGGTCGTACGCCTGAAGGACGTCCACCTGCGGGGCCTGATCCGGCTGCTGCGCGACGACCCGCACGTGCAGTCCTTCGCGGAGCGCGAGCTGGACGGGATGCTGCGCGAGACCGACGAGGACCTGCTGTCGGTTCTGCGCACCTACCTCGCCAGCGGCCGCAACAAGTCCCGCACCGCACAGCTCCACCACGTCTCCCGGCCGGCCCTGTACCGCCGCCTGGAGGCCATACAGGTCCGCCTCGGGGTGGACCTGGACGACTTCGAGCAGGCCGCCTCGGTGCACATCGCACTCCTCGCGCACGACGCGCAACAGCAGTGAGACCACGGGATCACCTGGGAAACGGCGGTGAAACATGGGTCCAGGGCAGAGTGACACGGTGGCACGCCGCACGCCCTTTGACGTGACACGGTGCAACTCAACGACGACCCCGCGAGTTCCTAGGCTCACGGCACACCGAGCGACCGGAGGTCCCGATGAGCCAAGTGATCCGTGCCGCCGTCTTCCAGACCGCCTGGACCGGCGACAAGGAATCGATGATCCGGGTCCACGAGCAGGCGGCCCGCGACGCCGCCGCGCAGGGCGCCCAAGTCCTCTGCTTCCAGGAGCTGTTCTACGGACCGTACTTCTGCCAGGTCCAGGACCCGGCGTTCTACGAGTACGCCGAGCAGATCCCCGAAGGCCCGATCGTCCGGCGCTTCCAGGCACTCGCGAAGGAACTCGGCATCGTCCTGGTGCTGCCGATGTACGAGGAGGAGCAGCCCGGCGTCCTCTACAACACCGCCGCCGTGATCGACGCGGACGGCTCCTACCTCGGCAAGTACCGCAAGACGCACATCCCCCAGGTCAGGGGCTTCTGGGAGAAGTTCTACTTCCGCCCGGGCAACTCCGGCTGGCCCGTCTTCGACACGGCCGTCGGCAAGGTCGGGGTCTACATCTGCTACGACCGCCACTTCCCGGAGGGCTGGCGCGCCCTGGGCCTCGCGGGTGCCGAGATCGTCTTCAACCCGTCGGCCACCTCCCGGGGCCTGTCCGGCTACCTCTGGCAGCTGGAGCAGCCGGCGGCGGCCGTGGCCAACGAGTACTTCGTCGGCGCGATCAACCGGGTCGGGGTCGAGGAGTACGGCGACAACGACTTCTACGGCACCTCCTACTTCGTGGACCCGGAGGCCCAGTTCGTCGGCGAGGTCGCGAGCGACAAGGAGCCCGAGCTGGTCGTCCGCGACCTGGACATGGCCAGACTCCGCGAGGTCCGCGACCGCTGGCAGTTCTACCGGGACCGGGCACCGGGGGCGTACGGGCCACTGACGGCACCGTAGGCGGCCCGACAGGGGCGCGGGGAACTGCGCGGACCAGCCACACACAGCCCGCACCTTCACACGGCGAGGAGCGACACACCATGAGCACCCGAACCGTCATCCGCGGCGGCCTCGTCATCACCGCATCCGACGAGACCCACGCCGACGTCCTGATCGAGGACGGCCGAATCGCCGCCCTCGCAACCTCCAGCACCCCCGCAGCAGAGGCCTTCACCGCCGAACGGGTCATCGACGCCAAAGGAAAGTACGTCATCCCCGGCGGCGTCGACGCCCACACCCACATGGAGCTGCCCTTCGGCGGCACCTTCGCCTCCGACACCTTCGAGACCGGCACCCGGGCCGCCGCCTGGGGCGGCACGACGACGATCATCGACTTCGCCGTGCAGAGCGTCGGCCACAGCCTGCGCGAGGGACTCGACGCCTGGCACGCCAAGGCCGACGGCAACTGCGCCGTCGACTACGGCTTCCACATGATCGTCTCCGACGTCAACGAGCACACCCTCAAGGAGATGGACCACCTGGTCGAGGAGGGCGTCACCTCCTTCAAGCAGTTCATGGCCTACCCGGGCGTCTTCTACAGCGACGACGGCCAGATCCTGCGTGCCATGCAGCGCTCCGCCGAGAACGGCGGCCTGATCATGATGCACGCCGAGAACGGCATCGCGATCGACGTCCTGGTCGAACAGGCCCTGGCCCGGGGCGAGACCGACCCGCGTTACCACGGCGAGGTCCGCAAGGCCCTGCTGGAGGCCGAGGCCACCCACCGCGCCATCAAGCTCGCGCAGGTGGCCGGCGCGCCCCTGTACGTCGTGCACGTCTCGGCGACGGAGGCGGTCGCCGAGCTGGCCCGGGCCCGCGACGAGGGATTGCCCGTCTTCGGCGAGACCTGCCCGCAGTACCTGTTCCTGTCCACCGACAACCTCGCCGAGCCGGACTTCGAGGGCGCGAAGTACGTGTGCAGCACCCCGCTCAGGCCCCGCGAACACCAGGCGGCACTCTGGCGCGGCCTGCGCACGAACGACCTCCAGGTCGTCTCCACCGACCACTGCCCCTTCTGCTTCACCGGCCAGAAGGACCTCGGCCGCGGTGACTTCTCCAAGATCCCCAACGGGCTGCCGGGCGTGGAGAACCGTATGGACCTCCTGCACCAGGCGGTCCTCGACGGGCACATCTCGCGCCGCCGCTGGATCGAGATCGCCTGCGCGTCCCCGGCCCGCATGTTCGGCCTGTACCCGAAGAAGGGCACCATCGCGCCGGGCGCCGACGCCGACGTCGTCATCTACGACCCGCACGCCGAGCAGGTCATGTCGGCCCAGACGCATCACATGAACGTCGACTACTCCGCGTACGAGGGCAAGCGCACCACCGGCCGGGTCGAGACGGTCCTCTCGCGCGGCGAACCCGTCATCACCGAGCGGGAGTACACCGGCCACGCCGGGCACGGCGTGTTCACCCCGCGTTCCACCTGTCAGTACCTCAACTAGGAGTGGCGCAGATGGACTTCGGACTCGTCCTGCAGGCAGACCCGCCGGCCTCACGGGTGATCAGCCTGATGAAGCGGGCGGAACGGAACGGCTTCACGTACGGCTGGACCTTCGACTCCGCCGTGCTGTGGCAGGAACCGTTCGTGATCTACAGCCAGATCCTCGCCAACACCACGACCCTGAAGGTCGGGCCGATGGTGACCAACCCCGGCACCCGCACCTGGGAGGTCACCGCCTCCACCTTCGCCACCCTCAACGACATGTTCGGCAACCGCACGGTCTGCGGCATCGGCCGTGGCGACTCCGCGATGCGCGTGGCCGGCCGCAAGCCCAACACCCTGGCCCGGATCAGCGAGGCCATGAAGGTCATCCGGGACCTCGGCAGCGGACGGGAGGCCGACCTCGGCGGCGGCACCGTCGTCCGGTTCCCCTGGATCAAGCAGGGCGCCGAACTGCCCGTGTGGATGGCCGCGTACGGCCCCAAGGCCCTGAAGATGACCGGCGAGGAGGCGGACGGGTTCATCCTCCAGCTGGCCGACCTCTATCTCACCGAGTACATGGTCAAGGCCGTGAAGGACGCGGCTGCCGCCGCCGGACGGGACCCTGCCGAGGTGACCGTCTGCGTGGCCGCCCCGGCCTACGTCACCGAGGACGACTCGCCCGAGGCGCTCGCCCACGCGCGCGAGCAGTGCCGCTGGTTCGGCGGCATGGTAGGCAACCACGTGGCCGACCTGGTCTCCAAGTACGGGGAGCACTCGGCCGCCGTCCCCGACGAACTCACCGAGTACATCAAGGCCCGCGAGGGCTACGACTACTCCCACCACGGCCGCACCGGCAACCCGGACACCCAGTTCGTGCCCGACGAGATCGTCGACCGGTTCTGCCTGATCGGCCCGGTCGAGAAGCACATCGAGAAGCTGGACGCGCTGCGCGCGCTCGGTGTGGACCAGTTCGCCGTCTACGACATGCACGACGCGCAGGAGGCCGTGATCGAGGCCTACGGATCGCGGGTGATCCCGGCCGTCAACGGCTGACCTCCGCCTTCGCACCCCCTGTGAACTCCCCCTTCCCAGCGGCTCGGGAAGGGGGCCCAGGACGCTCCCCGGCGTATTCGGAGCGCACCCCCATCGGCGTCACCGCACGGCCTTTCCCGTCCCACCTCCCCTGATTGGCCCGGCCCATGACCGATACCGCTCCCACGACCCCACCGCCGCCCACTCAAGTCACCCTCGCCGACGGCCGGGTGGAGATCGCCCCGGGCGCCCCGGCACCGACCGGCCCCTACGCCAACGAGGACCTGCTGCCGGTCCCCGTCGAGAAGCGCACCTGGACCACGTACAACTTCTCCGCGCTGTGGGTCGGCATGGCCCACAACACGGCCTCCTGGACCCTGGCGTCCGGGCTCATCGCCGTCGGCATGGACTGGAAGCAGGCGGTGCTCACCATCGCCCTGGCCAACGTGATCGTGCTGATACCGATGCTGCTCACCGGGCACGCCGGACCCAAGTACGGCATACCCTTCCCGGTCTTCGCCCGGGCCTCCTTCGGCATCCGCGGCGCCAACCTGCCCGCCGTCGTACGGGCGTTGGTGGCATGCGGCTGGTTCGGCATCCAGACCTGGATCGGCGGCGAGGCGATCTACTTCCTGGCCGGCAAGCTCATCGGCACCGGCTGGACGGACACGGCGAAGGTCGGCGGCTACGCCTGGACGATGTGGCTGTCGTTCGCGATCTTCTGGGCGCTGCAGGTCGTCATCATCTACCGGGGCATGGAGACGATCCGCCGTTTCGAGAACTGGGCGGCGCCCTTCGTGCTCGTCGGCGCGTTCGTGATGCTGTGGTGGATGAGCGACAAGGCGGGCGGTTTCGGCCCGCTGTTCGACCAGCCCTCCAAGCTCGGCTGGGGCGCCGACTTCTGGAAGCTGTTCGCCCCCGCTCTCATGGGCATGATCGGCTTCTGGTCCACGCTGTCGCTGAACATCCCAGACTTCACCCGCTACGGCAGGAGCCAGAAGGCGCAGACCCGGGGCCAGGCGCTCGGCCTGCCGACCACCATGACCCTCTTCGCGTTCCTGTCGGTGATGGTCACCTCGGGCTCCCAGGCCGTCTACGGCGAGGCCATCTGGGACCCGGTGCAGCTCGCCGCCAAGACCGACAGCACGGTCGGCCTGCTCTTCGCGCTGGTCACCGTCCTGGTGGCGACCCTCTCCGTCAACGTCGCGGCCAACCTGGTCTCGCCGGCGTTCGACTTCTCCAACATCGCGCCCCGCCGGATCAGTTTCCGGGCCGGCGCCCTCGCCACCTGCGTCATCGGTGTGCTGATCTTCCCGTGGAAGCTGTACTCCGACCCGCAGGGCTACATCTTCACCTGGCTCGGCCTGGTCGGCGGCCTGCTCGGCACCGTCGCGGGCATCCTCATCGCCGACTACTGGATCCTGCGCCGCTCCCGGCTCGACCTCGCCGACCTGTACCGCCCGGGCGGCCGCTACTGGTACGAGGGCGGCTGGAACTGGCGGGCCGTCGTCGCCTTCGCGGTCGGCGGTGTCCTCGCCGTCGGCGGCGCGAGCTTCAAGCCGCTGATCGACGGCCGTCCCATCCCGGCACTCGCCGATCTGGCCGACTACGGCTGGGCGGTGGGCCTGGGCACGTCGATGGTGCTGTACCTGGTGCTGATGGCCACGCGGGGCCGCAGCACCGTCTGAGGAAGGCCGGCGCGCCGGAGGGCGTTCAGTCCTTGTCGCTCCCCAGCGCGGCCACGGCCTCCTTCGCGGCCTTGATGGCACCCTTGTTGATCGTGTCCGTGCTGGGCGCCTTCTTGGACTCGAAGTCGCTGCCGTTGTAGGTGATCATCACCAGCGCGTTGGAGGCGCGGGCGATCACGACGCCCTCGCGGGTCTCCTGCTTGTCCTCGGTCGTGAGGTTCACGACGGAGTAGGCGCTGTCTCCCAGACCGGGCACGGCCCCGCCGCCGCTCTTCTTCTCCGTGTGCTCCTCGTACGCCTTACGCGCGGCCTCGTCCGACTCCATGACCTCGTAGGAGACGTCGAGCCAGCGGTAGTCGTATCCCTTGAGCGCGTTCCACGAGCAGGTGCGGCGCAGCTCCGAGTCCGTGGACGGGATCTCCTTGCCGGCCGTCTTGGCGCCCGGCACCAGCGACCCGATCGTCTTCTTGGCGACGCTCTCGCACGGGGCGGGCGCGGCCGAGTACGCCTTCGACACCGTCGACGTCGACGGGGCGGACGCGGACTGTGTCTCGGTCTTCTCTTCGGCCGGCTTGTGCTCGGCGGCCTGCGGCGCCGCGAGCGGACCGGACGACAGCGCCCAGCCCGCGGCGGCGAGCACGACCACCGGGGACAGACGTGCGGTCAGGGCCAGGGGGAGAGGTAGGGAACGCACGGAGCCCTTCTCGTGGGGGGACGGAAGGTGCGGAGCGGGTCCGCACGGCGGACGGGACGACAGTGTCACATGAGTAACTGTGGTGCGGAAGTGCGAACTCGCTCCGTGGCTGCGCGGTGACGGGGTCTCACCGCCACGGTCGGTGGTTTCGGTGGATTGAACGGCGAGTGGGTGATTTGCGCAGCCATGTCGACGCGAGGATTCCGTCGGCAACGACAGCGAGAGGTCGGGCCGGTGGTGGATTGAGAACAGGGCGGAGGCCGTGAGTTCACATCGCCGGATCTGACCGGTTCCGAACTGGAGCAGTGCGGCCGCGATCGATGGCTGAGCGCCCGTGGCGACTGGCCGATGCCGGGGCGGTCGTTACCTCCGCCACGGGCAGGGGCGGTCTGCGTGTCTGCCGCAGGCGGTCACACGCCCGCGCCGAGCGGCGGTCTGTGAGTAAGTCCTCGTAGTCCGGTGCTGCTGGTTCCGTCTCGGTTACGGCTGAGCCCAGGCGAATACCTCGCGCCTGCCTCTCGGCGGGACTTGGCGGCTACAATTGTGGTCTTGCCTCCGCCGGGGTAGAGAAGTTGGGAGTCAGGTCTGGCGTCTACCGCGGCGGAGTCGCGCCGCATCAATCGTGGGGGGCGACTCATGGAGCGGTCGGAGGAAGTTCTCAAGTCCCATCTTCCCGAACTGGCTGATTTACAGCTGTCGCAGATCGACGCACTGCCGTCAGCGGGACTGCGGGCGTCGGTGCGAATGTTGCTGGAGAGACTCGAGGACGAGCAAGAGCCGCTCTACTCGTTCAATGCAAACATATGATCGAGACTCTGGGTGTTCGCACTCACGGACTGCGACGAGCGGACCTGGAGCGGCTTGCCCGAAACGTCGACGACGCGGCAATAATGGAGCGTCTGTGTGAGGCGGAACTCAGCAAGCACCTGCTGCTCTTCCATGGCGTCCTCGCTGAGGCGGCCCGATGCTTTCCCAGAGTTTACGCCGAACTGGAATTGGCTGGCGTATGGGAGATACTGGGGCGTGTTCAGCAGGAGGCCCCTGATGTCTTCGGCCGGCTTTTTCGCATGCCGCAGTTGGGGGCCTGGGCTGTCGACTGTCTGAGAAGCGTGACTCAGGCGCACCAAGCGAGTCCTGCCCTGAGGGTGAATCTTTCCCGGGCAGGAACCTTCGCAGCCACCGGCGGCATCTGGGGCGGGACGGATTTCGATCTGCCATTGGTCTTGCCGGACAAGCGGCTGGTGCTGCCCGGCTTCAGAGCGCTACCGGTACCGGTGCAGGGGGAGGTCCGGCTCCGACGACACAAGGGCCGTCTGGATATCGGTACAGGCGGGGCGCTCGCGACGTTACCCCAGCCCGCATCGGTGAGGATACGAACCCGGGACGGCAAGCTGTCGCTGTCGGTGGATCTCGATGACACCACACCATACTTGGATCGCTATCGACATCAGCGAGTAGAAGAATTGAGTGCGCGGGATCTACGCAAGTGGTCCGAAAGGGTTGCCGGCGCCTGGCGTATTCTTGCCCAGCGCCACCCGGACACGGCACAAGCCATGTCCACCTCTGTTCAGGCCATCGTTCCTCTTCGATCCGATATGGCAGGGTCGACTGTGGCTGCCACGTCGCCCGCGGTATTCGGCGCCATCGCCACGTCGTTGGCCGGGGACGACCTGACCTTCGCCGAGACGTTGGTTCACGAGTTTCAGCACCTGAAACTGTGTGCTGTGCTCGATCTTTTCCCGCTGGTGATGGCTGGAGGCGGAGCACTGTCCTACGCGCCCTGGCGGGAAGATCCCCGTCCTGCGCGCGGACTGCTGCAGGGCGCCTACGCCTATCTCGGCGTCACTCGATTCTGGCGGGTGCAGCGCTGGCACATGCGGCCTGATCAGGCGCTGCGGGGGCATGCCGAGTTCTACCGGCGCTGTGCGGAGACTCTGCAAGTACTCCACGACCTCCTCGCGTCCGGTCGGCTGACGGCAGAGGGGCGGCGCTTCGTCGAAGTCGCAGAGCTGCAACTGCGTGGGTGGCAGCGTGACGATGTCCCCGACCTCGCGCGTCGCCTTGCCCGTGCTGCCTCCTACGAGCATCGGACGACGTGGGAGGCGCGTCACGTATCAGTGGATCCCGAGCCGGTTGCTCGGCTGGTCGAGGCGTGGAACACCGGGAGGATCCCAGAGTCGGCCACGTGCGCTGTCGTGCCGTACCGGGTCCGGCCCGTCCATCACAGGCCCGCTCATGCGAGGGGAAGTCTGCTGACTATGCGCTATGCCGATCCCGAGCGTTTCCGGGAGTTGCTGGAGGAAGGCGGACCGGACGGTCGGGGAGCACTGCGCCTCAGCGCGGCGGATGTCGCGCTGCTTCGTGATGACATGCGTTCCGCGACCGCAGCCTACCGGGCAGAGATTTGCCGGGGTGATGTCGAGCCGGAGGTCTGGTCGGGTCTGGCTGTGGCCGCCGTCGACCGCCTACCTGACGCGGCCGCCGCTTTCCTGCGTCGTCGGCTTCCCCTGGTCCTCGCCCTTCATTCGGCCATTCATGCCATCGATGGGAGCCGCGTCGATCCGATCGAACTCGCGGGATGGCTGGCCGACGTCGAGGCAACGGAGAGGCTGCGATGACGATAACTCCCTTTCGGCAGTTCGTTCTGAAAGTCCACAGTCGCTGCAACCTGGCGTGTGACTACTGCTACGTCTACCAAATGAATGATCAGTCATGGAGGCAGCAGCCGCACCGCATGAGCCTGACCACCATGCATCAGGTGGTCGAGCGGATCGCTGAGCACGCCGAAACCCATCGTCTGCTGTCGCTCTCCCTGATTCTGCACGGTGGCGAACCCTTGCTGGCCGGGACAGGCTTTATCACTGTGCTGATCCAGCGTCTGCGCGAAACCGTCCCCGCCCAGGTGAACGTGAGTATGCAGACCAACGGGACCCTGCTCACAGAGGAGTGTCTCGAGGTTCTGGCCGGTCTCGATGTGAAGATCGGTGTGAGTCTGGACGGTGACGCGGGGGCTTCCGATCGGCATCGTCGCTTTGCCAGTGGCGAGGGTAGTCATCGCCATGTCGAGCGGGCCCTTCGCTTGCTCAGCGAAGAGCGGTTCCGAGGAACCTTCGCCGGTCTGCTCTGCACCATCGACCTCAACAGTCCTCCGCTCCCGACATACGAGGCGCTGCTCGAGCACGCGCCACCTGCAGTCGACTTCCTTCTCCCCCATGGCACGTGGTTGCAGCCGCCCCCGGGGCGCGGCAGAGGCGCGAGCGGCACGCCGTACGCCGACTGGCTGCTCGCGATCTTCGACCGGTGGTACGACGAAGCGGAGACCTGGGTGCGGATGTTCGGGGAGATCACTCAGGCCGTCCTGGGAGGAACTCCTGCCGTCGAGGGGTTGGGTCTGCGCCCGTCGACGGTGGTGGTCGTGGAGACGGACGGATCGATCAAGCAACTCGACTCTCTTGCGGCTGCTCATGCGGGGGCCGCGGATCTTGACCTGCAGGTGTCGACCAACGCGTTCGACGCTGCCTTGTCGCATCCTCTCACCAGGCTTCGACAGGGCGGCGTCGACTCATTGCCGACAGTCTGCCGGGAGTGCGCGGTCCTGCGGGTGTGCGGGGGCGGACTGTTCACGCACCGATACGACCATGAAGGCGGCTTCCTGAATCCCTCGGTCTACTGCCCGGATCTGCTGCACCTGATCACGTCGATATCGAGTCGGGTGTCGGCGGACCTGGGCAGGACTGTTCAGTAGGGCTCGATGTCGATGCTGATGCGCCCGCGCTGCTGTGCGATCCGGGTAACCGGATGTTCCATGGAGAGGACTTCCTCGTAGCGCCGGAGGATGTCGACTCGCAGATCTTCCGCTTGCTGGGCGTTGCCTGTGGCTCGCAGGTCCAGGCTGAAGTTGGCGCCCATCGCGAGGGTGTCCGGGTGTTTCTCACCCAAGACGCGGCTGCTGACCTCGTAACAATGGCGGCTCAGGTCGAGCGCGCCGGCCGTTTCTCCGACGGCTGCGAGGTCGCTGGCCAGGTTTGCCGTGGCCTGCAAGGTGAAGGGATGCTCCGGGCCGAAGACTTCGCACAGTCCCTGCACCGCGGTGGTGTCCAATGCGCGTGCCTCTTCGGGGCTGTTACGCCTGAGGACCAAGGCGAGGTTCACCATGGTGGCCCAAGTGATGTCACTCTTCGGGATGTCGAGCTTGGGGCACAGCGCAAGTGCCGAGCGTCCCAGCTTCTCGGCCTCGCGGAGCCGGTCGGTGACCCTCAGGTCATTGATCCGGTTGATATTGGCCCGCAGGGTGTAGCGGTGCTCCTCGCCCAGGAAATCGACGTATCGGCGGACTGCTGTCTCGCTTGCCTGGAGAGCGTCTTCGTAATGGCCGGCTTTGCGCAGCGCGACCGCGAAACTCTTCTGTGCGTTGAGCGAGTCCAGGGTCTCGGGGCCCGTGCGCAGTTCGAGGGCGGCAATGACGTCGCGGGCCACGTCGAGGGCCAGATCATACTGGCCGCAGCCCCGAAGGTCGTGTGAGATCGAGTCCTTGGAGGTGAGGGTGCGCAGGTTGGTGGGTCCGAGGGCACGCTCCCGCTCGGTGTAGGCCAGTTCGTCCTGCCGCAGTGCGTCGCGGAACTGTCCCAGTCGCCTGTAGTCGGCACCCAGGTTGTTGCGGACGTTGAGGGTCCGGGGATGGTGTGGGAGGAAGACATGTTCGAACAGAGGCAACAGCTTGCGGTCAAGTTCGAGTGCCTCCTCGAATTTCCCGAGTGTGCGCAGGTCGCCACCGTAGCTGTTGGCGCAGATGAGAGTGACTTCGTGGTCCTCGCCGAACTTCCCGGTCAGCAGCTCAAGCGTTTCCTGGTTGAGTTCTCGCGCCTCTTTGGACCGCCCTGCCAGGCGCATGGCGATTCCGACTTCGACGGCGAGCTGGAGGACACGTTCGTCGTCACGTCCTGATGTGTCGCGCCAGACCTTGAGCGCTGCCTCGCCGAGCCGGAGAGATTCCTCGTGTCCACCTCGCAGGTGCAGGCGGCGAACCTGGTCGACGACGAGCTGGCGCAGGTCGGAATGGTCGCTGTTCAGAGCCCCTGCGGGGATGAGGTGCTGCAGGGATCGTTCGTATTGAGCGTCGTTGCTCTCTCGATCCGGGTTCCGCGGATTGGTGGACGCGAGGAGGATGTGTACCGCTGTGCGATATGCGTCGCAGTCCTCAGGGCGTTCGACGGCGATCTGCCCGCGGGTGACGCGTTGTACCACCCGGTGCACGGTCAGGACATTGCGCTTGCCGTCCGTCTTCGCGAGTGAGTAACGGTGCAGCCGTCGTGCGGCTTGCCGGAAACGCCGGGTGTCAGCCAGTACTTCGGCGAGGGTCTCTGGCGCACGCACGTTCCTGCCGCCGGTGAGGAACAGTTCTTCCGCCATCGGCTCCGGGGAGAAGAACGCACACAGGTTGAAGAGTTCGGTGGCGTCCGAGCCGAGTTGACGGCTGGAGATGCTCCATGTGGTGGCTACGACATGGGGGTAGTCCATGTCGACATGCTCGCTGAGCAGCTCATGCGGGTCATCTTCGAACATGCCCAGATAGTCGTTGACCGAGCTTCCGGTCTCGGCCAGATAGGCAGCGGCATGTTCCGCGGCGATGGGGAGATTGTCCAGCGCACGTGCCAGGCGTACGGCATCGACGTGGCGGCTTCGTTCGGACTCCGAGGTGAGCGGATTTCCTTGCTCATCGAGCACTGCCAGGTCGGGAACCCTCCTGCGGAGAAAGTCGACGGTTTCTTCTTCGGAGAATTGTGTGACCTCGATGCCCTCGGCCTTGGTGTGGCGACGCCACTGCTGCTCGCGCGACGTGATGATGACGTGACCGTGCGGTCGGCCACCGGGCAGGTAGCGTTTGACGACCTCCGGCTGCGTCGCGTTGTCGAAGATGAGCAGCCACCGGTCGTAGGGACCGCTGCGCAGTGCGTCCATCACCGTCCAGATCGACTTGTCGCGCTGCCCGTCGGGCGAGACCAGTCCCAGCCGTTTCCCCAGCTTCAGGAACGCGTCGCGCATGCGGTCTTCATGTTCGGACCGCACCCACCACACGAGGTCGTACTCCTTGGCGAACCGGTGCGCGTACTCGACGGCGATCTCCGTCTTGCCGATGCCCCCGAGGCCGAACACTGCCTGAGGGGGCTGGCTCAAGACTTCGACGGCGGATGTCGTCAACCGCTGACGCAGTATCCGCAGCTCCTCCCCCCGGCCGGTGAAGTGTGGGTTCCGGGCGGGAATCTCGTCGCCAAAGATCAGACTGCGCGCGAAGGCTTCCACGAAGCCGCTCCTTGGTCGTTTATCGATCGTGCGTTCCGGAAGGTGAGGCTCTTGTCGGGGGGACGTCGCACGCCGTGAGCCGACTGTCCATGGTACGTGCTTTCAGGTCTGCATGAAGCTGCCTGCGCCCACCTTCATCCGCGGCGTCAACGTTTCGGCTTGACTCACTCGTTGGGGTGTTAACCGTGAAACGGGATGTGTTCCTGCGAACCCCGGGCCCTGTGGGGTTCCGGCCGGTATGTTGTGCGTCGGCATTGCGATTCACGGCCACAGTGCGGTCATGGCGTGATTTGTGGCGAGGGCTTGTACATGGCGTTCGCATAGCGGATGGCGAGGTGGGGAGGCGGTCGCTTTTGATTGACAGGGTGAGTTACCAAGGGAGACACTTGTTGATCCATGCCTGGTCGGGCATTCGGCGCGATTCAGGCGGCCACCTGCGTGGAGGCGGCCATGAGTGAGGCGCCGATGGACGCGAGGCCGAGCTGCGGCTCGACCCGATGCACCTCGAGCTGCATCGGGGAGAGCTCCGGCACCAGAGGGCCGACGCATATTGAATTCGCACCGTGGTTCGACTTGTTGATGCCGTACAAGGAAGTGGTGCCATCGCCGGGGGAGTGCCCCGCTGATGCGTCAGTTACTTCCGATCAACTGCGGACGGCGGCAGAGAGAGCGTATTGCGCGGGAGATCTGGCATCGGCAATGCAGCGCGCTGCGGATGCCATTGACCGCTACCGCGAAGTGAACGATGAATGGGGTGTTGCGGACGCCCTGGCTCTCCGCGGCGCAGTGGCCCGCTGCGCGGGAGACTGGCATATGGCCGTCGGGCACTACCGCCAAGCGTTATCGATGTTCACTATTCTGGGGGACCTGTCGTCAGCGGCGCGTGTTTACCGGTCGCTTGCCGAGGTGTTCTTCACGGCAGGTGAATTTGAGGAAGCCATCGCCGTGATGCACGAGGGACTGAGCGTTCTCCCCGACGACCCGACGCTGTTGAGCGGTCTCGGCTATTCCTTGTGGTCCGCGGGGCATGAGGCGGATGCTCTGGCCCACCTCAACCGGGCGCTGGCCGTCGACTCGGAGAACCCAGCCGCGTTGTTCGCGCGAGGGCAGATCCACGCCGACCTCGGCCGGCCGCGTCTCGCGCTCGCCGATTTGGACCGCTTGCGAGCCTGTGTCCACGACGAGGTGCACCGGCGTGCCGATCTGAAGTCGGCCAGGGGAGTCAGTCTCATCGCTCTCGGCCGTACCGCAGAGGGCGAGGCGGAATTGGAGGAGGCCCTTCTTCTCGTTCCGCACAGGGGCAGAACCCAGTGGCGGGTCGCCGAAGCCCGGCTGCGTGAAGGAGACACCGAACGGGCCCGCATCGCCCTGCGCGCGGCTGTCGCTTCCCCCCAGCCCCTGCCGCCGGCGCACGCCGACCGAGCTCGACGGTTGCTCCGCCGGATGTCGTCGGCACGCGTGTGAACATGACGACACAGCATCGACGGGCGCTGCTGATCGGCATATCCGGCTTCTTGTCTGAGGATCAAGAAGTCCTGGGTGACCTGCATTTCGCTCACGACGCGATCGCGGGTCTCGCCGCTGTCCTGCGTGAGGATTTCGGCTTCTCCGTCTCCCAGGTCACGCAACGAAGCATGACCGCGGCCCACTTGGGTCGGCTGGTGAAGGAAACCTTGGAGTCCGCCGACGCCGACACCGTCCTCCTGGTGCACCTGCTGACCCATGGCGAAGCCAGGGACCAGGCCCTTTACGCACTGGGGTCCGACGCCGTACCGCACGAGAGCACGGAGATCGGCGGATGGCTGACGGGACTGCAGCACGTCGAGAACCGGCCGACGGTGCTGTTCACGCTCGACCTCTGCAGCTCGGGCACGGTCACCCAACTGCCATGGCAGTCCCGCTACGATCGCACCGGTCGCAAAGGCTGGGTAATCGCGGCCTGTGAACCCGACCAGGACGCTTTCAACGGCCACTTCACCACGGCACTCACCACTGTTCTGCGTGACATAGCGGAACACCGCCTGGCCGTGGCGCCCCACTTGCCCTACATTCCGCTCGGCACCGTGGCAGACGCGGTTCGCCGTACTGTCGTGACCTTGGCAGACGCCCACCGTGTCTACCGCCAGTACGTCACGGTCAGCCGCGTGGAGGTCAGCGCGGAGCACGTGGTGCTTCCCCTCTTCCTCAATCCCTCCCACACAGGCGAAGAACCCAGACCTGACAAGACCCGTACGAGTGCGTCCAGCCGGACGGCCGTCGCGCCGCCGGCTCTTGAAGCCCTCATCGACGAGGTGGGGAACGGACAGGACCTGAGGCACTTCGTCGACTCCGCAACCGGCCTGGGAGGGTGGCACGGCTCGGCTCAGAGCGCCGGAGGCTTCACGGGCCGGGCCCATGAGCTTCGCCGCATCTCGCGTTGGCTCGATGGCGAGGACCCGTCGCCGATCGCCCTCGTCACCGGCAGCCCCGGCGCCGGCAAGTCCGCGCTCCTCGGTGTGCTGGTGTGCGCCGCGCATCCTCGTTTGCACCAGCTCACGCGCCGCATCTGGGCCACCGCAGTGGCTGCACCGGCTCCCGTGCCGCATCTCGTGGTCATCCATGCCCGCGATCGCAGCCTCACCGCTATCACCTCGTCGCTCGGCGTCCAGCTCGCGCTGGGGGCGCTCGGCCCCGAGGAGCTCCAGGCCACTCTCCAGAAGCTGCGGCTTCCCCAGCCGCCGACCGTGGTTCTCGACGCACTCGACGAGGCTGCGGACATCCGGGCCACCATCGCCTGGCTGACCCGCCTCATGGCTCTGAAGCGCCCCGACGGGTCCGCTGCTGTCCGGCTCCTCATCGCCACCAGGGCCTACGAGGAGACCGCGGTACTGCATGCCCGAGCCTCCTCGGCCGGGTGCTGCTTCGATCTCGACGCCGTCGCACCGGCCGTTCTTCTCGCAGACCTGCATGCTTACGTGAGCGGACTCCTGCGTGCCGTCCCCGCACTGCGCGGCCGCCATCAGATGAGCGGAGCTTTCGCAGGCGCCCTGGCCGAGACTCTCGTCGCCCACCGGGGCAGCGGGTGGGGCGAGTTCCTGGTGGCAGGCCTCTACACACGCCACTTCACCGCCCTGTTCGACCCGCACCTGGGAAACGACGCCGCCGAACAGTGGGGCAGGGACGCGCCGCGCACCCTGTCCCAGGTGCTTGAACTCCACCTGGCCGGCCCGACTGCGCATCCCTGGCTGCAACTGGTCCTGACGGCCCTCGCCCACGCCCACGGCGAGGGCATGCCGGCCTCCGTGATCCAGCGAGCGGTCGCTGCCCTGGCGCCCGCGACAGCGCCGTCACTCGCAGACGTCCAGGACGCCCTCACCACCGGGTACACCTTCCTGTGCCGCTCCATCGACAGGGACAACGTTCCCGTCTACCGGCTCTTCCACCGCGAACTCACCCGCTGTTTGCGCCGCGAAGAACAGTCCACACCGGTACTCCGCTCCCTCCTCGACGGTCTCGGGCCCGTAGGCCGCCGTCATTGGTCCGCCGCCGAGCCGTACGTCCTGCGACACGTCCTCACCCACGCGGACGACTGTGGCGCAGCGGCGGACGTCGTCGGAGATCCGGGATACCTGCTGTATGCCGACCCGAGGGACTACGGGCCGTTCCTCGAAGGACCGGTACGGCACGTGGTGAGCCGATGGCTCACGGCACCGCACTCCCTCGATCGGCGGATGGCTCTGGCCCTGTCGGCCGTCGAACAGAACGAGCCCGGGATCGCACATCAGGTCGCGACACTGCCCGGTGAACCGCCATTGCCCTGGCTTCCCTTGTGGGCAGCGGGTCGTGAGACGAGCTCATCCGCCACCGGTGCTCCTGCGGTGGCGGTCCTCACCGCACGCGGCGACCTGCAATCCTGGAACTGGGAACCACCCGAGGCGGAAGCCCTGACCACGGCGACACCAAGGGCACTCGCCTTCGCGCGCAGTGACGGCCGCAGCGTGCTGATCATCGGAACGTCGCAGGGGCAGATAGCAGTTGCCGACCGCAAGGGGCGGACGGTCACGTGGGCAACGCACGGGAACGCCGTCACCGCCCTCGCCGCCACGCACCAGGCGGGAGGATCACTCGTCATCAGCGCGACCAGCGCCGGTGAGGTGACGGCATACGACCTGCAGTCCGGCACGCAGGTGGGCCCGGTGGTGACGGTCCCTGACGCACCACCCACGACCCTCGCCGCTGTCGGACACGGCACCTTGACGGCAGTGGTCTGTACGTCCGGTGGCGGGAGGCTGTGGAGCTGGTTCTGCGGCGGTCCCGACGCACCCTCGCTGCGACAGTGGGCAACCGAGTCCCCGGTCTGCAGCCTCGCCGTGGGGCATTCCGCCGGGCGCCTGGTGCTTCTGGCGGGCCAGGCCGACGGGACCACGATCGTGTGGGACATGCAGAGTCACACGCGAAAGCGCGTCCTGCCTACGAATCGTGCCGCGGTGAACGCCATCGCTCTGGGACGCATGGGGGATCTCTGCGTTGCCGTCATCGGCAGTCAAGACGGCACCCTCGCCGTGTGGGATCTCTCCACGTTTCGACGAGTGGGCGAGCCGATCCGGGTGGACGGTGACCCGATCCGGGCTGTGGCGCTGCACCACAGCTCCGACGGTGATCTGTGCTGCCTGGTCTGCGGCGACTCGACCACACTGTGGAACCTCAACCAGCGCACCCGGCTCCAGGACTTCGGGCAGCAGGGTGTACACCACGCCGTCCTCACCAGTCAGGAAGACCAGCCCGCCCCCGCACCTTCCGCCGCAGTGCCGAAAGTCACCGGTGTAGGAACCCTCGCCGTGGAGCAGGGGCCGACCGGCAAGGCGAACATCGCCCTCTACGCCGACGATGAAGGCACCTGCTACGCGGTGAACCCGCTGACCGGCCGGCAAGTCTGTGAGCCCCTTCCCGGTGACGGTGCGCCCGTCACAGGAATCGAATCCGTCGCCCTGGGCGGCGTCGCTGTCGCCCTGCTTCGGTCACCTCGCCGCTGTCGTCTCTGGGACCCGTCCTCGGGAGCGCACGCCACTCGCATCCCGTGGGAGGAGCCGAACCAACGGCCTGCTGACCTGCGTCTGAGCAGCTCATTCGTAGGTGACACTCTGATCACCGTCCACGCCGGTACGGACGGACACCTCAGAATCGGTGACGTGATCACTGCGGATGGCCATCAGGGTGCGGTCACCATCGTCGTGGCCACACGTCTGTCCGGCCGAGCTGTTGCCTTGTCCGGTGGCACCGACGGTGTCCTGCGTGTCTGGGACCTCGAGTCAAGCCGGTGTGTTGACGAAATCGAATTCGACCAACCGATCTTCGCCGTCGTGCCGAACGGTGAAGGCATCGTGCTGGTGGGAGCAGGGGAGCGCGTCTATGCGCTCCAGCACCTCTCTACACGCCCCGACGGCCGACGAACCTTGCGATCTCCCCGACCAGCTCCCCACAGTGCAGATAACTCTTCGCCCTGTGCGGATCCACTAGGTGAATGCTGACGGCATGGTCCCTCACCACACCGGAGAATCGCTGCGAAACGCCGCCCCTCGGTACTGCCACCGGATCGCCGCGGTCGGCGACGTTGACCCACGCGGCGACGCCGGACGGCCTGGCTCCACGCCCCTGCACAGGGGGGAGCAGTCGGTCGAACACGACCGTCCGCATGGCCAGCGGACTACCCAGTGTTACGAGCAACTCCAGTTGGAGATCAGGATCACGGCTCAGTGCCTCATAAGCCACCACACTGCCGAGGGAATGAGCCAGAAGCACCCTCGGCCGGTGTTCGCGCAGCACGGCGGCCACCCGCTCCTGCGCCTGTTCCCGTCCCTCGGGAAACGCCGGGTCGAAGTAGGATGCCAGTTCGCTCACCGTCGCGGTGACGATGCGCAGCGCCCGCTGCCCGTACCGTTCCGTGAACCACTCGGTCATCGAGCGCAGCACGGATGTGAGGCGCCCTTGACTCACCAGCGGCGCAGGCGGCGATTCCCCCTCAGCCGACCGGACTTCCTCGATCCACTGGGCGAGCAACCGCTGCGCGAACGGCGTCAGCGGGGGCGATCCCCCGGCCCCCATGCGCTCGCCGCGAAAGAGGCAGTCCGCGTAATACGCCACCGGACACGGCTCCTGCGAGGGGACACCGGCCCCCTTACGCAGCCCCCGTGCGATCCACTTCGCCCAATCTGCCTCGATGGCGCTGACAGCGGTCGGCAGGTCGCCGGCTGCGTCCCGCAGGTACCCGTAGTTGCGGATTCCGTGAACCCCAGCCAGTGCGCCGGCATCCATGTCCCAGCCCCCCATGGCCGTGTCCCGAAGACCGTCCCCTGGCTGCGCCCGCCCCGTCAGCGAACTCCGGCGCACTGCCCCTCCGGGGCGGTTTCGTCAACGCTAGCAGCGCGATGTGCGTGGAGCCATGGGGCCTTCGCAGGGGGGTGAGGAGCGGTGGTATGACCTTCGCGTCGAGCGCCCTGGTCACATCGGCACGAACCCCTGGGGCCATCGTGCACACGCGTCGCGTCAGGCGGCGACGCGGGAACGATGGAGCATCGAGAGCAGGTGCAGATGCGATGTCCGCTTCGCGGAGGCAGCCCGTGCATCCGGTACATACCGGTGCCTGCCCGGGGATCATGCGACCTGATGAAGAGCGGCTGCGTCGATCGGTGACGTGCGTCTGCCCGCTGGTCCTTCCGCTGGTGCATCAACACAGACATCGAGGTCAAAAATGCAGTTCACGACTCGCCCCACCCTGAGCGGCACCTTCGGCATGGTCTCCTCGACCCACTGGCTCGCCTCGCAGTCCGCGATGGCCGTCCTGGAGAACGGCGGCAACGCCTACGACGCGGCCGTGGCGGGCGCCTTCGTCCTGCACGTCGTCGAGCCGCACCTCAACGGCCCGGCCGGCGAGGTGCCGATCCTGCTCGCCCCGGCCGGCGGCGAGGTACGGGTGCTGTGCGGCCAGGGCGTCGCACCGGCCGGGGCAACCGTCGCGCACTACCGGGGTCTCGGCCTGGACCTGGTGCCCGGCACCGGGCCGCTCGCCGCCGCCGTACCGGGCGCGTTCGACGCGTGGATGCTGCTGCTGCGCGACCACGGCACGCAGTCCCTCGACGACGTCCTGAAGTACGCCATCGGCTACGCCGAGCACGGCCACGCGCCCGTGGAGCGGGTCGGCGAGACCGTCGAGACCGTGCGCGAGCTGTTCGGGACGGAGTGGACCTCGTCGGCGGACGTCTACCTGCCCGGCGGTAAGGCGCCGCGCCCCGGCGAGCTCTTCGCCAACCCCGCACTCGCCGCCACCTGGAAGCGCCTGCTCGCCGAGACCGCCGGCGCGGGCGACAGGGAGGCGCGCATCGAGGCCGCCCGGCAGGTGTGGCGCGGCGGGTTCATCGCCGACGCCCTGGTCCGCCAGGCCGGTCGTCCGACCAGGGACACCAGCGGGGAACGGCACGCCGGCACCCTCACGGCCGCCGACCTCGCCGCCTGGTCCGCGACCTACGAGACGCCGGTGGCGTACGACTGGAACGGCTGGACCGTGTGCAAGCCGGGCCCCTGGAGCCAGGGCCCCGTCCTCCTCCAGCAACTCGCCCTGCTCCCGCCCGAACTGCCCCCGTACGGTTCGGCCGACTACGTCCACCTCCTGGTCGAGAACTGCAAGCTCGCCATGGCCGACCGGGAGGCCTGGTACGGGGACGCAGCCGACGTACCGCTCGACGACCTGCTGTCCGACGCGTACAACACGGCCCGCCGCGCCCTCGTCGGCGAGCCGGCCGAGAACGATCTGCGGCCGGGCAGTCCCGGCGGACGCACCCCGCGGCTCAGCGCGCACGCGCGCGTGGCCGCCGCCGCCCAGGAGGGCTTCGACGCCCTGGGGGCGGGCGAACCGACCGTCGCCAAGAGCCCGGCGTCCCCCGTGCCGGGCGAACCGGAGGTCCTCGCCGACGGCACCACCCGCGGCGACACCTGCCACCTCGACATCGTCGACCGCTGGGGCAACCTGGTCTCGGCCACCCCCAGCGGCGGCTGGCTCCAGTCCAACCCCGTCGTGCCCGAACTCGGCTTCCCGCTCGGCACCCGGCTCCAGATGACCTGGCTGGAGGAGGGCCTGCCGGGCTCCCTCAGCCCCGGTCGCCGGCCCCGCACCACCCTGACGCCCTCGATCGCCCTGCGCGACGGCGTGCCCGTCATGGCGTTCGGCACGCCCGGCGGGGACCAGCAGGACCAGTGGCAGCTGCACTTCTTCCTCGCGGTCGCGCTGCGCGCCCCCGTGCGGGGCGGCCCCGACCTCCAGGGCGCGATCGACGCGCCGAACTGGCACAACGACAGCTTCCCCGGCTCCTTCTACCCGCGCGGCATGCGCCCGGGCAGCGTCACCGTGGAGTCCCGCACCGACCCGGCCGTCATCGCAGAGCTGCGGCGCCGCGGCCACGACGTGACCGTGGGCGGGCCCTGGTCGGAGGGCCGGCTGTGCGCGGTCGCGCGGGACCCGGAGACGGGCGTCCTGTCGGCCGCGGCGAACCCGCGCGGGATGCAGGGGTACGCGGTGGGCCGGTGAACCGGCGGAACGCTGTTCATCGCGATGCCGCACGGAGTACACCCGGCGGGCGGGCACTGTCAGTGGCACGTGTTGTCATGGAGGGGTGAACGACAGCAACGAAACCATCGAAGAGTTTCTCGCGGAGCACGCCCCCGACGTCGAAGAGGCGATCCGCAAGGCGGCCGCCACCGAGATCATGCCGCGCTGGCGCCAGCTCGCCGCGCACGAGGTCGACCAGAAGAGCGGCCCGCACGACCTGGTCACCGACGCCGACCGCAAGGCCGAGCTCTGTCTGACCGAGGCCCTGGCCGCCCTGCTGCCCGGCTCGGTCGTGGTCGGCGAGGAGGCGGTCCACGCCAACCCGGCGTCCTACGAGGCGATACGCGGCGACGCCCCGGTCTGGATCGTCGACCCGGTCGACGGGACGCGTCAGTTCGTCCGCGGTGAGGCCGGCTTCTGCACCCTGGTCGCGCTGGCCCACCGCGGCACCCTGATCGCGTCCTGGACGTACGCGCCCGCCCGCGACCGGCTCGCCACCGCCCAGCGCGGCAAGGGCGCCTACCTCGACGGGGAGCGGCTGTTCGCCGGAGTGCCGGAGCCCGGCCGGGACCTGCGCGTGGCCACCTCCCACCCCGACTACACGACGGACGAGGAGAAGCACGCCCTGCTCGGTCTGCGCACCGACGGCGTGGCACCGCGCCCGTGCGGCTCGGCCGGGCTGGAGTATCTCGCCATCGCCCGCGGCGAGTCGGACGCGGTGGCCTTCTCCTGGGAAGCCGCCTGGGATCACGCGGCCGGTCTGCTGCTGGTCGAGGAAGCCGGTGGCACCCACCTGACGCTCGCGGGCGAGCCGTTCCGCATCGCGGGCGGCAACGACCTGCCCTTCACCGCCGCCCGCGACGCGGCCACGGCCCGCAGGGTGGCGCACCTGCTGTCGGGCGGGGCATGAGCGGTACTCCATCGCATGCCGCACACGGTTGACTACGCAGTGTGCCGGTGCGAGGGGTTCCGTCGTCGCAAAAGCGGCCTTCCCTGCCGGAAATCACCGGCGGCCGGTGACTGTCAGTTCCCGGGCATATCCTGATCCCCAGTGGCCGTCGGCTGACGAAGGGGTCCAGGTGCCGTCGATGCTCGATGCCGTCGTAGTGGGAGCGGGGCCGAACGGACTGACCGCGGCCGTGGAGCTGGCCCGCCGCGGCTTCTCCGTCGCCGTCTTCGAGGCCCGGAGCACCGTGGGGGGTGGAGCCCGCACCGAGGAGCTCACCCTCCCCGGCTTCCGGCACGACCCGTGCTCCGCGGCCCACCCGCTCGCCATCAACTCCCCGGCGTTCCGCGCGCTGCCACTCGACCGGTACGGCCTGGAGTGGCTGCACGCCGAGCTGCCCATGGCGCACCCCTTCCCGGACGGCACGGCGGCCGTCCTGGCCCGGACCGTCGGCGAGACCGCCGCCTCCTTCGGCCCGCGCGACGCCGGCGCGTACTGCAGGCTCATCGAGCCCTTCCTGCCCAAGTGGGACACCCTCGCCCGGGACTTCATGTCGCTGCCGCTGACCGCGCTGCCCCGCGACCCGGTGACTCTCGCCCGCTTCGGCCTGGCCGGGCTGCCCCCGTCGACGCTGCTGATGCGCCGCTTCCGCGACGAACCGGCCAAGGCACTGTTCTCCGGGCTCGTCGCCCACGTCATGGCCCCGCTCGGCGGCTTCGCCACCGGCGCCATCGGCCTGGTCTTCGCCCTCGCGGCGCACGCCCGCGGCTGGCCCGTCGCCCGCGGCGGCTCCCAGTCCCTCTCCGACGCCCTCACCGCCTACCTGCGGGACCTCGGCGGCAGCGTCCACACCGACTACGAGGTCAAGCGCCTCGACGATCTGCCGCCGGCCCGGGCGTACGTCTTCGACACCTCGCCCACCGCCCTGGCCCGCATCGCCGGTTTCGGCAACCACTACGCCGGTTACCGCTACGGACCGGGCGTCTTCAAGATCGACTACGCGCTGGACGGCCCCGTGCCCTGGACCGCCAAGGAGGCCCGCGCCGCCGGCACGGTGCAGGTCGGCGCGAGCAGCGCGGAGATCGGCGCGGCCCTGAACGCGGCGTCCCGGGAGGGCCGGGCCCCCGACAAACCGTTCCTGATCACCGTCCAGCCGAGCGTCGTCGACCCCACCCGGGCACCGGCGGGCAAGCACGTCTTCTGGGCCTACGGACACGTCCCGCACGGCTGGACCGGCGACCTCACCGACACCATCGAGCGCCAACTGGAACGCTTCGCCCCGGGATTCCGCGACCGCGTCCTGGCCCGCGCCACGGCCGGCCCGCCCGAACTCGCCGCCCGCAACGCCAACTACGTCGGCGGGGACATCGCCTCCGGCGCGGCCTCGGGCCTCCAGCTCCTGCTGCGCCCCAAGCTCACCCTGTTCCCGTACCGCACCCCGCATCCGGCCGTCTTCATCTGCTCGTCGGCGACCCCGCCGGGCCCCGGAGTGCACGGCATGTCGGGGCACAACGCGGCGAAGGCCGTCTGGAAGAGGCTGAGGCAGACGTGACGGCCATCGAACTGGTGCAGGGCGACATCACCCGCGAGAGCGCCGACGCGATCGTCAACGCGGCCAACTCGTCGCTGCTGGGCGGGGGAGGGGTGGACGGGGCGATCCACCGCCGCGGCGGCCCCGCCATCCTGGAGGACTGCCGCAGGCTCCGCGCGGCGCACCTCGGCAAGGGCCTGCCCACCGGCCAGGCCGTCGCCACCACCGCGGGCGACCTGGACGCCCGCTGGGTCGTCCACACGGTCGGCCCGGTGTTCAGCGAGACCGAGGACCGCTCCGCCCTCCTGGCCTCCTGCTACCGCGAGTCGCTCCGCGTCGCCGGTGAACTCGGCGCCCGCAGCGTCGCGTTCCCCGCCGTCTCCACCGGCGTCTACGGCTGGCCGGTGGACGACGGCGCCCGCATCGCGATCGAGACCGTACGGGCGGCGGATACCACGGTCGAGGAGGTCAGGTTCGTCCTCTTCGACCGGCCCGCGTACGAGGCGTTCGCCGCGCACCTTCGCTGAGCCGCGGGACGGCCGCGCTCAGACGGGCTCGGGCTCGAAGTGCCGCATCAGGTACCGGCCGGGCTGGACGACGCCGTAGCTGCTCTCCGGGACGGTGTTCCACACCCCGGGAAGATCGCCCAGCGGTTCCGACACCACCAGCCGGGTCTCGTCCGAGATGTGGTTCAGGAAAGCGAGATCGGGGTGCAGGGCGCGCACGTCCTCCACCCGGCTGCTGTAGTACAGCGAGCGCGAGGCCCCGCCGCTGGAGTACCGGAAGAACCACACCCGCTCACCGTCGGTCACCGCGATCGTCATCTGGAGGGGCTCCGGCACCCCGTGCTCGTGCCCGAGCCGCTCGACGAGCCCCGCCATCCGGGCCACCGCGCCGGGCGGATCGCCGTCGAGACCGAGTGTGAGGGCCACGTGGAACATCACCTCGGAATCCGTCGTGCCCTCGAGCGAAGGGAACAGCTCCGGCGCGATGGCCATCATGAGATCGCGGCGCAGCGCGGAGAACCCGGCGATCGCCCCGTTGTGCATCCACATCCACCGCCCGTGCCGGAAGGGGTGGCAGTTGGTCTGCTGCACGGCGGTGCCGGTGGAGGCCCGCACATGGGCGAAGAACAGCGACGAGCGGACGTGGTCGGCGATCTCCCGCAGATTGCGGTCGCTCCAGGCCGGACCCGTGTCGCGGATGACGGCCGGGGTACGCAGATGCCACGCGTACCAGCCGACGCCGAAGCCGTCGCCGTTGGTGGTCTCGACCCCCATCCGCGCGTGCAGACTCTGGTCGATCAGCGAGTGCTCGGGACGGTAGAGGACGTCGTCGAGCAGCACGGGGGTGCCCGAGTAGGCGAGCCAGCGGCACATGGTCGGTACTCCCGTTCCGAGCCGCCCCGGCCGTGCCGAGCGGCCCGCTCTGGATGATGATCGCCGATGCGCCCCGCGCGCCGGTGCGTCACCCCAGGAAACTCCCGGCGCAGCGGTGACCGCATCGCCCGCCACGGGTGGTTGACGGGGAACGATGAGGCACGGCGGGCATGCGCGGGTGAGCGAACACTGAGATGCTGATCGGGACGATCGCCAGGTCAGGACCGACTGACGGACGGCAGGCAGGGGTGGACCCCATGGCCGCGACTGATGCGACTCCTCAGGCGGGGCTCGCGTGCGCCGACCCCACCGGCGACCCGCTGCTGCGCACCCGGTTCGCCCTGCCGGCCAGGCCCGCCACCTTCGTGTGCCGGCCGCGCCTGACCGGGCACCTCGACCAGGCGCTGGGGACGCCCCTGACGATGGTCAACGGGTCGGCCGGGGCGGGCAAGACGCTCCTGGTCGCCGACTGGGCCGCACGCCTGCGCCACCCGGTCGCCTGGCTCACCGCCGAGACCACCGATCAGGGCCCCGGCGTCTTCTGGGCGCACGTGCTGCAGGCTCTGCGCGCGGCCGGCATGGCGGTGGCGAGCGAGGTCGGCAGCCCCGCGGAGGCGAGCCGCGTGGACCCGCGGACGCTCACCCGGCTCGCCGCCGGTCTCGAGGCCAGGGAGCACCCCGCGGTCGTCGTCCTCGACGAGTTCGATCGCGTGGCCTCCCGCGAGATCGCCGAACAGCTGGAGTTCGTCCTGCACCACGCCGGGCGGGGCCTGCGTCTGGTGCTGGTCACCCGCACCGAACCCCTGCTGCCGCTGCACCGCTACCGGGCGTCGGGCGAGATGACGGAGATCCGGGACGCAGAGCTGGCCTTCACCCCCGATGAGGCCCATGAGCTCCTGGCACGACATGGCCTGCACCTGCCCGCGAGCGCCGTGCAGGCCGTGGTGGAACGGACCCGGGGATGGGCCGCGGGGCTCAGGCTCTGTGCGCTCGCCGCCCGGCAGAGCCCGGATCCGCACACCTACCTCAAGCAGTTCGAGGCGGATCACAGCGCGGTGGCCGACTTCCTGCTGGCCGAGGTGCTCGACCGGCAGGCCCCCGGCATACAGGACCTGCTGCTGCACATCAGCGTTCTGGAGCGCTGCTGCCCCGACCTGGTCAACGCGCTGACACAGCGCACGGACGCGGAGGCCGTCCTGGCCGCGTTGCAGCGCGAGAACGCCTTCGTCCACTACCTCGGCCACTCGTGGTACACCCTGCACCCCTTGTTCGCCGAGATCCTCCGCGCCCACCTGCGCGAGCGCTTCCCCGGCCTGGAGCAGGAACTGCGCAGCCGGGCGGCCCGGTGGCTGCGGCGTTCCGGAGCCCTGCCCGAGGCGCTCGCCCAGGGTGCGGCGGCGGACGACTGGGTGTTCACCGCACGGGCGGTGATCGACGACCTCGCCCTCGGGCAGCTGTTCACCGGCCTGCGCTCCGACGACCTGACCGCGCTGTTCGAGCGGATGGGCCCCGACGTCAGGGGCCCGGCCCCGGACCTCGTCCGCGCGGCCCGCGAGCTGGCCGGCCGCGATGTCGAACACGGCCTGGCACACCTGCGCCGGGCCGAGGAGGAACTGGCCCGGGACGGCGCGACGGACCCGGCGGCGGCCGGGCTCGCCTGCGCCCTGCTGGAAGCCCTGGCGGCCCGGCTGACCGGAACCCCGGGCAGGGCGGAACGCGCCGCGGAGCAGGCGCTGGCCCTCCGGCCGGACGTTCCCGGGCGTCTGCTCGACGAGCACCCGGAGCTGAACGCCCTGCTGCTCACCCACCTGGGCTGCGCCCGTCTGTGGGCCGGGCGCTTCGAGGACGCCCGGACCGTCCTGTCGGCGGTTGCCGGACGACCCGGCGGAGCGGCCATGGCGCTGCCCCGATGGGAGGCTCTGGGCCACCTGGCTCTGATCGACTACCTGAACGGCTGGCTCGGCCGGGCGGAGCACAAAGCCCTGGCGGCGGCCGGCCAGGCACAGCGGTACAGCCTGTCCCAGCGGTCCGGGGCCGGCCTCGGCGCTCTGGTCCGGGCCGCCGTCCTCATCGACCGTGCCGAACTCGACGAGGCGCAGACGCTTCTCGACGAGGCCGCCGCCTCCCGCCTTCCCGGAGAGGATCCCGTCGAGGAAGCGGGCCGGATGCTCACCAGGGGCCGGCTGCTGCTGGCCAAGGGAGATACCCGGGCGGCGCTGGCGGCGGCGGACACGATCGTCCCGGCCGTCGTGAGCTCACCCTGGGCCGAGGACCACGCCGCGGCCCTCGCCTCCGCCGCCTACCTGGCCCAGGGGCAACCCGAGTCGGCCCGGAAGGCCGTCGAACATGTGGCCGACCGCCGGGCCGCCTGCGCCGTGCAGGCCGCCCGGGCCCGGCTCGCGGCGGGCCACCCCGAGGAAGCGCTCGAAATGCTCCACAGCCTGCCGGAGGCCGACCGGCCCGGGCCGGCGGTGACCGTCCGGGCCACGCTGGTCCGTGCCCAGGCCGCCCACGAGCTCGGCGACCACACCACCGCCCACCGCCTGCTCGGCCGGGCCCTCCAGGACGGCAGGCGCGAGCAGCTGCGCCTGCCGTTCCTGGAAACCGGCCCCTGGATCCGCCCGCTGCTCGGCACCGGCCGCCTGCGGGAGCTGGCGGCCGGCTGGCTCCTCCCCGGACCCGGGAACGGTCCCCCCGTCCCCACCGCACAGCCGCGGCCGCTCGTGGTCGACGAACTGAGCGCGCGTGAGCGTGACGTGCTGCGCAGGCTGGCCGAGATGAGGTCGACGGAGGAGATCGCAACCGACCTCCACGTGTCGGTGAACACCGTGAAGACCCACCTCAAGAGCATCTACCGCAAGCTCGCGGTGAGCCGGCGCGGCGACGCGGTCCGCCGCGCCCGCGAGGCGCGGATCCTGTGACCCCGCGGCTGGCCTGCCCACCTTGCGCGGGGCGTGGCTCGGGCCCTCTGGCGCGGGGCGTGGCTCGGGCCCCGTCGTGCGGGGCGCCGCTCGGCCCTACCCCCTCACGGGGGGGGGCGGGTGCGGCGCGGCTGCGGCTCAGCACGGACGCGAGCTCCGCGGGGCGCCCGCGGAGGTTCACCTGTGCCGGGTGAGGGCGCGCGGGCCGCCGAGGCGGACCATCGCTGGGGAAGGGCGCGCCTCCCACTCTCGGGCCGCCCGCGGGAGAGCAGCTCATGCGCTACGAGATCCGCATCGCCGGACAGATGTCGGAGACACTGGCCAAGGTCTTCCCGGAACTGGACCACGTGGTGGTGTCCGGGCAGACGCTGCTGTACGGCCCGGTCGTGGACGAGGCCCACCTGTACGGTCTGCTGGCCCGTTTCCAGTCGCTGGGGCTCAGGGTCGTGGAGATGCGCCAGTTGCCGGAGTGACCGGCTCACGAGGGCGCCGCGTGAACCCGGCCGGAGCGGGCGGCGGCGCCCAGTGCGGCGAAGTCCCGCTCGTTACGGTCGGCGTAGGACTGCGCGAACGCGGTGAGCGCGCGATCGAAGCGGTTCCCGCCGCCGAGGTACGCCCCGATGGCCACGGGATCGCCCGAGCGGGCATGGGCCCTCGCCAGGCTCGCTCCGCACAGCCCGGCGAACAGCCGCAGCAGGTCCGGGCCCATGGTGTCCGGCCGTGCGATGCCCTTCCAGTCGCGCAGCTGACGTACGTAGAAGTCCCGCTCGTGTCCGTCGAGGCCCGTGGCGTGCGTCCAGCCGAGGAGGATGTCGCTGGTCGTCTGGATCAGCCGCTGGCCCGCCACCACGCGGCGTCCCTCGTTGTCGTAGCGGATGCCGTCGGTGTGGTCGGCGAGCACCGACGCCTGTGCCTCCTTGGCCTGCAACAGCAGCGGGTCGTCGTCGTCCCGGCCGAGCAGGAGCACGATCCAGCAGCGGGTGCCGACGCTGCCGACGCCCACCACCTTGCGGGCGATGTCGACCAGCCGGAAGCGACGCAGCAGGTGCCGGCGCTCGGACGACAGGGTCCGCGCGTATCCCTCCAGGACGGCGCGCAGCTCCTTCTCCTGCCCGTGCGGCGCGGAGTCGTCCACCAGGTCGCGCAGCGGGGTGATCAGGGGCGGGTCGGGGGTGATCCGCCGGCCTTCGTCCGTGACCCGGGTGAGTTTCTCGAAGGCCTGGAGGTGAGTGCGGGTCCTGGCCTTCGCCGTCGCCTCGTCGGTACGGCGCCTGGCCTCCTTGGTCATCGACGCGGCCATCAGTTCCCGCAGCCGGTCGGCGTCGTCCTGCGCGTACCAGATGTCCAGGGTGCGCATGCCCGCGAACTCCCGCATTCGCTGCCGGTAGGCCCGCACACACCTCTCCACGACCCGGTTCTGCTCCTCGGTCTCGAAACCGTTGGCCCGGCCCGCGATGGCGAAACTGGCCGCCAGCCGCTTGACATCCCATTCGAACGGTCCGGCCAGGGTCTCGTCGAAGTCGTTGATGTCGAACACCAGATGGCGTTCCGGCGAGGCCAGCAGCCGGAAGTTCAGCAGATGGGCGTCGCCGCAGAGCTGCACCCGCAGTCCGGTGTCCGCGACGGCCCCGAGGTCCGCCGCCATGATGGCCGCCGCGCCCCGGTAGAAGCGGAACGGGGACTCCAGCATCCGGGCGTAGCGGATCGGCACCAACTCCGGTATGCGGGTGGCTGACTGACGTTCCACCACCTCGACCGGGTCGAAGCGCTGCGGCCCCGCGTCGAAGTAGCCGTGGGACGAGCGGGGGACGTGCCGTCGCACGTTCCGGCCCTCGGCCGCCCGTTCGGCCGGCGACAGGAAGGTCGTGAGAGGGCCCGGTACGGTCATGGCTCAGTCCTCCGGCCGCGGGGTGAGGTCGTCCGAGGGCTCCCGTCCCCGACGGCGCAGGCCCGCCTGTACGGCACCGGCGAGAATCCGTGCGGCGACGCCCACCAGCAGCAGTCCGCCCGCCATCTGCACCATCGTCAGTACGCGTCCGGTCTGGGAACGGGCGGCGATGTCCCCGTACCCGACCGTGGTGAACGTGGTGAGTGTGAAGTACAGGGAGTCGGTCTTGGTCAGCGGTTCGCTGAAGGAACCCGGGGCGGAGTGCTCCAGGAGGTAGTAGGTGCCCGCGAAGAGCAGGAGGAAGAGGATCAGCGTGGCGGCCAGGGCCTCGACGGCCTTCAGCCGCGGGTAGGGCGAGTACGCGATGGCCCGGACCTCCCACCAGAAGACCACGACGCACAGCAGCAGGCCGCAGGCGAGCAGTGCCGAGGTGCCGGTCGTGCTCCGCCCGTCAAGAGGCAGCACGTAGTAGACGGTGACGAGACCGGTCGCGATGAGCACCGCGCGCACGAGGACCGCGGCCCTCGCGCGTCGCCGCGGACCGTGCGGTCGCCGACGCCGCTCTCGCTCCTGGTCCTGCTTCTGCCGGAGCCTGGCGGGCGTGGCCCGGGCCATCGCTGGATCGTTCATCTCGTTTCTCGTGCTCCTGCGCCGACATGGGGTGTCACCACCTCACCACCTCACCGCGGTGGCGCCGGGGACGGATCACCCACCAGGGGTGACCCGGTGGCCGGTGGCGCAGGCGACGCTGCTCGGCAGCGGCGTTCCCGCCCAGGAGGACCGGAGGACCGGAGGACCGGAGGACCGGAGAGCCGGAGAGCCGGAGAGCCGGAGAACCGGAGAACCGGAGAACCGGAGAGCCGGAGAACCGGAGAGCCGGAGTACCGACGGATCGGCGGCTCGCCGGAGAGGAGGAGCGGCTCGCGCACGCCCGGCGGGCGGCGCCGCGCGGATCGTCCGCCGGCGTTGCGCACGGCCCCACCGGGAACGCCTGAGCCGGCGGGCCGGGAAAGCGCCCCCCGTTGTTCCCGCGCGGCGGCCACACGATCACCCGCTCCGGGTGATGCGGCGCGGTGCGGATCGCGAGCAGGCTGACAGCGGCACGCAACGGCTGCCGGGCGGGTGCCCGGGACGGAGGGGTGACATGAGTGCGCAGACCTACCTGGCGTACGACTTTCCGCTGCTGAGCGCCTTCTGGGCGATGCTGTGGTTCTTCCTGTGGATCATGTGGTTCGTGCTGCTCTTCCGGATCGTCTTCGACATCTTCCGCGACGACTCGCTGAGCGGCGGGGCCAAGGCGGGCTGGCTGGTGTTCTGCATCGTCCTGCCCTTCCTCGGGGTGTTCGTCTACGTCATCGCCCGCGGCAAGAACATGGGACGCAGGGAAATCTCACACGCCCGCGAGCAGCAGGAGGCCATGGACAGCTACATACGGCAGACCGCCAGGGGCGGCGACGACCGGCCGAGCAGCGTCGACGAACTCGCCAGGCTGTCCGAGATCCGCGCCCGCGGTGACATCACGGACGAGGAGTTCCGCAAGGCCAAGGACCTGGTCCTGAGCGGCTCCGGCCCATCGGCATCCTCGCGGCAGGCCACCTCCTCCTCTGGTCGCTGACCGCGCCGAACGCAGCAGAAACGAGGCAACTCATGACCGCCACACACCCGACGCACGGGCACAGGACGGCGAAGCACGGCTTGGCCACCGGCACGATGGTCTTCGCGGCCGTCATGCTCATGATTACCGGGATCCTCGCCGTGATGCGCGGCATCGCGGCCATCGCCGAGGACGAGGTCTTCGTCTCGACCCCCAACTACGTCTTCGCGTTCGATCTCACCGGCTGGGGCTGGATCCACCTCGCCCTGGGTGTGGTCGCCGTGCTCGTCAGCATGGGTCTGTTCCAGGGGTCCGGCTGGGCGCGCGCCGTCGGCGTGGGCATCGCCGGACTCGTCATCATCGCCAACTTCCTCTCCCTGCCGGCCTACCCGGTCTGGTCCGTGGTCATGATCGCGATGTCCGCGTTCATCATCTGGGCCCTGTGCACCCCACGCAGGGGTGACGCCTGAGCCGTCGCCTCAGGTCCGCCTGCGGACCAGCAGCAGGGCCACGTCGTCGTCCGGTTCGGGACTCAGCGCGCTGAGCAGACTGTCGCTCGCGCGCTGCAGGCTGGGCCCCGTGTTCCGGAGCAGGCGGGTCAGCGTGTCGAGGCCGGTGTCGATCGGCTCCGACCGGTTCTCGACCAGCCCGTCCGTGTAGAGGGCGAGCAGGGAGCCCGGGGCGAGGTCCACCTCCAGCGTGCCGAACGCCACGCCGCCGACCCCGAGCGGCACACCGCTCGGCACGTCGAGGAGCTTCGCGCTCCCGTCCGTCCCGGCGAGCACCGGCGGCAGATGCCCGGCGCTGGACAGCTCGCAGGTGCCGCGCTCCAGGTCGCACACCGCGTACACACACGTGGCGATGGCGTCGCCCAGCGAGCCGGCGATGTCGTCGAGGTGGCGCAGCAGCTCGGCCGGTGGCAGGTCCAGCCGGGCCAGCGCCCGCGTCGCCGTGCTCAGCTGCCCCATGATCGCAGCGGCCTGGACGCCCTTGCCCATGACGTCCCCGACGACCAGCGCGGTGCGCCCCGGGCCCAGCGGCAGGACGTCGTACCAGTCGCCGCCGACCTCACTGAGGGCCGGGCGGTAGCGGGCGGCGATGTCCAGCCCCTCCCGTTCGGCGGGCGTGCTCGGCAGCAGGCTGCGCTGCAGGGTCAGGGCGGTGCCGCGCTCGCGGCCGTAGAGGCGGGCGTTGTCTATGCAGATCGCGGCCCGGGCGGCCAGTTCGGAGGCGAGCACCTGGTCCCGGTCGTCGAAGGGGCGCTCGTTGACCGTGCGGTAGAGCGAGAGCGTGCCGAGTACCTTGCCCCGGGCCACCAGCGGCAGCGCCAGGTAGGAGTGGGCACCGGCCTCGTGCAGGGCCTGGGCGGCCCGTGAGTCCCGGGCCAGACGCCGCAGCATCTTGCCGTCCACGCGCTCGATCAGGACCGGGCGGGCGCTGCGCACGCACTGGGTGATGACCCGCGACGAGCCGTACGTGGCCACCTCGCCCACCGGGTCGGCGGCGTGGATGGCGTCGGTGGGGTAGCCGGCCGCGACGGCCAGCGCCCGGAACTCGGCCGGGGCGCCGCCCGACACGGGTGTGATGGTGCCGCTGGCCACGACCGACTCCAGGACGTCCACGGCGGCCAGGTCGGCGAGGTGCGGCACGACCACACCGGCCAGCTCCCGGGCGGTCTGCTGGAGGTCCAGCGTGGTGCCGATCTTCATGCCCGCGTCGGCGATCACCGACAGGTGCTGGCGCGCCTGCGCGACCTCCGCCGCGGCCTGCTGGCGCTCGGTGACGTCCAGCACGGCCATCGCGAGCCCGAGCACCCGGCCGTCGGTGTCCTCGATGCGGTGATACGACTCCGAGTAGGCGCGCTCCCGGACGTCCGCCGCCGTACGGCCGACCGTCTGCTGGTCGAGCAGGGGTCTGCCGGTCTCCAGGACGTGCCGCATCCGGGCCTCGATGGTCGCCACGTCCAGACCCGGCAGCACCTCACCCAGGCGGCGCCCCAGCACGGCTTCCTCGGGCACCCCGTTGATCCGCTCCAGCGCGGGATTGACCCCGACCCAGCGCAGGTCGTTGTCGAAGACGGCGATGCCGAGCGGCGTCTGGTTGACGAGGCTGTGCGAGAGGGCGAGGTCGCGCTCCACCTGCCGTACGGTCGTCGCGTCCGTGGCGAGTCCCAGCAGGTGGGGCTGTCCCTCGGGGTCGAGGAGGCGCATCGTACGGAACTCCACGGCGCGTTCCGTGCCGTCGCGGTGCCGCAGCGGGAAGACACCGGCCCACCGGTCCCCCGTACTGACCTGGGCGAAGAGCTCCCTGCCGCGGGGCCGGTTCTCGGGGGAGACCAGGAGGGTGTCCGCGCGCTGCCGAAGGGCCTCCGCCGCGGTCCAGCCGAGCAGGTGCTCGATCTCGGGGCTCCACAACGCGATGCGCCCGCCCGCGTCCAGGACCACCGCCGCGACCTTCAGCAGATCCAGCAACCCGCCGGGCGCGGCCGTGACGGCGTCGCGGTCCGAGGTCGCATACCCGTTCATGCGAGCCGCTCCTTCCGGCGCGGCAAAGGTACCGCCATGATCTGTCGCTCTGGCTGTCCGATGAGGTCACATTACGGTCGGAGGAGCGGCACTGTCGCGCCGAAATGACAAAAAGCCGCGGGTGGGTGCTCGTGGCGGGAGGGAGTGGCCTCGTGGACGACTGGACGCTGCGGGAGAGCCTGGTCACCGGGTCGGGGACCGTGCGCTGGGACCGGCTCGGCGACCCCGGCGGAGAGCCGGTGGTGCTGCTGCACGGGACGCCCTTCTCCTCGTACGTGTGGCACGAGGTCGCGCCCGCCCTGGCCGCCGCCGGGCACCGCGTGCACGTGTGGGACATGGCGGGCTACGGCACCTCCGGCATGCACGCCGGACAGGACGTCTCACTGGGCGCCCAGGGCCGGATCTTCGCCGGGCTGCTCGCGCACTGGGGACTTCAGGAGCCGGCGGTCGTCGCGCACGACTTCGGGGGGTGCGTGGCCCTGCGCGCCCATCTGCTGCACGGAGCCCGCTACCGGCGGCTCGCGCTGGTCGACCCGGTGGCGCTGAAGCCCTGGGGCTCCCCCTTCTTCCGGCTGGTCGGGGAACACAGCCGGGTCTTCGAGCAGCTCCCGGCGGCACTGCACGAGGCCCTGGTGCGCGAGTACGTCTCGTCCGCGAGCCACCCCGGACTGCGTCCCGCCGCCCTCGACGCCCTGGTCGGGCCCTGGACGGGGGAGGAGGGCCAGGCCGCCTTCTACCGGCAGATCGCGCAGGCCGACCAGCGCTACACCGACGAGATCCAGCCGCTCTACCCGACGATCGACCTGCCCGTCACGGTGTGCTGGGGCACCGAGGACACCTGGATCCCGTTCGCCAGGGGGCGGGAACTCGCCGCCCTGATCCCGGGAGCCCGGCTGGTGCCCGTCCCGGAGGCCGGTCATCTCGTCCCGCTGGACGCGCCCGCCCGGCTGACGGGTGAGTTGCTGATGTTCCTCACGTCCTGAACGCCGCCCGACCCCGAGGATCCACCAGGACCGCACAAAGTCCGACGGGATCATTGCTTCGTTTGTGTTCGAGTCCTAGGGTGTGCCTGCTCAGCAGTTGCTCCGTCACCGTCAGTTGCACGGATCCCAACAGAAACACCCATCGTGGGTGGGCGGTTGGGGCTCCCGTCTGACATGCCCTCAGTCCGTGCAGCACCCTGTCGAACCGAGGAAGGCCACGGTCATGCCGCACCCCCACTCGCACCCTTCTCCCGCCGACCGGCCGGTCGTCAGCCGCCGCCGACTGCTGGAGGGAGGAGCCGCCGTGCTCGGCGCGCTCGCCCTGTCCGCGTCGCCCGCCGCGGCACACGCGGCCGGGCGGCGTCCGGCCGCGGACGGCCCTCCCGAGTGGAACGACGGCCTGAGCGTGTACCGGGTGGGCACCGAGCCACCGCACACCACCCTCATGCCCTACGCGGACCTCGGGCAGGCCCTGAAGGGCGACCGCGAGCGCTCGCCGTACCGGCTGAGCCTCGACGGCACCTGGAAGTTCGCCTACGCGGACCGCCCCGACGACCGGGACACCGACTTCCACCGCACCGACCTCGACGACTCCGGCTGGGACTCCATCCCCGTCCCCTCGGCCTGGCAGCTGCACGGCTACGACTTCCCGATCTACGTCAACATCACCTACCCCTGGTGGGGCCCCAACGGCCGTGGCGAGGAAGCCCAGCCACCGGCCGCCCCGACCCGCTACAACCCCGTCGGCCAGTACCGCCGCACCTTCACCGTGCCCCGCAACTGGCGGGGCCGGCGCACCTTCCTGCACTTCGAGGGCGTCAAGTCCGCCCACTACGTGTGGATCAACGGCGAACTGGTGGGCTACCACGAGGACTCCTACACCTCCGCCGAGTACGACATCACCCCCCACCTCAAGCCGGGCACCAACCAGATCGCCGTAGAGGTGTACCGCTACTCCGACGCGGAGTGGCTGGAGGACCAGGACATGATCCGGCTGAGCGGCATCTTCCGCTCGGTCCACCTGTACTCCACGCCCAGCGTGCACCTGCGCGACTTCAAGCTGGACACCCCGCTCGGTGACGGCTACACCTCCGCCGAGCTCGAGGTCACCGCGCACGTGCGCGACTACGGCGGCGAGGGCGGGGGCCGCTACACCGTCGAGACCCAGCTCTACGACGCCCGTGGCCACGCGGTCTGGTCCCGGCCCCTGAACCGTTCCGCCGACGTCCCCGACGGCGACGAGGTGACGGTCGAGGCGTCCAGAGCCGTCCCCTCACCGAAGCTGTGGTCGGCCGAGCACCCGAACCTCTACACCGCCGTGCTCCGTCTGCGCGACCCCGCCGGCAAGGTGGTGGAGACCCTCTCGCACCGGGTCGGCTTCCGCGAGTTCGCGCTGAAGGACGGCCTGATGCGCATCAACGGCAAGCCGGTCTCCTTCCGCGGCACCAACCGCCACGAGATGCATCCCGTCACCGGCTCGGCGATCAACCGCGCGCAGATGGTCGAGGACATCGGGATCATCAAGCGCCTCAACATCAACAGCGTCCGCACCTCGCACTACCCCAACAGCCCGCTCTGGCTCGAACTCGCCGACGAGTACGGCCTGTACCTCGTCGACGAGACCAACCTGGAGACCCACGGTGTCCGCGACGAGTTCCCGGGAAGCGGTCACCCCGAGTGGACCGAGGCCTGCGTGGTCCGCGCCCAGAACATGGTCCACCGCGACAAGAACCACGCCTCCGTGGTCATCTGGTCCCTGGGCAACGAGGCGGGCGGCGGTACCACCTTCAACGCCATGCACGACTGGATCCGCTCCTACGACCCCACCCGCGTCATCCAGTACGAGGGCGACGACCGCCCGGGCATCAGCGACATCCGCTCCGAGATGTACGACAGCCCGCAGCGGGTCGAGCAGCGCGCCAAGGACACCGGTGACACCCGGCCGTACGTGATGATCGAGTACTCCCACGGCATGGGCAACTCCAACGGCAACTTCAAGAAGTACTGGGACATCGTCCGCCGCTACGACGTCCTCCAGGGCGGCTGGATCTGGGACTTCGCCGACCAGGCCCTGAGCTGGCCCACCCCCGCCCGCAAGCTGCTGACCGAGTCCGGCCCGGGAGCGCTGCGCGGCGAGATCATCGCGCCCGCCGGCACCTTCGACCGCGCCAAGGGCGTCTCGGGCGGCACCGTCTTCCCCCGCGACACCCGCCTCGACCTCACCGGCTCCCTGACCCTGGAGGCCTGGGTCACTCCGGACATCACCGGTGGCCATCAGCCCGTCATCGCCAAGGGCGACACCCAGTACGCCCTCAAGCAGACCGACAAGAACCTGGAGTTCTTCATCCACGGCGGCGGCCAGTGGGTCACCGCGAGCTGGGCCCTGCCCGACGGCTGGACCGGCAAGGAGCACCACATCGCCGGCGTCTTCGACGCGGACGCGGGCACAGTCACCCTGTACGTCGACGGGCAGGTGCGCGGCACCCGGACCACCACCCGCCGCCCCGGCGTCAACACCGCGTCCCTGTCGCTCGCCACCGACATCGACAACCCGACCCGGGAGTTCAGCGGCACCATCCGCCGCGCCCGCGTGTACGCCCGCGCCCTGAGCGCCGCGGAACTGGCCTCGGACACCCGCAAGGCCGACGACGAGGGCGTGCGCTTCTGGTTCGACGCGGCCACCGCCGGCCTCACCGAGAAGCGCCCGCGCGACAAGACGTTCTACGCGTACGGCGGTGACTGGGGCGACAACCCCAACGACGGTGCCTTCGCCGGCGACGGCATCGTCCTGCCCGACCGCACCCTCACCGGCAAGTCCGCCGAGGTCAAGCAGATCTACCAGGCCATCAACGCGACCCCGGCCTCCGGTGGCCCCGGCGCCGTCACGCTCACCAACGAGTACCTGTTCACCAACCTCCGCGAGTTCGACGGCCGTTGGTCCCTCGTCGCCGACGGCAAGGTCGTCCAGCGCGGCCGGCTGACCCGCGACCAGCTGAACGTCGCCCCGCTGAGCAGCAAGGACGTCAAGGTCCCGGTGCGCCTCCCGGCGAAGCCCGAGCCCGGCACGGAGTACTTCCTCCAGCTCTCCTTCACCACCAGGGAATCCGCCAAGTGGGCCAAGGCCGGCTTCGAGGTGGCCAAGGGGCAGCTCGAACTCGACGCGGGCAGCCCGGCCGTGAAACCCGCGCCGCTGCGTACCGTGCCCGCCCTCGGCCACACCGACGGGGACAAGAGCGTCACCGTGAAGGGCAAGGGCTTCGCCGTCACCGTCGACAAGAGCACCGGCACCATCACCTCCTACGAGGCGGGCGGCACCCCGCTCATCACCTCCGGCCCCGTCCCGAACTTCTGGCGGGCGCCCACCGACAACGACCGGGGCAACGGCCACCACACCCGCAACCAGACGTGGCGGGACGCCGGAGCCAGGCGGAAGGTGGCCGACGTCAGGGTGCGGCCCCTGGACGGCCGGGCGGTCGAGATCACCGTCACCGGCACGCTGCCCACCGGCACCGAGTCCACGTACAGCACGACGTACACGGTCTTCGGCAACGGCGAGATCAAGGTCGACAACACCCTGCACCCGGGGGCGGCGAACCTGCCGTACATCCCGGAGGTCGGCACCCTGCTGTTCCTGCCGAGGGGCCTGGACCGGCTGCACTACTACGGCCGGGGCCCCGAGGAGAACATGTGGGACCGCAACAACGCCACCGACGTGGGCCTGTACTCCGGCACCGTCTCCAAGCAGTGGACCCCGTACCTGCGCCCTCAGGAGAACGGCAACAAGACCGACGTCCGATGGGCGGCGCTGACCGACGGCAGGGGGCGCGGACTGCTCGTGTCCGGTGAGCCGCTGCTGGAGGTCAACGCCTCGCACTTCACGCCCGAGGACCTCTCGGTCGGCGCCCGCCACGACTACCAGCTCACCCCCCGGGACGCGGTGGTCCTGCGGCTCAACCACCGCCAGATGGGCGTGGGCGGCGACAACAGCTGGGGGGCGCACACGCACGACGAGTTCAAGCTGCTCGCGGGCCGCGACTACGCGTACACCTACCGGCTGCGTCCGCTCACGCGCGTGAGTGAGGCGATGGAGGCCTCGCGACGGCCGACCGCCACCGCGTAGACCGTGTCGGCGGCGCCGCCTCAACCGGCGGCGTCGCTGATGCCCAGCCGCAGATGCTCCACGTGGTACACGGCCTGGTCGAGCAGCTCGGCGACATGGTGGTCGTGCAGCGCGTACACCACCGAACGGCCCCGCCGCTCGCCCACGACCAGACCCAGATTGCGCAGCAGCCGCAGCTGGTGCGAGCAGGCCGACTGCTCCATGCCCACCTCGGCGGCCAACTCCGTGGCCGGCAGCGGGCCTTCGCGCAGCCGCGCCAGGATCAGCAGCCGGGAGGGTGTGGACAGGGCCTGGAGCGTGGTGGCGACCTTCGCGACGTTGTCCGCGTCCAGGCGTACGCGCTCGCCGGCGTCCTGCGCGGGAGTGACGGCTCCATGACCCATGACGTCATCCTAGCGGCCCCACGCGAACACATGAATGAATCTTCATCTGTGCCCGTGAGACGGTGCCGGGCCCGCACGTCGATGTCGGATTCTCGCCAGCCCCGTGCCGCCCGGTGCCGGATGCTGGACTCATGCAGACGGGGATGCACACCGACACCGAGCGCTGCGTGCGCGCCGTACGGTCGAAGGACGCACGCTTCGACGGCTGGTTCTTCACGGCCGTCCTGACCACCGGCATCTACTGCCGTCCCAGCTGCCCGGTGGTGCCGCCCAAGCCGGAGAACATGGTCTTCCACCCCAGCGCGGCGGCCTGTCAGCAGGCCGGGTTCCGGGCCTGCAAACGCTGCCGGCCCGACACCAGCCCCGGCTCCCCGGAATGGAACCAGCGCGCCGACCTCGTGGCCCGTGCCATGCGGCTGATCGCCGACGGGGTCGTGGACCGCGAGGGCGTGCCCGGCCTCGCCGGCCGGCTCGGCTACAGCACGCGGCAGGTCGAGCGGCAGCTCCTCGCCGAACTGGGCGCCGGCCCACTCGCGCTCGCCCGCGCGCAGCGCGCCCAGACGGCCCGGCTGCTCATCGAGACGACCGCCCTGCCCATGGCGCAGATCGCCTTCGCCGCCGGCTTCGCCTCCATCCGTACCTTCAACGACACGGTCCGTGAGGTCTTCGCCCTGCCCCCGGGGGAACTGCGCGCCCGCGCCCCGAAGCGGCAGGGCACGAGCACCCCCGGCGCGCTGTCCCTGCGGCTGCCGTTCCGCGCCCCGCTCAACCCCGACAACCTCTTCGGCCACCTCGCCGCGACGGCCGTACCCGGCGTGGAGGAGTGGCGCGACGGCTCCTACCGCCGCACCCTGCGCCTCCCGTACGGTCACGGCGTCGTGGCCCTCACCCCCGGCCCGGACCACATCGCCTGCCGCCTCACCCTCAGCGACCTGCGCGATCTGACCGTCGCCATCAGCCGCTGCCGCCGCCTGCTCGACCTGGACGCCGACCCGGTGGCGATCGACGACCAGCTCCGCACGGACCCGGTGCTGGCGCCGCTGGTCGCCAAGGCGCCCGGCCGGCGCGTGCCGCGCACGGTCGACGAGGCCGAGTTCGCCGTCCGGGCCGTGCTCGGCCAGCAGGTCTCCACCGCCGCCGCCCGCACCCACGCGGCCCGCCTGGTCACGGCGTACGGCGAACCGGTCGAGGACCCCGAGGGCGGCCTCACGCACCTCTTCCCGGCCCCCGAGGCCCTCGCGGCGCTCGACCCCGGGACCCTGGCGATGCCGCGCACCCGCCGCACGACCTTCACCACCCTGGTCCGTGCCCTCGCCGACGGCGATCTCCACCTCGGCGTGGAGAGCGACTGGCCCCGCACCCGAGAGCGGCTTCTGGCCCTGCCCGGTTTCGGCCCCTGGACGGTGGACGTCATCGCCATGCGCGCGCTCGGCGACCCCGACGCCTTCCTCCCCACCGACCTCGGTATCCGCCGCGCGGCCCGGGAACTGGGCCTGCCGTCCACTCCCGCCGCGCTCACCGCCCGCGCCGGAGTCTGGCGCCCCTGGCGGGCCTATGCGGTCCAGTACCTCTGGGCGACCGACAGCCACCCGATCAACTTCCTTCCGGTATAGGGACCTTCCGATGAAGCAGCACACCGTGACCGACAGCCCCTACGGCCCGCTCACTCTCGTCGCCGACGACGGTGTCCTGTGCGGCCTGTACATGGCCGACCAGCGTCACCGCCCGCCCGAGGAGACCTTCGGCACCCGCGACGACACCCTCTTCGCCGAGACGGAAGAGCAGCTGAAGGCCTACTTCGCGGGCGAGCTGAAGGAGTTCACGGTCGAACTCCGCCTGGACGGCACCCCGTTCCAGCGCACGGTCTGGGACGCCCTGCGCCGCATCCCGTACGGCGAGACCCGCACCTACGGCCGGCTGGCCGGCCTCCTCGGCTGCCCCACCGCCTCCCGCGCGGTCGGCCTCGCCAACGGCCGCAATCCCGTCGGCATCATCGTGCCGTGCCATCGGGTGATCGGGGCGAACGGCAGCCTGACGGGGTACGGCGGCGGCCTGGAGCGCAAGCAGCGCCTGCTGGACTTCGAACGCGGAGCCTCGCTCTTCTGATGTCACGCGCCGGGCGGACCTGCTCCCGGCCCGCTTCGGCCGTGAGGCCGCGCAGAGGCTCCGGCAGGGCCCTGCCGACGGGGCCCCGGCGACGTCGTCGGCACGGTCGTCGTACGGGGTCGGCTCGGCGCCGACGATGAGCAAACCGGTGCCGCCGCCGGTCAGAACACCCGGTGCCCGTTCTCCAGCTCCGTCGTGCCCGAGCCCTCGGCCAGGACGTCGAGGGCGGTCAGGACACGACGGCTGTGGGCGCCCGGCAGACAATCGGCCAGCTCCTCGCGCGGGACCAGCCGCCAGGACAGCAGTTCCTCCTCCTGGAGGCGGATCGCCTTGATGTCGTCCTCGCTGAGCACCCCGCCGTCGTACACGTACACCACCAGCGGCGGACGCCCCGTGCCGTGCACCCAGTCCACCGTCAGCAGCCGGCCGAGTTCCCGGTCCAGGCCGATCTCCTCCGCCGCCTCGCGCCGGGCCCCCTGCCGCGGGGTCTCGCCGTCGTCCGACTCGATCGTGCCGCCGGGCAGCGTCCAGCCCTCCCGGTAGTTGGGCTCGACGAGCAGCACCCGGCCCTCGCCGTCCCGGAACAGCACGGCGGCACCGGCCAGGACGCGGGGCAGGGAGGCGATGTAGGCGGCGTAGTCAGAAGAGGAAGTCACCGGTGCAGGGTAACCACCGCATCCCGCCTCACCCCCGGCGGTCAGATCGCCGCCCCCGCCAGCCGCAGCGTCCGTTGCGCCAGTTCGCTGATCCGCACCCGGTCGAAGCCGAACACCGCGCTGCGGACCGTGTCCTCCAGCGGGGCCTTCCACTGGCCGGGGATGGCCGCCGCCCCGCCGAACACGCCGGCCACCGAACCGGCGGTGGCGCCGTTGGAGTCGGTGTCCAGGCCTCCGCGGACGGTCAGGGTGATGGTGCGGGTGAAGTCACCGTCGCCGTAGAGCAGCCCGGCGGTGAGGACGGCCGCGTTCGGGACGGTGTGGATCCACCCCATGCCGGTGGTCTCCTCGGCGACCGTGGTGAGCGTGTCCTCCCAGGACATCCGGGTGTCGTGCAGGGAGACCACCCGGCGCACCGTGCGGGCGAGGCGGCTGCTCGCCGGGATCACGGCCAGGGCCTCGTCGACGGCGTGCCGCACGGTGGGCGCCGTGAACGCCGCCGCGATCAGCGCCGCCGCCCACATCGCCCCGTAGACCCCGTTCCCGGTGTGCGACAGCACCGCGTCCCGCCGGGCGAGCTGGGCGGCGCGGCGCGGGACGCCCGGGCAGGTCCAGCCGAAGATGTCGGCGCGGATGAGGGCGCCGATCCACTCCTGGTACGGGTTGTCGTACGTCGCCGTCAGCGGCGGCTTCAGCCCGCTCGCGAGGTTGCGGTAGGCGGCACGCTCGGCGGTGAACGTCTGCAGATACGGCAGCCGCAGCAGCCACAGGTCGCCGACCTGCTCGGTGCTGAAGCCGAAGCCGTGCGTCTCCAGCAGGTCGAGGCCGAGGATCGCGTAGTCGACGTCGTCGTCACGGCAGCTGCCGTGGATGCGGCCGCGGACGCACCGGCGCCACTCGGGACGCAGCTCGAAGCCGTCGTGTTCGCTGATCGGCTCGGGCAGGTAGTCGGTCAGCGGCAGTGCGTCTGCCTGCCGGAGGTAGCGGTCGATGCGGTCGCGCGTCCAGAGCTCGCTCTGCTCGACCGGCTTGCCCAGCATGTTTCCCGCGATGCGGCCCGTCCAGCCGCCGAGGATGCGGTCGGTGAGATCTGTGTCGGTGTGTGCGGGGCCCATGACGGGTGTCTACCCGTTTCACGAGGTGCCTACGGGGTCGGGTGTGCGGTGCGTTCGCGGCTGCGGGGCCGTCGTGGCCGGTCGCGCAGTTCCCCGCGCCTCCAGGAGCCTCGGTCCAGGGGCTGGGCACGTGCTGACGCCAGGGCCGTCCTGCGGTTAAGGTCACAGCGGCGCGACTGGCCTTGACGTGCGTGAGGGCCCGGAGAGCAAGGGGAGTGCAAGTGGCGGACGCTGCAGTGAGCGACACCCGGAAGGCACAGCGGGTGCTCGTCGCCGCGGACAAGTTCAAGGGGTCGCTGACGGCCGTGGAGGTCGCCGAGCGGGTCACGGCCGGGCTGCGCCGGGTCCTGCCGGACCTGGAGGTCGAGGCGCTTCCGGTGGCAGATGGCGGCGACGGGACCGTGGCCGCGGCGGTCGCGGCCGGGTTCCAGCGCCGGGAGGCACGGGTCGCCGGCCCCCTCGGCGACGAGGTGACGGCGGCGTTCGCGCTGCGCGACGGCACCGCGGTCGTGGAGATGGCCGAGGCGAGCGGGCTGCAGCGGCTGCCCGCCGGGGTCTTCGCCCCGCTCACGGCGTCCACGTACGGCTCCGGCGAGCTGCTGCGGGCCGCCCTGGACGCGGGCGCCCGCACGATCGTCTTCGGGGTCGGCGGCAGCGCCACCACCGACGGCGGAGCCGGGATGCTGTCGGCGCTCGGCGCCCGGTTCCTGGACGCCGCCGGGGAGCCGGTGCCTCCGGGCGGCGGCGGACTCGCCGAACTGGCCACCGCCGACCTGTCGGGACTCGACCCGCGACTCGCCGAGATCGAGCTGGTGCTCGCGAGCGACGTCGACAACCCCTTGACCGGCCCTAAGGGCGCACCGGCGGTCTACGGCCCCCAGAAGGGCGCCTCCCCCGAGGACGTGGCGGCCCTGGACGCCGCCCTCGCGCACTTCGCGAAGGTGCTCCAGGGCCCGGCCGGCCCGAAGGCCGCGGAGTACGCGGCGTCGCCGGGTGCGGGCGCGGCGGGCGGCATCGGCTACGGCGCCCTGCTGCTGGGCGCCCGGTTCCGCCCCGGTATCGAGGTCATGCTCGACGTCCTGGGCTTCGCACCCGCCCTGGACCGTGCCGACCTGGTCATCACCGGCGAGGGCTCCCTCGACGAGCAGACCCTGCACGGCAAGGCCCCGGCGGGTGTCGCCGCCGCGGCCCGCGCCGCGGACAAGGACGTCGTGGCGGTCTGCGGACGCCTCGCCCTGCCGCCCCAGGTTCTGGGCCGTGCCGGATTCCGCCGGGCCTACCCCCTGACGGACGCCGAGCCGGACGTGGCGAAGTGCATCGCCGGGGCGGGCCCGATCCTGGAACGGGTCGCGGAACGCATCGCCAGGGACTTCCTGACCTGAGCCGGGCGGTTCCCGCCGCCGCAGGCACGAAGAAGGCCCCCGAGCCATCGGCTCGGGGGCCTTCATCGTCGTACGGTCGCTACGGAAGCTGCGCCGCCCGCGCCTCGCGGCGGTTGTCGCGGAAGTTGTTCACCCGCCGAGCCGTCGCGAACAGCGGAATCACCGCCCCCGTGACCAGCTGGAGCGCGCACCCCGTCTGCAGGAGGAGCTGTCCGCCGGGCGCGCCGAAGGCCCAGGCCGCCAGCAGACCCATGGACAGGACGATCCAGACCAGCATCGCCACCGCGAGCCAGCCACGGGGCTTCGGGTACTCGACCCGGCTCACCATCAGCCACGCCGTCCCCACGATCGCCAGCAGCGTGGCCTCGAACGGCAGCTCGAGCAGCACGATCGCGACGACCGTCAGCGCACCGAACGGCGAGGGCATGCCCTGGAACGTGCCGTCCTTCACCGTCACGCACGAGAACCGCGCAAGCCGCAGCACCACCGCCAGCAGCACCACGATCGCCCCGACCGCCGCCACCCGCTGGTGGGCGTCGTTCGCGACCATGCCGTAGACGAGGACGAAATACGCCGGTGCCAGGCCGAAGCTGATCAGGTCGGACAGGTTGTCCAGCTCCGCGCCCATGGGGGAGGAGCGCAGCTTGCGCGCCACCAGGCCGTCGAAGAGGTCGAAGACCGCCGCGCAGAGCATGAGGATGACCGCCGTGGCCGCGCTGTGGCGGGCCATGCCGGTCTCCTGGCTGCCGGTGAGGTGCGGGATCAGGATGCCGGTGGTGGTGAAGTACACCGCCATGAAGCCGCACGTGGCGTTGCCGAGGGTCAGGGTGTCCGCTATCGACAGACGGAGGGAGAGGGGCATCTCCTCTTCCTCGTCGACCTCGTCGGCCTCCGGGACCCACCCGGCCTTGGTATCAGGATCAATCACGGTCAATGCGAGTCACCCCAGCCACCGTCTTCTGACCGACCTCGACCGCGATCTCCACGCCCTCCGGCAGGTACAGGTCGACACGCGAGCCGAAGCGGATCAGGCCGATCCGCTCGCCCTGCTCCACCTTCGTGCCCTGGGGCAGATAGGGGACGATGCGGCGGGCCACCGCGCCGGCGATCTGGATCATCTCGATGTCGCCGAGCTCGGTGTCGAAGTGCCAGACGACCCGCTCGTTGTTCTCGCTCTCCTTGTTGAAGGCGGGAACGAAGCCACCGGGTACGTGCTCCACCGACGTCACCGTGCCGGCCAGCGGCGCGCGGTTGACGTGGACGTTGAGCGGGCTCATGAAGATCGCGACGCGGGTGCGGCCGTCCTTCCACGGCATGATGCTCTGCACCACACCGTCGGCGGGCGAGATGACCCGGCCCTGGGTGATCTCGCGCTCGGGGTCGCGGAAGAACCACAGCATTCCCGCCGCGAGCGCGGTGGCGGGAACGGCGACGGCCTTGGCCGCGCCGGAGCGGCGGGCCCGGGCCAGGCTGAGGGCTGCGGTGGCGACGGTCGGAAGGAGCCACGGCGATGCTCCGCGCGCGAGGCGTACGCCGGCCCGGCTGTCGCGAGATGCAGAGGTTTGGCTGTGGGGCATGGATGACCTTCGTAGCGGATGATGCCGCACTCTGACGGGGGACGGCGGCTTTCCGGCGATCGTAGCGGCTCGGGGCCGTAACTGGGTAAGCCAGGCAGCCGAGTCGGCGGCGGAAGAGTGCTGACGGGGTGTGATCTTCTTCTCCAAGAAAACACCCCGTATCCGGACATCTAGCCCTGGAATCGATACTCTTCGAGCAGCCGCCTGCCGATGATCATTTTCTGGATCTCGGCGGTACCTTCACCGATGAGCAGCATCGGAGCCTCACGGTAGAGGCGCTCGATCTCGTACTCCTTGGAGAAGCCGTAGCCTCCGTGGATCCGGAAGGCGTCTTCCACGACCTCCTTGCAGTACTCGGAGGCGAGGTACTTCGCCATCCCGGCCTCCAGGTCGTTTCGCTCCCCGGAGTCCTTTTTGCGTGCTGCGTTCACCATCATCGCATGGGCGGCCTCGACCTTGGTAGCCATCTCGGCCAGCTTGAACTGGATCGCCTGGTGCTGGGCGATCGGCTTCCCGAAGGTGTGACGCTGCTGCGCGTACCGGACGCCGAGTTCGAACGCACGCTGAGCGACGCCGCAGCCACGCGCCGCCACGTTGACGCGGCCGACCTCCACGCCGTCCATCATCTGGTAGAAACCACGGCCGGTGACCCCGCCGAGCACGCGATTCGCAGGAATCCGCAGGCCATCCATGATGAGTTCGGTGGTGTCGACCCCCTTGTAGCCCATCTTGTCGATCTTGCCGGGGATCGTGAGGCCGGGGCGGGCCTCGCCGAAACCCGGCTCCTTCTCGACGAGGAAGGTCGTCATCGACTTGTGGGGCGCGGTGCCCTCGGGGTGACCTTCGTCACTTCGCACCAGAACGGCCACCAGGGACGACGTCCCGCCGTTCGTCAGCCACATCTTCTGACCGTTGAGGACGTACTCCTCGCCGTCCTGCACCGCCTTCGACGTGATCGCCGACACGTCCGAGCCGAGGCCCGGCTCCGACATCGAGAACGCGCCCCGGATGTCACCGGCCGCCATCCTCGGCAGGAAGTGGTCCTTCTGCTCCTGCGTCCCGTGCTGCTTGAGCATGTACGCCACGATGAAGTGCGTGTTGATGATGCCCGACACCGACATCCACCCGCGGGCGATCTCCTCCACGCACAGCGCGTAGGTCAGGAGCGACTCGCCCAGACCCCCGTACTCCTCGGGGATCATCAGGCCGAACAGGCCCAACTCCTTCAGTCCGTCCACGATCTGCTGGGGGTACTCGTCGCGGTGTTCCAGCTCCGTGGCGACCGGAATGATCTCCTTGTCCACGAAGTCCCGGACGGTGGACAGGATCTCCTGCTGGACGTCCGTCAGACCGGCGGTCTGGGCGAGTCGCGCCATGGCTACTTCTCCTGCTCTCGCAGCTCCGGGCGGCCGGGTTGCTCGCCGCCGCGCTCCTTGATGTACGTCTCGGTCGGCACCATCACCTTGCGGCGGAACACGCAGACGAGCGTGCCGTCCTGCTTGTAGCCCTTGGTCTCGACGTGCACGATGCCGCGGTCGTTCTTCGACTTCGACGGCCACTTGTCGAGCACGGTCGTCTGGCCGTAGAGCGTGTCGCCGTGGAAGGTCGGCGCCACGTGCTTCAGCGACTCGATCTCCAGGTTGGCGATCGCCTTGCCGGAGATGTCCGGCACGGACATGCCGAGCAGCAGCGAGTAGATGTAGTTGCCCACGACGACGTTCTTGCCGAAGTCGGTCGTCTTCTCCGCGTAGTTCGTGTCCATGTGGAGCGGGTGGTGGTTCATGGTGAGGAGACAGAACAGGTGGTCGTCGTACTCCGTGACCGTCTTCCCCGGCCAGTGCTTGTACGTGGCCCCGACCTCGAACTCCTCGTAGGTGCGTCCGAACTGCATCGCGCTCAGGCCTCCGGGATCTCGAACTTGCTGGTGCGCCGCATGCCGGCGGCGCGTCCCTTGCCGGAGACGACCAGGGCCATCTTGCGGCTGGCCTCGTCGATCATCTCGTCACCGAGCATCGCCGAGCCCTTCTTGCCGCCGGCCTCGGAGGTGTAGTAGTCGTACGCGTCCAGGATCAGCTCGGCGTGGTCGTAGTCCTCCTGGGACGGCGAGAAGATCTCGTTGGACGCCTCGACCTGGCCCGGGTGCAGCACCCACTTGCCGTCGAAGCCGAGCGCGGCGGCGCGCTGGGCGACCTCGCGGTAGCCGTCGATGTTGCGGATCTGCAGGTAGGGGCCGTCGATCGCCTGGAGATTGTTGGCGCGGGCTGCCATCAGGATCTTCATCAGGATGTAGTGGTAGGCGTCCGCCGGGTAGCCGGGCGGCTGCTCGCCCACGACCAGCGACTTCATGTTGATCGACGCCATGAAGTCGGCCGGGCCGAAGATGATCGTCTCGACGCGTTGGGAGGCCGTCGCGATCTCGTTGACGTTGTTCAGGCCCTGGGCGTTCTCGATCTGCGCCTCGATGCCGATCTTGCCGACCTCGAAGCCCATCGTCTTCTCGATCTGGGTGAGGAGGAGATCCAGCGCGACGATCTGCTCGGCCGTCTGCACCTTCGGCAGCATGATGCAGTCGAGGTTCTGGCCGGCGCCCTCGACGACCGTGACGACGTCGCGGTACGTCCACTCGGTCGTCCAGTCGTTCACGCGCACGACGCGCGTCTTGCCCGTCCAGTCGCCCTCGTTGAGGAACTTGACGATGGTGTGCCGCGCCTCGGGCTTGGCGAGCGGCGCGCACGCGTCCTCCAGGTCGAGGAAGACCTGGTCGGCGGGGAGGCCCTGCGCCTTCTCCAGGAAGCGGGGGTTGCTTCCGGGGACCGCGAGGCAGGAGCGTCGCGGACGCAGACGGTTGACGGGCGTGGTCATGCGGGGACCTCCAGGGGGTCGAGCTTGTTCGCTTTCCGGATCTCGTCGACGATGCGGCCGATGATTCCGGTGATGTCGAAGTCCTTCGGGGTGAAGACCGCGGCCACTCCGGCTGCCCTGAGCTGCTCGGCATCACCGTTCGGGATGATGCCACCGGCGATCACCGGGATGTCTGTGGCACCCGCCACACGCAGCCGTTCGAGTACGTCCGGCACCAGTTGGGCGTGCGAGCCGGACAGGATGGACAGGCCGACCGCGTGCACGTCCTCGGCGACGGCCGCGTCCACGATCTGCTCCGGCGTCAGCCGGATGCCCTGGTAGACCACCTCGAAGCCGGCGTCGCGCGCGCGGACCGCGATCTGCTCGGCGCCGTTGGAGTGGCCGTCCAGGCCCGGCTTGCCGACCAGGAAGCGCAGCTTGCCCACGTTCAGGTCCTTGGCCGTGAGGTCGACCTTGCGGCGCACCCGGGCGAGCGTGCTGCCCTCCTCGACGGGGACGGCCACCGGCGCCGAGGAGACGCCCGTGGGGGCCCGGAACTCGCCGAACACCTCGCGCAGGGCCCCGGCCCACTCGCCGGTCGTCGCCCCGGCGCGGGCGCACTCCAGGGTGGCCTCCATGAGGTTCTCGGTGCCGCGAGCGGCCTCCTTCAGCCGCTCCAGCGCCTTGCAGGGCCGCGGGTGGTTGAAGGGCGGCTGGTAGCGGCTGTCGCGCCACTGCTGGAGCGAGGCGATGACCCGGGCCTCGACCGCCGGGTCCACCGTCTGGATCGCGGTGTCCAGATCGGCGGTCAGCGGGTTGGGCTCGGTGCCCTCGAACATGTTGACACCGATGATCTTCTCCTGACCGGACTCGATCCGGCCCCGGCGCTCGGCGTGCGAGGCGACCAGCTGCGACTTGAGGTAGCCGGACTCGACGGCCGCCATCGCGCCGCCCATCTCCTGGATGCGGTCGATCTCGGCGAACGACGCCTCGACCAGCTCCTCCACCTTCGCCTCGATCACCTTCGAGCCCTCGAAGATGTCCTCGTACTCCAGCAGATCGCTCTCGTACGCCAGCACCTGCTGGATGCGCAGCGACCACTGCTGGTCCCAGGGGCGGGGCAGGCCGAGGGCCTCGTTCCAGGCGGGCAGCTGCACGGCACGCGCGCGGGCGTCCTTGGAGAGGGTGACGGCCAGCATCTCCAGCACGATCCGCTGGACGTTGTTCTCCGGCTGCGCCTCCGTCAGGCCCAGGGAGTTGACCTGGACGCCGTAGCGGAAGCGGCGCTGCTTGGGGTTCTCGATGCCGTACCGCTCACGGGTGACGCGGTCCCAGATGCGGCCGAACGCCCGCATCTTGCACATCTCCTCGACGAAGCGGACGCCCGCGTTCACGAAGAACGAGATGCGTGCCACGACATCGCCCATGCGCTCCTGCGGCACCTGGCCGGAGTCGCGCACGGCGTCGAGGACGGCGATCGCGGTGGACATCGCGTACGCGATCTCCTGGACCGGAGTGGCCCCCGCCTCCTGCAGGTGGTAGCTGCAGATGTTGATCGGGTTCCACTTCGGGATGTGGGAGACCGTGTACGCGATCATGTCCGTCGTCAGGCGCAGGCTCGGCACCGGCGGGAAGACGTGCGTCCCGCGGGACAGGTACTCCTTGACGATGTCGTTCTGGGTCGTGCCCTGGAGCTTGGTGATGTCGGCGCCCTGCTCCTCGGCGACGACCTGGTAGAGCGCCAGCAGCCACATGGCGGTGGCGTTGATCGTCATCGAGGTGTTCATCTGCTCCAGGGGGATGTCCTGGAACAGCCGGCGCATGTCACCGACGTGCGCGATCGGCACGCCGACCCGGCCGACCTCGCCGCGGGCGAGGACGTGGTCGGAGTCGTAGCCCGTCTGCGTCGGCAGGTCGAACGCCACCGACAGACCCGTCTGGCCCTTGTCGAGGTTGCGCCGGTACAGCTCGTTGGACGCCTCGGCCGTGGAGTGACCGGCGTAGGTCCGCATGAGCCACGGACGGTCCTTCTGACGCTCTGTCATCCAGCGGCCCTCAGATGTTCCGGAAGCGGTTGATGGCGTCGATGTGCTGGGCGCGCTTGTCGTGGTCGCGCACGCCCAGGCCCTCCTCGGGGGCCATGCACAGCACGCCGACCTTGCCCTGGTGGAGGTTGCGGTGCACGTCGTAGGCGGCCTGGCCGGTGTCCTGGAGGGAGTACACCTTCGACAGCGTCGGGTGGATCTTGCCCTTCGCGATGAGCCGGTTGGCCTCCCACGCCTCGCGGTAGTTCGCGAAGTGCGAGCCGATGATGCGCTTCAGCGACATCCACAGGTAGCGGTTGTCGTACTCGTGCATGTAGCCCGAGGTCGAGGCGCAGGTGGTGATGGTGCCGCCCTTGCGGGTGACGAAGACGCTCGCGCCGAAGGTCTCGCGGCCGGGGTGCTCGAAGACGATGTCGATGTCCTCGCCGCCGGTGAACTCGCGGATGCGCTTGCCGAAGCGCTTCCACTCCTTGGGGTCCTGGGTGTTCTCGTCCTTCCAGAACCTGTAGCCCTCGGCGTTGCGGTCGATGATCGCCTCGGCGCCCATCGAGCGGCAGATCTCCGCCTTCTGCGGCGAGGAGACGACACAGATCGGGTTGGCGCCGCCGGCCAGCGCGAACTGGGTGGCGTAGGAACCGAGTCCGCCGCTCGCGCCCCAGATGAGCACGTTGTCGCCCTGCTTCATGCCGGCGCCGTTGCGGGAGACCAGCTGCCGGTAGGCGGTGGAGTTGACCAGGCCCGGGGCGGCGGCCTCCTCCCAGCTGAGGTGGTCGGGCTTCGGCATCAGCTGGTTGGACTTGACCAGTGCGATCTCGGCGAGGCCGCCGAAGTTGGTCTCGAAGCCCCAGATGCGCTGCTCGGGGTCGAGCATCGTGTCGTTGTGGCCGTCGCTGGACTCCAGCTCGACGGAGAGGCAGTGCGCGACGACCTCGTCGCCGGGCCGCCAGGCGTTGACGCCCGGGCCGGTGCGCAGGACGACGCCCGCGAGGTCGGAGCCGATGATGTGGTACGGCAGGTCGTGGCGCTTGGTGAGCTCGCTGAGCCGGCCGTAGCGCTCCAGGAAGCCGAAGGTCGACAGCGGCTCGAAGATCGACGTCCACACCGAGTTGTAGTTGACCGACGAGGCCATGACGGCCACCAGGGCCTCACCCGGGCCGAGCTCGGGCAGCGGCACCTCGTCCAGGTGGATCGACTTGCGGGGGTCCTTGTCGCGGGTCTCGAGGCCCGCGAACATCTCCGTCTCGTCCTTGTGCACGGTGATCGCGCGGTACGACTCCGGGAGCGGGAGGGCGGCGAAGTCCTCCGACGTGGAGTCGGGCGACTGGATCGCGGCCAGGATGTCCTTAACGGTCACGGTGTTGCCTCCGGCGGTGAGCGCCCTGAGGGAGGGGCGCCGATGGTTACGTCGGTGCTGCTGAGGGTTGAGGGTGTGCCGTCGGTTCGGCGGTGGTGCTGTTCGGCAGCGCTGGGTGGAGCGGGAGGTTGCCTGTGACGCAGGCGCCCGGGCCGGCAGGCGGGTGAGCTTGCTGGGACGTTGCCCGGACCCCTTCAACGTATGACACCGCGTGTCACCTCGCAAGGCACTGAGTGCCAGAACCTGATCTCAGATGAAATCTTTACGTGACAAATGAGCGATGATCGATCGAATGGGCCCTTCAGGGGACTGCAAAACGGCCCCTGACATGCCAAAACGGCCACCCCGCAGGGTGGCCGTCATCACAGCGGCATGAGCCGCTCAGTGCCCCTTGAAATGCCGCTCAGTGCTCCTCGACGGGCCGCTCAGCGTTCCTCGACGGGCCGTTCAGCGTTCCTCGAAGGGCCGCTCAGCGTTCCTTCAGCGCCTGCTCGATCGTCCGCATGACCTCGTCCAGGGGTGCGTCGGTGCGGGCGACCGTCACCAGCACTTCGCCCTGCGCCGAGGCCGTGGCCGCGGCCGGCTGCGCGTCCGAGGAGCGCCCGGCCCCGATGCCCGTGCCGAAGGTCTTCCGCACGATCGCGAAGGCGTGGTCCAGCTGCGCCTCCACATCCCCCTGGGCGCCCGCGCGCAGCCAGCGCCGCAGCACGTGGTTGTGGGCGGTGACAACGGCCGACGCGGCGACCTCCGCCAGCAGCGGGTCGTCGTTGGCGTCGTCGGCGTGCGCGCGCTCGTCGAAGTGACCGAGGAGGTAGCGGGTGAAGAGGCGCTCGTAGCGGGCCACCGACGCGATCTCCGCCTCGCGCAGGGTGGGAACCTCGCGCGTCAGCTTGTAGCGGGCGACCGAGATCTCCGGCCGGGCCGCGTACATCCTCATGACTTCCTTGATGCCACGGCACACCGTGTCGAGCGGATGCTCGTGCGCCGGCGCGGCGTTGAGTACCGCCTCGGCCCGGATCAGGGTGTCGTCGTGGTCGGGGAAGATCGCCTCTTCCTTGGAGCGGAAGTGACGGAAGAAGGTGCGGCGGGCGACCCCGGCCTGGGCCGCGATCTCGTCGACGGTGGTCGCCTCGTACCCCTTGGTCGCGAACAGCTCCATCGCGGCGGCCGCCAGTTCCCGGCGCATCTTGAGCCGCTGGGCGGCGGCGCGAGAGCCGGCGGCACTCTCCGGCGCGTCGGCCGTGGCTGGTGTACGTGAGGACTTGGCGGGCTGGGGCATGCCCTGAACGTACTGCATGTGCGCAGCTCGCTGCGCGTGGCCTGGTTCGTGGAACCGGTCCGGACCGAGCAGGCCACCCCACTCGGCGCCGGACCGGAACCAGCCGCCGGGACGCTCAGCGCTTGGCATATTCGCGGAAGCCACGGCCGGTCTTGCGGCCGAGGCAGCCCGCGGCCACCAGGTGCTCCAGCAGCGGCGCCGGAGCGAGCCCCGGGTCGCGGAACTCGCGGTGCAGGACCTTCTCGATGGCGAGCGAGACGTCGAGACCGACGACGTCCAGCAGCTCGAAGGGACCCATCGGGTAGCCGCCTCCGAGCTTCATCGCGGCGTCGATGTCGTCGAGCGTCGCGTAGTGCTCCTGCACCATCTTGATCGCGTTGTTGAGGTAGGGGAACAGCAGCGCGTTCACGATGAAGCCCGCGCGGTCACCGCAGTCGACCGGGTGCTTCCTGATCCGGCCGCACACCTCGCGGACCGTTGCGTGGACGGCGTCGGCCGTCAGCACCGTCCGGACCACCTCGACCAGTTTCATGGCCGGCGCCGGGTTGAAGAAGTGCATGCCGATCACGTCCTGCGGGCGCGAGGTGGCCCGGGCGCAGGCGACGACCGGCAGCGACGAGGTCGTCGTGGCCAGGATCGCGCCCGGCTTGCAGACCTTGTCCAGGGACGCGAACAGCTGCCGCTTGACCTCCAGGTCCTCGGCGACGGCCTCCACGGCCAGGTCGACACCGGCGAAGTCGTCGTAGGTGCCCGTGGCGGTGATGCGGTCCAGGGTCCCGGCGGCGGTCTCCGCGGTCATCCGGCCCTTGTCGACCGAGCGGGCCAGGGACTTGCCGATGCGGGCCTTGGCCGTCTGCGCCTTCTCCGCGCTGCGGGCGGCCAGGACCACCTCGTACCCGGCCTTGGCGAAGACCTCGGCGATCCCGGAGGCCATGGTGCCCGAGCCCGCGACACCGACCGAGCGGATCTCCCGGCCGGGAACCAGGTCGCCGCCCTCCAGCGGGGTCAGTGCGTCCCGAACGACGGCCGGGCTGCCCGGCGCCTCGTACGTGTAGAAGCCGCGCCCCGCCTTACGGCCGGTCAGACCCGCCTCACTGAGCTGCTTGAGGATGGGGGCCGGGGCGTGCAGCCGGTCGCGGGAGGCGGCGTACATGGCCTCCAGGACCGTGCGCGCGGTGTCGACGCCGATCAGGTCGAGCAGCGCCAGCGGACCCATGGGCAGTCCGCAGCCCAGCCGCATCGCGGCGTCGATGTCCTCGCGGGAGGCGTACTTGGCCTCGTACATCGCGGCGGCCTGGTTGAGGTAGCCGAACAGCAGGCCGTCGGCGACGAATCCGGGGCGGTCACCGACCGCGACGGGCTCCTTGCCCAGGTCGAGGGCGAGGTCGGTGACCGCGGTGACGGCCGCCGGCGCTGTCAGCACCGAGGAGACGACCTCGACCAGCTTCATGGCCGGGGCGGGGTTGAAGAAGTGCAGGCCCAGCACCCGCTCGGGGCGGGACGACTCGGCGGCCAGCCGGGTCACGGACAGGGCGTTGGTACCGGTCGCCAGGATCGTCTCCGGGCGCACGATCCCGTCCAGCTCCCGGAAGATCTGCTGCTTGACCTCGTACGACTCCGGGGCCACCTCGATGACCAGGTCGGCGTCGGCCGCGGTGCGCAGGTCGGCGGAGGTGCGGACCCGGCCGAGGATCTCGGCGCGCTCCTGCTCGGTCAGCCGGCCGCGCTCGACGCCGCGGGCCGTGGAGGCCTCCAGGGCGGCGACGCACTGGGCGGCCTGGGCCTCGCTGATGTCGACGCCGACGACCGTGCGGCCGGCCTTGGCGAGGACCTCGGCGATGCCGGTGCCCATCGTGCCGAGGCCGACGACGGCGACGGTCTGCAGCGGGGACTGGGACGGGTCGGAAAGGGGAGTGGCCATCGCGGGACTCCAGGATGAGGGTGACGACGGGGAACGCGCTCCGGGTGCGCCGGGGGCGGCCCGGCAGGGCCGGACCACGGGCGCACCGGGTGCGTGATGAGGTGCGGGTGTTGGCCGGGCTGCGAAGCGCACACGCCCGGTGCCGCGCCGCGGGCGTGCACACGCCCGGGGTGAACGGCTGTTCCGACCGGCCCTGTCCCGGGGCCGAGCCGTACTGCGGTACCTGAGGCACCGAACCGACTGCTCTCGCGACGGCCGCGTCACCAGACCGCCACGAGGGATGCGAGTGGGTAACTCGCTCGTCTGAGCTTAACTGGCAGGTAACGAGCGCGCCAGCCCCCGTCTTTGTGATGTACGTCCCGCGCGAACCGCGCCGCCCCTAACCTCTGTGTCATGAGCGAAGAGTTGCGATCACTCACGGAGCGCTTACGGCAGGAGTCCGGGGCGCCGCCCGCGTTCGAGCGGCTCGTGGCGACCGACGACCTCGACGCCCTGGCGACGGTGCTGACCGAACCCGGGCAGCACCTGTGGGCGAGGGAACTGGCGGCGTTCCGGCTGGGGCTCGCGCGGGACCGGCGGGCCTTCGAGGCCCTGGTCCTGCTGCTCAACCACCGTGACCCCCCGCGCTGCGCCTCCGCCGCCCACGCCCTGGCGCGGCTCGGCGACCCGCGTACCGCACGGGCGGCCGCCGCCCTCGCCACCAACGAGCTGCGCGTCGCCTACGCCCTGCAGCCGGTGCGGCTCCTGGTCGAGCTGCGCGCCCCCGAGGCGGTGCCCGCGCTGATCACCACGCTCCAGCGGCGCCTGCGCCCGCACGACCCCTACCGCCGCGTGGCCCTCGCCTGTGTGGACGGGCTCGGCGCGCTGGGCGACACCCGGGCCCGACCCGTCCTGAACGAGGCTCTCGCGCACCCGGCACTGGCCGAGGCGGCGGTGCGGGCGCTGGGGCGGATCCCGAAGCAGCGGTGACGTCAGCGGGGGAGCGTCCTGGCGTACCGCACCTCCGGGACCGCGACCCCGTCCGCCTCGAAGGGCTCCTCCGCGCCGTCCGCCCGGAATCCGGCCCGCTCGTAGAAGCGGCGGGCCCGGTCGTTCCCCTTGAGCACCCACAGGAGGACACGGCCGTGGCCCGCGGCCGAGCAGCCCGCGACGGACCGGGCGAGCAGTGCCCGCCCGGTGCCCCGCCCCAGATGCTGCGGATGGACGTAGACGGCGTACAACTCGGCGTCCGGGGTGAGGACTTCGCCCTCCCGGTACGGACCGTGACAGGCCCAGCCGACGAGCTCGCCGCCGGCGTCCTCGGCGACCAGATTCACCACACTGCCGTCGCCCTGCGAGAGGCGGGTGCGATGGCGCTCGGCATCCTCCTCGACGCTGAGCCCGTCCAGGTACGACCGCGGGATCAGGCCCTGGTAGGCGCTGCGCCAGCCGCCGACGCGGATCTCCGCGACGCGGTCGCAGTCGGCGAGCGCCATCTCGCGAACCCGCAGGCCGCTCACGGCGCTACCACCGCGAACGCCCCGACCTCCATCAGGAACTCCGGTTCGACCAGCGCCGCGACCCGCACCGCCGAAGCGGCCGGCAGCCGGTCGCCGGGTATGTGCTCGGCGCGGGCCGCGCGGACGGCCGGCGTATGGGTCATGTCCGTGACGTGGTGAGTGAGTTTGACGACGTCGTCGAAGCCCGCGCCCGCCGACGCGGGGCGGCGCCGGAGGTTCTCGAAGGCCTGGCGGGCCTGCGCCGCCGGGTCGCCCTCGCCGGCCGGCCGCCCGCGCTCGTCGAGGGCGAGCTGACCGGCGACCGCCCCGAACCGGCCGGTGCCCAGGATGAACGGGGTACTCCCTGCTCGAGCGAAGTCGAGAGCTTGAGGGAGGCTGTTCTGGCGCGTGGCGGCGGCGCAGCCGGGGGCGGGAATCCTCGTCAGCTCACTCATGGGTCCATGGTGGACCATGGCACTGACAGTGCCCGCCCCCGACGGATCGTCAGCCGCTCAGTGACGGAAGCCGAGCAGGCCGTGCAGCGCCGAGCCGTTCGAGGAGGCCGGGGCCGCCTTGGCGGTCGTCGCAGCGGGCTTCGGGTCGGGCAGCGCCTCGCACACCGCGTCCGCCTCGCCGTAGCCGCGCGGCACGGTGCCGTCCGTCAGGTACGCCGCCAGGTGCTTGTCCAGGCAAGAGTTGCCGCTCAGCGTGATGCCGTGGTTGCCGCCGCCCTCCTCGACCACCAGGCTGGAACGGGCCAGCAGACGGTGCGCGGTGACAGCGCCCCCGTACGGCGTGGCCGCGTCGCCGGTCGCCTGGAACAGCAGGGCCGGCGGCAGCTTGCCGTTGGCCACGTTCACCGGGCGCAGCGTGTCCGTCGGCCAGAACGCGCACGGCGCGTTGTACCAGGCGTTGTTCCAGGTCATGAAGGGCGCCTTGTCGTGCACCGCCCAGTTGTCCTTGCGCCACTGCCGCCAGTCGCGCGGCCACTGGGCGTCCCGGCACTGCACGGACGTGTAGACGCTGTAGCCGTTGTCGCCGGAGGCGTCGACCGCACCGAAGTTCTCGTACGCCTCGACCAGCGGCTCGGGGTCCTTGTCGTTCACGTACGCCGCGAACGCCTCCGCCAGGTCCGGCCAGTAGCCGTTGTAGTAACCACCCGGGATGAAGGTGTCCTCCAGCTCGGAGGCGCCCACCGTGCCGTCCGCCGGCTTCTTGGCGAGGGCCGCGCGCATCGCGTACCACTTGGCCTCGATCTTCTTCGGATCGGTGCCCAGCTTGTACGTGGCGTCGTACTTGGCGACCCACGCCAGGAAGGCGCGGTGGCGGTCGTCGAAGGCCACGTCCTGGTTGAGATTGGCCTCGTACCAGACGTCGGTCGGGTCGACCACGGAGTCCAGGACCAGGCGCCGGACCCGCTGCGGGAAGAACTTGGCGTAGACCGCGCCGAGGTAGGTGCCGTACGAGTAGCCGAAGTAGTTGATCTTCTTCGCGCCCAGGGCCTGCCGGATCGCGTCCATGTCGCGCACCGCGCTGGTGGTGTTGATGTACGGCAGGAGGTGCCCGTACTTCTTGCCGCACGCGGCGGCGAAGGACCTGGCGCGGTCGAGGTTGGCCTTCTCGATCGCGGGCGTGGTCGGCAGCGAGTTCGGGCGGACCGGGTCGAAGTGGCCGGGCTTGCAGTCCAGGGCGGGCTTGCTCGCCCCCACGCCGCGCGGGTCGAAGCCGATGACGTCGTACTGGGCCGCGACCTTCGCGGGCAGCGACGACGCGACGAACCCGGCGAGGGTCAGTCCGCTGCCGCCGGGGCCGCCGGGGTTGACCAGCAGCGGGCCCTGGTAGGTCCTGGCCGTGTGCGGGACGCGCGACAGGGCGAGGGTGATCTTCTTCCCGTGTGGCCTGCGGTGGTCGAGGGGCACCTTCAGGGACGCGCACTGGAGCGTCGGGTAGTCCTCGGTGGCGCAGCTCTTCCAGCTGAGCTTCGCGGTCTGGACGGTGTTCGCGGTGCCTGGAGCGCTCGCCTCTGCGGGAACGGCCGTGAAGGTGCCGGCCATGACGGCGGCGGCGCCGCACAGCGCGGCTGCGCGTTTTCTCATGGAGTCCTCCCAGGACGGCGGGATGAAGGACCGCGAGGGCCGCCGTCCTCGCGGCATCGTCCCGGAAAGTGCTTCCGGAAGAACTCATTCCGTAAAACTCGTGACCCGATTGGATCTTCGGATGCGCTCGAATGCTCGTAAAGGGGCAGGTTCCGAACTGCCTTAGAGGAGCGAGAGTTGGGTGGGTCCGGCGACGGGCGGCTCCTCGGCCGGCCCGGCGGGCCGGCTCGGCCGCGGCGTCCCCGCACGCGTGGGCCCGATGCCGTACTCCTCGGCCAGTTCGTGCACCTGACGGGTGATCCGCCGCTGGTACCACTTCGGGGCGTAGGAGCCCTCCGCGTACAACCGCTCGTAGCGGGCCACCAGGTGCGGATGGTGCTGCGCCAGCCAGGCCGTGAACCACTCACGGGCGCCGGGCCGCAGATGCAGCACCAGCGGTGTCACGGACGTGGCACCGGAGGCCGCGATCGCCCGCACCGTGGCGCGGAGTTGGGCGGGCGAGTCGCTCAGGAACGGGATCACCGGCGCCATCAGCACCCCGCAGCCGATGCCGTGTTCGGCCAGGGTGCGTACCACGTCGAGACGCCGCTCGGGCGCGGGCGTGCCCGGCTCGACGGTGCGCCACAGCTCCTGGCCGGTGAAACCGACCGACACGGAGATGCCGACGTCGGTCACCTGTGCCGCCTGCTTGATCAGCTCCAGGTCGCGCAGGATGAGCGTGCCCTTGGTGAGGATCGAGAAGGGGTTCGCGTGGTCGCGCAGCGCCGAGATGATGCCCGGCATCAGCCGGTAGCGGCCCTCGGCGCGCTGGTAGCAGTCGACGTTCGTGCCCATCGCGATGTGCTCGCCCTGCCAGCGGCGCGAGCCGAGCTGCCGGCGCAACAGCTCCGGTGCGTTGACCTTCACCACGATCTGGCTGTCGAAGCCGAGGCCCGTGTCGAGGTCCAGGTAGCTGTGCGTCTTGCGCGCGAAGCAGTACACGCACGCGTGCGAGCAGCCCCGATAGGGGTTGACCGTCCACTGGAACGACATCCGCGAGACCGCCGGCACCCGGTTGATGATCGAGCGGGCCCGGATCTCGTGGAAGGTGATGCCCGCGAACTCCGGCGTGTCGAAGGTACGCGTGGTCACCGCGTCCGCGCCGAACAGCGCGGCATCGGCCCGGCTGTGTTCGGAGTCCCCTGTGAGGTTGTCCCAGCGCATGACGCCTCCTCGGTAGCACTGACCACAGAATAGAACACATGTTCCCTTGATCGTGCGAGGGTGTTTTGCGAACGCGTTCGACCGGTTCGGCCACCCCGATTTGGGGGCCCGGGCAGCGGGGTGGTTGGCTTGCCCCGACCCCCGAGCAACCAGGTCCTGGAGGAAAGCGATGGCGCAGGTCGAAGCCACTACGGAGCGGATCGTCGCGGCGGACGCGGAGACGGTGTTCGACGCCCTCGCCGACTACAGCGGCACGCGCGCGAAGCTGCTGCCCGAGCAGTTCAGCGAATACGAGGTCCGGGAGGGCGGGGACGGTGAGGGCACCCTCGTCCACTGGAAGCTCCAGGCCACCAGCAAGCGCGTGCGCGACTGCCTCCTGGAGGTCGTCGAGCCCACCGACGGCGAGCTGGTCGAGAAGGACCGCAACTCCTCCATGGTCACCACCTGGCGGGTCACTCCGGCCGGCGAGGGCACGTCCCGGGTCGTCGTGACCACCACCTGGACCGGCGCCGGCGGCATCGGCGGCTTCTTCGAGAAGACCTTCGCGCCCAAGGGGCTCGGCCGCATCTACGACGCGATGCTCACCAAGCTCGCTGCCGAGGTCGAGAAGTAGGCCTCCCAAGACGCGGACATCCGAGGGGCGTTGACGCCCCTCACCGGTTCGGGTGATCTCCGTACGGCTCGCTCCCGTGCCGTAACTCGTCGCGCTTGCTCGTAGTTGTCGCTTTTACGCGGGAATTGCGCGGCAGCGCGACGAGGGGAGCGGTGAGTGGGCGGGATCACTCTGGCGCAGGACGAACCGGCGGTGGCGCCTCCCGACACCCCCGCGCCACCCCCGGATCCGGACACCGGGCCCAGCCCCCGCCGGGTCCGGCTGGTCTTCTTCGCGCTCATGCTCGCCCTGCTCCTGGCCGCCCTGGAGCAGATGATCGTCGCCACCGCGCTCCCGAAGATCGTCGGCGAACTGCACGGCCTGGACCGGATGTCCTGGGCCATCACCGCCTACCTGCTCACGGCCACCGTGGGACTGCCGATCTACGGCAAGCTCGGCGACCTCCGCGGCCGCAAGGGCGTCTTCCAGTTCGCGATCGTCGTCTTCGTCGCCGGCTCCGCGCTCGCGGGCCGGGCGCAGACCATGGACCAGCTGATCGCCTTCCGCGCCCTGCAGGGCGTCGGCGCGGGCGGCCTCATGATCGGCGTCCAGGCGATCATCGCCGACATCGTGCCGCCCCGGCAGCGCGGCCGCTACATGGGCCTGATCGGCGCCGCCTTCGGTCTCGCCTCCGTGGCCGGGCCGCTGCTCGGCGGCTACTTCACCGACCACCTCTCCTGGCGCTGGTGCTTCTACGTCAACGTCCCCTTCGGCCTGGTCACCTTCGCCGTCGTCGCCGTCGCGCTGAAGCTCCCCAAACCGGCCGTCAAGGCCCGGCTGGACGTCCTCGGCGCGCTGCTGCTGAGCGCCGCCTCCACCTGCCTCATCCTGCTGACCGGCTGGGGCGGCACCGAGTACGCCTGGGGCTCGCGCGTGATCCTCGGCCTCGCGGCCGGAGCGGCGGCGGCGACCGTCCTCTTCCTCGTCACGGAGCATTTCGCCCCCGAACCCCTCATCCCGCTGCGGCTGTTCAGGGACTCCGTCTTCAACGTCACCGGTCTGGTCGGCCTGGTGACCGGGGTGGGCCTGTTCGGCGCCGCCAGCTATCTGCCGACGTACCTGCAGATGGTCGACGGGGCCTCCGCCACCGAGTCGGGCCTGCTCATGCTGCCGATGATGGCCGGCATCGTCGGCGCCTCGATCATCGTCGGCCGGCTCATCAGCCACACCGGCCGTTACAAGGCCTACCCGGTCCTCGGCGGCCTCCTCTCGGTCGTCGGCATGTGGCTGCTGTCGCGCTTGGAGGCCGGCACACCCCGGCTGCACTACAGCATCTGGATGGCCGTCCTCGGCGCCGGTATCGGCATGGTGATGCCGGTGCTGATCCTCGCCGTGCAGAACTCCGTGCGCCCAGCCGACCTCTCCACCGCCACCGGCGCCAACAACTACTTCCGGCAGATCGGCGGCAGTGTCGGAGCCGCCGTCTTCGGCACCCTCTTCGCCGGCCGGCTCACCGACGCCCTCGCCGAGCGCCTGCCCGCCCGCGCGGGCACCGGGCTGCCCGACCCCGAGTCCATCACCCCGCAGCTCGTGCACGCACTGCCCCCGGCCCTGCGCGACGACTACATCCGGGCGTACGCCGACGCCATGCCGCGGATCTTCCTCTACCTGGTGCCGGTGCTCGTCCTCGGACTGGTCATCGCCCTCTTCCTCAAGGAGAAACCCCTGGTGTCCCAGAACGCCTCCGTCACCGACCCGGGCACGGCGCCGGGGAGGATCCCGCAGGCCCGGGCCTACGCCGCCGGCGGGCCCGTGTGCGGCTCGGTGCAGCACCACGACGGAACCGTCGTTCCCCGCGCGGCCCTCACGCTCATCGACGCCACCGGGCAGCAGACCGGACGGGGCGCCAGCGGCGAGGACGGGCGCTACGCGCTGGCCACCCCGGGCCCGGGCTCGTACGTGCTGATCGCCACGGCCGGCGGCCACCAGCCGCAGGCGGTCTCCGTGACGGTCGGCGAACGCCCCGTCGAACTCGACATCGTCCTCGGCGGCGCCGGAAACCTGATCGGCACGGTCGTCACCGCCGACGGCACGCCCGTACGGGACGCCACCGTCACGCTCACCAACGTGCACGGTGAGGTCGTGGCCACCACCCGCAGCGGCCGGGAGGGCGGTTACGTCATCACCGAGCTGATCGCCGGCGAGTACACCCTCGCCGCCGGCGCGCCCGCCTTCCGCCCGGCAGCGGTCCCCGTCACCGTCCAGGCCGCCCGCGAGACCCGCCGGGACATCGAACTGGCCGGCGGCGCCGTGCTGCGCGGCACCGTCCGGGCGGGGGGCGGCCGGCCTGTCGAGGACGCGCGCGTGACGTTGCTCGACGTGGCGGGCAACGTCGTCGACACCCTCACCACCGGTGCCGACGGCACGTTCCGCTTCGTCGACCTGTCCTCCGGCGAGTACACCGTCATCGCCGCCGGCTACCCGCCCGTCGCCACCGTGCTCCAGGTCGCCGGAGGAGACCGCACCGAGCGGGATCTCCAGCTGAGTCACGAGGACTGAACGGGCACCGGCCGAGAAACGGACGCACCGGCGCGCGGGTTCGTACGCCGGTGCGCACCCCGCGGGCAATTCCCGCATTGCCTCACATCGCCACCGGCGGGCGCCGTACGGTGGTGACGCCGGAACAGATCTTGCGTCCGTGGGGGAGAGAGGGCCTGGGCCATGGACCGTGGCACCGAAAGGGCTGAGCAGGGCACGGCGACGGAACCCGCCGAGCCCGGCCGCGTCCCCCTGGCCGTCGTCGTGGTCGACCGCGACGGCCTCGTGTCCCACTGGAGCCGCGGCGCACGACGCCTGTTCGGGACCCCCAAGGAAGAGGCGATCGGCCGCACCGCCCTCGACCTGCTCCCCGTCTCCGGCGCCCTGCGCGAAGAGCAGGACACCTCGTACGCCGCCTGCGACGGTCTCGGCCCCGACCTCGGATCCTCCCTCGGCGGAGGGCTCTCGTACCCGGCGGCGGGCCGCGCCCGGCTCACCGCGCCCCGGGGCCGCGTCGACGTCCTGTGGTGGGCCTACCCGCTGGTGGGTCCCGGGCCCGAGCGGCTGCTCGTGCTGGCCGCCGACGCGGACGGGCTGCGGGCTGGTGACGGGGTGCTCGAGCGGATCGCGCCCGGTTTCGCGCTGCACACCGACTTCCCCGGCTCGGAGGACCTCGCCCGCCGCCTCCCCGAGATCCTCCCCAGCATGAGCGTCGGCGAGAGCGCCCGGATCGTCGGGCAGATCCTCGAACTCGGTTACCCCATCCTGGAGTTCAGCCAGAACGAACGGGTTCCCGTCACCCCCGACTGGGGCGTGGCCCGGCGCGCCGAGCGCAAGGCACGCCGCGAACGGGCCGCGCGGGCGATGGCCGCCGGTGAACCCGTGCCTCAGGAGCTGCGGGACGAGGGCGACGACCTCGAATACACCGCCGTCCGTGAGCGCCTGGAGTTCCTCAACGAGGTCAGCGGCCGCATCGGCACCTCCCTCGACCTGTCCCGCACGATCATCGAGGTCAGCAGGGCGGTCGTGCCCCGCTTCACCGACGTCGCCGGCACGTACCTGCGCGAACAGGTCGTCGCGGGTGAGGAGTTCGCGGACGGTGTGCCCGACACGACCACGATGTGGCACCGGGTCGCCCTCGAACACACCGATGAACCCGGCCGCTGGGACGACGTCGTCCCCGTCGGCGAGGCCATGCTGTTCCCGGCGCACACGCCGTTCTTCCAGTGCATGACCAGCGGCGAACCCGTCCTCGTGCCGCGCATCAGCGAGGAGATGGGGCACGCCATCGCCGCGCAGTTCGACAAGCGCGACATCCGCCCCCTCATCACGGGCCGTTCCATGCTGGTCGTGCCCCTGAAGGCGCGCAACGTCGTGCTCGGCTTCATGATCCTGCTGCGCCACCCGGAGCGGCCCGTCTTCAACGACATGGACCGCGTCACCGGCGCCGAACTCGCCGCCCGCGCGGGCCTCGTGCTCGACAACGCGCGCATGTACACCTTCCAGGAGAACGTCGCCGAGACGCTCCAGGACAGCATGCTGCCGCACATCCCGCCCCGCATGGCGGGCTGCGACGTCGCCACCCGCTATCTGCCCGGAACGCAGCTCGGCAGGGTCGGCGGCGACTGGTTCGACGCGGTGAAACTGCACGGCGGGCGCACGGCGTTCGTCGTCGGCGACGTCATGGGCCACGGACTGAACTCGGCCGCGATGATGGGCCAGTTGCGCACGGCCGTGCAGACCATGGCCGGGCTCGACCTGCCGCCCGCCCAGCTGCTGCGCAACCTCGACGACCTCGCCCAGCGCCTCGGCGACACCTACCTCGCGACCTGCCTCTACGCCGTCTACGACCCGATCGCGAGTGAGCTCCACCTCGCCAACGCGGGGCACATCCCGCCCGTCCTGGTCCGGGCAGGCGACGGCCGCAGCGAACTGCTGGACCTGCCCACGGGTGCGCCCATCGGCGTCGGGGGAGTGCCCTTCGAGGCGGTGCGCGTGCGCGTGGAGCCCGGCGACCGGCTGGTGATGTGCACCGACGGGCTGGTCGAGGTGCGCGGTGAGGACATCGGGGTGGGTCTCGCGACCCTCTGCGAGTCGGCCGCGCACCCGGCCGTGTCCATGGACGACGCCTGCGACACCATCATCCGGGCGCTCGCTGTGACATTCGCCGAAGCCGGGCGGGGTGGCCGCAAGGACGACGTGGCGCTGCTGATGGCCCGGCTCAACGGCATCGAGCCGGACGACGTGGCCGAATGGCGCCTCGCCCTGGACCCGGCCGAAGTGGGCCGGGCCCGCGCGGCGGTCCGCGAGCAACTACACGCGTGGGGACTGGCGAAGCTCGTCGCGCCCGCCGAGCTGATGGCCGGTGAACTCGTCACCAACGCCGTACGGCACGCGCACGCCCGCCCCGTCGAACTGCGCCTGGTCCGCGGTGACACCCTGCTGTGCGAGGTGCACGACGACGACCACGAGCTGCCGACGCTGCTCAGCGCCGGCCCGCTCGACGAGGCCGGGCGCGGCCTGCGGGTCGTCAGCACCCTGTCCCGCGAGTGGGGGACCAGCCGGACCAAGGCCGGTAAGACGGTCTGGTTCGAGCTGACGCTGCCGCGCCGCTGAAACGCCGCGTAACGGGACACGACGAGTCTCCAGAGATCATTTAACGGTCAACCACCTAATTCGAGCTGCTTTAGTGGCTGGTTTTCGCGCCCGGCGCGCAACCTGTGTATCGGCGGTTCCCAGGAGACTACGATTCGTCCGCCCAGGCGCACCAGCACCATGCCGTACACCTGAAGCACGACGAATCGGGGGAAATTCAATGGGAGCGGATCAGGGGAGAGACGGACCACGGTTCAGCGAACTGACCAGACGTGAACTGGAGGTCCTGTCCCTGCTTGCCACGGGCGACTCGAACCGGCGACTTGCTCATCGACTCGGCATCGCGGAGCGCACGGTGAAGGCCCACCTCACGAGCCTGATGCGCAAGCTCGGCGTTGCATCCCGTGTGGAAGCGGCCCTTCTAGCACAGAGATACCAGAAAGCGCTATCGGACCTCGGGGTAATACCCCAAGGTCCGATAGGCGAACGCGCCGTGAGTTGCAAAAGTGACGTATGACGGTCGGAGAGCCCGGCCGGGTACGACCTGGTCCGTTGTTCGGGAAGCGCCGATCAGCGGATCTTGAGGGGGTAATTCATGAAGCGTCTTCTGGCTTCTCTGGCCGTAGGAGCCGCGCTCGCCGGCGGCGTGACGGCCGCCACCGTGCTGCCCGCCCAGGCGGGCACCGTGTCCTGCACCAACCAGGGGCACAACTCCGGCAACGGCGGCAACGCATGGGCCAGCGGCTGCTCGCACAGCGGCGCCCACGACGTCCGTCTCTACGGCGAGTGCGACCTGTCGCCCTTCGCCGTGTACTCGCCCTACAAGGGCGGGTCCTTCTCGGGAGCCAGGTTCACCACCTCCACCTGCACGTGGGGCGTGGGCGAGTCGGGCTTCCAGCACCGGTGACCGGTGTGAAACGGCGGTGAAGCACGACTGACGGTTGCCGGGCTGAGGAAAGCAGCCCGGCAGCCGTCAGCCAGTTTCGCAGCCATCGTCGAGTACGGATGAATGAGGTGCACAGGTGTTGGTGTTGGACGGCGTCACCCGGCGCTACCGCAGTGGCGAGGTCGAGGTTCAGGCGGTACGCGGGGTGAGTCTGACCGCCCGCGAGGGCACCCTCACCGCGGTCATGGGACCCAGCGGATGCGGCAAGTCGACCCTGCTGACCATGGCGGGCGGACTGCAGCCCCCGGACACGGGCACGGTCACCGTCGCCGGGGTGCGCATCGACACGCTCGCGGAAGCGGACCTCTATCAGCACCGGCGTCGGCACATCGGCTATGTCTTCCAGGACTACAACCTGGTGCGCATCCTCAGTGTCGCGGAAAACGTGGCCCTGCCCGCCGAACTCGACGGGATGTCCCGCCGCAAGGCCCGCGCGCAGGCGCGAGAGGCGCTCGCCTCCGTCGGCATGGACGCGTACGCCGACCGCTACCCGGACTCGCTCTCCGGCGGGCAGCAGCAGCGCGTCGCCCTGGCCCGGGCGTTCTCGGGTGGCCGCGGACTGATCCTCGCGGACGAGCCGACCGGGGCGCTGGACAGCGAGAGTGCCGGCCAGGTCCTCGACAGCCTCCAGGCGCTGGTGCGGTCCGGGGCCACCTGTGTGATCGTCACCCACGACGAGGCGGTCGCGGCCCGTGCCGACCGCGTGGTGCGGATGCGCGACGGCGTCGTCGGGGAAGTCACCGGAGCCGCCGCGTGAGCGCACGCAGAATCGCCCTCCGGGTCGCCCTGCGACGCGTGCGGCGCGACCGTAAGCGCACCCTCGCCCTCACCGCGGCGCTGCTCGTTCCGCTGACCCTGGCCGTCACCCTGGTCACTCTGCGGGCCACCAGCGAGATCCCCGAGGACGAACGGGTCGGCACACTCATCGGCCAGTCGCAGGGAGTACTGCGCAACCTCGACTTCGTAGCCGAGCGGGGCGCCGAGAGGGCCCTGGCCGAAGGGCCGCAGGCGCTGGCGAGCGCCGTCGGCCAGGACATCGAGGTCGTCCCCGAGGTGGACGGCCCGCTCGCTGTTTCGTCGGACGGCCTCCAGGTCGACTCCTACGGCTACGGACTCCAGCTCGACCAGCCCCTCCACCGGGGCCGGTTCGTGCTGACCGACGGCAGGGCGCCGCGCGCACCGGGCGAGGTCGCCCTCTCGCCGAGCGTGGCGGAACGGCTCGGGGCCCGACTGGGTGACCGGGTGGAACTCGGCGAGGGCGGTGCCACGGCAGAGGTCACCGGTATCGCCGCGATCCCCACCGACACCCTGCGGAAGTTCGTGGTGGCCCTCCCGGCCGTCGTCGCGGGCCAGGCACCGGCGCTCCCGAAACCCGGGCAGGAAAGCTCCATGGCCGCCGCCCAGGACGGCACCGTCGTCGTGTGGCACACCCCGGACGCGCTCACGCCCCGGGCGCAGCGGGCCGTGACGGAGCAGGGCTGGCGCCTCGAACCCCGGTCCACCGCCTTCGACGTCGCCCGCGACGCCCCCGACTCACTGCTTCCCGAGGAGTCCGCGACCGCCTGGGTCATCGGACTGGCGGTCCTGGTACTCGGCGAACTCGGCCTGGTGATGGGGGCGGTCTACGCGATCGTCGTACGCAGCAGCCGGCGTGAACTCGCCCTGCTGGCCGCGGCCGGCGCGGGACCGAGGACCAGGCGTTCGGTCATCACCGGCCAGGGGGTCCTGGTCGGCCTCATCGCCACCGGACTCGCCCTCGGGGCCGGTGTGGCCGGTGCTTGGCTGCTGAAGCCCTGGGCAGCGGAGCGGAACGGGGAAATCTGGGGTGGGCTGCGGCTGGACGCCTGGTCGACGGCTGTCCTGGCACTGCTCGGCATCCTCACTCCGGCGATCGCGGCCCGCGTCGCGGCACGCGGCGTCGGCGGCGATGTGGTCGCCGCACTGCGCGACCAGGCCGGCTTCGACGACCGCGCGCCGCGTCGCGGGCAGGTGGCCCTCGGCGCCCTGCTGACCTGCGGTCTGCTGCTGGCCGTCGCCGGTGCGTCGCTCAAGGCTCCCTTCACCGTCATGATCGGGGCGCTGAGCCTGGTCATCGGAACGGGCCTCCTCGTGCGGCGGTTGCTGCCGTCGAGCGCCGGCCGGGCCGACGGTCTCCGGTTGATGCAGCGCATCGGGGCCCGCCTGCTGGCACGTTCCGCGTCCCGCTCCGCGACCATGGGAACGGTGGTGGCCAGTCTCACGGTGCTGACCGGGCTGGTCCTGGCGGCCATGGGAGGGCTCACCGCGGAGGTCGGCAAGTCGTACGAGCCCGCCTCCCCGCACGGTTCGGCCTTCACCTACGCCACGAAGGTGCCCGGGCCCGCCACCGTCGCCGCCATGGAGGAGGCTCTCGGGGGCGAGCGCCTGACGGCCATGGGCATCGCCAGCCCGCCGGCGCCGCGGGGCACGGCCCCGGACGGCACCGCGTGGTCCTACTGGGGTGAGTTCGAGGCCGCCTCACCGCTGCCCGACCGGCCCTCCGCCGTCATGGTGATCCGGGCGGCCGACCTGTCCACGGTGCTCGGCAGGAACCCCACCGCCCCGGAGCGCGGGATCCTGTCCGGCGGCGGAGCCGTCGTCCTGGACGAGCGGCTCGCACCGGGCGGCCGGCTGACCGTGACGGCGCCGAAGTCCCCCGTTCTGGACACGGGCCGAACGGAGATGTACACCGAGAGCCTCGACGCGGTCGTGGCCCAGCGGCGCTCGGAGTACCGCAGCCTGCCGGTCATCTACGTCAGTGCCGTCGGTCTCAGGGCTCTCGGCGGTGTCGAACAACCCAACTCGGCCTACTACTACCTTCCCGCGCCGAACGACTCGATCTCCTCGGAGCAGGAGGACCGGGCGCGTGGAGCGCTCGCCTCGGACATCGGCAGCGGCTACTTCACGCTGGAGGTGGAGCGGGGCCCGGTCGCCGCCGAGGTGCTGAGGGCCACGACGCTCGGCAGCGCGCTCGTGCTGATGCTCGTGGCGGCCACACTGGCCTTCCTCACGGTGGGCCTCGCCACTCAGGAGATGCGGCCGGACCTCTCCGCGCTGGCCGCCGCGGGCGCCGACCGGCGGTTCCGGTCCTGGCTCACCGGTGTGTACGCCGGTCAGGTGACGCTCCTCGGAGTGCTGATGGGAGTCGTGGTGACCGCCCTCGCCACCCCCGCTCTGCTGCTCTCCCTGGACGTGGGCTGGTCGCTGTGGCCGTGGCTCGGTCTCGCCGCCGCATCGGCGGGAGCCGTGGCGGCAGCGGTGGCGGCGGGCTGCCTCGGTGGCTCCCGGGTTGCGACCCTGCTGAGGGCCGCACAGTGAGACCCTCGGCAGGGTCGCCGAACACTGCGATGTCGAAGGCGAGGTGAAGGAACGCGCCCCGTTCTTGTGGCCGCGCCCCGGGCGCGATACACCGTACTCGCCCGTCGCACGGCGGGATGCGTACGTACCCCTGGGGAGTGGGCCATGAGCGTGACGAGTCGGTACCGGGAGGCCTGGGAGGGTTTCTGGCGTGAGGCGCCCGCCGAACCGGGGGCGGTGTTCTGGGACGCGGAACCGGTCCTCACCGTGGGCCCGCACCTCGCCCTGTTCGAGCCGTATCTGGCCGATCCCGCACTGCCGCTGGTGGACCTCGGCTGCGGCAACGGCACCCAGACCCGCTATCTCGCCGACCGCTTCCCGCACGTCCTGGGCGTCGACCTGTCCGCCGCGGCCCTCGACCACGCCCGGCGCTGTGACCTGGCGGGGCAGGCCGCCTACCGGCAGCTGGACGCCGCCGGGAAGGACGAGGTCGAGGCCCTGCACGCGGAGCTCGGCGACACCAACGTCTACATGCGGGGCGTCCTGCACCAGTGCGAGCCGGACGACCGGCAGTCCCTGGTCGACGGGATCGCCACGCTGGTCGGCGACCGCGGCCGCGCCTGCCTGGTGGAGCTCTCCGGAGCCGCCAAGCAGGTGCTGACGGGCCTGGCGGGCGGCCCGGACGGCCCGCCGCCCAAGCTCGCGCCGGTCTTCCGGCACGGCCTGACCCCCGGCGAGGTCTCGGACGAGGCGGTGCCGGAGTATCTGCGCTCGGCCGGTCTCACCGTGCTGGCGAGCGGTCAACTGCCGCTGAGGAGCACCGAGTACCGCCCGGACGGCACCCGCATGGAGCTGCCCTCCACCTGGCTGGTGGCGGGGCGTACGGCCTGAGGCGAGCGGTCGGCGGTCAGCGGTCCGCGCCGCCGCCAGCGTGTGCCGGGGCGCGGGATCCAGGTCCACGGAGAAGCTGTAGCCCTTGCCCGCCTGGAGGGGCAGGTGGTGCCCCAGGAGTCCGACCAGTACTTCGGCGAGCGCCGGGCTGTCGCCTCACCGATCGGCGGTACCACGCGGATCGGCGGCACGATGGAGCTCAGCGGCAACAACAACCGCCTCGACTGGCGCCGCGTCGTCGCCCTGGCCAGCAGGCACTACCTGGGTCATTGGTTCGACGACCCGGACGACCTGGTCGGTCTGATCCGGGACCCGTGGGTGGGCGGGCGGCCGTTCCTGCCCGACGGGCTTGCGGTGATCGACCGTGTCCCGGGGCACGACAACGCCTTCGCCGCCACGGGTCACGGCATGCTCGGGGTCACCCTGGGCCCGGTCACCGGCCACCGGCTCGCCGAGTACGTCGTCACCGGCCGCAGGCCCGAGGCGCTCGTGCCGTTCGGCTTCGACCGGCTCCGGCGCTGAGCCGGACGCCGTCTGGTGGGTCACGGATTTGTCGGTGTACGGTCACTCTGGCCCGTCCCTGCACCCACCTCGCCCCGCGGAGGACCGTCATGCCGATGCCCTGGTTACGGATGCTGGTCGCCTCGGCGGTGTCGACCGTGCTGGTCGGCACCGCGGCCGTCACGACCGCCGCCGCACCGGACCACCGCGGAGTACGGGACGGTGTGCACACCGCCGGGCGGGTCAAGGCCGCCGGGGACGCGTTCCAGTACAGCTGGCCAGGCGTCTACTTCGAGGGCCGGGTCCGGGGCACCGGCGTGGGTGTCGTGCTCGACGACCCGGCCGCCGACTACGACGTGCAGGTCGACGGAGCCACCGTCGCGACCCTCGTCACGCCGGGGAGGACCACCCACTGGGTCAGGGGGCTGCGCGAGGGCGTGCACACCGTCCGGCTCGTCAAACGCAACGACACCCCTTGGAGCACCAGCTCCTTCGGCGGCTTCGTCGCCGCACCCGGCGGTGCCGTCCTGGCCCGCCCGGCCGCCCGCAGCCGCCAGATCGAGTTCATCGGCGACTCCCTCACGGCCGGCTACGGAAACCTCTCCGCCTCCCGCGACTGCGACGGCGAGCAGCTCAAGCGCACCACCAACGCCGACGTGAGCTACGGCGCCCTCACCGCCCGGGGGCTGCGGGCCGACTACCAGGTCAACGCGTATTCGGGCCAGGGCATGGTGCGCAACTACAACGGCGGCTCCCCGGAGGTGAACTACCGCACCTTCTACGACCGCGCGCTGCTGAACGTGCCGGGCGACGTCTGGCGCAACCCGGGCACCTGGCGGCCGCAACTCGTGGTGGTCAACCTCGGCACCAACGACTTCTCGACCCCCGTCAACCCGGGCGAGCCCTGGACGGACGAGAGCCTCGCCGCCGCCTACCGCAGTGCCTACAGCGGCTTCCTCGCCAAGCTGCGCAAGCGCTACGGGCCCGCGACCACCATCCTGGCGGCCGGCACGGGCCCGTTCGCCGGCCATGTCGAACACGTCGTCCGGGAACGCACCGGCGCGGGTGACCGCCGGGTTCGCTACTGGCCCCTCGACACCACCGGCCTGGACCTCAACGGCTGCCACTGGCACTACTCGGCCCGCGATCACCGGCTGCTGGCCGACCGCCTCACCGCGTTCCTCGCCGACCTGCCGATCCGTTGGTGACCACCTCGTAGCCGGTTCCGCCCCCAGCGCGTAACGTGACGAACCATGAAGATCTCCGCCCTGGACGGCTCGTCATGAGAATCCTCATCAGCGCCGACATGGAGGGCGCCACCGGCGTCACCTGGCCCGACGACGTGATGCCGGGCGCCTCACAGTGGGAGCGCTGCCGCTCGCTGTTCACCTCCGACGTCAACGCCGCCGTACGGGGCTTCCACGACGGCGGCGCCGACGAGGTGATCATCAACGAGGCGCACTCCACGATGCGCAACCTGCTGCTGGAGCAGCTCGACGACCGCGCCCGGATGCTCACCGGCCGGCACAAGGCGCTGTCCATGGTGGAGGGCGTGCAGCACGGCGACGTCGACGGCATCGCGTTCGTCGGCTACCACGCGGGCGCCGGCATGGAGGGCGTCCTCGCGCACACCTACCTCGCCAACTCCATCACGGGCGTGTGGCTGAACGACGTACGGGCGAGCGAGGGGCTGCTCAACGCCCATGTCGTCGCCGAGTACGGGGTGCCGGTCGTGCTGGTCACCGGGGACGACATCGCCTGCGAGGACGCGCTCGGGTACGCGCCCGAGGCGCTCAAGGTCGCGGTGAAGGACCATGTGTCGCGCTACGCGGCGGTGTGCCGTACACCCGCCCGCACCGCGGCCGACATCCGGGCGGCGGCCAAGGAGGCGGCCGCGCTGGCGGTGCGTCACGAGCCCGTGCATGGCGGCCCGTTCACCGTGGCCGTGGAGTTCGACGCGGAGCACCTGGCGATGGCCGCCACCGTCGTGCCGGGTGTGGACCGGATCGGGGAGCGGAAGGTGGCCTACACGAGCGAGACCATGTACGACGGCATCCGCGCCTTCAAGGCGGTCACCACGATCGTCTCGGCCGCGGTGGAGGAGCAGTATGGCTGAGCAGGTGGACGAACGCGCGCTGGACGAGGTCGTGACGTACACGTCCGACCTCATCCGGATCGACACCACCAACCGGGGCGGCGGCGACTGCCGGGAGCGGCCCGCCGCCGAGTACGCCGCCGCACGGCTCGCCGACGCCGGGATCGAACCGCTCCTGCTGGAACGCACCAAGGGGCGGGCCAACGTCGTCGCCCGGATCGAGGGCACCGACCCCTCGGCCGACGCCCTGCTGCTCCACGGCCATCTCGACGTCGTGCCCGCCGAGGCCGCCGGCTGGCGCGTGCACCCGTTCTCCGGGGAGATCCGCGACGGGGTGGTGTGGGGTCGCGGCGCCGTCGACATGAAGAACATGGACGCGATGATCCTGGCCGTCGTGCGCGGCTGGGCCCGGCAGGGCGTGCGACCGCGCCGGGACATCGTCATCGCGTTCACCGCTGACGAGGAGGCCAGCGCCGAGGACGGGTCCGGGTTCCTCGCAGACGAACACCCCGAACTGTTCGAGGGCTGCACCGAAGGCGTCAGCGAGTCGGGCGCCTTCACCTTCCACGACGGCAGCGGGCGGCAGATCTACCCGATCGCGGCCGGAGAACGCGGCACCGCCTGGCTCAAGCTCACCGCCCGCGGACGCGCCGGGCACGGCTCCAAGGTCAACCGGGACAACGCCGTGACCCGCCTCGCGGGCGCGATCGCGCGGATCGGCGCGCACGAGTGGCCGCTGCGGCTGACCCCGACCGTCCGCGCCGCCCTCACCGAACTCGCCGCGCTGTACGGCCTCGAGACCGACCTCACCGACGTGGACGCGCTGCTGGAGAAGCTCGGCCCGGTCGCCGCCCTGGTCGAGCCGACCCTGCGCAACAGCGCCAACCCGACCATGCTGGAGGCCGGTTACAAGATCAACGTCATTCCCGGGGAGGCCGTGGCGCACGTGGACGGCCGGTACATGCCCGGCGGCGAGGAGGAGTTCCGCGCCACCCTCGACCGGCTCACCGGGCCCGACGTGGACTGGGAGTTCCACCATCGTGAGGTCGCCCTGGAGTCGCCGGTGGCCTCGCCGACGTTCGCGGGCATGCGGGCCGCCGTCGAGGAGTTCGCGCCGGAGGGCCACGTCGTCCCGTTCTGCATGTCCGGCGGCACCGACGCCAAGCAGTTCTCCCGCCTCGGCATCACCGGCTACGGCTTCACCCCGCTGAAGCTGCCGGACGGCTACGACTACGCGGCCATGTTCCACGGGGTCGACGAGCGGGTACCGGTCGAGGCACTGCACTTCGGTGTCCGCGTGCTCGACCGGTTCCTGCGGACGGCCTAGGAAGAGCGGGGGAGACGGTGCGGACGCTGGCCTACGGGTCGTGGCCCTCGCCCATCGACGCGGCCCTGACCGCCGCGCACGACGGGCACCCGGAGTACGTGGGCTTCGTCGGTGACGAGGTGTGGTGGACCGAGCCGCGCCCCGCCGAAGGCGGCCGGCGCACCCTGGTACGCAGGCACGCCGACGGCCGGGAGGAATCGCTGCTGCCCGCGCCCTGGAACGTGCGCAGCCGGGTCATCGAGTACGGCGGCCACCCGTGGGCCGCCCTCGCGGGTGAGCCCGGACCGCTGGTGCTGTTCGTGAACTTCGCCGACCAGCGGCTGTATCGCTGCGAGCCGGGCGGTGAACCCATTCCGCTCACCCCCGTGTCGACCGTGGGCGCGGGCCTGCGCTGGGCCGAGCCGCTGCCGCTGCCTGAACGGGGCGAGGTGTGGTGCGTGCTGGAGGAGTTCACGGGTGACGGCCCCACCGACGTGCGCCGCGTCCTGGCCGCCGTGCCGCTCGACGGATCCGCGGCCGGGGACCGGGGCGCCGTACGCGAACTCACCGACGGCCGACGCCGGTTCGTCACCGGGCCGAAGCTCTCGCCCGACGGGCGGCGGGCCGCCTGGCTCGCCTGGGACCATCCGCGCATGCCCTGGGACGGCACCGAGCTGCTCCTCGCCGAGGTCGCGCCCGACGGCACCCTGCGCGACGCCCAGGCCGTGGCCGGCGGCCCCGGCGAGTCCATCGCCCAGGCCGACTGGACCCACGACGGCCGTCTGCTGCACGCGAGCGACCGCACCGGCTGGTGGAACCTCTACCTCGACGGACGGCCGCTGTGCCCGCGCGAGGAGGAGTTCGGCGGCGCGCTGTGGAAGCTGGGCTCGAGATGGTTCACCCCGCTGGAGAGCGGTCTGATCGCCGTCGTGCACGGCCGGGGCGCCACCGCCCTCGGCATCCTGGACCCCGAGACCGGCGAGGTCGTCGACGCGGCCGGCCCCTGGACCGAGTTCACCCCCACCGTCGCCGCCCATGGCGAGCGCGTCGTCGCCGTCGGGGCCAGCCCGCGCAGCGCCTACGAGGTCGTGGAGCTGGACGCCCGCACCGGCCGGGCCCGGGTCGTGGGCGCCGAGCACGACGACGCCGTCGATCCCGCGTACTACCCCGAACCGCAGATCCGCACCTTCACCGGCCCCGACGGGCGCGACATCCACGCCCACATCTACCCGCCGCACCACCCCGGCTGCGTCGCGCCCGGCGACGAACTGCCGCCCTACGTCGTCTGGGCGCACGGCGGGCCCACCGGCCGGGCCCCGCTCGTGCTCGACCTGGAGATCGCCTACTTCACCTCGCGCGGCATCGGCGTCGCCGAGGTCAACTACGGCGGCTCCACGGGTTACGGCCGCCCGTACCGCGAGCGGCTGCGCGAGCAGTGGGGCGTGGTGGACGTCGAGGACTGCGCAGCCGTCGCCCTGGCCCTCGCCGCCGAGGGCACGGCCGACCGAGGCCGGCTCGCGGTCCGGGGCGGCAGCGCGGGCGGCTGGACCGCCGCCGCCTCCCTCACCACCACCGACGTCTACGCCTGCGGCACCATCAAGTACCCGATCCTGGACCTGGCCGGGTGGGGCACGGGGGAGACCCACGACTTCGAGTCGCGGTACCTGGAGGGGCTGATCGGGCCGCTCGCCGAGGTGCCCGCCCGGTACACGGAACGCTCGCCCGCCGCCCACGCCGACCGCCTGACCGTGCCGTTCCTGCTGCTCCAGGGCCTGGACGACGTGATCTGCCCGCCCGCCCAGTGCGAGCGGTTCCTGGCCCGCCTGGGGGGCCGGAGGGTGCCGCACGCATATCTCGCCTTCGAGGGGGAGGGGCACGGCTTCCGGAAGGCGGAGACGATGGTGCGCGCCCTTGAGGCCGAACTCGCCCTCTACGCCCAGGTGTTCCGCCTGGACGTGCCCGGAATCCCCACCCTGGAGCTCGCCGAGTGAACCCCCTGGTACGACCGCCCCGGCTCACCCCCGGCGCCCGCGTCGCCGTCGTCGCGCCCAGCGGGCCCGTGCCCGAGGAACGCCTCCAGGCCGGCCTCGACATCCTGCGCGGCTGGGACCTCGACCCCGTGGTCGCACCCCATGTGCTCGGACGCCACGGGACGTTGGACTACCTGGCCGGGGCGGACGAAGAGCGGGCCGCGGACCTGCAGAGCGCCTGGTGCGACCCTTCCGTCGCGGCCGTGCTGTGCGCCCGGGGCGGATACGGGGCACAGCGCATGGTCGACCTGCTCGACTGGGCGGCGATGCGGGCGGCGGGCCCGAAGGTGTTCACCGGGTTCAGCGACGTCACCGTCCTGCACCAGGCCTTCGCCACCCGCCTGGGCCTGGTCACCCTGTACGGGCCCGCCGCCGCCGGCGTCGACTTCCTCAAGAACGCCCGGGCCCAGGAACACCTGCGGGCCACCCTCTTCGAGCCGGAGTCGGTACGGACCTTGACGGCCGTGCCCCCGGGCGGCGCCGCACTGGTTCCGGGCCGCGCCCGGGGCGTCACCCTGGGCGGGTGCCTGTGCCTGCTCGCCAGCGACCTCGGCACCCCGCACGCCCACCCCGGGGCGCGGGGCGGGCTGCTGCTGGTGGAGGACGTCGGCGAGAGCCCGTACCGCCTGGACCGGTACCTGACCCAGCTCCTGCGCACCGGCTGGCTCGACGGGGCCGCCGGGATCCTGCTGGGCTCCTGGGTGGCGTGCGGTCCTCGCGAGGGGTTGCGCGCGGTCTTCGCCGACCGGCTCGGCGGCCTGGGTGTCCCGGTCGTGGAGGATTTCGGGTTCGGGCACGGAGCGGGCGCGCTGACCATGCCCCTGGGGATCCGGGGTGAACTGGACGCCGGAGCAGGCACGTTGACACTGGACGAACCGGCCCTGGGCTGAAAGGCCCGGCTGCTGAAATCCGGTCAGTAAACCCTCGATCGTCACGCGGGACGCCGCCCGGGGACCCAGGTGATCATCGGGACGGGCGCGTCGAGGCGGTGGTCCACGGCAGCCGTCGCGAGCTGCACGGCACCGCCGTACGATCCGCCGATCATGCCCACCCGGCTTCGGCAACCGGGGCATCAAGCCCGTGACCGTGATCAGCGGGCCACGCGACACCGGGGTACTCCGGCTGCCGGTCGCCGGCTCCTGACGCCCCGACTGGGGAGGCACAGCCGGCGCGGTTACTGTGGCGGGGTGCCGCACCACGCATCCCGCCACCTCACCGAAGGCCCCCGGGTGGGCATACGCCACTTCACCTACGAGGACGGCGCCGAGTTCGCCGCCCGCGCCCGGGAGAGCAAGGACCTGCACCAGCCGTGGCTGTTCCCGCCCACGACGGCTCAGGCGTACACCGCCTACGCGGGCCGCCTGATCGAGGACCCGTCCAAGGCCGGGTTCCTGGTCTGCGAGAAGAGCGACGGGGCCATCGGCGGGTTCATCAACATCAACAACATCGTCGAGGGCGGCTTCCAGTCCGGGGCGCTGGGCTACGGCGCCTTCGCGCATGCCGCCGGGCGCGGGCTGATGCGCGAAGGGCTGGACCTCGTCGTGCGGTACGCGTTCGGCCCGCTGCGGCTGCACCGGCTGGAGATCAACGTCCAGCCGCGGAACGCCGCGTCGATCGCCCTGGCCCGCGGCTGCGGGTTCCGCCTGGAGGGCTTCTCGCCGAAGATGCTCTTCGTCGACGGGGCCTGGCGCGACCACGAACGCTGGGCGATCACCACCGAGATGATCACCCGGTCGGGGCCGCGCTGAGCCCCCTGCGGCGTTTACGCCTGGCGGTCCACGTACTCGTAGACCGACCCGTCCGGATGCAGGGCGATCAGGTTGCGGCCCGCCGGTGAGGCGATCGGGCCCGCGACGATGTGGGCGCCCAGTTCGGTCAGCACCTTGTGGGTCTCCTCGACGTCCGTCACGGCGATCGTCGCCGCGACCTTGCGCAGCACCTCCAGTTCGGCCGGGGAAGCGCTCATCAGCAGGAAGCAGCCGATCGCCGCCACCTGGACACCTCCCCGCTCGAAGCGCTGGGCTCTGCCGCCCGCCAGCCGCTCGTAGAAGGGGATCGCGGTCTCGAGGTCGTCGACGCAGACGCGCAGTGTGGCACCCAGAATCTCCATGCCACCGAGCCTAGTTACGCGCAGGGGGCCGAGGGTACCCGGCCGGGCATGAAGCCGTTGGATCACCTGGAGCATCTGGACAAGCACCTGGTCGACGAGCTGGCCCAGGTGGCGCGCGAGACCGTACGGGACGAACTGCGCGAGCAGACGCGCAAGCAGCGCCGCAAGGCCGCCCTGTACGCCGCCTCCGGCGCGCTCGCCCTGTACGCGGGTGCGGCCCTCGCGCTCGCCGTGGGGCTGGCCCTCGCCCTCGGCCTGCCCGACTGGGCCGCCGCGCTGATCACCGCCGTGGTCCTGGGCGTACTGGCCTACGTGCTGCGCGGCATGGCGCGGCCGTCCCGGCCGGGCCCGGACCACACGGCCGGTCCGGCGACGGGCGGGGACAGCACCCGGCGGAACGCGGCCGGGGCGGTCGGCGGCATGCCGTATCCGCCCGTGCCGCCGGCCCCGCCGGCCGAAGCGGCCACCCCGGGCCCCGTGCCCCCGCGGCCGTCGCACAACCCGGACGTACCCCACCGCGGGGCGTGACGCCGGGTGCGCGAGACAGGAACAACGCACCAGCGCGGCCGCGTGGTCGTGGTGACCGGAGCCGGCGGCGGTGTCGGACGGGCCACGGTCCGGGCCTTCGCCGCCCGGGGCGACAAGGTCGCCCTGCTCGCCCGCGGGCAAGAGGGACTCGCCGCCGCGGCGGACGACGTGGAGCGCGCCGGGGGCGAGGCGCTCGTCGTCGGCGTGGACGTCTCCGACGCCAAGGCCGTCGACGACGCGGCCCAGCAGGTCGTCGACGCGTACGGCCACATCGACGTCTGGGTCAACAACGCCTTCACCGGGGTGTTCGCGCCGTTCACGGACGTCACCCCGGACGAGTTCCGCCATGTGACCGAAGTGACGTACCTGGGCTACGTGTTCGGCACCCGGGCCGCCCTGCGCCACATGCTGCCGCGCGACCGCGGCACCATCGTGCAGGTCGGCTCCGCGCTCGCCTACCGGGGCATCCCGCTGCAGTCGGCGTACTGCGGGGCCAAGCACGCGATCCAGGGCTTCAACGAATCGCTGCGCTGCGAGCTGCTGCACGCGCGCAGCGGGGTGCGGACGACGATGGTGCAGCTGCCGGGCCTCAACACCCCGCAGTTCGACTGGGTGCTGAACCGGATGCCGGGGCGGGCCCGGCCCGTCGCGCCCGTCTACCAGCCGGAGGTCGCGGCCCGGGCGATCGTGCACGCGTCGTCGCACGCGCGGCGCCGGGAGTACTGGGTGGGCGGCTCCACGGCCGCCACGCTCCTCGCCAACGCGGTCGTCCCCGGGCTGCTGGAACGCTACCTGGCCCGCACCAACGTCGACGCGCAGCAGGAGGAGGGCCGGCCCGAGGGCCCGGCCAACCTGTGGTCCCCGGCGGACGGCCCGCACGGACGGGACCACGGCGCGCACGGCCGCTTCGACGACGAAGCGACGGGCGACAGCCCGCAGCAGTGGCTGTCGCGGAACCGGGGTTGGATGGGCGTGGCCCTCACCGCGGGAGCCGCCGCCCTGGCGGCCCGCCGCCTGACCGCGCCGGCGCGCCGCTAGGTGCCTTGCGCGCCGGCCCGCCGCTAGGTGCCTTGCGCGGTGGCTTCGGTGGTGCCTTACGCGGTGACTTCGGTGGTGGCTTCGGTGGTGCTTACGCGATGCCTTCGGGGCCGTCGAGGAAGCGCAGCAGTACGGCCGCCTCCGCACGCAGCCGTCCGGCACGGTCCGCGTGTGCGGGGGCTGTCAAGTGCGCGGCCGCCTCCAGCCGTTCGGCGGCCTCGGCGCGCACGATCTCCACCACCTCGCGCTCACCGAGCTCCCGCCGGGCCGCCTCCGTGGCGCCGGCGCCGACCGGTGAGGCTTCCAGCGCGGCGGCGTGGGGAACCGTCTCGTCCACCGGCACCGCCTCGGCGTTGTCCAGTGCGGACAGGGTGCCGCGCAAGGCGCTCACAGCGGCCTTGTCCCGGGCCCGCATCGCTTCCGGCAGGGCGGCACGCATACGTAGACGAAGAGACATGCGGGCGACTCTAGGCTGCCCGCTGCCCCTCCACCTCCTGATTTTCGTCCCGGTCAGACGGACTGATGGAGCTGCGGCAGCACCTTCGTGCGGTAGAAGTCGAAGAAGCCGCGCAGGTCCGGCCCGATCTGGTTCACATAGACCCGGTCGAAGCCCGCGTCGGCGAATTGCCTCAGCTCCGCCACGTGCTCTTCCACGTCGTCGCCGCACACCCTGTTCTCGCGCACCATGTCCTCGGTGACGAGCTGCTGCGCCTGCTCGAAGTGCTTGGGCGAGGGCAGGACCTGACCCAGCTCGCCCGGCAGCTGCTCGTTCGCCCAGAGCCGGTGGACGGTCCGTACGGCCTCGTCCTTGTCCGTGTCGTAGCAGACCTTGGTGCCGCCGCTCACGAGCTTTCCGCCGCCCCCGCCCTTGCGGTACTGCTCCACCATCGTCTCGTCCGGCATGACCGTGATGTAGCCGTCGCCGACGCGGGACGCGAGCTGGGTCGCGGCGGGTCCGAAGCCGGAGATGTCGATCGGGATCGGCTCGTCCGGGACGGTGTACAGGCGGGCGTTCTCGACCGTGTAGTGCGGGCCGTGGTGGTTGACCTCCTCGCCGGTGAACAGGCGGCGCATCACCTGGATGGCCTCCTCCAGCATCTCCAGACGCACGTGCGCCGGCGGCCAGTGGTCGCCCAGGATGTGTTCGTTGAGCGCCTCGCCCGAGCCGACGCCGAGCCGGAAGCGGTTGTTCGTCATCACCGCGCTGGTCGCCGCGGCCTGCGCCACCACCGCCGGATGCATGCGCACGGTCGGGCAGGTCACCGCCGTCTCGACCGGCAGGGACACCGCCTCCGACAGCGCGCCGATCACCGACCACACGAACGGGCTCTGGCCCTGCTCGTCGTTCCAGGGGTGGTAGTGGTCCGAGATCCACAGCGCCTGGAACCCGGCCTGCTCGGCCATCCGCGCCTGCTCGATCAGCTCGGCGGGTCCGTACTGCTCGCACGAGAGGAAATATCCGTACTCGGGCATGGGAGCGTGCCTCCGCGACGTCGGCGGTTCGTGTCCCGCACCGGGTTACCCGGGCGCGGGGCCGGAAACCGGCGGCGTAGGGGCCTGTGCACCCCGGCCGACGTTTGGGTCCCCAGGCCAGGGGGACGCGGAAGGCTCCCGAGCTACGCGACAGCGCCGGAGGCGAGCGACGTGAGTCGACCCCGCATCCTGATCGTCGGTGCCGGCTTCGCCGGGTACCGCACGGCCCGCACCCTGTCCCGGATCACCCGGGGCCGGGCCCACATCACCCTGCTGAACCCGACCGACTATTTCCTGTACCTGCCCCTGCTGCCCCAGGTCGCCGCCGGCATCCTGGAGCCGCGCCGGGTCACGGTCTCCCTCTCGGACTCGCTGCCGGACGTCCGGCTGGTGCTGGGGGAGGCCGACCGGATCGACCTCGACGACGGCGCCCTGCACTACACCGGTCCCGAGGGCGAGGAGGGCTCACTCTCCTACGACCGGCTGGTGCTGGCCGCGGGCAGCGTCAACAAGCTGTTGCCCATTCCCGGGGTCGCCGAGCACGCGCACGGCTTCCGGGGGCTTCCCGAGGCGCTGTACCTGCGCGATCACGTGACCCGGCAGGTGGAGCTCGCGGCTTCCTCCGACGACCCGAAGGCGTGCGCCGCGCGGTGCACCTTCGTGGTGGTCGGCGCCGGGTACACGGGCACGGAGGTCGCCGCGCACGGGCAGATGTTCACCGACGCGCAGGTCCGCAAGCACCCGCTGCGGCGGGGCATGCGGCCGCGCTGGATGCTGCTGGACGTGGCGCCGCGCGTGCTGCCCGAGATGGACGAGAAGCTGTCCGCCACCGCCGACCGGGTGCTGCGGCAGCGGGGCGTCGACGTGCGGATGGGGACCTCCGTGAAGGAGGCCACGCACGAGGGGGTCGCGCTGACCGACGGCGAGTTCGTCGAGACCCGGACGCTGGTGTGGTGCGTGGGCGTACGTCCCGACCCGCTGGTCGAGTCTCTCGGGCTGCCGATGGAGAAGGGGCGGCTGCTCGTCGACCCGTACCTGCGGGTGCCGGGCAGGCCGGAGCTGTTCGCGTGCGGTGACGTGGCCGCCGTACCCGATCTGGAGAACCCCGGGAGCTATACGCCGATGACCGCGCAGCACGCCTGGCGGCACGGCAAGGTCGCGGCGGAGAACGTCGCCGCGTCGCTCGGTCTCGGCGGGGCGCACAAGCCCTACCGTCATCGTGACCTGGGTTTCGTCGTCGATCTGGGCGGAGCGAAGGCCGCCGCCAACCCGTTCGGTGTGACCTTGTCCGGCGTCCCGGCGGGCGCGGTGACGCGGGGCTACCACCTCGCCGCGATGCCCGGGAACCGGGTCCGGGTCGCGGCCGACTGGCTGCTGGACGCCGTACTGCCGCGCCAGGCCGTGCAGTTGGGGCTCGTGCGGTCCTGGTCGGTGCCGCTCGACACGTCGTCGCCCGAGGTGGCCCGCGTTGCGGGCGGGCCCGGGCGGCGGCAGGGGGCGGACGCCCGGTCCGGCCCGGGGGCGGCGCTCGCGGCCGACACGGACGACGGGGACGGGCCCGGCCGGGCCGGGCCCCCCGATGAGCCCGCGAAGGGGCAGCCCGGATCCGGGACGACGCAGGTACGACCCGGATCCGGGGCCGCGCAGCCGCGGTCGGAGTCCGAGACGGCGAAGGGGCGCCCGACTGCCGGCCCGCCCGACTCCGGTCACGGCCGGCTGCGATCCGAGTCCGAGACGGCGAAGGGGCGCCCGGCCGCGGCGGCTGCCGACGAGCCTGGGACGAGCCGGCCGAGCGGTGGCGAATCCGCCGAGAACCTGCCCGGTGGCGATCCGGCCGAGGAGCAGCCGGCCGCCGAGTCCGTGACGAAGCAGCCGGGTGGTGAGCCCGCGCGGGACACCTCCGGTGGTGAGCCGGCGAAGAACCAGCCCGGTGGTGAGCCCGCGAAGAACCAGCATGCCCCCGCGCCCCCGTCCGACCCGCCGAGCCCGGGTCATCCCGCACCCGGCCCCGTCAAACGAACCGACGCCCCGGAAGACTCCTCGAAAGGAAATTCATGAACACCGGTGAACTCACCGACCTCGGACAGCAGCTGCGGGTCGACAGCGTCCGCGCCGCCGCGGCCGCGGGTTCCGGGCACCCCACGTCGTCGATGTCCGCCGCCGACCTGATGGCCGTCCTGCTCGCGCACCACCTCCGCTACGACTTCGACCGCCCCGCCCACCCCGGCAACGACCGCTTCGTCCTCTCCAAGGGCCACGCCTCCCCGCTGCTGTACTCCGCGTACAAGGCGGCCGGCGCCATCGACGACGAAGAGCTGCTCACCTTCCGCAAGCTCGGCAGCCGCCTCGAAGGGCACCCCACCCCGCAGCGCCTGCCGTGGGTCGAGACGGCCACCGGCTCGCTCGGCCAGGGACTGCCCGTCGGGGTCGGCATCGCGCTGGCCGGCAAGCGGCTCGACCGCACCGGCTACCGCACCTGGGTGCTGTGCGGCGACAGCGAGCTGGCCGAGGGATCCGTATGGGAGGCCGCCGAGCACGCCGGGTACGAGCACCTGGACAACCTCACCGTGATCGTCGACGTCAACCGGCTCGGCCAGCGCGGTCCCACCCGGCACGGCCACGACCTGGACGCCTACGCCCGCCGCTTCCAGGCCTTCGACTGGCACACCATCGAGGTCGACGGCCACGACGTGGACGCCGTCGACCGCGCCTACGGCGAGGCCGCGTCCACCAAGGGCCAGCCCACCGCGATCCTGGCCCGCACCCTCAAGGGCAAGGGCGTCGAGGGCGTCCAGGACCGCGAGGGCCTGCACGGCAAGCCGCTGCCGGAGGCCGAGGAGGCCGTCACCGCACTCGGCGGCCCCCGCGACATCCGGGTCCGGGTGCAGGAGCCGCCCGCCGCACGCATGCTGCACTCCGTCCACACCGGGGACGTCGACCTCCCGAGGTGGGACAAGGGCGAGGAGGTCGCCACCCGCAACGCCTTCGGTGAGGCGCTCACCGCCCTCGGCACCGGCCGCGGCGACGTCGTCGCCCTGGACGGCGAGGTGGGCGACTCCACCCGTGCCGAGTTCTTCGCCAAGGAGCACCCCGACCGCTACTTCGAGTGCTACATCGCCGAGCAGCAGCTCGTCGCCTCGGCGGTCGGGCTCGCGTCCCGCGGCTGGGTGCCCTACGCCACCACCTTCGCGGCCTTCCTGACCCGCGCCTACGACTTCATCAGGATGGCGTCCGTCAGCGGCTCCGGCATCAACCTCGTCGGCTCGCACGCGGGCGTCGCCATCGGCCAGGACGGGCCCAGCCAGATGGGGCTCGAGGACCTGGCGATGATGCGGGCGGTGCACGGCTCGACCGTGCTGTACCCGTGCGACGCCAACCAGACCGCACGGCTCGTCGGCGCGATGGCCGGCCTGGAGGGCGTCCGCTACCTGCGCACCTCGCGCGGCGAGAGCCCGGTGATCTACGCCCCCGACGAGGAGTTCCCGGTCGGCGGCAGCAAGGTGCTGCGCTCCTCCGGCGAGGACCGGCTGACCCTCGTGGCGGCCGGCGTCACCGTGCACGAGGCGCTGGCCGCCGCCGAGGCCCTGGAGCAGGAGGGCATCGCGGTGCGGGTGATCGACCTGTACTCCGTGAAGCCCGTCGACCGGGCCACCCTGCGCCGGGCCGCCGAGGAGACCGGCTGCCTGGTGACCGTGGAGGACCACCACCCGGAGGGCGGCATCGGGGACGCGGTCCTCGACGCCTTCACCGACGGGCGCCCCGTACCGCGCCTGGTGCGGCTCGGCGTCCGGACGATGCCGGGCTCGGCTTCCCCGGAGGAGCAGCTGCGCGCCGCGGGCATCGACGCCGAGTCCGTAGCGGCGGCCGGACGGCTGCTGGTGGAGGAGGCGGTCGTGCGGTGAGCGGCGGCGACGGAACGCGCAGGGTGCGGGCGGGCCGCCGCACGGTGGAAGTGCACCGGCCGGACAAGGTGCTCTTCCCCGGCGGCGACGCCAAGGAGTACACCAAGGGCGACCTGGTGGACTACCACCGGGCTGTCGCGCCCTTCATGCTGCCCCACCTGCGCGGCCGGCCGCTGATGCTGGAGCGGCACCCCGACGGCATCGACGGCCCGACGTTCATGCAGAAGAACACCCCGGAGCACTACCCCGAGTGGATTCGCCGCGTCGATGTGGCCAAGGAGGGCGGCACCGTCCGCCACACCGTCTGCGACGACACCGCGACCCTCCTCTACCTGGCCGACCAGGCGAGCATCACCCTGCACCGCTGGCTGTCCCGCGCCGACAGCGTCGACCACCCCGACCGGCTGGTGTTCGACCTCGACCCTCCCCCAGAGCCTGAAGGGCCTGGGGGGACCCCCAGGGACGACTTCGAGGCCGTGCGCGAGGCCGCCCGGCTGCTCGGGGAGCTGCTCGACGAGCTCGACCTGCCCTCGGCGCTGATGACCACCGGCTCGCGCGGGCTGCACGTGATCGTGCCGCTGAACGGCCGGCACGACTTCGACGAGGCGCGCGCCTTCGCCCGGGACGTCGCCGACACCCTCGTCGGCGCGCACCCCGACCGGCTCACCACCGCCGCCCGCAAGAAGGAGCGTGGTGAGCGGCTCTACCTCGACATCCAGCGCAACGCCTACGCCCAGACCGCCGTCGCGCCCTACACGGTCCGGCCCCGCCCGGGTGCCCCGGTGGCCACCCCCATCACCTGGGACCAGCTGGACGACCCGGAGCTGCACGCCCGCCGCTGGACCATCGCCGACGCCGTCGAGCAGGCCCGGACGAACCCCTGGTCAGGCCTGCTCAACCGGGGCCGGGCGCTGGGACCGGCCAGGCGGCGGCTGAACGCCCTGCGCGGCTGAGGCACTCCCGTCGTCGGCCGGACGGGTGTCAGATGCATGTGCCCGTAGAGGTTTGGCGAACACTCTTGCGGCCACACGGAGGGGGAGGTGGCCATGTCGAACACAAAAAACACGCAAGAGTCACAGGATTCACAAGAGTCGCAGGGCTCACAAGAGTCCCGGAACTCCCGGAATACGAGCCATACGAAGGACAACGAGTCGGCCAAGAGCCGGCCGAGCCCGATGGAGGTGCTGCGCCAGGCGCGCGGCCAGCTCGCGGAACTCACCGGCATGGAAGCCGAGTCCGTGTCGTCCTTCGAGCAGACGGAGGAGGGCTGGGCGCTGGAGGTCGAGGTCCTCGAACTCGAGCGCGTGCCCGACACGATGAGCCTGATGGCGAGCTACCAGGTGGAGCTCGACGCAGACGGGCAGCTCACGGGATACCGGCGCGTCCGCCGCTACGAACGTGGCCGGTCCGACGCGCGCAGGCCCGGCGGCCGCTAGGCCGCCCGACCGGACCAGCACCCACACACGAGGAGGAACACCCGGCATGACAGTCGTACCGGCACAGCAGTCCGGCGGCGGAGGCGGCAGCAGCGGTCTCTACGACGTGCTTGAGCTCGTCCTGGACAGGGGGCTCGTCATCGACGCATTCGTCCGTGTCTCCCTGGTCGGCATCGAGATCCTCAAGATCGACGTGCGCGTCGTCGTCGCCAGCGTTGACACCTATCTGCGCTTCGCCGAGGCGTGCAACCGGCTCGACCTGGAGGCCGGGCCGCGCAAGGACCCGGGCCTGCCCGACCTCGTGGGGGAGATGACCGAGTCCGGCGCCCGCGGCAAGTCGAAGGGGGCACTGTCGGGCGCGGCCGAGACCATCTCCGACGCCTTCCAGCAGGCACGGAGCGAAGGTTCCGAGCGTGAGACCGAGTCGCGTCCGCGCGCCCGCAAGAGCACGTCGTCCCGTCGTAAGGAGGAGCAGGAGTGAGCACTTACGTCTACGGCATCGCGGCGAGTTCGCACCCCGGCCTTCCCGAGGGCATGGGCGGCGTCGGCGACCCGCCCCGGCCGGTGCGCATCCTGCGCGCGGGTGACCTCGCGGCGATCGTCAGTGAGGCGCCCGACGGGCTGCGGCCCAAGCGCAAGGAACTGCTCGCCCACCAGAACGTCCTCAGCGAGGCCGGTGCGGCCGGCTGTGTGCTGCCCATGCGGTTCGGCAGCGTCGCCCCGGACGACGACTCCATCACCGGGGTGCTCGCCGAGCGCGCCGAGCACTACCAGGAGCGGCTGCGGGCCCTGGACAACCGGGTCGAGTACAACGTCAAGGCCAACCACGTCGAAGAGGCCGTCCTGCACCAGGTGATGGCCGAAAGCCCCGACATCCGCGGCCTCGCGGAGGCCAACCGGCAGGCGGGCGGCGGCAGTTACGACGACAAGATCCGGCTCGGCGAGATGGTCGCGGCCGCGGTCAAGGCCAAGGAGGCCGACGACGGCGCCGCCGTGCAGCGCGCCCTGGAGTCGGCCGCCGACGACATGAGCGTCGGTCCGGAGTCCACCGGCTGGCTGGCCAATGTGTCGTTCCTGGTGGACCGGGACGAGGCCGAGTCCTTCCTGGCCGCGGTGGAGCAGGTCCGCAAGGACATGCCGCACCTGGAGGTGCGGGTCAACGGGCCGCTGCCCCCGTACAGCTTCGTCGAGCCCGGCCCGGCGGAGCCCGCGGGGACCGTGGTGAGCGGTACGGGCACCGGAGCGGGGTGACGACGTGGGCTTGATCTCTGAGGTGCTGCTGCTGCCGTTCGCACCGGCGCGCGGCAGCGCCTGGGCCATCAGACAGGTGGTCCAGGAGGCCGAGCGGATCTACTACGACCCCGCCACGATCCGGGCGGAACTGGCCCGCCTCGAAGGGCAGATGGAGGCCGGAGAGATCACGGAGGAGGAGTTCGACCGTCTTGAGGACGAACTGCTCGACCGGTTGGAGATCGCTTCGCGCGGGAGCGCGGGAACGGGCAACGGGACAACACCATGAACCGAGTGGGACTGGGTCTCGCCATAGGGGCCGGATACCTCCTGGGGCGTACCAAGAAGCTGAAGATGGCGGTGGCCGTCGGCGGCCTGGTCGCCGGGAAGAAGCTGAACCTGAGCCCGCGCATGGTCGCGGAGCTGCTTCAGCAACAGCTGAAGGACAACCCGCAGTTCAAGGAGATCGGCGACCAGCTGCGCCAGGATCTGCGCGGCGTCGGCAAGGCCGCCTCCGGTGCCATGGTCGAGCGGCAGATCGACGCCCTCGCCGACCGGCTGCACGGCCGGACCGCACAGGTGCGCGACCAGCTGACGGGCGTGGTGCCCGGCGGCCGTGACGAGGAGCAGGACGACGACGCGGACGCCGAGTACGACGACGAGGACGCCGAGTACGAGGACGAGGAACCCGAGGACGACGAGGCCCGGGACGACGACTCCGAGGACTCCGCGCAGGAGGACGAGGACGAGGACGAGGACAAGGACAAGGACGAGGAGCCGGCGGCGAGTAAGGCCCCGGCCAAGAGGCCGTCCGCGAAGAAGACGGCCAAGAAGGCCCCCGCCAAGAAGGCGGCCGCCAAGAAGGCGCCCGCGAAGAAGACGGCGGGGAAGAAGACAACGGCCGCCAAGAAGGCGACCTCCGGGAGCAGGGGCGGCAGCGCCCGGTCCCGGCTGCCGAAGGGAGGCGGTGAGGGATGAGCGACACACTTGGCTCGGCGAAGTCCGCCGCCGACGGAGCGGCGAAGAACCCGCTCACCGACGTGGCGCACGGTGAGGCCGCCGACCGGCTGAAGGCCGAACTGCAGGAGTACCTTGCCGCTCAGGCCACGCGCATGCTGACCGGCGTCGGCCGCAAGCTCGGCGAGACCACCGGCAAGCTGAACGACATCGCCGAGGGCAACAGCCCCGGTTTCGCCAAACTCGCCCTCGACGGCGGCCGCAAGATCGCCGAGGGCAAGGGTCCGGTGCGCTCCGCACTGGAGATGGGCGGCTCGCGTCTCAAGGACAAGGTCACGGGCGCCTTCAAGGGCCTGGGCGGCGGCAAGGGCAAGAAGGGCAAGGGCCGCTCCGGCAACAAGCCCACCGTCATCATCGAGCACATAGACGTCGGCGTGCCGCTGCGCACCGCGTACGACCAGTGGACGAAGTACCAGGACTTCAGCACCTTCGCGAAGGGCGTCAAGAGCGCGAGCCGCGACGACGACACCCATTCCGACTGGCAGGCGAAGATCTGGTGGTCCAACCGCAGCTGGAAGGCGAAGACGACCGAGCAGCTCCCGGACGACCGCATCGCCTGGACCTCCGAGGGCGCCAAGGGCACCACGAAGGGCGTCGTCTCCTTCCACCGGCTCACCGACAACCTCACGCGCGTCCTGCTCGTCATCGAGTACTACCCCTCCGGCTTCTTCGAGAAGACCGGCAACATCTGGCGCGCCCAGGGCCGCCGGGCCCGGCTCGACCTCAAGAACTACGTCCGCTTCATCACGATCAAGGGCGAGGCCGAGGACGGCTGGCGCGGTGAGATCCGCGACGGCGAGGTCGTCCGCAGCCACGAGGACGCGCTTGCCGAGGAGGAGTCCGAGGAGGAGCGCCCCGAGGGCGAGGAGGCCGAGGACGAGGACGACGAGGAGCGGCCGGAAGAGGGCGAGGAGGAGCCCGAGGGCGAGTACGAGGACGACTCCGAGGCCGGATACGACGAGGAGGACGAAGAGCCCGAGGAGGAGGAAGAGCCCGAGGGCGCGTACGAGGACGAGGAGGACGAGGACGAGGACGAGGAAGTCGAGGCAGGGAGCCGGCGATGACGACGCCCAGCAGGATGCCCGAGCCCTACGGTCAGGGAAGCAGCGCCAACCTCGCCGACATCCTTGAACGGGTCCTGGACAAGGGCATCGTCATCGCTGGCGACATCCGGATCAACCTGCTCGACATCGAACTCCTCACGATCAAACTGCGTCTGATCGTCGCCTCTGTCGACAAGGCGAAGGAGATGGGCATCGACTGGTGGGAGACCGACCCGGCCCTGAGCTCACGGGCCCGCCGTGACGAACTGACCCGTGAGAACGCCGAGTTGCGCGAGAGGCTGGCCCGGCTGGAGGAACTGGAGCCCGGCCTTGCGGAGAAGAAGGAGGCACCGTGACCGGACTGCGGTACGTCTACGCCGTCTGCCGCCCCTTCGGCACACCGCTCCAGTCCCAGTTGACGGGGGTGGCGGGTGATCCGCCCAGAGCGCTGACTCACCACGGCCTGGTGGCCGTGGTGAGCCACGTGCCGGAGCGGGACTTCGCCGAGGAGCCGCTCCGGCGCCATCTGGAGGACCTGGACTGGCTCACCGAGACCGCCCGTGCCCACCAGGGCGTGATCGACGCGCTCACCACCGTCACGACCCCGCTGCCGCTGCGGCTCGGCACCGTCTTCCACGACGACAGCGGCGTACGGACGATGATGGAGGCCCGCGAGGAGGACTTCCTGCGCACCCTCGACCGGCTGGAGGGCCGGGTCGAGTGGGGCGTCAAGGTGTACGCGGAGTCCGAACCGCAGGAGAGCGCCCGGCCCGCGCAGAAGGCCGCGTCGGGCCGGGACTACCTGCGGCAGCGGCGCCTGCAGACCAGGTCCCACGAGGAGACGTGGCAGAAGGCCGAGGCATTCTCGACCCGACTGCACGAGGAGCTTTCCGCATTCGCGGAGGACTCCCGGTTGCATCCCCCGCAGAATCCCGCGCTTTCCAAGGTGACGGGGCGGAACGTGCTGAACGCCGCCTATCTCGTGCCACGCGCGCATTCCGAGGAATTCGTGGAACTGGTGGACCGCACGAAGGGTGAGATGCCGGGAATGCGCATCGAACTCACCGGTCCCTGGGCGGCCTATTCGTTCGCCGGGGAGACCACATGACCGACCGGGAGAATCCGTGACCGTAGTGGAACGCCGTGAGGTCGCCCTCGTGGACCTGCTCGACCGGCTGCTCGCCGGCGGCGTCGTGATCACGGGGGACATCACGTTGCGCATCGCCGACGTCGACCTCGTCCGTATCGACCTCAACGCGCTCATCAGCTCGGTGAACGCCCAGGTGCCCTCGCCGTTCGAGGAGTTGCTGTGACCGCCCCCGAGAACCCCCGCCCGCGCTCCAACCGGATGGATCTGGAGCCCGACACCGTCGAGCGTGACCTGGTCAAACTCGTGCTGACGGTGGTGGAACTGCTGCGCCAGCTCATGGAGCGCCAGGCGCTGCGCCGGTTCGACGTGGGGGACCTGAGCGAGGAGCAGGAGGAGCGGATCGGGCTCACGCTCATGCTGCTCGACGAGCGGATGACGGAACTGCGCGACCGCTACGGACTTCGGCCCGAGGACCTCAACCTGGACCTCGGGCCGCTCGGGCCGCTGCTTCCGCGGGACTGACTCACACGCGTTCCCCCGGGCCCTGACCGGACCCGGGGGAACGTGTGCGTACTACCACCTGTACCAGCGGCCCCTGCCGCCGGCTGCTGACGTGCCACGGACGAAGAATCCCAGCAGCCACAGGACGAGAACCGCGAGAGCGATCCACCAGAGAATCTTCACTGCGAATCCGGCGCCGAACAGAACCAAAGCCAGAAGCAGTACCAGCAGGATGGGAACCATAATTCGAACCTCCTGCTTTTCAAGTGTCCCGGAAACGGCGTTTCAGGCTTCCTTGCGGCAGAGAATCTCTCCGTGCAGCACGCTGAACCACCCGTCCTCCCGCGTGCCCCACTCCCGCCAGGCCGCGGCCACGTCCCGCAGCCCCGCCTCGTCGGTGTGACCGCCCCCGACGGCCCGGTTCGCGTATGCCGACGCCAGGGTGCGGTCGGCCCACAGCCCGCTCCACCAGGCCCGCTCCTGTGGCGTGGCGAAGGTCCAGGTGTTGGAGCTCGCCGTGATGTCCGTGAGCCCGGCCCGCAGCGCCCAGGACTTCAGCCGGCGCCCGGCGTCCGGCTCACCGCCGTTGGCCCGGGCGACCCGGCGGTAGAGGTCCAGCCAGGCGTCGAGTCCCTCGGAAGTGGGGTACCAGGTCATGGCCCCGTAGTCCGCGTCCCGTACGGCGACGATCCCGCCGGGCCTGACGACCCGCTTCATCTCGCGCAGCGCCCGCACCGGGTCGCCCACGTGCTGGAGCACCTGGTGGGCGTGGACCACGCAGAACGTGTCGTCCGGGTAGTCCAGGGCGTGGACGTCTGCGACCGCGAAGCCGACGTTGGCGAGCCCCCGTCCGGCCGCCGTGGCACGCGCCTGCTCCAGGATCTCCGGCACCCGGTCGACTCCGGTGACCTGCCCGTCGGGCACCAGCTCGGCGAGGTCGGCGGTGATCGTGCCGGGACCGCAGCCGATGTCCAGGATCCTCATGTGGGGCTTGAGGGAAGGCAGCAGGTACGCCGCCGAGTTGGCGGCGGTCCGCCAGGTGTGCGAGCGCAGTACGGACTCGTGGTGCCCATGGGTGTAGACGGCGGTCTCGCGGGGTCCCGGCATGGCGGATCCCACCCCTTCCGGTCGGGTCGGCAGGAGATCACCGTACGCAGGATCGCCGCATATTGAGACCCGCATCCTGAGATATGGACTGACGAAGCGTCAGTAACGTGTCAGTAGCCGACGATCGGCCGGTACACGGTCAGCGCCTCCGGGAGCTTCTTTAGCGTCACGCGGCCTTCCACCTCGGTCACCTCGCCGTCGTAGGCGAGGAGCGTGCCGGGCGCCACATGGTCCATGCGCAGCCGTCCCACCTGGACGGCCGCATGGACGGGGGAGCGGGTCAGGGGGCCCGAGAGGGCGGCGGCCAGCAGCCGCACGGCGGGCCGGCGGCCACCGTGCACGACCCGCACGTCGAGCTGCCCGTCCGCGAGGTCCCGCCGGCGCCCGGAGGCGAGCCCCACGCGGTGGTAGGTGCCGTTCCCGGCGAACAGCAGCCACAGCGGACGCGTACGGCCACCGAACTCGGCCTCCAGCGGATGCCGGCCGGCCCGCAGCACACGCAGCGCCGCGAGCACACCGGCCGGCCAGCCGCCGACCCGGTGGGACCAGCGCTCCCGCTCGCGCACCAGCTCCGGATAGACGCCGACGCTGCAGGTGTTGAGGAAGACGCCGTGCCGGTCGCCGCAGGAGTACCGGCCCACGTCCACGCGCACGGCGTCGCCCTGACGCAGCGCCCGGGCCAGGTCGCGCACGTCCTCCACGCCCAGGTCGTAGGCGAAGTGGTTGAGGGTGCCGCCGGGCAGCACCGCCAAAGGCAGGCCGGCGCGGAGGGCGACGCGGGCGGCGGTGTTCACGGTGCCGTCGCCGCCGCACACGCCCAGGACCCGGGCGCGGCCGGCCGCCTCCTCCAGCCGCGCGGGCACGTCCCCGGGAGCGCACTCGACGACCTCGGCGCCCGGGAGGGTGTCGCGCAGGGCGCGGGCCCGGTCCGCGCTGCCCGAGGCGCTGTTCGCGACGAGGACGAGTCCCTCGCCCTCCAGCAGCGCCGGAACGTCGGCCTGCGGGCGGGCCGGCGGGGTGACCTGGCCCCGCGTCGGCACCAGGCCCCGTACGGCGAACGCGGCGCCCGCGCCCAGGGCCACGCCCGCAAGGACACCGCTCGGGTGGTGGACGCCGGTGTACACCCGGGACAGGGCCACCGACGCGGCCACCGGGGCGACGACCGCACCCCAGGCCGGGGACTCCAGGGCGACACCGGTGGCGAACGCGGCGGCGGACGCCGCGTGCCCTGAGGGGAACGACGTGGTGACCGGCTGCCGCTTCAGCTGCCGGATCAGCGGGACCGCGTGCCGGACCGGGCGGGCGCGGCGGACCGAGCGCTTGCCGAGGACGCCGACGGTGAGGGAGGCGACGCCCAGGGAGGCCAGCCCGCGGGCCGCCGCCCGGCGGGCGCGGGGCGTGCGGCTCACGGCGAGGCCGGCGGCGGCCGCGAACCACAGCACGCCGTGGTTCGCGCCGCGGCCCAGTTTGGACAGGACGGGGTCCGCACCCGGCCGGTGCCGGCCCGCGGCGGCCTCGAAGAGGCGGCGGTCCAGAGTGAGGGCTCGGGCGCGCAGGGGACGGTGACCGGGCTTCGGGACGGTGAGGTCCGGATCGGGGGGCGTCATGCCGTGCGGGTACCCGGAGGGGGTGGACACACCGACGGCCCCGGGGCAGGCTCATGGCTGATCATCATCACCGAAACAGGGGGATCAGACCGATGAGCGGGCACGTGACGGCGGTCAGCAGCAACGGGGAGTACTCGTTCACCAAGCCGAACCGGGACAGCATCAGGCTGCTCACCGGCCTCGGTGTCGAGGGGGACGTGCACGCCGGGGTGACGGTCAAGCACCGCTCGCGCGTCGCGCAGGATCCCACCCAGCCGAATCTGCGCCAGGTCCACCTCATGCACGAGGAGCTCTTCGCCGAGGTCCGTGAGGACGGGTTCGAGGTGGCCCCCGGCGAACTCGGCGAGAACATCACCACCCGCGGCATCGACCTGCTCGCACTGCCCACCGGCACCCTGCTGCGCATCGGCGACAGCGCGGTCCTGGAGGTCACGGGGCTGCGCAACCCCTGCCTGCAGATCGACCTGTTCCGGGACGGGCTGCTCAAGCAGGTCGTCGGACGTGACGAGGCGGGCAACATCGTGCGCAAGGCCGGGATCATGAGCGTGGTGCGGGAAGAGGGCGTGGTACGGCCCGGCGACACGATCGAGGCGGAGCTCCCCAGCGGACCGCATCGGCCACTGGAACGGGTCTGACCGGCACCGCGGATCCCGAAACCCGTTTGCCCCCCGCCCCCGCGTCCCCACAGAATCGCGCCCATGGGTCACCTCGAAGCCGCGCACCTGGAGTACTACCTGCCCGACGGAAGGGCACTGCTGGGCGACGTCTCGTTCCGGGTGGGGGAGGGGGCCGTCGTGGCCCTCGTGGGGCCCAACGGCGCCGGGAAGACCACCCTGCTGCGGATGCTCGCCGGTGAGCTCAAGCCGCACGGCGGGTCCGTGGTTGTCGGTGGCGGGCTCGGGGTCATGCGACAGTTCGTCGGCTCCGTACGCGACGAGACGACCGTGCGGGACCTGCTCGTGTCCGTCGCCACGCCGCGCATCCGCGAGGCCGCGAAGGCCGTCGACAAGGCCGAGCACGCCATCATGACCGTCGACGACGAGGCCGCCCAGATGGAGTACGCGCAGGCCCTCGCCGACTGGGCCGAGGCCCGCGGCTACGAGGCCGAGACGCTGTGGGACATGTGCACCATGGCCGCGCTCGGGGTGCCGTACGACAGGGCGCAGTTCCGGGAGGTGCGCACCCTCTCCGGCGGCGAGCAGAAGCGGCTCGTCCTGGAGGCGCTGCTGCGCGGCACCGACCAGGTGCTGCTCCTCGACGAGCCCGACAACTACCTCGACGTCCCCGGCAAACGCTGGCTGGAGGAGCGGCTGAAGGAGACCCGCAAGACGGTTCTGTTCGTCTCCCACGACCGCGAACTCCTCGCCCGCGCCGCCGAGAAGATCGTCTCCCTGGAGCCCGGCCCCGCGGGCGCGGACGCCTGGGTGCACGGCGGCGGTTTCGCCACCTTCCACGACGCCCGGCGCGAGCGCTTCGCCCGCTTCGAGGAGCTGCGCAGGCGCTGGGACGAGAAGCACGCGCAGTTGAAGAAGCTGGTGCTGAACCTTCGTCAGGCCGCCGCGGTCAGCCATGAGATGGCCTCCCGCTACGCGGCCGCGCAGACGCGTCTGCGCAAGTTCGAGGAGGCCGGACCGCCCCCGGAGCCGCCGCGCGAGCAGGACATCAGGATGCGGATCAAGGGCGGCCGCACCGGCGTCCGGGCCGTCACCTGCGCGAACCTGGAGCTCACCGGCCTGATGGCCCCCTTCGACCTGGAGGTCTTCTACGGCGAGCGTGTCGCCGTCCTCGGCTCCAACGGCTCGGGCAAGTCCCACTTCCTGCGCCTGCTCGCCGGCGACGCCGTGGCGCACACGGGCGACTGGAAGCTGGGCGCCCGGGTCGTGCCCGGCCACTTCGCGCAGACCCACGCGCACCCGGAGCTGGAGGGCCGCACACTCCTCGACATCCTGTGGAAGGAGCATGCCCAGGACCGCGGCGCCGCTTCCTCGCGGTTGCGCCGCTACGAGCTCACCCAGCAGGCGGAGCAGACGTTCGACCGTCTCTCCGGGGGCCAGCAGGCCCGCTTCCAGATCCTCCTGCTGGAGCTGCAGGGCGTGACGGCGCTGCTGCTGGACGAGCCGACCGACAACCTGGACCTGGAGTCCGCCGAAGCCCTCCAGGAGGGCCTGGAGGCCTTCGACGGTACGGTCCTCGCGGTCACCCACGACCGCTGGTTCGCCCGCTCCTTCGACCGCTTCCTGGTCTTCGGCAGCGACGGCCGCGTCCGGGAGACCCCGGAGCCGGTCTGGGACGAACGCAGGGTGGAACGGGCCCGCTAGTGTGATGCGCCAGAAATCCTGAGGGTTAGTAAGTAGCCTGTTGGTATGCCGCATCCGGGCCCTTCCGCCGTGGAGATCACGCTGTCCGAGGACGAGCGTGCCGAGCTGATGCGTCGGGCGGGATTACCGGACCGGCGTCCGGCCGAGCGTGCCCGGATCATCCTGGCGTGCGCTGAAGGCATGTCGAATGCGGGCGCCGCGCAGGCCGTTGGCGTGGCGGTCAAGACGGTGAGGAAGTGGCGCGGAGCCTTCGCCGCGGAGCGGATGGCCGGGCTCGAGGACACCGGGCGCATCGGACGGCCGAAGGCCGACCTGGTCCTGAGTGAGGCTGAGCGGGATCAGCTCACCCGGTGGGCGAGGCGGGCGAAGACCGCCCAGTATCTGGCGCTGCGGGCAAAGATCGTGCTGCGCTGCGCGGAGGGCGGGACGAACCGGCAGGCCGCGGCCGACCTCGGTGTTGATGAGTCGACCGTGGAACGCTGGCGTGCGAG
>NZ_JBIBEP010000009.1:0-358989 GCF_042955185.1 Streptomyces sp. NPDC012474
CGACACTCGGGCCCACGGCCTGCCCGGCATCAGCCACCGAAAGCGAAACGGCCCACCGACTCCGTCGGCGGACCGTCAAGAAAGATCGAGGCTAGCGGAGAAGCCCGCGCCGCACGAGCTCCGAGCGCTCGCGCAGGCACCGGTGGGCTACGGCGATGCCGATGGCTGCAGCGACAGCGAGCAGGGCGAGGAGAGCTCGCTTCTTGGGGTCCGGGACGCGTGGAGGCCGCCGGGGGGTCGCCGTGTCCTGGGTGAGGTCCCCGCTGATCCGCTGCCAGACGCGTTCCGGGGGCGCCGTCGGCAGGTCCACGAGGTGCGCGGTGCGGGCCGCCGTGACCACGCGGGTCAGCGTGCGGAGCTCGTCGCGGCAGCGGTCGCACCGTTCGACGTGGCGCAGGGCCTCGGCGTCGGCATCGGTCGGGGTGGCGTTGCGCAGCGCCAGTTCCACCAGGTGCGCGGACTCCACGTGGGTCACTTCGCCCTCCCGTTCCCCGCTGGGCGGGACTCGACGGGCTCCGCCGTGACGACGAGGTTGGACACGTAGCCGCCTCGCTCGGGGACGTACGGAGGCGCACAGGTGATGAGGGTGAGGACGGGGGCGCCGCTCCGGCGGAACGCCGAGGGCGGCAGGTCGTCCTTGGGCACGGTGACCCGTGAGACGACCCGGTAGTGCACCGGCCCGCCCTCCGCCCGGCGCACCTCGACGAGGTCCCCGCGCCGCACGTCGTACAGCGCCAGGAACTCACCCAGGTCACCGGATTCGGAGTCGACGTGCCCCACGAGCACGGCCGAGCCCCGGTCGCTGCCCGGCGCGGGGCCGTGGCGGTACCACCCGGCCACGGACGGGTCGTCCGGGACGGCCATGTCCCCCCGGCCCGTCACGCCCACCGGACCGACCTCGGCGTCGAGGCCGGTCCGGTGGGCGAGCACGCGCCGGGGCGGTGGATCCTGCGCCGTGCCGGGCGCTGCCTCCAGGGCCGCCGCGTTCCCGCGTTCGGGCGGCGCTGCCGCCACGTCGGGCGCCGCCACGTCGGGCGAGGGCGCGGTCGGCTGCGACGGTACGGCCGGCTGCGACGGCGCGGCCGGCACCGACGGCGCGGCCGGCTGCGACGGTACGGCCGTCTGCGCGGGCGTGGCCGGCTGCGACGGCGTGGCCGGAAGACCGAGGGCGGCTGCCAGAGCGGCAGCCGCCATCATCGGTCCTGTCAGCCGTCGCCTGCCCTCAGCCACGCCGGCGGGCGACCCGGCGGGCCGTCAGCGGGCCCGCCACCGCGACCGCTCCGGCCCCGGCGGCCCAGGCCGGCCCCAGGTCGGAGGAGTTCGGCGCGACGGCGGCACCGCTGCCGCTCGCGGGGACGCCCTTGGGCGAGGACGCCATGCCGCTGAACGTCTGGGTCGCCAGGGCAAGGTTCTTGTCCTCGGCGCTGCCCCAGGCGTAGACGACGCTGGCGGTACCTTCGCCCAGTTCCAGATCGGCCGGGCCTATGGCCACGGTGTCCGTACCGGCGAGCACCACATCCGCGTTGATCGTGCCCGCGTCGACCTCGGCGCTGTCCTCCTTCGGGTTGGTCAGGTCGCTGAACACCGGCTGTCCGCCGGCCCGGACGTCGACGGCCGGTGCTGCCGCGACATGGCGGACCGTCAGCCGGGACTTTCCGGCGTCGACCTGGGAGACGTCGTCGGTGAAGGCCGTCAGCTCGGGATCGCCGCCGGCGGAGAGGTGGGCGGCGACCGTGGCGTTCGCGCCCTCCGGCACCTCGATCTTCTTCTCCAGGGCGGGAGTTCCGCCGGGCCCCTGGCCCGCTTCGAAGATCTGGATGTCGTAACTCCCCGCGTCGAGGGACAGCGGGTCCGTCACGGTGCCGGGCTTGAAGTCGCCGATCAGTTCGTCGCCGTTGGCGTACACGTCCACGGTCATACCGGGGATGCCGTGGAAGACGGACACCATGGCCTTGTCCTGCTGCTGGGCGGCCAGAGCGGGCGCGGAGACGCCGAGGGCCAGGGCGCAGGCACCGGTCGAGGCGGCGATGGCGAGGCGGGTGCGTGAAATCATGGGGATCATCCCTTCGAACGGAGGCTCCGTACGGTGCGGAGTCTCGGTCCTGTTTCCGGGGTGGGGGCCGCCGCGGATGCGTACGAACGGCCCTGGAGGCCAGCGCCGTGGACCGGGGGCTGCTCGATCGCCTGGCGGAGCCGGTGCAGGCCGCGGCGGGCGTGGCTCTTGACGGTGCCCAGGGGCAGGCCGGTCCGCTCCGCGATCTGGGCCTGGGTCAGGTCCTCGTAGAAGGCCATGCACAGCACCTCCCGTTGGTGGCGCGGCAGCTGTGCCAGGGCGTCGATGAGCAGGACCCGGTCCAGGACGCGGTCCGGTGCCGCCTCGTCGGGCCCGGTGGCGTCCGCGGCGCGGCCGGCCGAGTCGATGAGCGTCAGACGCCTCGTCCTGGCCGCCAGCGCGTCGACGATCTTGCGGCGTGTGATGCCGACCAGCCAGGCGCCGAGCGGGCCCCGTTCGGGGCGGAAACCGGCCCGGCCGTGCCAGGCGCCGAGGAAGACCTGCTGGGTCACGTCCTCCGCCTCGTAGGTGTCGCCGAGCAGTCGGGTGGCCATGGTGTGGACGAGCGAGCCCCATCGCCGGTAGATCGCGGCGAACGCCTCCTCGTCGGCGGCGACGAGGCCACGGGCCAGTTCCTCCTCGTACCGGGTCTCCTCCGCGGGTACGGCGGGGGCGGTCGGTCGCGTGTTCGTGATCATGGCCTGGTTCCTCCTGCAAGTGCGTCGTGCGGGGACGGAAGGCCGTCTGCCGAACCGCACCGGTCGCGCTGTGCACAAGCCGCGACCATGGGCTCGAAGCCAGTGTTCGGCGCACAAACGACGCATCTCAACATGCGTCGTTTGTGCGTCGTACAGTCGGAGGTATGGGTGTACACGAACGGGACAGCCAGGACCGCGGACGGGAGAACGCGCCGGTCGGTGTCGGACTGACCACCGGGGAGGTGGCCCGGCGGCTGGGGGTCGCGCCCACCACGGTCCGCACCTGGGACCGGCGCTACGGCCTCGGGCCCGCCGCGCACACGGGGGGCCGGCACCGGCGGTGGACCCCTGTGGACGTGGCCCGGCTGGAGCGGATGTGCGCCCTGACGGCGACCGGGATACCGCCCGCCGAGGCGGCGCGCACGGTGCTCGGCGAAGCGACGCAGGAGCCGGCCCCGGCCGCCCCGGTAACCCCGGCACCCCCGGAGGCGCCGGGGGAGGAGACCCCGGCCCGGAGGGACGAGGGAGTGGCGCCGCGACCGTCCGCCCGCGCCCGCAGCCGGGCGGGCAGCGGACTGCGCCTCGGTGATGTGCGTCAGGAGTGCAAGGGCATCGCCCGTGCCGCGCTGCGCCTCGACGCCTCCGCACTCGACGAGCTGCTGGAGAGCGCGATCGCCGAGCACGGGCTGGTCGCCGCCTGGACCGAGGTGATCATGCCGACCCTCCAGGCGGTCGGCCGCAAGTGGGAGAGCTCCGGCGAGAAGTACGTCGAGGTCGAGCACTTCCTGTCCTGGCACGTCTCCGGCGCGCTGCGGCGTGGCGCCCCGCCCACGGCCGCCGACCGCCCGGGCGCGACCGTCGTGCTCGCCTGCGTGCCGGGGGAGAACCACACGCTGCCCCTGGAGGTGCTGGCCGCCGCGCTGGCCGAACACGGTCTGCCGGTGCGCATGTTCGGCGGGGCCCTGCCCGTGGAGTCCCTCGTCACGGCCGTCCGCCGGACCGGGCCGGCGGCGGTGGCGCTGTGGGCGCAGTCCCGGACGACCGCCAGCCGCCCGCTGGCCCAGCACGTGGCCGCGATGGAGTGGGGCGTGCGGGGCGCCCGCCGCAAGCCGGTCGTCCTGACGATCGGGCCCGGCTGGACCGGCCGGACCGTCACCGGCCTGCCGCGTCCCACGGGGCTGGCCGAGGCCGTCGCGGTTCTGGAGAGGGTCGTGTCGCGCTAGGGGGCTTCTGGTGTGCCGCCACGCCCCAGCCGTGGCCGCAGCGGTGAGCCGGGCGCTCGCGGTAGGTCCGGACAGCACCCCCGGGGGGCTGCTGCATCCGAACACGGGCACCCGCCAGAAGCGGTGTACGGACCGAACAGAACGGACACGGCGCAGTCGACCGGATGGCCGGGAGCGGAGTGCGGAGATGAGCGGCGCGTGGTGGGCCCGGTGAGCCGGGGGCCTGACGGCACGTCGGACGTGGTGATCGTCGGGGGCGGTGCCGCCGGCCTCAGCCTCGCGTACCGGCTGGTCGAGACCGGAGCCGTGACCGTGACCGTGGTGGAACCACCTGACGGTCCCGCGCGCCCGGCGGAGCGGACCTGGTGCTACTGGGACCAGGGCGACGGCGACTTCGGCGAAGCGGTCACCGCCACCTGGCCCCTGCTGCGGGTGCACGGCCCCGACGGCGGCCCGCTCACCGTCGATCCGGCCCCCTCGCGCTACCGCATGGTGCGCTCCGCGGCCTTCGAACGACTCGTGCACGCCCGTCTGGCGCGCGCGCCCGGCGGACGGCTGCTGCGCGCCACGGCCGATACGGCGCGCGACGTCCCCGGAGGCGCGGAGGTCCGCTGCACGGCACCCGGCGGCCGGACCCTGACACTGCGCTCCCGCTACGTGTTCGACTCCCGGCCCCTGCGCGCCCTCCCTCCGGCCCGGACGCAGCTGCTCCAGCACTTCCGCGGCTGGTTCGTGCGCACCCGCGGCGACCGCTTCGACCCGGCGGTCGCCGACCTCATGGACTTCCGGGTGCCCCAGCCGCGGCACGGGCTCGCCTTCGGCTACGTCCTGCCGCTCGCCCCGGACCGGGCGCTCGTCGAGTACACGGAGTTCTCCCGGGCGCCGCTGACCACCGAGGCCTACGAGGTGGCGCTCGGCCACTACGCCCGCGAGGTGCTGCGCCTGGGCGAGTTCAGCGTGGAGAGCGCCGAGCAGGGCGTCATCCCCATGACCGACGCCCGCTTCCCCCGGCGGGCCGGGGCGGCCGTCTTCCGCATCGGGACGGCGGGCGGCGCGACCCGCCCCGCCACCGGCTACACCTTCGCGGCGGTACAGCGGCACAGCCGGGCCATCGCCGCCGCCCTGCACGACGGCCGGGCCGCCGTGCCCGCACCGCACGGGAGGCGGGCCCTCGCCATGGACGCGGTGCTGCTGCGGGCCCTGGACACCGGGCGGATCGACGGCCCCGCGTTCTTCACCGGCCTGTTCCGCCGGACGCCGGCGCAGCGCCTGCTGCGCTTCCTCGACGGCGCCACCTCGCTCCGGGAGGAGTGGGGCATCGGACTGCGCACCCCGGTGGGCCCGATGCTCCGCACCGCGCTCGAAGTGCCCTTCCTCCCCCGCCGCACCCACCCCGTCCCAGGAACCGGAGAGAACCACCGATGACCCTGCTGCGCGACCACGACCTGGCACGCGCCTTCGACCACGCGTCCGGCACCTACGACCGCCTCACCGGCCTCAACCCGGGATACCGCGCCGACCTGCTGCGCTCGGCCCGTCGGCTGAAGCTCCCCGGGGACGGGGCCGGCCTGCACCTGCTCGATCTCGGCTGCGGCACCGGCGCCTCCACCCGGGCCCTGCTGCGGGCCGCTCCCCGGGCGCGGATCACCGCGGTGGACGCCTCGGCGGGCATGCTGCGCCGGGCGCTGGCCAAGCCGTGGCCCGACGGCGTGCGCTTCCTGCACCTGAGCGCCGAGGAACTCGACGCGGCCGGCGAAGACGGCGTCGAGGGGCCCTTCGACGCCGTCTTCGCCGCCTACCTGTTCCGCAACGTCTCCGACCCGGACAGCGTCCTCGCCACGGTGCGCCGGCTGCTGCGGCCGGGCGGGAGGCTCGCCGTCCACGAGTACAGCCTCGGTGGCTCGCCCGCGCACCGGGCGCTGTGGACGGCGGTGTGCCAGGGGGTGATCATCCCCGCGGGCACGCTCACCGGAGACCGGGCCCTGTACCGGCACCTGTGGCACAGCGTCCTCGACTTCGACACCGCTTGCGACTTCACCGGGCGGCTGACGCGCGCCGGATTCACGGGCGCGCGCGCCCTGCCCCTCGCCGGATGGCAGACCGGCATCACCCACACGTTCGTCGCCGCGGCCGGGGAGACCCCCCGATGAGCGCCCCTCCGGTCGCCCGCCGCGGCCGGGACCGCAAGGCCGAGGTCCTGATGCCCGTACCCGGCCGGGACCGGTTCGCGCGCGGGGACGAGCCGTCCGTCGCCGTGGTGGGTGGTGGGATCGCCGGTCTCGCCGCCGCCACCGGACTGGCCGAACGCGGCGTCGGAGTGACGCTCTACGAACGGGAGGAAGCCCTGGGCGGCCGGCTCGCCGGTCACCGCACCCGGCTGGCCGACGGCTCCGAGGTGACCATGAGCCGCGGCTTCCACGCCTTCTTCCGCCAGTACTACAACCTGCGCGGCCTGCTGCGGCGCACCGACCCCGCCCTGGCCCGCCTCACCCCGCTGCCCGACTACCCCCTGCGGCACAGCGGCGGGCTGACCGACAGCTTCGCCCGCGTCCCGCGCACTCCGCCCCTCAGCGCTCTCGGCTTCGTCGCCCTCAGCCCCACCTTCGGCCTGCGCGACCTCGCCGCCCTGGACGCCCGGGCGGCGCTGCCGCTGATGGACGTGCGCGTGCCCGAGGTGTACGCACGCTTCGACCGGATCGGCGCGACCGCCTTCCTCGAAAGCGTCCGCTTCCCCGAGGCCGCGCACCACCTGGCGTTCGAGGTGTTCTCCCGCAGCTTCTTCGCCGACCCGCGCGAACTGTCCGCCGCCGAGCTGATGCTGATGTTCCACATCTACTTCCTCGGCTCCGCGGAGGGGCTGCTCTTCGACGTGCCCGACGAGCCCTTCCCACAGGCCCTGTGGGAGCCGCTCGCCGACCACCTCCAGCGCCTCGGCGCGGCCGTCCGCACCGGCACCCCCGTCCACGGCGTGGAGCCCGGCCCCGCAGGGGGAGCCGAGGTGCGCACCGGCACCGGCACCGACCGGCACGACGCGGTGGTGCTCGCCCTCGACACCGCGGGACTGCGCCAGGTCGTCGCCGGCTCGCCCCGCCTCGGCACCGCCCCCTGGCGCGCGGACATCGCCGCCCTGCGCACCGCCCCGCCGTTCCTCGTCTCGCGGCTCTGGCTCGACCGGCCGGTCCGCGCCGACCGCCCCGGCTTCCTCGGCACCAGCGGCTACGACGGCCTCGACAACATCAGCGTCCTGGAACGCTACGAGGGCGAGGCCGCCCGCTGGGCCGCGCGGCACGGGGGTTCCGTGGTCGAACTGCACGCCTACGCCGTCGACCCCGGCGCGGACCGGGAGACCGTGCAGGGCGAGCTGCTCGGGCAGTTGCGGCGGGTGTACCCGGAGACGCGTCATGCGCGTGTCGTGGACGCCCGGCACGAGTGGCGCTCGGACTGCCCGCTCTTTCCGGTCGGCACCCACCACCGGCGCCCCACCGTACGGACCCCGCATCCGTGGCTGACGCTGGCCGGCGACGGACTCCGCTGCGACCTGCCCGTGGCCCTGATGGAACGGGCCGCCACCACCGGCTTCCTGGCCTCCAACGCCCTGCTCGCCGGATGGGGCGTCCGCGGCCAGGTGCTGTGGACCGTGCCACGGGCGGGCCGCTCCCCGCTGCTGCGGGCACTCGGCGCGCTCGCGAAACTGCCCGCGCGCCGGTGACGCCCGGCCGCCGGGCGGGCCCGGGGAGACCCGCGTCCGGCGGGCGGGCCTAGGACGTCCCAGTCGTCGGACGGATCCGGGGCGACCTCCGGCCGTCGGAAGGACGCGGGGCGACCCCGGGCCGTCGGGCGGATCTGGGGCGACCCTGGGCTGTCGGAAGGACGCGGGGCGGCCTCCGGCCGTCGGAAGGACGCGGGGCGACCTCCGGCCGTCGGGCGGATCCGGGTCGCCCCCGGGCCGTCGGGCGGATCTGGGGCGACCCCGGGCTGTCGGAAGGACGCGGGGCGACCCCGGGCCGTCGGGTGGATCCGGGTCGCCCCCGGGCCGCCGGAAGGACCCGGGTCGCCCCCCGGCCGCCGGACAGACCCAGCACGGCCCCGGCCGCCGGACGGCCAGGGGCGACCCGTACAGGCGACCCGTACAGGCGACCCGCACAGGGGCCCCTCACAGGCCCGTCCGGAGGGGTCGCCTCACCCCGGGAACCGCCCCGTGCTGCGCAGTTCCCAGCGCCTCTCGGCGTAGGCGAGGTCGTCGCGCCACAGGCGCCCGGCCGTGCCCCGCATCAGGGGGCGCAGCACGGGGGCGGCGGCCCGGGCCAGGGCGAAGCCGCGCCGGTCCGAAGCGGCGACGACCGCCTCGATCACGGCCGTCCGCGGCCGGTCCGCGTCAGCCGCGGTCAGCGGCGTGGCATGGGTCTCCACCACGGATGTGGCGCCCTCGCCGCCGGTGATGCGCATGACGACGGTGCGCGGCTCCGGCGCGGTGAACTCGGCCCGTACGGGCACCACCAGACGGCCCGCCACCCGGAAGGAGACGTCGACCACGAAGGCGTCGCCCTCGTCGCTGATCTCGCAGATCTCACCGACCTCGCCGCCCAGTGGTTCCCTCACGACCGTCAGATCGACGAAGGAGTACGGGTGGAACCAGGACCCGTGCCACGGGTCGAGCCGGTTGGCGACCACGTCCTGCGGCTCGCACCGCCCGGCCGCCGTGAACACCGCGTCCACCCCGGTGCCCGGCGCGGGACGGGCCGGAACCACGGGCCGCTCCGACGGCTCCTCACCCCCGACGGCGTCCAGCCGCACCCACACCAGCACCCCGTCGTCGTGGACGGGGTACGGCTGCCAGCCGGCGAACGCGGCACCGTCCAGGGCCAGTCCGTGCCAGTGGCACATCAGCGTGCCGCACGCCACCCGGCCGTCCCGCAGCGGAGCACCGAGGTGCGGACAGACGCCGTGGCCCGCCCGCAGCTCGCCCGAGTCCGAGCGCCACAGCACCACCTCGACGCCGCCGACGGTCCTGCCGTAGGGGCGGCCGGGGCGCACGTCCCGGGAGGCGCCGACCACGAACCAGTTGCCGGAGGGCCGGGCGGAGGCCCGTTCGAGCGTGTCGGCGATCAGCGCCGGGCGGGCCGCGCGCCAGGTCGGCGTCTGCTCCGCCCAGCCGGGGCCGCGGCGTCGCCGCAGCGGTGAGGTCCAGCGTGCCTTGTCCGCTCGGTCAGTCACGACCCGGTCCTTTCCGTTGCAGCGCGGCGTGCTGCGCCACGGGCCCCGCGTGCCACCGCGCGCGGGCCAGCTTCCAGACACCGGCCGCGGCGGTGGCCGCCCGCCGCCGTCGGGACACCACCGCCCGGCGGTGCAGCACGGTGTAGTCGTGCCGCGCGATCGCGTCGAGGATGCCGCCGTACAGAGTGAACGCGGTGCGGATGCACGGGCGTACCCGCGGGTCGAGCATCGCGATGCCCGGTTCCGCCGTCCGGTACACGTCCCTGGTCAGGGCCTCGGCCGCGACGAGCGCCGCCCGGACGCGCGGGTCGCACCTGCCGCTTCGCCGGCTCCACTCCAGCAGCGGCCGGTCCACGCCGTGGGCGGCGAGCAGGTCCGCCGGCAGGTAGACGCGGCCACGGTCCAGGTCCTCGCCCACGTCCCGCAGGAAGTTGGTCAGCTGGAACGCCATCCCGAGGGCCGCCGCGTGCGGTGCCGCCTCCTCGCGTGGGACGACCGTGCCGAGCACGGGCAGCATCTGCAGGCCGATCACCGCGGCCGAGCCGTGCATGTAGGCCCGCAGATCGGCGTAGGTCGGGTAGTCCGTGACGGTCAGGTCGGCGCGCATCGACGCGAGGAAGTCGGAGAACAGGGCCGCCTCGATGCCGTAGCGGTCGGCGGTGTCGGCCACGGCCCGCACCACCGGCTCGCTGCCGCCGCCGTTGCGCAGCCCGTGCGCGAGATCGCCCTCCAGCCGCTTCAGCAGCAGGTCCCGCTCGTCGGGGGTCAGGCGCCGGTCCAGGTCGTCGACGATGTCGTCGGCCCAGCGGGCGAAGCCGTACAGCGCGTGCACCGCGGAACGGCGCTCCAGCGGCAGCAGGCGCGTGGCCAGGAAGTAGGTCCGGCCGTGCCGGGCGTTGAGCTGCCGGCACCGGCCGTAGGCGCTGCGCAGACCGGGGTCGGTGATACCGGCGGCGTCCAGTTCACGACGGGTCATGGGCACCTGCTCCGGTCGGGGCGGACGGGCGGTGTTCGGGGGACCGGCCCGCCCGGGTCACCCGGGTGCGGCCCCCGGTGACGCGGGCGGCGGCGAGTTTCCCGCTGATGAGCACGGTCGGCACGCCGACACCGGGTGTGGTCCCGCAGCCGGCGAGCACCACGTTGTCCAGCCCGCGTACGAGGTTGCGCGGCCGGAAGGGCCCGGTCTGGGCGAAGGTGTGGGAGACGGAGAAGGGACTGCCCGCAGCGTGGCCATGGGCCGTCCAGTCGAGCGGGGTCACCAGCAGTTCCTTCTCGACGCTGGCCGCGAACCCGTCCAGGCCGCGGCGTTCCAGCTCGGCGACCAGGCTGTCGCGGTACCGCGGGCCCAGGTCCCGCCAGGCGGCGGCGGAGGGGCCGACGGAGGTGTTGGGGCAGGGCGCCAGAACGTAGTGGAGGTGGCGGCCCGGCGGCGCCAGCGAGGCGTCGTGCGTGGTCGGACGGGTGATCAGCAGCGACGGGTCGCTCATCAGCGTTCCCGAGCGGGTCAGTTCGTCGAAGGTGCGCTCCCACGCGGCGCCGAAGGACAGCGTGTGGTGGGCGAGATGGGGCCAGGTGCGGTCGGTCCCCGCGTGCAGGACCACCGCGGACGGCGAGTGCCGCAGCGGCACCGGGCGCCGGGGCGCCCGGCCCAGCAGCCGGTGTGCGGCGGGCAGTTCGCAGGTCAGCACCACCGCGTCGCAGGGGATGCGCTCGCCCGAGGCGAGCCGGACGGCCCGTACCCGGCCCGCGGAGCGTTCCAGCGCGCTCACCTCGGCCGACCACCGCAGCTCGGCACCGGCACCGGCCGCCACGTCCGCCATCGCGCGGGGCAGCGCGTGCATGCCGCCCTTCGGGAACCAGACACCGGCCACCGTGTCCATGTAGGCGATCACCGCGTAGGCCGCCAGCGCCCGGGCCGGTGCCACCCCGGCGTACAGGGCCTGGAAGGAGAAGACCCGGCGCAGGCGGGCGTCGGAGAGGAAACGGCCGATCCGGCCGTCGAGACGCCCGAAGCCGCCGAGCGCCGCAAGCCGGGCCAGATCCGGGTGCGCCAGCTGGAACGGCGAGTCGAAGTTGGTGTCGATGAAACGGCGCATCTGCGCCCGGTACAGCCGCTCCAGCCACTCCCGCAGCCCGCGGTAGCCCGCCGCGTCCGCCGGTCCGGCGAAGCGCCGCACCTCCGCCTCCATGGCGTCGGCGTCGGTGTGCACGTCGAGCGAGGTCCCGTCCGCGAAGCCGGCCCGGTAGGCGGGGTGCAGGGGCATCAGCTCGACGTGCCGGCCGAGGCTCTCACCGACGGCGGCGAACGCCTCGTCGGCCAGGTGCGGCATCGTCAGCACGGTCGGCCCGGTGTCCACCAGATACTCGCCGAGCCGTGCCCGCCCGGCTCTCCCGCCCGGGCCGGCGTCCCGTTCGACGAGCGTCACCCGGCGGCCGGCGCCCAGCAGATGCAGGGCGCACGCCAGCCCGGACAGGCCGGCGCCCACCACGACGACGTGATCCGTCGGTCCCGTCACCGTCCTCATACGAGCTCCTCCGCGTGGCGTGGGGCGAGGCCCGAGGCCCGTTCGACCAGGGCGGCGAACTCCCGCCGCACGCCCGTGGCGGCGCCGGTCGCCTCGAAATGCCGCAGACCGGAGGCCGCCAGGTCCGCGATCCTCGCCTCCACCTCGGCCCGGGCGCCCGTCCGCTCCAGCGCCGCCCGCATCCGGTCGACGGTGTGCCCCGGCCTGGTCTCCGCGTCCGGGGCGAGCGCGGCGGCGGCGTCCCGGTCGCCGGTGGCCTCCGCGAGCCGGACGGCGGCGGCGAGGAGGGGGGTGAGCTTGCGCGTACGCAGATCCTCGTCGGCCGGTTTGCCGGTCTGCTCCGGGTCGCCGAAGGCCCCGAGGAGGTCGTCGCGCAGCTGGAAGGCCAGCCCGGCGCACCGGCCCGCGGCCCGCAGCGCGCCCAGGGTGCGGGCGTCCGCGCCGGCCAGCGCCGCGCCCAGCGCCAGGGGCCGCGCGACCGTGTACCGGGCGCTCTTCAGGACGGCGATGGTCTGTGCCTCCTCGGCGCCGGACGAGCCGCTCGCCTGCGCGCGCAGGTCGCGGTACTGCCCGGCGACCATTTCGGTGCGCATGGCCCGCCACTCCTCGTGCAGGCGCGGGCCGTGCGGCGAGGCGAGAGCCGTCTCCGTCAGCAGGTCGTCCGCCCACGCCAGCGCCAGGTCGCCCGCGAGCACGGCGGCCGACGTCCCGAACGTCCCGGCGGACCCGCCCGCCGGTCCGGCCGGGTGTTCCCGGGCGAATTCCACGTGCAGGGCGGGGGCGCCCCGGCGCAGCGGTGAACCGTCCATCACGTCGTCGTGGATGAGGGCACAGGCCTGGAGCAGTTCGAGGGCCGCTCCCGTGCGCAGGACCGCGCCCGCGTCGCCCGAGCCGCCCGCGGCCCGCCAGCCGCACCACACGAACGCCGTACGCAGCCGCTTGCCGCCCCGCCGGACGAACGCGGCGACGCGATCGGCCGTCTCGCGGGCGAACACCGCGTCGGTGGCGCGGGCGTGCCGCAGCCGGTCCTCCAGCACCCGTTCGAGGACCGCCTCCATGGCGCGTGTGGCCCCGGGAGCGGTGAGCGGGGCGGGGTTCGTCTCCGCCGGTCCGGCCACCGTCGGCCGCGGTCCAAGCATGCCCAACCCCTTCTCGCTTCCCGTCGTTCGCATCTGAGTGCTTCCGCCGGGAGTGGTGTTCCGGATGTGTCGGGTGCCCAACTCTCAGCCGTGGCCACGGGCCTGCCGGAAGCGGGCCGGGCCTTCGCCGAGGTCGATGAGCGGCGCCGGACAGCGCTGCCGGGGTTCGTCCGCCGGCAGCCGCCAGGGCTCGTGCACCGCGGCGCCGCCGACGTCCGCCGGTTCGGGCACCCGACGGCGTACGTACGTGCCGTCCGGGTCGTAGCGCCTGCCCTGGAGGACGGGGTTGAGGACGCGGTGGGGACGGGTGCCGGTGCCGGCGACCCGGGCGACCGGCCCCGTGCGCACGACCAGCCGTCCGCCGCGCCGGCGCAGCGACGCGTCCAGGCCGGCGAGGAAGGCGGCGCGGTCGGTCACGTCCGACCCGGTGGCGTCGCGGACGAACGGGGGCACGGCCTCGTCCGCCGGGTTCAGCGCGGCGCGCAGGGGCGGATGGTCGTGCAGGCGCAGGTCCGAGGTGAACAGGACGACCGCGACGGTCATGGTGTCACTCCTCGTGCGGTGGTGCGGGTTGCGTGCGGTGCTCCCGGGCACTTCGCCGCTCGTGGGCCCGACGGATGCGTGAGGCGCTGCGGCGCCGGCCGGTGCCCTCGGACGCGGCCCGCGCGATGTTGCGCGCCATGCCGCCGAACACGACGGAGTGGAACGGGGCGACGCTCCACCAGTAGGCGTGGCCCAGCAGCCCCCGCGGATGGAACAGGGCCCGCTGCCGGTAGCGGGTGTGGCCCCGCTCGTCGGTCTCGGCGTACATCTCCAGCCAGGCGAGCCCGGGCAGCCGCATCTCGGCGCGCAGCCGCAGCAGATGCCCGGGTTCGATCTCCTCGACCCGCCAGAAGTCCAGCGAGTCGCCGACCCTCAGCCGCTCGGTGTCCCGCCGTCCGCGGCGCAGTCCGACCCCGCCCGCGAACCGGTCCAGCCGGCCTCGTACGGCCCAGGCCAGAGGGGAGGAGTACCAGCCGTTGTCGCCGCCGATGCCCTCGACGACCCGCCACAGCGCCGCCCGGGACGCCTCGACCGGCCGCTGCCGCTCGTCCTGGTAGAGGCTGCCGCCCGCCCAGTCCGGGTCCGTGGGCAGCGGGTCACTGGGCGCCCCGGGCACCGAGGCCGAGGACCAGCGCGTGGAGACCTGCGCCTCGCGCACCCGGCGCAGCGCCAGGGCCAGAGCCTCGTCGAACGGCAGCGGCCGGCCCGGGCCGTCCGGCACGTACCGGGCGATGTCGTGTTCGCGGCAGACGACCTCGTGCCGCAGCGACTCGGTCAGCGGCCGGGCGAGGGAGGCGGGCACGGGGGTGACGAGTCCCACCCAGTGGCTGGACAGCCGCGGGGTGAGGACCGGGACCGGCACGATGAACCGCCGCGGCAGTCCGGCGACGGCGGCGTAGCGCAGCATCATGTCCCGGTAGGTGAGGATGTCCGGCCCGCCGATGTCGAAGGCCCGGTCGACGTCGTCCGGCATGGTGGCCGCCCCGACGAGGTAGCGCAGCACGTCCCGCACCCCGATGGGCTGGGTGCGGGTGTGCACCCAGCTCGGGGTGACCATGACGGGCAGCCGTTCGGTGAGGTAGCGCAGCATCTCGAACGACGCCGAGCCCGAGCCGATGACGACGGCGGCCCGCAGCACGGTCGCGGGCACGGGCGAGTCGAGGAAGATCTTCCCCACCTCGGCCCGGGACCGCAGATGCGGGGAGAGCGACGCTTCGGGGACGTCGCGCGGCGTGAGCCCGCCCAGGTAGACGATCCGGCGTACGCCTGCGGCCCGGGCCTGCTCGGCGAAGATCCGGGCGGCGACGCGGTCGGTGTCCTCGAACCGGGAGCCGGAGCCGAGGGCGTGCACCAGGTAGTAGGCGACGTCGACCCCGCGCATCGCCGAGGCGAGCGACTCCGGGTCGGTGACATCCCCCCGGGCCGTCTCGGCGTGCGCCGCCCAGGGGTGGTCGCGGAGTTTGCCGGGGGAGCGGGCCAGACACCGGACGCGGTGGCCCTCCTGCAGCAGTTCCGGCACCAGGCGCCCCCCGATGTAGCCGGACGCCCCGGTGACGAGGCAGTGCAGCCGCCGCCCGTCCGTCGCCATGGTCGTGCCTCCGTCCTCCGGAACCGTCACCGTGCCGCCGGAGCGCGGCCGGTCCCGACGCGAACCTTTCCCGCCCGGGGCGCTCGGCGGATGCACGACACGGGAGACGCCGACGGTTCAGCCGGAGGGAGTACCGTCGCCGGACCCCGCCGGACCCCGCCGGACCCCGCCGGACCCCGCCGGACCCCGCCGGACCCCGCCGGACCCCGCCGGACCCCGCCGGCCTGTCGTGGGCGAGGGCGCTCGGCCACCATGCCCGGGGTCCGATGCCGATCATCGGCGCGGGCAACGGCAGCGAGCGCACCACGGGCCTGTCCAGGGGCGCCCCGAAGGCGACGATGAGCGCGATCCGCACCAGGAAGCCAGCGGGATCACCATCAGTGCCGCGAACGTCGCGGCGAGCACCACACCCGCCGAGGTGATCACACGCCGGTGGTGGTGAGTCCGCACAACACCACCCGCCGGTTGCCATGCACGAGCGCCTCTCCCGGACCCGGGACATCAGGAAGATGGTGTAGTCGACACCGAGTGCCGCCAGGAAACGGTCTCCTCGGCCGCGTCGCTGTCCGCGGCTGCCTTCAGGGTGGCGTGGATGCGCACCCGCCCGCCCGGGGCCTGTACCTGGCCGCCGAGCGCGGCTGTGTCGACGCCGTCGTCGCGCCGCGCGAGCCGTCCGGAGGCGGAGACGGCGCCGGCGGAGGGCACGCCCGCGGTGGCCCCCCGCGGGGCAGCTCGATCTCACGTCCGGCGCCCCGGCGGAGGCCAGGCCCGCGGTGGCCCGCGCGGGGCACCGCCATCTCACGTCCGGCGCTGTGACGGCGTACCTCGACCGGCTGGAGCGGGGGCCGGGCACATCCGCCGGGTCCGGGACGCCGGAGACCGCCGCGTGGTGCACCTGCAGTACGCCGACGTGGCCAGGGGCCTGGCCCGGGACTGCTTCCGCCCTCTGGCGCGGAGCACCGACGCGGCCCGGGGCCGCTTCAGCCCCGGGGAACTGGAGTTGGTCGGCCGGTTCCTCAGCGAGATGAACCCCGAACTGGCCCTGCCGCGCCGGATCCCGGCTGAGGATCCGTCACGTGCCGGTCGGGACGGGACCGGGCTCGCGCGAGCCCGGCCCCCGCGCTCGGGTCGCTCAGGTCAGAACTGGAGCGCCCAGGCGTCGATCCGCCCGGTGTCGAAGCGGGCGTTGTCGCTCACCCGCAGCTTCCACGTGCCGTTCGCGGCCTCCGAGGAGGCGTTCACGGTGTACGTGGTGTCGATGTTGTCCGCACTGCCGCCGGTGCCGTACGACTTCAGCGTGTACGCCGTGCCGTCGGGGGCGATCAGCTGGACCTGGAGGTCACCGATGTAGGTGTGGACGATGTGCACCTCGACGGCCAGGGCCGAGGGGGCGTTGCCGGAGACGCCGGAGACCGTCACCGGTGACTCGACGGTGGCGTTGTCGGCGATGGTCTGGTCAGCGGTGTTCTCGAAGCGCGGGCCGGGCGGGGTGGTCGTACCGCCGCCGACGTTGAGGAGCCGGTTGGGCGAGCCGCTGCCGGGGCTGGTGACGACTCCGGTGGTCGCGGCGGAGGTCAGCGCGGCGGAGACCTGCGCCGGCGTGGCCGTGGGGTTGTCGGCCAGGTGGAGGGCGGCGGCGCCGGCGACGTGCGGGCTCGCCATCGACGTGCCGGAGATGGTGTTGGTCGCCGAGTCGCTCGTGCGCCAGGCCGAGGTGATGGACGAGCCCGGCGCGAACAGGTCCAGGACGGTGCCGTAGTTGGAGTAGCTCGCCTTCGCGTCGCTCGATGTCGTCGCGCCGACCGTGACGGCCTCGGTGACGCGGGCCGGGGACCGGGTGGAGGCGTTGGTGGACTCGTTGCCGGCCGCGACCACGAAGGAGACGCCGGAGGTGATGGCGTTGCGGACGGCCGTGTCGATGGCCGTGTCGCCGGGGCCGCCGAGGGACATGTTGGCGACGGCGGGCTTGGCCGCGTTCCGGGCGACCCAGTCGATGCCGGCGACGACCTGGGCGGTGGTGCCCTGGCCGGAGTTGTTCAGCACCCGGACGCCGACGACCTTGGCCTTCTTGGCGACGCCGTAGGCGCTTCCGGCGACCGTGCCGGCGACGTGCGTGCCGTGGCCGTGGCCGTCCTGGGCGGTGTTGTCGTTGTCGACGGCGTCGTAGCCGTAGGAGGCGCGACCGCCGAAGTCGCCGTGTGTGATGCGGACGCCGGTGTCGATGACGTACGCGGTGACGCCCTCACCCGCCGAGTCCGGGTAGGTGTACGAGCTGTTCAGCGGCAGGCTCTTCTGGTCGATGCGGTCCAGGCCCCAGGATGGCGGGCTGGGCTGCGTCCCGGTGATGGAGAACGTCCGGTTCTGCACGACGGAGGCGACGGCCGGGTCGGCGGCGAGACGTTTCGCCTCGGACTCGGACGCCTCGACCTCGTAGCCGTTCAGGGCCTTGGTGTACGTCCGCTCGATGTCGGCGCCGTACTTGCGCGCGAGCGCGCGGCCTTCGGTGGAAGCGGCCTTCTCGGTCTTCAGGGTGACGACGTAGCTGCCGGCGACGGCGTTCGCGGCGCCCGCGTACTGGATGCGCCCTTCGGCCGCGACCGGGGCCGCGCCGGCGGGAAGGGCGGAGACGAGGCTCGCGACGAGCGCCGCGGTGGCCGTCGCGCCGAGCGCGGCCAGTCTTCGCCGGGAGGATCTGTGGGGAGTACGCATCACTGCCATCTGAGGGGTCCTCCTCAATCGGTGGTGCGCTGTGGGGTGTGGTGCACGCCCGTCGGTCGCCGCCGATGAGGCCAGTGGGTCATGACCATGTCAAGCCAGCGGCTACTCCTGTGCGTCAGCGAAAGATTGAGGCCTCCACAGGAATTGCACAAGGGCCCTGCACGGACCGGCATAAACCGTGTGACGACCAGTCAGCAACGGAGACGCTCCGCGGCAGGCGGCAGGCGGCAGGCGGCAGGCGGCAGGCGGCAGGCGGCAGGCGGCAGGCGGGGCGTCGCCCGTGAGCGGGCTGTCGGCTGGGTGGGGACCGGGCTGTGTTGCGCGGCCCGCTCCACGAGGGCAGCCGGGCGGCAGAGCCGCCGTCGGTGGCAATCCGGGCGGTCGGTCTGATGGTGACGGAGCGTCGCTGCTCCCTGCTCCGCGGCCAGCCGACAAGCCGGCCAGCCGGAAGGCAGAGGCGGAGCCCCCCGTCAGCGGCACCTGGCCGGTCGCCCGGATCGTGACGGTCGTGGGCTTTGGCGCCACACCGGTCCCCGCCGGAGGCAGCCGGCCCCGGTAGGCCGGACGGGCGGCGCCCGGCCGGGCGCCCCAGCGTGTCAGCCTGCGGAGGACTGCTTCAGTACCTCCGCAGGCAGTGCGCCGCCCGCACCGATCACCTCGATGCCGAGCAGCCGCCCCGACGCGTCCACGTCGAGGAACACCTCCGCGTCCGCCCCGACCCCGTCGACGGGGATCTGCCGGACGGCGGCGCCGTCCGCGATGTGCGCGACAAGGGAGACATACGCGGTGTCGTTCTCGCGGTCGTACTCGATGTGCATGCTTCGCCTCTCGGGAACGGGCTCAGTTGCGGCCGACGGACACGACGTTGCCGGCCTTGTTGATCACGACCCAGATCTTGCCGGTGGTGTACTTCCACGTCCCCGGCGACTTGCCCTTGGTCTTCTTGCCGGTCTTCACCGTACGCGCGACCATCTCCTGGCTGATGCCGCGCTGGGCCATGCGCTGGGCCGCGTGCTTGGAGATGCTCTTGACGCCCTGGGAGAGCAGCAGCCGCCCGGCGACGATCGCGATCGGGATGAACCACGCCGGGTCCGCCACCACCGGGAAGGCTGTGCCCGGCCCCGGCCGCACGGTCTGCACGAGGGCGCCGCCCTCGACGCGGTACTCGGTCGGCACGGCCTCGCCGCGCGCGTCCTTCGCCCACGGCGCGTCGAACGTGCCGAGGTACTCCTCGCCGCGGGTGACCAGGACGGAACCGTCCTCAAGGGTCTCGGTGGCCGCGTCCGCCGGCAGGCCGAGCGGGAACCGGAACTCGGTCGGGGCGTCCGCGTCCTTGAGCGTGATCAGGGCGCGCACACCGTCCCGGTTGGGCTGCACGGCCAGGTCGACGTCCTCGCCCGCGCCCGGGTAGACGACCGTGCCGCTGGCGCTGGTCGTGGCCTGCGCGTCGGCGCTGCCTGGCAGGGTCAGGCGCAGCACGTCGGAGCCGTAGGCGAACTCCACGGCGCCGTCGGCGGTGGCCGGCGCGGTGATGCGGGCGGCGGATGCCTCGGTGCCGACCTCCGCGCGGGTGGCTCCGCCGGCGACGGGCGTGCCGGGTACGAGGTCGGACGTCCCGGTGACGCGCTCGACCGTCTCGGCCGCCTGGACGGCCAGGGACGGGCGGGAACCGTCGTCGCCGGTCCCGGCGTGCGCCCCCGCGGCGGTCAGCAGCACCGCTCCGGCGGTGCAGCACGCCACCAGGATGCGGGCGTGGGTGCGTCGGCGTCGGGCGGGGCGGTCCTGAGTGTGGTGCATGTACGTCCTTGCATGGTGCTGACGGCCCGTTCGACGGGCCCGTGATGATCGGCGTCCCGACGGATCGTGGCAGCGCGGCACCGGCCGGCGGCATCCGCCCGGGGGCGGGAACCGACCCCGCCGACCGGCGGGGTCAGGGCCGCCGTGTGGCAGGTGGCACACGGCGCCGGTGCAACGCCGGACGGGGGAGAGCCGTCGTAACGAGCGGTGATCGCGCTGCGTGGGGGGACGGAAGTGATACGAGTCGCGGTGGTGGACGACGAGCCACTGGTACGCACCGGACTACGCGTGATCCTCGGTTCGGCGCAGGACATCACCGTCGTCGCCGACTGCGCAGGCGTGGGCGCGGTGGAGGCCGTGCGTGACGGGCGGGTGGACGTCCTGCTGCTCGACATCCGGATGCCGGTCGTGGACGGCCCGGCCGTGCTGCGGCAGGTCGCCGCCCTCCCGCGGCCCCCGGCGGTGGCGATGCTGACCACCTTCGACGCCCGTGAGCACGTGGACGAGGCGCTGCGACTGGGGGCCGCCGGATTCCTGATGAAGAACACCGCGCCGGAGCAACTGGTCGACGCCGTACGGGTACTGGCAGCAGGCCGTCGGGTGCTGGCACCCGAGGCGGTGGGGCAGGTGATCGACGGTTACCTGCTCTCCGGTCGTGACGAGGACGCCGTACGGCGGGTGCGGGCGCTCACCGACCGCGAGCGGCAGGTGCTCGCCCTGGTGGGAGCCGGGCTCAGCAACCGGGCCATCGCGGGCCGGCTGCACCTGGCGCACGGCACGGTCAAGGACCATGTGAGCGCCGTGCTGGCGAAGCTGGGCGGGCTCAACCGGGTGCAGGCGGCGGTGGTCGCGGACCGCGCGAACCTGGTCGGCACCGGACCGGGGCGGCGATGAGCGGGGTGCCGGTGCCCGGGGCGCCTTCAGCCGGAGAACGGGACGGCGGTCCCCCGGCCCCCGGTGCCGTACGGCGCATCGCCTCCGGGGCACTTCCGGTGCTGGTCGCCCTGGTCGACGGACTGGTGGTCAACGGCCTCACCTCCGGGCACGGGACGTGGCTGGCGCTGGTCGCCGCCGGCGCGCTTCTGCTGCGGCGCCGGGCCCCCGAGGCGGCCGTGCTCGCCGGCCTGCCGGGGCTGTACCTCGGGCACATCGCCTTCGCCCCGCTGATCGCGCTCTACTGCGTCGCCGTCCGCCGCGGGCACGTCCTCGTCGGCGTGGCGGGCGCGGCGGCGGTCGCGGTGGCGTGGTTCCTGCCCCACCCGGCGGCCGGCGTCTCCTCCCTCGCCCTCGACCGGGAGACCGCGCTGCTGGCCCTGGACTGCTGCGGGGTGGCGGCGGGCGTAGTCGTCCTCGGCCGGTCGGTCCGGTCGCGCCAGGAGCGCCTGCGGGCGGCCACGGCCCGGCGGGCCTGGGAGAACCAGGTCCTGACCGAGCGGGTGCTGGCCACCGAACGCAACCGGCTGGCCCGGGAGATGCACGACGTCGTCGCCCACAAGGTGAGCCTGATCAGCCTCCAGGCCGGTGCGCTTCAGGTGGGCCGGCCCGGGGACGCGGACGTGCGGGCGACGGCCCGCACGATCCACGAACTGTCGGCCCAGACCCTCACCGAACTGCGCCACCTCGTGGGGGTGTTGCGCACGGCGGGAGACCCCGGCGCGCAGGGCGCCCCGGGGGCCGGACTCGCCGGCCTCACGGACCTGGTCCGCGACAGCGGCCTCACGGTGGACCTCGACGTGTCGATCCCCCCGGTCCCGGTGCCCGAGGCGGTCGAACGCGCCGCGTACCGCACGGTGCAGGAGGCGCTGACCAACATCCGCAAGCACGCCCCGGGTGCGCGGGCGCGGGTACGGGTGCGCTGCGCGGCCGGTCTGCACGTGGAGGTGCACAACACCGCCCCCGGCCCCGTCGCCGCCCGGCCGCCCCTCCCCGGCGGCGGTCACGGCCTGGTGGGCCTGCGCGAACGGGCCCACCTGCTGGGCGGCGACTTCCACGCGGCCCCGTCGCCCGACGGCGGCTTCATGGTGAAGGCGGTCTTCCCGGTGGGGTGGACGGGCACGCGTCAGTCCGCCGACGTGTCCGGTACGTGACCGCCCCTGTCCTGCGTAAACGGCGTGGGGTCGGTGACCCACCCGGCCGCGAGAACCAGCCCGCTCTCACGGTGGACCGTCAGGAACCCGAAGGGACGGTCGAAACAGGCCATCGCCCGGGTCGTCTCGTACGGCGGCTCCTGTGACGAACGGCCGCGGTAGATCGCGGCGAACGCCGTCACCGCCGCCGCCCTGAAACCCTCGGCGCTGAACGTGGCCGTCATGGTCTGCCGCGCGCGTTCCAGGACGAGTGGCGTCCGGCTCACGCCGGGAAAGGGAACGGCGCCCGGGGAGTCGCGGGCGGCCGTGGTCAGGCCGAAGAGGTCGCGCGAGGCCAGCAGGTCGTGCTCGGTCCGCAGGGTGAACTCCACGGTGAACAGCGACAGCGACGGCGGTTCGGGAGTGTGGGTGCGCCGCTTGACGACGTGCAGCCCCGGGCCGGGCCCGCCCTCCGGCAGCCGGCTTCCCGGCACCGCGTCCAGTGCGCCGGACAGCAGGCCCGTCCCCGCGCCCAGCACCTCGCCCGGCCTCATCCGCTCCGTGCCCAGCAGCAGATGGACGTCGACCCCCGTCACGCCGCGCACGACCACCCGCGTGACGGCACCCGCTGCGGTCCGGGCCACGGCGACGCCGTCGAGGTCCGGAACCTCCCGCACGAGCCCCGCCCGGTCGTGGCGGCCGTGCCAGCCGCCGAAGTGCCCCTCGAACGGCACCTCCCAGTCCGCCCCCAGAACCAGCGCACTCGCCATCACCAGGGACGTCTCCGGCACGAGCTCCACCCGCACCCGCTCGATCACCCCGCCGGTCCGCTCGGCGGCCCACGCGTCCAGCTCCCGCCCGTCCGCCGCCGCGTCCCCCGTGAGCACCCCGTGCGCCCCCACCGGCAGCCCTGCCGCCCACTCCTCGCGCAGCGCCACGAACCGTGCGGTCCACAACCCCGCGGCGGACGACAGGCCGTCGATCCCGGTCAGCATCGCCAGAAACTCCCGCGCCGCCGCACCCGCCTGACCGGCCGGCAGGCCCAGCGCCTCCTCCAACTCCTCGCGGGCGGCGCCCGCCGCCCCGTCCGCGAGGAGCGCCAGCAGCGGCCAGACGCCCGCCGCCGAGAACACCGTGCCCGCGCGGACCTCCGACGCCCAGCGGGCCGTCAACCGGTTCGCCGCCCGTACCGCCGTGTCCGTCGACCGCATTCCGCCCCCGTCACCCCGCCGCCCACGATGCGCCCAGCCGTACGACGGACCCGCCCACCGCCTCGGCCGAGGCAGCACCGTACCCGTGGCATCACCGTTCCAGAAGACTGAGCGGGGGTGAGCCCTGGTGCCGCCAGGACTCAACGCCGCCCACCGGGCCTGGGCGGCCCCGGTCCCCGACGTGCTCGGCGAGCAGATCGGGGCGCGACAAGGCGTACGGCTTCGCGGACGGACCGGCGACCGTCACGGCGTGCAAGGGCCCTCGAACCTGCGGCGGCCGCGCCCGTCCCGGGCGAGGGCGAGAGCCGCGAATGCGTAGCGCAGGTGTGACGGCGGCCATAGCGGGGAGAAACCGCCTGCGTAAAGCCCTCGGGGCCACCATGTCATCACATCGAGTGATTCTCTGGCCTTTGCTTGCACCGCGGAACGTACGGTTGCGACGCTGTTGCTGTCTGTACAACCTGATGGGAGCGGCCAGTGACATTCGGTGAGCAGCCGGCGTACCTGCGCGTCGCGGGTGATCTCCGCCAGAAGATCGTCGACGGTCAGCTGCCACCGCACACCCGCCTTCCCTCCCAGGCCAGAATCCGCCAGGAGTACGGGGTCTCGGACACCGTCGCCCTGGAGGCCCGCAAGGTGCTCATGGCGGAAGGCCTGGTCGAGGGCCGCTCCGGCTCGGGGACGTATGTGCGTGAGCGGCCCGTGCCCCGGCGCATCTCCCGCTCCGGCTACCGCCCGACGGGCGGGGCCACCCCGTTCCGCCAGGAGCAGGCCGACGGCGAGGGCCGCGGCACCTGGGAGTCCAGCAGCGAGCAGTCCGAGGTGAGCGTCGCGGTCGCCGAGCGGCTGGACATCGAGCCGGGTGAGCGGGTCATGTGCACGCGGTACCTCTACCGCGAGGGCGGTGAGGCGATGATGCTCTCCACGTCCTGGGAGCCCCTCGCCGTGACGGGGCGGACGCCCGTGATGCTGCCGGAGGAGGGACCGGTCGGCGGCATGGGCGTCGTCGAGCGCATGCGCGCCATCGACGTGATCGTGGACAACGTCACGGAGGAGGTCGGCGCCCGGCCCGGCCTCGCCGAGGAACTGCTCGTCCTGGGTGGCGTTCCAGGGCATGTGGTCCTGGTCGTCCAGCGCACCTTCTACGCCTCCGGCCGCCCGGTCGAGACGGCCGACGTGGTCATCCCGGCCGACCGGTACCGGGTCGCCTACCACCTTCCGGTCAAGTAGCCGGCGCTCACATCCGCCCCGCGGTGCGCTCCTCACGCGCCCCGCTCACACCGCCGCCGTGCGGACCGTCGCAGGGCGGGCCGGTGCCTGCCCGGGGGCCCGTCGTCATGTGCGCAGGTCGACGGGCCTGTATGCGGTATGCCCCCGGTGGGGCGTGCCGAGGTGCACGGACGGCGCGTTCATCGCTGCGCGCCCCCTGGGTTCTGGCCGGTTGCGTACCTCTTTGTGAAAAGCCGTATTCGCTCCGTGAAGGTTAGGCGTAGGGTCGGGCATATGCGTATTGCGGTTTCCTTAGCGGGTGGGGCACGGCACAGGCCGCGGGCGGGAAGTGGAGGGGCGCGATGAACGACAGCACGATCACTCTGCCCTGGCTCGTGATACGAGAAGACGACAGCGGCAACCGCTACCGAGTGGGCCGGTACGCGACCCGGGCCGAGGCCCAGAAGATCGCGGACAGCCTCGACGGCCGCGGCCACAAGCAGCTGTACTGGGTCGAGCGGCTCGGTCAGAACGGGTCGGCCGTCGCGCACGACTGACCACCACCGGGGTACCGCCCGGGCAGGCCCCCGGAGATCGGCGCTCCCGTAGGCTCCCCGCATGAGTGAGCGGATCGTCGTAGGGGCCGCGCTGGTCGACGCCGGGCGGCTGCTGGCCGCCCGGCGCAGCGCGCCCGCCGAGCTGGCCGGGCGTTGGGAGCTGCCCGGCGGCAAGGTCGAGCCCGGGGAGACGGCCGACGCGGCGCTCGTCCGCGAGCTGCGCGAGGAACTCGGCGTCGACGCCGAGATCGACGGCCGCGTCCCGGGGGAGTGGCCCCTCAGGGCGCCCTACGTCCTGCAGGTGTGGACCGCCCGGCTGCGACCCGGCTCCGCACCCCCCGAGCCCCTGCAGGACCACGACGAACTGCGCTGGCTCGGCCCCGGCGAGATCTGGGACGTGCACTGGCTCGATCAGGACGTCCCGGCCGTACGGCGGACGCTCGCGCACCTGGAAGCCGTTGAGGGTCTCATCTCCGGCCCGAGCGGGCGGGAAGAGCCCGGCGCCTGAAGCCGGACGAGGGCGCGCGGCCCCGTCGCGCGTCAGGGGAGCGCCCTCTACGCCTTTCGTGCCACTGTGCGCCGCCCCGCGCGGTACTCCGCCCTGGATATCGGGTATGTGCCCATCAACCCCATGATTTCGGACATGGGTAGGGCTCCTGCCTGGGGAGTGATCGGCGTGATCGACACCGAAGGTGGCTGCGCCGAGTGGGCTTTTCCCGCCGAGCCGGGCGTGGTGCGCACCGCCCGCCGGGCCGTGCGCGGCCAACTCCGCGACTGGGGCCTCGACAGCCTCGCGGACCTCGCGGCACTACTGGTCAGCGAGTTGGTCACCAACGCCCTCCGGCACGCCACGGGCCCCATCGGGGTCCGCCTGGTCCGGCCCTCGGGCCTGGGTACCGTCCTCCTGGTCGAGGTCTCCGACCCGCTGCCGGACCCGCCCCGCGAGCGGGCCGCCCGGCTCGAGGACGAAAGCGGCCGCGGACTGCACCTGGTGGCCTCCTCCTCCCGCCGGTGGGGCACCCGGCCCGGCGTCTCGGGCAAGACGGTGTGGTTCGAACTCGCGGTGCCGGAGTGAAAATCCGGTGTACGTACGTCTTACCGCTGTAGAGCGATTGGTTCAGGCCAGTGGCGGTTGCCGACGGACGGGATTCGACGACGTGTCCCCTGGTTAGAAGACTGGAAGTGTTGTCACGGTCCGGACCGAAAACCATCGGGACCGTGCTGTGATCGTGAACACCGTGTTGTGCGGCACCGTAGTGCTGGATACTGCGGGCAGCCGCCCCCGGTGACCGGTGCCGGACGCGGTGAGCTGGAGGGGACGGTTCGCGTGAGCGAGATACCAGCGAGGGCCACGGAGTCCGAGGACCCGTCGGACGGCGCGAGGGCGAGGGCCGCCGACGGCCTGGCCTCCGCGGTGGGAGGTGCGCTCGCGGCCGACGGGGTCCCGCAGGGGGACGCCATGTGGCAGAGCAGTCCCCCCGGCTCCATCTACGACTACATCAAGGTCGCGTCCTTCTCCATCGGCCCCGACGGGCTGGTCGAGCAGTGGAGCCTGCGCGCCGAGCACCTCTTCGGCATCCCCGCCGACCGCGCCGTCGGCATGGACCCCATCGAGGCGTTCATCGACCCGCGCCACCGCGAGCGCGGCATGCGCAAGATGGCCGAGATCCTCGACGGCCGCGAGTGGACCGGCGTGGTGCCCTTCCGGATGCCGAGGGGCTTCGAGGGGGAGTGCGGCAACGAGGGCCTCGCCGAGGTGTACGTCATGCCGACGCGCACCGAGGAGGGCGACAAGGCGGCCGTCTGCATCGTCGTCGACGTGCGCACGCTGCGCAGCATCGAGACCGACCTCGCCGCCTCGCAGGCTATTTTCAGTCAATCCCCGTTCGGTTTCCTGCTGATCGACCCCGACCTGCGGGTCCGCCGCGTCAACCAGCGGTTCGCGTCGATCTTCGGCGGTGACGTCGACGACCACCGCGGCAAGGGCGTCCACGACTACCTCCAGCGCGGCGAGGCCGAGCGGGTCGCGGCCACGCTGCGCCGGGTGCTGGAAACCGGCAGCTCCATCACCGACATGCACGTCACGGGCTTCGTGCCGGGCTCCGACGAGCGCCGCCACTGGTCCGTCAACCTCTACCGCGTGCACAGCGGTTCGGGCCGCCCCATCGGGATCGCCTGGCTCGGCATCGACATCACCGCCCGGCGCGCCGCCGCCCGCGAGGCCGCCGCCGCCCGGCGCAACCTCGCCCTGCTGAACGAGGCGGGCGCCCGTATCGGCAACTCCCTCGACCTGGAGACCACGGCCCGCCAACTCCTCGACGTCGTCGTCCCCGGCTTCTGCGACCTGGCCACGGTCGACCTCTACCAGGGCCTGCTGGCCGGCGACGAGACCCCGCCCGGGCTCGCCGACGGCAGTGCCGAGCTGCGCCGGGTGGCCTTCGCCAGCGCCGTCTCCGACGCGCCCTTCGCCGGCACCGGCGTGCCCGTCGCGGTGGGCGCCGTCCACCACTACCCGTTCAACTCGCCCTGCGCGGACGCCCTGCGCACGGCCCGCCCGCAGACCGTCCCGGGCGAGGACGGCGGGCTGGTGCAGTCCACGATCGCCGTGCCGATGGTCGCCCACGACACCGTCGTCGGGCTCGTGCAGTTCGCCCGGACGAAGGGCAGCGAGCCGTTCGGCGACCGGGACCGCGACCTGGCCGTGGAACTGGCCGCGAGGGCCGCCGTCTGCATCGACAACGCCCGCCTCTACCGCCGCGAGCACGAACGGGCGTTGATACTGCAACGGTCCCTGCTCCCGCCCGGCGACCCGGAGGCCTCCGGCCTCGACATCGCCTGCCGCTACCTGCCCGGCAACGTCAACACCGGCCGGCCCAGCGAGGTCGGCGGCGACTGGTTCGACGTCATCGAACTGCCCGGGCACCGCACCGCGCTGGTCGTCGGCGACGTCATGGGCCGCGGGCTGCGCGCCGCCGTCGCCATGGGCGAACTCCGCACGGCGGTCCGCACCCTGGCCCAGCTCGACCTGGAACCGGCCGAGGTCCTCGCCCAGTTGGACGAGATCGCCCGTGGCCTCGGTGCCCCCGGAGGCCCCTCCCAGGCCTTCGGCACGGGGGGAGGTGTGCAGCAGGCGACCCGGGCGGCCCGCCGCCCCCGCGAGGCGGACCTGTCGGAGGTGTACCTCGCCACCTGCGTCTACGCCGTCTACGACTCCGTCACCCGGCGCTGCACCTTCGCCAACGCCGGCCATCTGCCGCCCGTGCTGGTCGAGCCGGGCGAGGCGGCGCTGATGCTCGACGTGCCGCCCGGCCTGCCGCTCGGCGTCGGCGGGGAGCCCTTCGAGGAGGTCGAGGTCGAGCTGCCCGAAGGCGCCCTGCTCGCGCTCTACACGGATGGACTGGTCGAAAGCCGCGACCACCCCCTGGACGAAGGCCTGCAGGCATTCGTCAGAACGCTCTCCGACCCGAGCCAGCCGCTGGAGGACGTCTGCGACCACGTCCTCAACACCCTCGACACCCATCACGGCGAGGACGACATCGCGCTGCTGATGGCACGTGTACAGGGACTGCCCACGGACTCCGTCGGCGACTGGACCCTGCCCCGCGAGCCGCGCAGCGTGGGCCGGGCGCGCGAATACGCCCGTGCCCAGCTGCTCGCCTGGGACATGGAACCCCTGGTCGACACCACGGAACTGCTGGTCAGCGAGCTGGTCACCAACGCCCTGCGCTACGGCGAGGGCGACATCCGCCTGCGCCTGCTGCTCGACCGCACCCTGGTCTGCGAGGTCTGGGACTCCGGCCTGGTCCAGCCCCGCCGGCGCCGCGCCCGCGACACCGACGAGGGTGGCCGCGGCCTCCAGCTCGTCGGACTCCTCAGCGCCGCGTGGGGCTCCCGACGCACGCCCCGGGGCAAGACGGTGTGGTTCGAACTGCCCCTGCCCGGAGGCGACACGAGCCTGACGGATCCGGCGGAGGCCCTGCTGAGCCTGTTCTGACAGCAACCGAACGTCCGTACTGATCGTCATCCCCGGCAACACCATCCGCATCACCGGGGAGACGGCATGGACAGCACGGAAGGCACCACCACGACCGAGGCGCCCGCCGAAGGCACCACGCAGGACGCCCCCGCACCCGAGGGAGAGGGAAGACGGCGCCGACGCCTGCTCAGACGCACGGCACTCGCCGTGGTCCTGGTCCTGCTGGTGCCGCTCCTGGCCGTTCTGACAGCCCTGCGCATCAACTACACGGGCGACCCGGCCGACGGCACCCGCACCCGCGACCGCGACGCCCTCTGGCTCGGGCACGCCTGGGTCGACGGCCGCAAGAAGGACGCCGACGTCACCGCCCTGGCCCGCCGCCTGCGGGACACCGGCATCCGCGACCTGTACGTCCACTCGGGTCCACTGGAGCACGACGGCACCCTCCCGAAGTCGGTCTATCCGAGGGCCCGCTGGTTCATCGACGCCGTGCACGAGAAACTGCCCGGCGTCCGCGTCCAGGCCTTCCTCGGTGACGTCCTGGCGACCGAAGGCCCCGACGGCATGCGGCTCGACGACCCGGACACCCGCGCCGCGGTCGTCCGCTCCGCCCGCCAGGTCCTGGACACCGGCTACGAGGGCGTTCACCTCGACCTGGAACCCATGCCGTCCGGCAACCGCGACTTCCTCACCCTCCTCGACTCCCTGCGCCGCGAGACGCGCTCCCGGGACGCCCAGCTCTCCGTCGCCGCCCACCAGATCGACCCGCTCCCAGCCCTGCACACCGTGTTCGGCCTCTTCACCGACCACCCCAAGTGGTGGTCGCAGGAGTTCTTCGGCCAGGTCGCCCGCCGCGTCGACCAGATCGCCGTGATGTCGTACGACACCGCGCAGCCACTGGAGGGCACCTACGGCGGCTACGTGGCCCAGCAGACCTCCCTGGCCCTGGAGGTCACCCCGCCCTCCACCGACCTGCTGATGGGCCTGCCCTTCTACTACGAGAGCAACTTCGACCACTGGGGCCACGCCGAGACCGTGCCCGCGGCGGTCCGGGGCGTCCGCCTCGGCCTGTCCCGCACGGACGCTGACCGGGCCCGTTTCGGCGTCGCGCTGTACATCGATTTCGCCGCCACCGAGGCGGACTGGCGCGCCTACGAGGAAGACTGGGTGCGGTGACCCCCATCCGACGCCCCCTCACCACCACCGACCTGGCCCCCCTCGCCCGCGCCGCCCTCGGCCCGGGCCGCACCCTCACCGGCGTGGAACGCCTGCGCGGCGGCACCAAGAAGGGCGTCTACCGGCTGATCCTCGACGACGACTCCACCGCCGTCGCCTACGTCTGGTCCGCCGACGAGGACTACTGGGACCAGCCGGACCCCGACCCCCGGGACGTCTTCTCCCACGGCACGGGCGTCGGCCTGTTCACGGCGGCCCACGACCGCCTGGCCGCAGCCGGCGTCCGCACACCCCGCCTCCGCTCGCAGCCGGCGTCCGCACACCCCGCCTCCGCTTCGCCGACTCCACGCACACGCACCTGCCCGCGGACGCGGCCGTCGTGGAGGACCTGACCGGCGGCAGCCTGGAGGACGCCCTGGCCCGCGACCCCGAAGGGGCTCCGCAGGCCATGGAGCGGATGGCGGAGCTGCTCGCCACCCTGCACGCCCGGACCGGGCCCCGATTCGGGAAGGCCGCCGTCATCGACGGCGGCGGCTCCTCCCATGGCGTCTCGTGCGAGCAGCGTGTCACCGAGGGCGCGCTGCGCTGCATCGCCGAAGCCGCCGCCCGCGACCCGCGCATGGCCGCCGCACGCCGGGGGCTGGAGGAGGAGGTCCTCGCCCTGGCCGCCGAGGTCCGGCCCCGCGACCGCCACACCCTCGTCCACGGCGAACTCGGGGCGGACCACGTCCTGCTCACGCCCGGCGGGCAGCCCGCGCTCATCGACATCGAAGGCCTGATGTACTTCGACGTGGAGCACGAGCACGTCTTCCTCCGGCTCCGCTTCGGCCCCCACTACGACGCCCTGCGCGCCCCCGACCTCGACGAGGCGCGCCTGCGCCTGTACCGGCTGTCGATGCACATCGGCCTCGTCTCGGGTCCGCTGACCCTCGTCGAGGGCGACTTCCCGGACCCGGGACGCATGCGGGAGATCGCGGAGCACAACCTCCACCAGGCGCTCAGCCTGCTGAAGAGCGCCTCCTGATCTTCGAGCCCAGCCACACCAGCGGGTCGTACTTGCGGTCCACCGCCCGCTCCTTCAATGGGATCAGCGCGTTGTCCGTGATCTTGATGCCTTCGGGGCAGACCTCGGTGCAGCACTTGGTGATGTTGCAGTAGCCGAGGCCGTGTTCGTCCTGGGCGGTGGTCTTGCGGTCCAGGCCCGACTCCGCCGCCGCGTCCAGCGGGTGCATGTCCAGCTCCGCCACGCGCATCAGGAATCGGGGCCCGGCGAACGCCTGCTTGTTCTCCTCGTGGTCGCGGACCACATGACAGGTGTCCTGGCACAGGAAGCACTCGATGCACTTGCGGAACTCCTGCGAGCGGTCCACGTCCTCCTGCATCATCCGGTACTCGCCCGGAGCGACACCGGCCGGCGGCACGAAGGCCGGGACCTCCCTGGCCTTGGTGTAGTTGAAGCCGACGTCGGTGACCAGGTCGCGGACGACCGGGAACGCCCGCAGGGGCGTCACCGTGATCGTCTCGTCCCGGTCGAAGACCGACATGCGCGTCATGCACAACAGCCGCGGCCGGCCGTTGATCTCCGCCGAGCAGGAACCGCACTTGCCCGCCTTGCAGTTCCAGCGCACGGCGAGGTCGGGCGTCCGGGTGGCCTGGAGGCGGTGGATGATGTCGAGCACCACCTCACCCTCGTTGACCTCGACCTCGAAGTCCTCCAGGCCGCCGCCGCTCGCGTCCCCGCGCCACACCTTGAAGTGGGCCGTATAGCCGCTCATTCGTAGAGCTCCTCTTCGGCGAGGTACTTGACCAGCTCCTCCTTGTCGAACAGGGCGAGCAGGTCGGCACGGACGGGTTCGGTGGTCTCACGGGTGAGGGCGATCTGGCCGCGGGCCGGATCCGTCGCCGCCAGGCCGCCCGTCGGGTCGGTGAGCGCGCACAGCAGATTGATCCGCCGCCAGGCGCGGTCCATCCCCGGATGGTCCTCACGTGTGTGGCCGCCGCGCGACTCGGTGCGCTCCAGCGCGGCCCGGGCCACGCACTCGCTGACCAGCAGCATGTTCCTGAGGTCCAGGGCCAGGTGCCAGCCCGGGTTGAACTGCCGGTGTCCCTCGACCCCGGCCCGGCGCGCCCGGCCCCGCAGCTCGGCCAGCTTCTGGAGGGCCTGCTCCATCTCCGGCTCCCGGCGGATGATGCCGACCAGGTCGTTCATCGTCTGCTGGAGTTCCTGGTGCAGGGTGTACGGGTTCTCCGGTGGGCCGCCCGCCGGTTCCTCGGTCTCCGCCTCGGCCGAGAAGGGCCGCAGTGCCTCGGCGGCGGCCGCGTCGATCTGGACGTCGTCCACGGCGGGCCGCGCCCCGGACAGCCCCGCCGCGTACTCGGCCGCGTGCCGGCCCGCCCGGCGGCCGAACACCAGCAGATCGGACAGGGAGTTGCCGCCGAGCCGGTTGGAGCCGTGCATGCCGCCGGCCACCTCACCGGCCGCGTACAGCCCGGGCACCCCGCGCGCCGCCGCCGTGTCGGACTCGACCGCGACCCCGCCCATCACGTAGTGGCAGGTGGGCCCGACCTCCATCGCCTCCGCGGTGATGTCGACGTCCGCCAGCTCCTTGAACTGGTGGTACATCGACGGCAGCCGGCGCCTGATGACCTCGGCGGGCATCCGTGTCGACACGTCGAGGAACACGCCCCCGTGCGGCGAGCCGCGTCCCTCCTTCACCTCGGAGTTGATCGCCCGCGCGACCTCGTCGCGGGGGAGCAGCTCGGGCGGGCGCCGGTTGTGGTCCGGGTCGTCGTACCAGCGGTCGCCCTCCTCCTCCGTCTCGGCGTACTTGTCCTTGAAGACGTCCGGGATGTAGTCGAACATGAACCGCTTGCCGTCGGAGTTGCGCAGCACCCCGCCGTCGCCGCGCACCGACTCGGTGACGAGGATGCCCTTCACCGACGGCGGCCAGACCATGCCGGTCGGGTGGAACTGCACGAACTCCATGTTCAGCAGGGGTGCGCCGGCGAGGAGCGCCAGCGCGTGGCCGTCGCCGGTGTACTCCCACGAGTTCGACGTCACCTTGAAGGACTTGCCGATGCCGCCCGTGGCGATGACGACAGCCGGTGCCTCCAGCACGAAGAAGCGGCCGGACTCGCGCTCGTAGCCGAAGACGCCGGAGACGCGCCCGTCCTCCTTCAGGACGCGGGTGACCGTGCACTCCTGGAAGACCTTCAGCCGGGACTCGTAGTCGCCGGTCTCCTCGAAGTCCTCCTGCTGGAGGGAGACGATCTTCTGCTGGAGGGTGCGGATCAGCTCCAGGCCCGTGCGGTCGCCGACGTGGGCGAGGCGCGGGTACTCGTGGCCGCCGAAGTTACGCTGGGAGATCTTGCCGTCCCGGGTGCGGTCGAACAGCGCCCCCCAGGTCTCCAGCTCCCACACCCGCTGCGGCGCCTCCTGGGCGTGCAGCTCGGCCATCCGCCACTGGTTGAGGAACTTGCCGCCGCGCATGGTGTCGCGGAAGTGCACCTGCCAGTTGTCACCGCTGTTGACGTTGGCCATCGCCGCGGCGATGCCGCCCTCGGCCATCACCGTGTGCGCCTTGCCGAACAGCGACTTGCAGATCACGGCCGTACGGGCGCCCCGCTCGCGGGCCTCGATGGCGGCGCGCAGCCCGGCACCGCCCGCGCCCACCACCACGACGTCCCACTCCTGCCGGTCGACCACGGACATCAGAACGCACCCCTCATCAGAAGAACCGCGGATCGTCGAAGGCACCCGACGCGACCAGGTAGACGTAGAAGTCGGCGAGCGCCACGCTCACCAGCGACGCCCAGGCGAGCTGCATGTGCCGGGCGTTGAGCTTGCCGACCCACTGCCACATCCGGTAGCGCACGGGATGCCTGGAGAAGTGCTTGAGCTTGCCGCCGACGATGTGCCGGCAGGAGTGGCAGGAGATCGTGTACGCCCAGATCAGCACGATGTTGACCAGGAACACGAGGGTGCCGAGACCCATGTGGCCCCACGCGTAGGTCTCGTCGCGGAAGGCGAGCACGGTGTCGTAGGTCAGGATCCCGGCGACCGCGATCGCCGCGTAGAAGAAGTACCGGTGGATGTTCTGGAGCACCAGCGGGAAGCGGGTCTCACCCGTGTACTTCCCGTGCGGCTCGGCCACCGCGCAGGCCGGCGGGGACGCCCAGAAGCCGCGGTAGTAGGCCTTGCGGTAGTAGTAGCAGGTCAGGCGGAAGCCGAGCGGGAAGATCAGGATGATGATCGCCGGCGAGATGCCCCACCAGCTCCCGAAGATCTCCCAGTTCGGGCCGGCGTTCATCGGCTCGCAGTTCTCCGCCAGGCACGGGGAGTAGAAGGGCGAGACGTACGGCGCCGCGTAGTAGTCGGCGTTCGCGAAGGCCCGCCAGGTCGAGTACACGATGAACGCGAGCAGACCGGCCGCGGTGCCGGCCGGGGCCAGCCACCAGCGGTCGGTCCGCAGATGCGGGGCGGCGATCGCGGCCCGCGCAGCGCCCCGCACACCGCCGCTCTCAGGTCTGGGTTCGGTGGCAGGGGGTTCCGTACCAGTGGTCACGTGACGACTCCGGTCGGGTTCGGGGGAGGTGCCGGTCGCGCTCGACTCCTCCCCGGGTCAGGGAGCGCGCCGGTCCCGGGCGCCGAGCCCCTCGTCGTCCGAGTCGCTCCACAGGGCGGAGTCGTACGGCGTGTCCGAGATGGTGACCAGCTCGGGGCGTTTCGGTGCGGCCGGTGACGCGGCGGCGGCGTCGCGCAGCAGGGCGACGCTCTCGCGCAGGTGGTTGGCGTCGGCACGGACGCGGCGCATCTCCAGGCCGCCGGTGCCGAGCTGCTTCTCCAGACGCCCCAGCGACCGGAACAGGTCGTCGAGGGTGCGCTGGACTGACGTCAGTTCGTCGTGAACGGACATGACTTGCCCTCACTTCCACGGGTCCTTCGCGGCCCAAGGCGGCAACGTTCATGCGCCTGCGAGTGTTGCGCGTCACACCTTGTGCTGTGAAGGGATGTGCATCGATTGGCCGAGGCGTGCGGGTGCATCGTGCGGTGTGTTGGGCCGCACGGGTGGCTTCCCGCCCGTGACCGCCGTGTCGCCCTGTGTTGCCGAACCCTTTCCTCTTCAGTGGCCGCATACATCAGATGAACTCCAAATACCGCCAAAAGTGATCATAACGCCCGCGGCTTCCCGGAGGTAGCACAGATGTCCCAGCACGGCGTCGGCCCGCGCGCTGTCACGCGTTCGGTCGCCTTCCTCACCGCGGGAGTGCTCGTGGTGCCCGCGCTCGCCGGATGCGGTTCGGACGACCCGTCCGGCAAGCCGCTCGCCGGGCAGGACATCCAGCCCGCCCCACGCGACCGGATCGCCGACGGCGGCACCCTGCGCTGGGCCGTCGACTCCGTGCCCGACACGCTGAACACCTTCCAGTCGGACGCCGACACCACCACCACCCGGGTCGCCCAGGCCGTCCTGCCGTCGATGTTCCGCATGGACGCCTCCGGCCGCCCGGAGCGCAACCCCGACTACCTGGAGTCCGCCGAGGTCGTCGACACCGAGCCCAAGCAGGTCGTCCTGTACAAGCTCAACCAGGAGGCGGTCTGGAGCGACGGCCGCGAGATCGGCGCCGCCGACTTCGCCGCCCAGTGGCGCGCCCTGTCCGGCAAGGACACCGCCTACTGGACCGCGCGCAACGCCGGCTACGACCGCATCCAGAAGATCGAGCGCGGCGACAGCGCCCTGGAGGTCCGGGTCACCTTCAGCCGCCCCTACGCCGACTGGCGCTCGCTGTTCTCGCCGCTGTACCCCAAGGACGTCATGGGCACCCCGGACTCCTTCAACGACGGGGCCCGCAAGAAGCTCAAGGTCACCGCCGGTCCCTTCACGGTCAGGAAGGCCGACAGCGAGGACGGGGAGATCACCCTCACCCGCAACCCGCGCTGGTGGGGCGAGCCGGCCAGGCTCTCCGAGATCGTGCTGCGCACCGTCCCGCGCGACAAGCGGGCCGCGGAGCTGGCCGCCGGCACCCTCGACCTGGCCGAGATCGACCCCGCCGCGGCCCGCCGCATCACCGTCGCCGCCCGCCCCCACAGCTCCAGCAGCCCTCTGATGGGCCCGGGCGCCGACCGGTCCGCCGCGGACGCCCTGCAGTCCTGGGCCGTCGCCAACGGCACCGACGAGGACGCCGCCGACGAGGAGACCGTCGCCCGCAAGAAGCTGCGCAAGGCTGCCGTCAAGTACGCCCGGCAGCAGCGGGCCCTCAGCGGCTTCGAGGTCCGCAAGTCCCTGGAGCCCGCCTACACCCAGCTCGCCCTGAACGGCGCCGAGGGCCCGCTCACCGACGAACGCGTCCGCAGGGCCGTCGCCCGCGCCCTGGACCGCAAGGAAATCGCCCAGGCCGTTCTCAAGCCCCTCGGCCTGCCCGCCGTCCCGGTCGGCAGCCACCTCGCCCTGTCCGGACAGGCCCACTACGCCGACAACAGCGGCGCCCTCGGCGGCCAGGACACCAAGGAGGCCCAGGCGCTGCTCGCGGACGCCGGATGGGTACGCGGCGGCCCGGTCAAGGAGCAGAAGAAGGAGAAGGCGGCCGGCCCCGAGGGCGACAAGGCCGACGACACCGAGGGCCACAAGGCCGACGACACCGGCGAGGACGGCAAGGCGCAGCACGGGCCGGACCCGGCCGGTCACCTCGCCCAGGACGGCAAGCAGTACAAGCCCCCGCACCAGGGCGGCGCCCCCGGCGCGTACGCCCCCCGGGGCACAGCCGCCCCGGCGAACCGGGAGGCCGCCCCGCTCGCCAAGAACGGCAAGCCGCTCACGCTCCGCTTCGTGCTCCCCTCCGGGCCCGGCTCCAAGACCCTGCGCACCGTTGCGGACCGCATCTCCCGCATGCTGGAGCGCGTCGGCATCGGCACGGAGATCTCCAAGGTCTCCGACGAGTCCTACTTCAAGGACCACATCGCCTCCGGCCAGTACGACCTCGCCCTGTACTCCTGGCCCGCCACGGCCTACCCGGCCACCGACGCCCGCCCCGTCTTCGCCAAGCCCGTCCCGGCCGCCGACGGCTCGCTGAACGTCGAGCAGAACTACACCCGCGTCGGCACCGACCAGGTCGACCAGCTCTTCGACGAGGCCGTGGCCACCCTCGACGAGGGCGAGTCCCGCTCCCTGATCCGCAAGGCCGACTCCCGTATCTGGGCGGCGGCCGGCTCGATCCCCCTCTTCCAGCGTCCCCAGCTCCTCGCGGCCCGCAAGAACCTGGTCAACGCCGGCGCCTTCGGCTTCGGCACGCCGGTCTACGAGGACATGGGCTTCCTGAAGAAGGGCGCCAAGCCGGCGTCCGGGCCCTCGGCGAAGGGCTCGGCCGCCCGGTAGCTCTGGGAACGCTCAAACGCCTTGCCGTCCCCGCCCGGCGCCCGCACCATGGGATCAGCAGTGATCATGGTGCGGGCGCCGGGCGTCCGATCTCGGGGGACGGGAGCCGGCGGATGCGCGGCATGGTGGGGCGGGCCTGCACGGCCGGACTGGTCATCGGGGTGCTGGTGACAGGGCTGACGGGCTGCACGGGGGACGCGGGCGGAGACACGGCCGGCAAGGGCCGCACAACCGGCAAGGCCGTGGCGAAGACCTGCGCGGACGGCACGTTCACCTGGTCCCACGTCACGAAGCGGGACCGGCTGACCGGCATCTCCGACCCCGAGCGGCTCGGCGAGGGTGGCGGCAGCCTGCGCAACCGGATCCGGCGGGTGTACACCCCCAGCCCCTCGGTCCGCGTCGACGACGGACCGGCCCCGTCCCCCGCGGAGATCCTCTTCTCGCTCGGCAAGAAGATCGGCGAGATCGACTCCGACGCGCGCACCCTCGCGGAGGTGGACGGCGACACCTGGGCGTTCACCGACGTCCGGCTCCCGGCCCCCGACCTCGACGACGGCCGCGTCACGCCCCACGCGGCGGGAGAGTTCTTCCAGTACGCGGGGGTGAGAGAAGTGGAGGCGGACTTCCGCTACACCTGCCCCGAGGGCAGGACCGTCTCGGGCCACGCCCGGAACTGGACGGTCGACTTCGCCGGCCTGACCGACTGCGACGAGCGCCCCGACTCGGCCCTCGGCCGGGAGGCCGCCCGGCGCTCCTGCGCCTGAACGGCTCCTGCGCTCCCGGCGGCGGAGATCGAAACAAGGCCTGACCTGCGCCGATGTATCCCGGCTAAACCCTGCGGCCGCAGCCCCGTACCATGGGGTGAGGCCGTGGCACGTTCAGCCCGGCAGGGCCCGCGCACCGCAGACGTCCGCGCAGGGCATTCCTCACACTCCGGGAGAACGCCGCAATATGGCCACGCGCCACGACATCCGCAACGTCGCTATCGTCGCTCACGTCGACCACGGCAAGACCACCATTGTCGACGGCATGCTGAAGCAGGCCGGCGCGTTCGCCGCGCACCAGCTCGAAGGCGTCGACGACCGCATGATGGACTCGAACGACCTGGAGCGTGAGAAGGGCATCACGATCCTGGCCAAGAACACGGCGGTGAAGTACCACCCGAAGGACGGGGGGGACGTCATCACCATCAACATCATCGACACCCCCGGCCACGCCGACTTCGGTGGCGAGGTGGAGCGCGGTCTGTCGATGGTGGACGGTGTCGTCCTGCTCGTGGACGCCTCCGAGGGCCCGCTCCCGCAGACCCGCTTCGTGCTGCGCAAGGCGCTCCAGCAGCGGCTGCCCGTCATCCTGTGCATCAACAAGACGGACCGCCCGGACTCCCGGATCGACGAGGTCGTCAACGAGACCTACGACCTCTTCCTCGACCTGGACGCCGACGAGGAGCAGATCGAGTTCCCGATCGTCTACGCCTGCGGCCGCGACGGCATCGCCTCGCTGACCAAGCCGGACAACGGCACGGTCCCGCCCGACTCCACCAGCCTGGAGCCGTTCTTCTCCACGATCCTGGAGCACATCCCGGCCCCGACCTATGACGAGGCCGGCCCGCTCCAGGCCCACGTCACCAACCTGGACGCCGACAACTTCCTCGGCCGTATCGCGCTGCTGCGCGTCGAGCAGGGCGAGCTGCGCAAGGGCCAGACGGTCGCGTGGATGAAGCGCGACGGGTCCGTCAGCAGCGTCCGCATCACCGAGCTGATGATGACCGAGGCGCTCACCCGCAAGCCGGCCGAGATGGCCGGCCCGGGTGACATCTGCGCGGTCGCCGGTATCCCGGACATCATGATCGGCGAGACCCTGGCCGACCCGGAGAACCCGGTCGCGCTGCCGCTGATCACGGTCGACCAGCCCGCGATCTCCATGGTCATCGGCACCAACACCTCCCCGCTGGTCGGCCGTGGCGCCACCGGCAAGGGCGCCGACGCCAAGGCGGCGGTCAAGGACCGCAAGGTCACCGCCCGCCAGGTCAAGGACCGCCTCGACCGCGAGCTGATCGGTAACGTCAGCCTCCGGGTGCTGGACACCGAGCGGCCGGACGCCTGGGAGGTGCAGGGCCGCGGTGAGCTGGCGCTGGCCATCCTGGTCGAGACGATGCGCCGGGAGGGCTTCGAGCTGACCATCGGCAAGCCGCAGGTCGTCACCAAGGAGGTCGACGGCAAGGTCCACGAGCCGGTCGAGCGCATGACGATCGACGTGCCCGAGGAGCACATGGGCGCCGTCACGCAGCTCATGGGTGTCCGCAAGGGCCGCATGGACAACATGTCCAACCACGGCTCCGGCTGGGTCCGCATGGAGTTCGTCGTGCCCTCGCGCGGCCTCATCGGCTTCCGGACCGAGTTCCTGACCCAGACCCGCGGCACGGGCATCGGCCACTCCATCCACGAGGGCTTCGAGCCCTGGTTCGGCACGCTCCAGACCCGTAACAACGGCTCCCTGGTCGCCGACCGCTCCGGTGCGGTCACCGCGTTCGCGATGACCAACCTCCAGGAGCGCGGCGTGCTCTTCGTCGAGCCGGGCACCGAGGTGTACGAGGGCATGATCGTCGGTGAGAACTCCCGCGCCGATGACATGGACGTCAACATCACCAAGGAGAAGAAGCTCACCAACATGCGGTCGTCCTCGGCCGACTCGTTCGAGGCGATCGTCCCGCCGCGCAAGCTGTCGCTGGAGCAGTCCCTGGAGTTCTGCCGGGACGACGAGTGCGTCGAGGTCACCCCGGAGGCCGTGCGCATCCGCAAGGTGAACCTGGACGCCCGCGAGCGCGCCCGCGCCGCTAGCCGCGCCAAGCACGGCTGACGCCTGCCGCACGTACGACGGCACCGGGCACTCCGCGTGAGCGGGGTGCCCGGTGCCGTTGTCTGAAGGGGAGGTAACACACGGGCAAGGGGTAGGGAAAACCCTCGACTTGCCGGTGAGAGCCGTCAGGGGCGGTCTTCTGCCACTACCCTGCTGCGGAAGTGCCCTGCCTCCCCGGCTTCGGGGAACGCACAACGGCCTTGCCGCACACGCCCTTTGAGCGCGCGACAGACTCCGGTGGCACCCTTCACGGGACCCACGGTATGTCGCAAGCGGTTTTTCTCACTCTCGCGTCCGGAATGCGGACGGTCTTTACCGATAGATGTGTAACAAGTCCGTTTCGCAGGGATCTTTCACCAAACCCTTTGTCCGGATTTTGGAAGATGTATACGTGAGCTGTGATCGAACCGAGACCTCGAGAGTGTGGTTCGGTCTTGGTGTTTGGCAGATAGTTAGGCGCGTAGAGCTCGGATGTACGGGTCAGTAGCCGACAGCGGCGCGACTCGCGAGCGCGGGGGCACTCGACGAATTCCGGCACCGGCGACGGGCGGGGGCCGTGATGTGTCGTGTGCTCCCTTCGCGGTGAACCAATGACTTCATAGGAGGAACCCATGCGCGGTGCCAAGAGCGCCAAGTGGGTCGCGGGGGCGATTGTCGTCGCCCTGGCCGCCACCGCCTGCGGCGGCAACGGTGATGGTGAGGGTGAGAGCAAGGGTTCCGGACCTGCCGGCTACGTCTCGATCGACGTCGGCGAGCCGCAGAAGCCGCTGATCCCGGCGGACACCAACGAGACCAACGGCTCGTACGTCATCCAGTCCCTCTTCACCCAGCTGCTGGACTTCGACTCCAAGGGCGACATCGTCTACACGAACGCGGAGTCGGTCACCACCGACGACTCCAAGACGTGGACGGTCAAGCTCAAGAAGGGCTGGAAGTTCCACAACGGTGAGGACGTCACCTCCAAGTCGTACATCGACGCTTGGAACTGGTACGCCAACATCAAGAACAACCAGCAGAACTCGTTCTGGTTCCAGGACATCAAGGGCTACGACGATGTCCACCCGGAGAAGGGTGACCCGAAGGCCGAGGCCATGTCCGGTCTGAAGGCCGTGGACGACCACACCTTCACCATCGAGTTGAAGAACACCATGCCGTACTTCAACTACAAGCTGGGCTACAGCACGTGGGCCCCGCTGCCCAAGGTCTTCTACGACGACCCGAAGGCCTTCGGCCAGAAGCCGGTCGGCAACGGTCCCTACACCTTCGAGAAGTGGGACCACAAGAAGCTCATCCAGGTCAAGGCCTGGGATGACTACCAGGGCCCGAACAAGGCGAAGAACAAGGGCGTCCAGTTCAAGGCCTACACGACGCTCGAGGCCGCCTACAAGGACGTCGTCTCCGGCAACCTGGACATGATCCGCCAGGTCGGCCCGACGGACCTGCCGAAGTACAAGCAGGACCTGGGCGACGGCGCCATCGAGCAGCCGTACGCGGCCATCCAGACGCTGACCCCGGCGTTCTACTCCAAGACCTTCAAGGACATCGACCCGAAGGTCCTGCAGGGTCTGTCGATGGCGATCGACCGTGACACGATCACCAAGACGGTTCTGAACAACACCCGCACGCCGGCGAAGTCCTTCACGCCGCCCGGTGTCAAGGGCAACCAGAACCTGGACACGGACGTGTTCACGTACAACCCGGAGAAGGCCAAGAAGCTCGTCCAGGAGGGCGGCGGCGTTCCGGGCAACAAGTTCACCGTCCAGTACAACACCGACGGTGGCCACAAGGAGTGGGTGACCGCGGTCTGCGAGTCCATCCGCAAGGCCACCGGTGTCGACTGCGTCGGCGACCCCAAGCCGGACTTCGCCACGGACCTCGAGGCCCGTGACAACGACCAGGTGAAGGGCATGTACCGCGGTGGCTGGGTCGCCGACTACCCGGTCAACGCCAACTTCATGAAGGAGCTGTACCACACCACCGCCGAGGCCAACAACGGTCGCTTCTCCAACAAGGAGATCGACGGCCTGATGAACAAGGCCGACAACGCCAAGTCCCTCGACGAGTCGGTGAAGGCCTTCCAGGAGGTCGAGAAGAAGCTGGTCGACCACATGCCGGCCATCCCGCTCTGGTACTACCGCATCAACGGCGGCCACGGTAAGAACGTCGACAACGTCACGGTCGACTTCCACGGTGACCTCGAGGTGTGGGGCGTCACCACCAAGTAAGAGGAGCCCTCCGGGCTTTTCCCACTCGGCCGTAAGCCCACCGTCGATTCAGGCGGCGGTGGGAGGTGCGTGGGGCCGTCTCGTCACCAGGGGACGGCCCCCGCACCTGCGTTAACCCCTCACGGAGGCACCTATGGGGCGCTATGTCGCACGACGACTGCTCCAGATGATCCCGGTGTTCATCGGGTCAACTCTGCTCATCTTCTGCATGATGTACGCCCTGCCCGGCGATCCCGTCCGGGCGATGATGGGGGATCAGGCGTACGACCCGACGGTGGTCGCGAGCATCAAGAAGGACCTCGGCCTCGATCAGCCGCTCCTTCAGCAGTACGTCAACTACATGACCGGGCTGGTCCAGGGAGACTTCGGTACCCAGATCGCCAGCCAGCGGCCCATCGCGGACGTCATCGCCGACGCGTTCCCGGTGACGATCAGGCTGACGCTCTTCGCCTTCACCTTCGTCACGCTCGTGGGCATCGGCCTCGGTGTGATCGCCGGCCTGCGCCCCGACACGCTCCAGGACCGCGGGCTGCTGACGCTGACGCTGATCCTCGTCTCGATGCCGTCCTTCGTGCTGGGCTTCCTGCTGCAGTACCAGTTCGCGTTCAAGTGGCAGGTCACCACGCCCACGGTGACCGACTCGACGGACTTCTCCCAGCTCGCGCTTCCCGCCATCGTGCTGGCGTCCCTCTCACTCGCCTACGTCGCCCGGCTGACCCGCACGTCGATCGCGGAGAACCTGCGGTCCGACTACATGCGCACCGCCGTGGCCAAGGGGCTGCCGCGCCGCCGCGTCATCGGTGTCCACCTGATGCGCAACTCGCTGATCCCCGTGGTCACCTTCCTCGGTATCGAGATCGGCAGCCTGATGACCGGTGCCATCGTGACCGAGGGCATCTTCAACGTGCGGGGTATCGGCCTCGAGATCTACGAAGCGCTCACCCGGCGTGAGGGTGCCACGGTCGTCGGAATCGCCTCGCTGATGGTGCTCATCTACCTCGCCGCCAGCCTGATCGTCGACCTGCTTTACGCGGTCCTGGACCCGAGGATCCGGTATGCCTGACAAGACCGTCGAGAAGGTCGAAGCCCTTCCCGGTGACACCGCGAGCACCGCGGGCGTCATCGTGACCGACGCCGGCCCGGCCGCCGAGAAGGCGCGCAGCCTGTGGTCCGACGCCTGGCACGACCTGCGCCGCAACCCGCTGTTCCTGGTGTCGGCCGTGCTGATCGTGTTCCTGCTGGTGATGTCGCTCTGGCCGGGACTGTTCACCAGCGCCTCGCCGCGCGACGCCGACCTGGCCAACCACTACCTGGGGAAGCCGAACTGGGGCCACTTCTTCGCCCCGGACTGGCTCGGCTACGACGTCCAGGGCCGCTCGATCTACGCCCGTGTCGTCTACGGTGCCCGCGCCTCGATCACCGTCGGTGTGGGTGTCACCCTCGCCGTCAGCGTGCTCGGCACGGTCATCGGCATGATCGCCGGCTACTTCGGCGGCTGGACCGACACCCTGCTCTCACGGACGACCGACATCTTCCTCGGCATCCCGTTCCTGCTGGGCGCCCTGGTGGTGCTCAACTCCTTCGAGGAGCGCACGGTCTGGGTCGTCATCATGGCCCTCGCCTTCCTCGGCTGGACCCAGATCGCCCGAGTCGCCCGCGGTGCCGTGATCACCATCAAGCAGGCGGACTACGTGGTGGCCGCCAAGGCACTCGGCGCCTCGACGTCCCGGATCCTGTTCCGGCACATCCTGCCCAACGCACTCGCGCCGATCATCGTCGTGGCGACCATCGCGCTCGGCGGTTACATCGCGGCCGAGGCCACCCTGTCCTTCCTGGGCGTGGGCCTCGGTGACACGGCCGTCTCCTGGGGCGGCGACGTGGCACGAGGACGCGAGCAGCTCCGTATCGCCCCCCACACCCTGATCATCCCCTCGGTGATGGTCTCGATCACGGTGCTCTCGTTCCTGATGTTCGGCGATGCTGTACGCAACGCCCTCGACCCCAAGCTGCGCTGAGGGAGGCGTACGTGACCATCATCGATGAAACGGCCGAGAACCCCTCGGCGGACGGCTCGCACGACGCGAGCCGCCCACTGCTCGAAGTCCGCGACCTGCACGTGGAGTTCCGCACCCGCGACGGTGTCGCCAAGGCCGTCAACGGCGTCAACTACTCCGTCGCTGCGGGCGAGACGCTCGCCGTGCTCGGCGAGTCGGGCTCCGGCAAGTCCGTCACCGCCCAGGCCATCATGGGCATCCTCGACATGCCGCCCGGCAGCATCCCCAAGGGAGAGATCCTCTTCCGCGGCCAGGACATGCTGAAGATGTCCGGCGAGGAGCGCCGGAAGATCCGCGGCAACAAGATCGCGATGATCTTCCAGGACGCGCTCTCCTCGCTGAACCCGGTGCTGTCGGTGGGCTACCAGCTCGGCGAGATGTTCCGCGTGCACCAGGGCATGTCCAAGAAGGAAGCCAAGGCCAAGGCGATCGAGCTGATGGACCGGGTGAAGATCCCGGCCGCGAAGGAGCGCGTCGGGGACTACCCCCACCAGTTCTCCGGCGGTATGCGCCAGCGCATCATGATCGCCATGGCGCTCGCGCTGGAGCCGGACCTGATCATCGCCGACGAGCCGACCACGGCCCTCGACGTGACGGTCCAGGCCCAGGTGATGGACCTGCTCGCGGACCTGCAACGCGAGTACAACATGGGTCTGATCCTGATCACCCACGACCTCGGCGTGGTCGCCGACGTCGCGGACAAGATCGCGGTGATGTACGCCGGCCGGATCGTGGAGACCGCTCCGGTGCACGAGCTGTACAAGCGGCCCGCGCACCCCTACACCAAGGGTCTGCTGGAGTCGATCCCGCGCCTGGACCAGAAGGGCCAGGAGCTGTACGCGATCAAGGGCCTGCCGCCCAACCTGACGCGTATCCCGTCCGGCTGCGCCTTCAACCCGCGGTGCCCGAAGGCGCAGGACATCTGCCGTACGGACATCCCGCCGCTGCACCCCGTCACCGAGCGGGACGGCGGCGAGCTGACCGGCCGCGGCAGCGCGTGCCACTTCTGGAAGGAGACGATCCATGGCTGAGCTGGGCAAGAAGGACGAGCCCATGGACGCCACCCCCAACGTCACCGAGGTCGAGACGGTCGACGCCGTGACCGAGGAGGCGGCGGTGGCCGCGCTCGACGCGCCCGTGGAGCGCGGTGAGCCGATCCTCCAGGTGCGCGATCTGGTCAAGCACTTCCCGCTGACCCAGGGCATCCTGTTCAAGCGTCAGGTCGGCGCGGTCAAGGCCGTCGACGGCATCTCCTTCGACCTCTACCAGGGCGAGACGCTCGGCATAGTGGGCGAGTCCGGCTGTGGCAAGTCCACGGTCGCCAAGCTGCTGATGATGCTGGAGAAGGCGACCGCGGGCGAGATCTTCTACAAGGGCCAGGACATCACCAAGCTGTCCGGGCGTGCGCTGAAGGCGGTCCGCCGGAACATCCAGATGGTGTTCCAGGACCCGTACACCTCGCTCAACCCCCGTATGACGGTGGGCGACATCATCGGGGAGACCTTCGAGATCCACCCCGAGGTGGCGCCGAAGGGCGACCGCCGCCGCAAGGTCCAGGAGCTCCTGGACGTGGTCGGCCTCAACCCCGAGTACATCAACCGCTACCCGCACCAGTTCTCGGGCGGTCAGCGCCAGCGCATCGGCATCGCCCGCGGCCTGGCCCTGAACCCCGAGATCATCATCTGCGACGAGCCGGTCTCCGCGCTGGACGTGTCCGTCCAGGCCCAGGTCATCAACCTGATGGAGAAGCTTCAGGACGAGTTCAACCTCTCGTACCTCTTCATCGCGCACGACCTGTCGATCGTCCGGCACATCTCGGACCGCGTGGGTGTGATGTACCTCGGCAAGATGGCCGAGATCGGCACGGACACGGCGATCTACGACCACCCGACGCACCCCTACACCCAGGCGCTGCTGTCGGCCGTCCCGGTCCCCGACCCGGAGTCCCGTGAGGGCCGCGAGCGGATCATCCTCACCGGCGACGTCCCGTCCCCGGCCAACCCGCCCTCGGGCTGCCGCTTCCGCACCCGCTGCTGGAAGGCCGAGGACAAGTGCGCCCAGGAGGTCCCGCTGCTGGCGGTCCCCGAGCGCTTCAAGGGCGAGGACACCCCGGCGGCCCACGAGTCCGCCTGCCACTTCGCGGAGGAGAAGAACGTGGTCCACGCGGCCTGACCGACCGCTCCCGGTTCCCGGCACCCCCACGGGGGTGCCGGGAACCGGCGTCTTTTCCCGCACATGCCCGCCAACTGCGTTAACACGCAGGCAACTTCACTGACCCGGTTCCGATATACGGACACGTCAGGCTGGTCAGCGTACGGCCGTGCGGGTGCCGTAGGCGGGCCGGGCGCCGACAGGCGTCCCGGCCCGTCGCCGTGTTCAGGCGGTCGTCATGCCCAGGGAGCGCTTCAGGAAGTCGACCTGGAGGAGAAGCAGGTTCTCGGCGACCTGCTCCTGGGGGGTGATGTGGGTGACGCCGGACAGCGGCAGCACCTCGTGGGGACGGCCGGCGGCCAGCAGGGCCGAGGACAGGCGCAGGGCGTGGGCCACCACCACGTTGTCGTCGGCGAGGCCGTGCACGATCATCAGGGGGCGGTGCGGCTCGGCGGGTGAGGACAACCCGTCGGCGGTCACCAGGGAGCTCTTCGCGTACGACGCCGGATCCTTCGCCGGTGTGCCCAGGTAGCGCTCCGTGTAGTGGGTGTCGTACAGGGCCCAGTCCGTCACCGGCGCGCCCGCGATGCCCGCGTGGAAGACGTCCGGGCGGCGCAGCACCGCCAGGCCGGCCAGCCAGCCGCCGTACGACCAGCCGCGGATCGCGACCCGGGACAGGTCCAGGGGGTGGCGCTTCGCGAGGTCCTGCAGTGCCTCCACCTGGTCGTCCAGCGACAGTGTGAAGTCGTGGTGGACCGCCTTCTCCCAGGCGGGGGAGCGGCCCGGTGTGCCGCGGCCGTCCGCGACCACGACCGCGAAGCCCTGGTCCGCGAACCACTGCGACGTGAGGTGGGCGTTGTGCGCGGCGAGCACCCGCTGCCCGTGGGGTCCTCCGTACGGGTCCATGAGCACCGGCAGGGGGGTGTCACCGTCGTAGTCCCGAGGCATAAGCACGGCGCACGGGACGCGGCGTGCGCCCCCCTCGGTGAGTGTCACGCGGGGGGACATACCAGGATCTTCCGCGTACGAAGGGACAGTCCTGGTCGGTTTTCCGTCGCGCAGTACCTGCGCGAGCGAACCTGGCCGGTTCAGTGTCGCCGAGACCAGAACCGTCACCTCCCCGGCCCGCACCGCCGCGTGCACGCCCGGCTCCTGCGACACCCGCTCGACGCCCAGTTCGTTCACCCGGTACACGTGCACCTGGCCCGTCTCCGCCTCGCCGGCGGCCTCCGCACCCGTCGACGCCGAGATCAGCACGTCGTGCTCGGAGACGTCCAGCACGGCCCTGACGTGCAACTGTGCGCCCGTCAGCGGCCGGTCCCCGACCGCCAGCACTCGCGCACCGCCCTCGTCGGCGATCCGCACCAGCTGCCCGGACGGGCTCCAGCAGGGCACACCGGGGAAAAGATCAAGCCATGTTGGATCTTCGTCGGCGTGCACCATCCGCGTCGCCCCGGAATCCGGATCCACGGCCAGGATCAGCTGACTGCGCTGGTCGCGCGCCTGTACGAGCAGCAGGGGCGCGCCCGCCGCTGACCAGTGGACATGTGCCAGGTACGGATAGCGCGCCCGGTCCCAGGCGACCTCCGTGCGCAGCCCGTCCAGGCCGGTCACGAACAGCCGCACCTCCGCGTTGCCGGTGCCCGCCGCCGGGTACGCCACCCGCTGCGGCTCCCGCTCCGGATGGGCCGGGTCGGCGATCCACCACCGCCCCACCGGCGTGTCGTCCACCCGCGCCATGAGCAGCCGGTCCGACTCCGGAGCCCACCAGAAGCCCCGCGAACGCCCCATCTCCTCGGCCGCGATGAACTCGGCCAGCCCGTACGAGACGTTCTCCGACTCCGGCTCGGCGAGCGCCCGGTCACCCTCCCCCTCGGAGCCCACGACCCGCAGGGCATCCCCCGCGACATAGGCGACATGCCGCCCGTCGGGCGACGGACGCGGGTCGATCACGGGCCCCGGCGCGGGCAGCTCACGTGCGGTCCCAGCCCGCAGCTCGGCCGCGAAAAGCCGCCCTGACAAGGCGAAAGAGGCCAACTCCACGGCCGAGTCGGTGGCGTACCCGACGATGCCGGCACCGCCCTCGCGGCTGCGTTCACGCCGAGCCCGTTCCTCGGGCGAGAGGTTCTCCGAAGCGCCGCCCAGCAGGGCGTGCGGGTCGGCGGCCACGCGCTCCCCGCCCTCCTCCATGTCGAGGACCCAGAGCGAATTCGCCCGGTCCGTACCGGAACCGGAGCGCAGGAACACGACACGCGAACCGTCGGGCGCCACGGTGAACGAACGCGGCGCGCCGAGCGTGAAGCGCTGGGTACGGGCGTGCCGTCGGGGGAAGGAGTGAGGCTCGGTCGTCATGCCCTGACCATATTGGCCATGCGCCCCCTTGTGCGGCCGTGCGCCGATCGATGCGCACGGAGGGATAGTTATGATCAATGTCGCATAGTGGGTATGAACCTGCTGGCTGCTGTACGGATTTACTGCCCCCATAGTCCGACCCCCCGCGTCCTCGTGGATCTTTGGAGGTGAACCGCCGTGGCACTCTCGATTTCGGCGGTGGTGCTGCTGGCGATCATCGTCTTCTTGCTGATCAAGAAGTCGGGACTGAAGGCGGGGCATGCGATCGTCTGCATGCTGCTCGGCTTCTACCTCGCCTCCTCGACCGTGGCTCCCACGATCAGCGAGCTGACGACGAACATCGCGGGGATGATCGGCAGCATCAAGTTCTGAGCGTCGTGCGTCCAGGCCCGGACCGAGGGGCGATCCGGGCCTGAGCGGAGGCGTCGCCGGATCAGCTCCCGACCGCGTACGGCACGAAGCCGGCCCACGCGGCGGGGGCGAAGGCCAGCCGGGGGCCCTCGACGTCCTTCGAGTCACGGACGTGGACGGTGCCGGGTTCTGTGGCGACCTCGACGCAGGAGTCGGTCTCCGCCCCGCTGCTGTGACTGCTCTTGAACCACGCCAGGTCGGAGGCGTCCCCGGACAAGGCCTTGCGGATCATGTCTCCCCCAGCAGTTGTTCGATGACAGCGGCTGTTTCACGCGGTGTGAGGGCCTGCGCCCGGATGATGCCATACCGCAGTTCCAGGATACGGAGCTGCCTTGGATCGGTGACCGGCCGGCCGTTGGCTACTCCCGGCGAACGGCCCACCGCCGTTCCGTCGTCGAACTTCAGCACTTCGATGCTCCCGTCCACGCCGGCGTGCTCTTCGCGGTCCATCGGCATCACCTGGATCTCGACGTTCGGCAACTGAGCGACCGTGAGCAGATGTTCGAGTTGCTGACGCATCACCGTTGCTCCTCCGAGTCGCCGCCGGAGGGTCCACTCGTCCTGGACGAAGCTGAGTTCAGGCGCCGAATCGCGTTCGAACACGCTCTTGCGGGCCATGCGAGCGGCGACACCTCTCTCGACCTCGTCGTCGGCATACCGAGGTCGTCGCATACGAAACCGGGCCTGCGTGTACTCCTCCGTCTGCAAGAGCCCGTGGACGTTCAGCGGATCGTAGAGCTGAAGCTCCACCGCCCGCGCCTCCATCTGCGCCAGATCCCGGACCTTCTTCGGGTACCGGACCCTCTTCACGTCCTCCTTCATCGCCGCGATGAGCCCACCGGCGTCCAGCACCTCGTCCGCCGTGTCCAGATACTCGGGCCGGGGGATCCGCTTGCCGCTCTCCATCTTGTAGACGAGGTCCTCGCCGTACCCGACCGCCACCGCGAACTCGCCGGCCCGCAACCCCGCCGCCTCCCGGCGGAGCCTCAACTGCCGCCCCACCGTGGCCACCACCGCGAGCGCCCATTCGTCGTCCGGGTCCACCTCCCAGCCCGGCTCGTCGGCCTGTTCCGCCTCGGTCCTGACCCGCACCGCCTCACCGTTCACCGACATGCGCGCTCCTCCGTAGTGCCGCGTCGTACCGTCGCGCCCCGTCCGCGGGAGCCGCGTCGACAGTCCGGGCAGCACCGGACACCCCATGGACCGTAGCTCTGCGTATTGAGGCAAACACGCATCACGGTAGGTTCGGTCGACCACGCTGAGTGACGCGAATCAGGAAACCACCCAGACCAGGCCTCAACACTGGGCTTCACGTCACCGGAACCCGCACCCTCGCGCTCCGGTGCCGTCGGCGGCTGAAAGACAAAGAACTCCGGGGGAAAGCACCCCGCCAAGCCCCACCCCTCCCGCCCGTGGCCCACGCTCACTCGGGCGGGTGAACATCCCCGAACCGGCTGGATCTCGCGGCCCCCGAGGCCTGAGGCTCAGCGCAACGCACCACCACAACCGCAGACATGAAACGGCCCCCGCCGGGACGGCAATCCCAGGGCGAGGGCCTGACCACCCAGGAAGAGAGAGCTTCCCGATGGGTACTCAGAACCCTAGCGTGCACCCGCACGCCCAAGCCCGTGTTGCGGGCGACAAACACCCGAACCGGCGGCCCGGCGCGGCCCACCGCACCGGCGGGCTCCAGCACGACAACACCCGCCACACCACCCGCTTCACGGTGGTCGGCAACCACCTGGCCCAGCACGAGGAGCTCTCGCTCCTCGCCATCGGGCTCGGCACGCACCTTCAGTCACTGCCGCAGGGCGCCCCGGCCGACATCAAGACCCTCGCCGCCCGGTTCCCCGAGGGGGCCAACCGGATCAGCGCCGCCCTGCGCGAACTGGAGACCCACGGCTACCTGCGCCGCGAACGCGTCCGCACCCCCACCGGCCGCATCGTCACGCGCACGATCTCCTGCAACCAGCCGTCGGCGGCCCACGACCGCACCGAGGCCCGGACCACGGCGGCACCGCAGCGGCGTGAGGCGTACGAGGACAGGGAGACACACCACGCCCCGGCGGCGCGTGAAAAGCGAGCGTCCCGCAAGCCCCTCCCGGCCGTACCGGCCCCGGCGTACCCCGCCCCCGCCCTCCTCCAAGCCGCCACCGACCTCCTCGCGGACCTCCACCGCCACGACCCCCGGCTGCTCCTCTCCACCTGCGACACCGCACACCTGGCCCCCGGCGTGGCCGCCTGGCTGGAGCGGGACGCGGCCCCCGCCGCCGTACGCCACGCGCTGACCGCCGACCTGCCGCCCGAGGGCGTACGCCGCCCCGCCGCGCTTCTCGCCCACCGCCTCGCCGCCCAGCTCCCGCCTCCGCCCCCGTTCCGGGTGCCGGCCGCCCCGCAGCCGCCCCGGTACCCCATGCAGAACTGCGACGGCTGCGACCGCGGGTTCCGCGCTGTCCGTCCCGGCCGCTGCCGCGACTGCCGCTCCGACCTTGAGGAGGCCGCCTAGCATGAACGTGACGATCCTTGCCCCTGGGCACAGACGACGAGGAGCGAGCGCCATGACCATCGCACCCGGCAACGCGCGGCGGGACGGCTCCCATCTGTACCGGGCCATGAGGGATGTCGTGCAGTCGATGGGCGACACCCTCCCCGGGAAGTTCGAAGTCACCAAGGAAGGGATCGTTCACGACATGATGTCGCCGGGGGGCCCGCACGAGGTCACGGCCGCGCACGTCAGCCGCCGTCTGGAGAAGGTCATGCCGGACGAGTTGCTGGCCCACAACGGCACGCCCGACGTGGAAGACGTGCCCGAGGGCATCATGAGGCACCCGGACGTGATGGTGATCGCCTGGGCCGATCTCGACGTCGAAGGCTCCATCGACCCCCGTACGGTCGTCGCAGCCATCGAGATCGTCTCCCGGTCCAACCCGGAGAACGACTGGGTGGGCAAGATGCGTGACTATCCGCTGCTGGGCATTCCGATCTATGTGATCTTTGATCCCCGTACCGGCAGCGGTGCCGTCTTCACCGATATCCACTCCACTCCGGAGGGCCCTCGCTACGCGGTGCGGAAGAACTTCGTCTACGGCGAGGACGTCACCATCGGTGAGTGGACCATCTCCACGAGCGGCCTGCCGCGCTACCAGGATGACGGTGCGGAAGAGGCCGAGTCCTGAGAGCGGGCCGGGGCACGACGAACAGCCGTCCGGCGCCTCGTAGGCTGGCCCCATGACGGAACTGCCCGACCGGCGTCTGCTGCTGGTGCACGCGCACCCGGACGACGAGTCGATCAACAACGGCGCGACCATGGCCAGGTACGCGGCCGAGGGTGTCCACGTCACCCTGGTCACGTGCACCCTCGGCGAACGCGGTGAGGTCATCCCGCCCGAGCTCGCGCACCTGACGGGTGCCGCCCTGGGCCGGCACCGCCGCCGCGAGCTCACCGCCGCCATGGCCGAGCTCGGCGTCCGGGACGTCCGCCTGCTCGGCGGCGCCGGGCGCTACAGCGACTCCGGGATGATGGGCCTGCCCGACAACGACGACCCCGCCTGCTTCTGGCAGGCCGACCTCGACGAGGCCACCGCGCACCTCGTCGAGGTGATCCGCGAGGTACGCCCCCAGGTCCTCGTCACCTACGACGAGAACGGCGGCTACGGCCACCCCGACCACATCCAGGCCCACCGCGTCGCGATGCGCGCCGTGGAACGGGCCGCCGACGCCGGCCTGCCCGTCCCGAAGGTCTACTGGAACCGGGTTCCCCGGCCGGTTGTGGAGGAGTCCTTCGCACGGCTCCGGAAGGACCTGCCCGGCACGCCCTTCACCAAGGCCGCCGAGGTCGACGACGTCCCGGGTGTCGTGCCCGCGGAGCGGATCACCACCGAGATCGACGGCACCGCCCACGCCGGAGCCAAGGCCGCCGCGATGCGTGCCCACGCCACCCAGATCACCGTGGCGGGGCCGTACTTCGTGCTCTCCAACGAACTCGCCCAGCCCATCCTCACCACCGAGTACTACGAGCTGGTCCGAGGCGAGCGGGTCCCCGGCCCGCGGGAGACGGACCTGTTCGCCGGTGTCGAGGAGGCCTCATGAGCGACCGTACGTCGATGCTCACCCAACCGATGCGGCCGCCCACCGCCGGACGCGCCGCCGCCTGCCTCGGCTTCTTCGTGCTCGGCGCCGTGGCCGGTGTGGCCGGGGCGCTGGTACAGCCCGGGTGGTTCCCGGGCGGGCTGCTGCTCGCCCTGGCCGGTGAAGCCGGAGCCGTCCTGGGCGCCACCCGTGTCCTCGGCAGCCGGGCCGGAGGCGTCGCGGCCGCCGGGGGCTGGATGCTCGCCGTCGTGCTGCTGACCGCCAGCCGCACCGAGGGAGACTTCCTCTTCGCCGCCGGGAGCGGCTCCTATCTCTATCTGCTCGGGGGCATCGCCGTAGCTGTGATCTGTGCCACCCTCGCCCCGGGGCGGCAACCGGACGGCGATCCCGTCCGACTTGCCAAGTGACGTACCACTTCGCCAGGACGTGGCCGTGGGGGTCCGGTGTGGGATTCCCGGCAGTCACGGGATACGGGTGAGAAGTGGCCAGTATGGTGGTGCGCGCCGCCGAGCTGCCCGCGTGAGGTTGTGTCGGGCGGCGGAGCCAACCGGGAGAACCTGCCTTGAGTCGTGAAACTGACACTCCGTCCTCCGGGCCCAACGGGCGCGGCGGAGCCGCCTACCCGTCGGGTACGCCGCCGTACGGGACCCCCACGGTCTCCGACGCCGGTGCGGACGCGGGCCGTTCCGCCACGCGGCCGGAGGAACGCAAGACCGAGACCACGCTGACGACCCGGATCCGGATCAACATCCCCGGGTCGCGGCCGATTCCGCCCGTGGTGGTGCGCAAGCCCGTCGCGGATGCGGAGAGCCCGGCCGACACCGACACGCGCGGTGCGGAGCCGACGGCGCCGGGCGCCGCCTCGTCCACGGGCACGTCCGCGGGCACGGTCGAGTCTCCCGCCGACCCCGCGCAGCCGGGCGACGACAAGCCGGCCAGCGACTGGTTCGCGCCGCGCAAGTCCGGTGGAGGCAAGGGCGGTCCGGGCAGCGGCTCCACCAACGGGGCCGGGCTGCCGGGCGGTTCGGGTCCGGCGGCGGGCGGCTCCGGTGCGGGCGGTCCCGCTGCCGGGACGCCGGGTGCCGGTGCGTCCGGTGCGTCCGGTGGGGCCCGGCCGGGTGCCGGGCGGCCCGGAGGCGTGGTCGGCTCCATGGGCGCGCCGGGCGGCTCCCGGTCCGGCGGCACGAACGGTGCCGGACTCCCGGGCGGCGCGACCGGCGGCCCCGTCGCGCCCGGGCACGGCGGTGGCACCGGCTCCTTCGACGTCACCGAGGCCTTGGCGGCGGGCCCTCTGGGCAACGGCTCGCGTCCCGCCCCGGGCGGCGGCGAACCGCGCCGCGACGACCTGCCGTACTTCTCCGAGAACGGCCGTGACGAGCAGAACGGGCAGAACGGACAGGCCGGCTACGGCGGTCAGCCTGGTGGCCCGAGCGCCGCAGACGGCTTCGGCCCGCCCGACGGTCCCGGCTCCCGGGGCCCGGCGGGCCCGACCGGCGGACCGGTCACCGGCGACGGCCCGATGGTGCCGCCGGGCGGAGCGGGCTTCGACGAGCGGGGCGGTCCCGGGAGGCCGGGCGGCTTCACCGCGCCCGGAGGCCCCGGCGGCTTCGGCAACGAGCCGGGCGGCCCGGCCGGACCTGGTGCCTTCAACGCCCCCGGCGGCCCCGCCGGCCCTGACAACTTCGGCGACCCGGCCAGGCCCGGCGCCCCCGAAGCCTTCACCGACCCCGGCCGCTCCGGCGCCCCCGGTGGACCTGGCGCCCCCGGTGGACCTGGCGGCCCCGGTGGACCTGGCGGCCCCGGTGGACCTGGCGGCTTCGACGACCCGGCTCGGCACGGCGCCCCCGGCAGCTCCGGCGGCTTCGGCGACCCGGGCCGCCCCGGCGCTCCCGAGGCCTTCACCACCCCCGGCCGGCCGGGAGGCCCCGGCGCACCCGCCGGGCACGGAGCCATAGGCGGCGGCCCCGGAGCCCACGGCGGCCCCGCGGGTCCGGGCGCCCCGGGCGGCACGACCGCTCCCGGCGCCGCAGGCCCAGGCCCCGGCGGTGGCATGAGCGACGACACCGCCATCCTCACCCCGCAGAAGCCGGCCCCCGAACAGCCGGACGGCCCGGGCTACGGCCCCCGGCACGACAACGTCTCCGGGCACACGGTCACCAGCGGCATCCCGGTCGTGCCGTCCGGCGCCGCCTCGCCGTTCGGCCCGGGCGCGCCCGGCGAGGGCCCGGCGCCCCACACGGCCCCGAAGCTGCCGGAGCCGGTCACTCCGCCCCCGGCGGCCTCCTCGAAGGCGCCGAAGAAGAAGGGCCGCAACAAGCTCGTGCTGCTCGCGGTCGGCGTGGTCGTGGCCGCCGGTGGCGTCTACGGCGCCGGTCTGCTGATGAACCGCACCGACGTGCCCAAGGGCACCACCGTGCTCGGCGTCGACATCGGCGGCACCACCCGCGACGGCGCGGTCAGGAAGCTCGACGAGGCCTTCGACAAGAACGTCGGCAAGGAGCTGAAGCTGTCGGTGGGCGGCAAGACCGTCGCCCTCGACCCGGACAACGCGGGCCTGCAGTTCGACATGGACGCCACGGCCGACGCGGCGGCGAAGAGCGACTACAACCCGGTCTCCGTGATCGCCTCGCTCTTCGGCAACCACCGCACCGTGACGCCGGTCATGCCCGTCGACGAGGAGAAGCTGCACGCCTCCCTGGAAGCCGCCGCGGGCGGCTCCGGCGCGTCGACCGACGGCACGATCGAGTTCAAGGGCGGCAAGGCCGTCCCCGTGTACGGCAAGGTGGGCAAGGGCATCGACCTCGCCAAGGCGACGACCACGGTGGAGGAGGCGTACCGCACCCAGGTGGAGACCGGCACGGGCGGCACGGTGAACCTCCCGACCACCACCCGGCAGCCGACGGTCTCGAACGCCGAGGTCGACCGGATGCTCAAGGAGTTCGCGCAGCCCGCGATGTCCGACCTCGTCACCATCCGTACCGACGCGGCCCACAGCATCGACTTCGGCAAGGTCTCGCTGCCGAAGATCCTGAGCTTCAAGGCCGTCGACGGCAAGCTCGTGGACACCTACAACCTCAAGGCGCTCCAAGAGGCGTACGGACAGACCTTCGAGGGCGTGCAGATCGAGGGCGCGAGCGGCAAGCGGGACGTCCTCCCGCAGGACGTCGTCACCGCGCTGCGCGAGGCACTGCGCGGCAAGACGCCCGCGGAGCGCGTCGGAGTCATCGACACCACGCCGAACTGACCTCCGGCCACCCGCCGCACGAGAGCCTCCGCCCGATGAGGGCGGAGGCTCTCGTCGTCACCCCGTACACATGACAACCGTCATGCGGCACTCCGGACGACCGGCACTGCCCCCGTCCGCACCCGCACAGCCACGATGGCCGTATGACAACGACAGCCCCGGTGGTCGCGTTCGACCAGGTGAGCAAGGCATACGACGCCGTCCGGGCCGTGGACGGACTGACCCTCGACCTCAGGCCGGGGGAGACCGTGGCGCTGCTCGGCCCCAACGGCGCCGGCAAGTCCACCGCCCTCGATCTGCTGCTCGGCCTCAAGAGGCCCGACAGCGGCACGGTCCGGCTCTTCGGCAGCAGCCCCCGGGACGCCATCGTCGCCGGGCGCGTGGGCGCCATGCTGCAGAGCGGCGGGCTCATGGACGAGGTCACGGTCGCCGAACTCGTGCGGCTCGCCTGCGACCTGCACCCGAAGCCGTACCGGCCCTCCGAGGTCCTGGCGCGCGCGGGCATCACGCAGATCGCCGACCGCAAGGTCGACAAGCTCTCCGGCGGCCAGGCCCAACGCGTCCGTTTCGCCCTGGCCATCGCGGGCGACAGCGACCTCATCGTCCTGGACGAGCCCACCACCGGCATGGACGTCACCACCCGCCAGGCCTTCTGGGCCACCCTGCGCGAACAGGCCGGCCAGGGCCGGACCGTGCTCTTCGCCACCCACTACCTCGAAGAGGCCGACGCCGTCGCCGACCGGGTCCTCGTCCTGCACCGCGGCCGGCTCCTCGCCGACGGCACGGCCGCCGAGATCAAGGCCAAGGCGGGCGCCCGCCGGATCTCCTTCGACGTGGAGGGCGCCCTCGACGAACCCGCCCTGCGCGCCCTGCCGTTCATCACCGGGATCGACATCTCCGGCCGGACCGTGCGCATCCGGTCCGCCGACGCCGACGCGACCGTCCACGCCCTGTACGGCCTCGGCGTCCACCCCCGCAACCTCGAAGTCGCCGGGCTCGGCCTGGAGCAGGCCTTCGTCGCCATCACCACCGCCGAGGAGGCGAAGTCCCGGTGAACACGCTGATCAGGCTGGAACTCACCCGCGCCCTGCGCAACCGCAAGTTCCTCTTCTTCTCCGTGATCTACCCGTCGGTGCTGTTCCTGCTCATCGCGGGCAACGCCGACAGCACCGCGAAGATCCCCGGCACCGGCCTGACCCTCCCGACCTACATGATGGTCTCCATGGCGTCCTTCGGCGCCCTCACGGCCGTGCTCATGGGAAACAGCGAGCGCATCGCCAAGGAGCGCGAGGGCGGCTGGGTACGGCAACTGCGCCTGACGACGCTGCCGGGCCGCGGCTACGTCCTCGCCAAGACCGCGAGCGCCGCCGTCGTCAGCCTGCCGTCCATCGTCATCGTCTTCGCCGTCGCCGCGGCCGTGAAGGACGTGACCTTGGACGCCTGGCAGTGGCTCGCCCTCACGGGCGCGATCTGGGCCGGCAGCTTCGTCTTCGCGGCGCTCGGCGTCGCCCTCGGCTACCTGGCCGGCGGGGACGCGGTCCGCCCGATCACGATGATCACCTACTTCGGCCTGTCCATGCTGGGCGGCCTGTGGATGCCCACGACGAGCTTCCCCGGCTGGCTCCAGGACATCGCGAAGTGGCTGCCCACGCACGCGTACGCTGCCCTCGGACGGGCCATCGAGCAGAACCGCGCCCCGCACGTCCAGGACCTCGCCGTCCTCGTGGTGTCGTTCGTCCTGTTCGCGGGCGGCGCGGCCTGGCTGTACCGGAAGGACACCCTGAAGGCGTGAGCGGCGTCGGGTTCGGTATCGGGCAGCGCCCGGTGAACCGCCGGCAGCGGGCGGTGAAGTCGCTGTGGACCGGCATCTGGCTGGTCTACCTGAGCGCACCCGTCACGGACCTGCTGCACGGCGGCCACGGCACGGGCGTGACGATCCTCGGCTGGCTCGGCCTGGCCGCGTTCGTCACCTGGTACATGCTGCTGGTCTTCCGCACCGGCCGTGGCGAGCGCAACACCCTGGTGTTCGGCTCGCTCGGGGTGCTCGCGGCCCAGTCCACGCTCCTCGCCCTCACCCTGGGCCGCGAGTGGCTGGTGCTGTTCGTGTACGTCTCGATCGCGTCCGGCGCGGCCCTGCCGCTGCGCATGGCCCGCTGGACGATCCCGGCCGCGTGCGCGCTGCTGACCGCCGTGGCGCTGGCGACGCACGACGGGATGTCCTTCCTGGCGGGCCTCCTCATCCCGGCCCTGCTGGGCGGCTTCGCGATGACCGGCGTACGGGAACTCGTGCGGACGGCCGTCGCGCTGCGCGAGGCCCGCGCCACCGTCGCCCAGCTCGCCGCCAACGAGGAGCGCCTGCGCCTGGCCAGGGACCTGCACGACCTGCTCGGCCACTCCCTCTCCCTGATCACGCTCAAGAGCGAGCTGGCCGGGCGGATGCTGCCCGGCCGGCCCGACGAGGCGGCCCAGCAGGTCGCCGACATCGAGCAGGTCAGCCGCCAGGCCCTCGTCGACGTACGCGAGGCCGTCACCGGCTACCGCCGGCCCCGCCTGAACGCCGAGCTCGCCGGTGCCCGGGTCGCACTGACCGCGGCCGGCGTCACCCCCGCACTGCCCGCCGAGCCCGGCCTCGACGGCGTGCCCGGGGAGAGCGAGTCCGCCCTCGCCTGGGCGCTGCGCGAGGCGGTCACCAACGTCGTACGGCACAGCGGCGCCCGCCGCTGCACGGTCGAGCTGCTGCACCGCCGGACCCTCGACGGCCCGGTGCTGGAACTCACCGTCGAGGACGACGGCTCGGGCGGCCCGGGCACCGGCCACGGAAACGGCCTCGCGGGCCTCACCGAACGCCTCACCAAGGCGGGCGGCACCCTGGAGGCGGGCCCGCTCGGCCACGGCTTCCGCCTGGTCGCCCGGGTGCCGACGGCCGGACCGGCGGACATAGGATCCCCGGCATGAGCCGCACGATCAAGGTCCTGCTCGCCGAGGACCAGTCGATGGTCCGCGAGGCTCTGGCCGCCCTGCTCGGCCTGGAGGAGGACATCGAGGTCGTCGCCCAGGTGGCCCGCGGCGACGAGGTCCTCCGGGCGGCCCGGGCACACGCCGTGGACGTGGCCCTCCTGGACATCGAGATGCCCGGCCTGACGGGCATCGAGGCGGCGGCCCGGCTGCACGCGGAACTCCCGGCCGTGAAGCTGGTCATCCTCACCACCTTCGGCCGGCCCGGCTACCTGCGCAGCGCCATGGAGTCGGGCGCCGACGCCTTCCTCGTCAAGGACGCCCCGGCCGCCCAGCTCGCCGAGGCCATTCGCAAGGTCCTCACGGGTGAACGCGTCATCGACCCCACCCTCGCGGCAGCGGCCCTGGCGGACGGAGCCAACCCGCTGACGGACCGGGAGCGCGAGGTCCTCCGGGCCGCCGCCGACGGCTCCACCAACGCCGAACTGGCAGCGTCCCTGCACCTCTCCCAGGGCACGGTCCGCAACTACCTCTCCACGGCGATCCAGAAACTGGCGGTGAGGAACCGCGCGGAGGCGGTCCGGGCGGCACGTGAAAAGGGCTGGCTGTAGAGCTCTCAGGGGCGCGGGGAACTGCGCGAAGCAGTCCCACGCACCCGCACACGCGAGGCCACACGAGCCCCCCATGGCGAGAAGGCGTCAGTTGAGCATCGCCCTGGCCGCGAAAGCCTCCCCCCGCACCCGCTCGGCCGCGGCCTCATCCACGGCCTCAACCACCTCCGCGTAGGCCTCCAGCTCTGAGGCCCCACCCAGGAACTCCCCCCGCCGCACGAGCAACTGCGCCCGCTCGTACCGCAACCGGGCCGGATGCGACGGCAGCAGCAACGACAACTCGACCGCCCACAACGCCACGTCCGACCGCTCGGGACGGGCCGCGGCCCACGCCCGCACGTTGTTCAGGATCCGCAGCACCACATCCAGCGGATCGGCCGGCCGCAGCATCGACGGATCGACCCCCGTCCCCGTGGCCCCGACGACCAGCAACTCGGCGTCCGCTCCCGACAGCACCCGCCCCCCGTCGAACGGATCCGCCAGCACCTGCCCCTCGTCCGGCCCGAACCCGACGACGAAATGCCCCGGCAGAGCCACCCCGTAGACCGGCGCCCCCGCCCGCCGCGCCACCTCCATCCACACCACGGACAGCAGGATCGGCAGCCCCCTGCGCCGCACCAGCACCTCGTGCAGCAGCGAGGACTCCAGGCGCTGGTAGTCGCCGGGGGTGCCGTGGAACCCCATCCGCTCACCGAGCAGCTCCCGCAGGGCGAGGGCCCAGGCCCGGGGCCCCGGAGGCCGGAACGGCAGCAGCCCGGCCAGCCGGTCCAGCTCGACCTGCGCGGCGTCCAGGCCCGCCTCGTCCAGCTCCCCGTCCGCCTCCGCGCCCACCAGCAGGCACAGCGTCGACAGATCGGGCCGCTCGGACCGGGCCTCTTCGGCGAACCGCCGCCGCAGCTCGGCGGACCGTTCGGGGGGCGGGGGGTACGGGGGACGCATATCTGGCTCGTGCCCTCTCACGACGATCGGTTACCGGCCGGTGCCGCGGGCGTCCGGCGCCCGGTAGTGGTGGTAGGCGTGGTGCGCGGCGAAGCCCATACCGGCGTACAGCGCCCGCGCTCCCGCGTTGTCGGCCTCGACCTGGAGCCACGCGGCCGACGCGCCCTCGTCGAGCGCCTGCCGGGCGAGCGCGGCCATCACGGCCGTGCCGAGCCCCTGCCGTCGCAGCGCCGGATCGACCTCGACGGCGGCGAACCCGGCCCACCGCCCGTCGACGACACACCGCCCGATGGCGGCCGGAGGAGCCCCCTCCGCCGCTCCGGGGACGGTCGCGAACCACACCGACGGCCCGCTCCGGAGCACCCGCAGCGCCACCTCGCTCACGCCCTTGCGCTGGTACCGGGCCAGCCACCCCTCACCGGCTTCCCGGGACAGCGCGACCCCCGCCGGGTCACCCCGGTCGGCGATCGGTGCCAGCGGCCCGGTCCACAGCTCGGCGGTCACCTCCCGCACCCAGCCGCGCTTCTCCAGCTCGGCACAGAGCAGCTCCTGCGTGCCCTCGGCGCCGGTCGCGGTCTGGACGTAGGCGGGCAGTCCGCGCTCGCTGTACCACCGCCGCACGGCCTCCAGGGCCTCGTCCAGCGGGAGGTCCGGCGTGCCCAGCGGCAGCACCGAGTTGGCCCGCCGCGTGAACCCGGACGCGGCCCGCAGCTCCCACGCGCCGAGCCGCTCGCTCTCGACGGGCCGCCAGGCCCGCGCGGCGACCCGGGCCAGCTCCTCGTAGGAGGCGGCCGGACCGCGGCGACGCGCCGGTGCGGGGGGTACGGTCTTGCCCGCGACCAGCGCGGATTCCGCGATACGGACGCTCTCGCCACTCTTGCGTGTGATCAGCAGCACACCGTTGTCCCATGATGTGAGAACACCGACCGTGTCGGTGAACTTCTCACCCGGAGCCTCATGTTCGGTCAAGCTCCGCACTGAGACCCGTTTGCCCACGTCAGCAGCGGTGATACGGACCTCGAGTCGCCCAGCGGCAGAGATTTCCACAGGTCAGTTCACCCCTCCTGTTCGGATCATGCCCAGGAACGGAGATACTAGGGGCGGGCATCGACGACGCCGCGCTCCCGCGCGCCAGGCGGCGGAGCCTGAGGAGGCCCGCCAGCGCCCTATCGAGGAGGAACGACAGCGTGACCTACGTCATCGCGCAGCCTTGTGTCGACGTCAAGGACAAGGCGTGCATCGAGGAGTGCCCGGTCGACTGCATCTACGAGGGCCAGCGGTCCTTGTACATCCACCCGGACGAATGCGTCGACTGTGGTGCCTGTGAGCCGGTCTGCCCGGTCGAGGCGATCTTCTACGAGGACGACACTCCGGAGGAGTGGAAGGACTACTACAAGGCGAACGTCGAGTTCTTCGACGAGCTCGGTTCGCCCGGCGGAGCCAGCAAGCTGGGGCTGATCGAGCGCGACCACCCCTTCATCGCCGCGCTGCCGCCGCAGAACCAGTAAGAGCGGCCCGCACTCCGTGCCGCCTCGGTCCCGTACGGCCTGATCACCCCGCTGATCGCCGTACGGGGCCGAGGCGTTTGCCGAACCGGCTCGTGCGTGCCAGAAAGTGAGCCAGAACCCGTGTCCGCAGTCTCCGACCGCCTCCCCACCTTCCCCTGGGACAAGCTGACCCCGTACAAGGCCACGGCCGCCGCCCATCCGGACGGCATCGTCGACCTGTCCGTCGGCACCCCGGTCGACCCGGTACCCGAGCTGATCCAGAAAGCGCTGGTGGCCGCGGCCGACTCGCCGGGCTATCCGACCGTCTGGGGCACGCCCGAGCTGCGCGACGCGATCACCGGCTGGGTCGAGCGCCGCCTCGGCGCCCGGGAGGTCACCCACCGCCACGTGCTGCCGATCGTCGGCTCCAAGGAACTCGTCGCCTGGCTCCCGACCCAGCTGGGCCTCGGCCCCGGCGACCGGGTGGCCTACCCGCGCCTGGCCTACCCGACGTACGAGGTCGGCGCGCGGCTGGCCCGCGCCGGGTACGAGGCCTACGACGACCCGACGGAGCTGGACCCCGAGGGCCTGAAGCTGCTCTGGCTGAACTCCCCGTCGAACCCCACGGGCAAGGTGCTGTCCAAGGAGGAGCTGACCCGGATCGTCGCCTGGGCCCGCTCGCACGACATCCTGCTCTTCTCGGACGAGTGCTACCTGGAGCTGGGCTGGGAGGCCGACCCCGTCTCGGTCCTGCACCCGGACGTCAACGGCGGCTCGTACGACGGCATCGTCTCCGTCCACTCGCTCTCCAAGCGCTCGAACCTCGCCGGCTACCGCGCGGCCTTCCTGGCCGGTGACCCGGCGGTCCTCGCCCCGCTGCTGGAGATCCGCAAGCACGGCGGCATGATGACGTCGGCTCCGACGCAGGCGGCGGTGGTGACGGCCCTCGGCGACGACGACCACGTCCGCGTCCAGCGCGAGCGTTACGCGTCCCGCCGCGAGCTGCTGCGTGAGGCCCTGGTCACCCACGGCTTCCGCATCGAGCACAGTGAGGCCAGCCTCTACCTGTGGGCCAGCAGGGGCGAATCCTGCTGGGACACGGTCGACCACCTCGCCAAACGCGGCATCCTCGTGGCCCCCGGCGACTTCTACGGTCCGGCGGGCGCGGAGTTCGTCCGCGTGGCGCTGACGGCGACGGACGAGCGGGTCGCGGCGGCCGTACGGCGTCTGTGACCGCAGCCGAGCACACGGCGAAGGGGTCCGGGGGAAGTTCCCCGGACCCCTTCGTGGTCACAACGCCGGAGCGTCAGCCGACCGGCAGGCTCTTCACCGGCAGGGAGTCCGCGGACGGCACGCCACCCTTGGTCAGGGAGTCGGTGGGCAGGCCGCCCTTGGCCGAACCGGCCGTGTCGCCGACGAGCTGACCGGCGGAGCCGGCCGCGTCACCGGCCGCCTTCTGTGCCACGGGGGTGGTCTTCTTGACCGCCTTGCCGCCGGTCTTGCCCGCGGCCGGCACCGCCTTCTTGACGGTCTTGCCGCCGGTGTCACCCGCGGATCCGGTGACGTTCTGAGCCGCGCCGTCGACGGTGTTGCCGACGTTGGCCCCGTCCAGGGCGGTGAGGCCACCGAGGTTCGGGGTGGCGGGCAGCTCGGGGGCCGCGCTGGCGGAGCCGGCCGCACCGACCCCGGCAGCCGCTCCCGCAGCGACGATCAGCGCGGCACGGGCGATCCGGCGGGTCAGGGGGAGGGACATGGTGCTCCTTCGACGGGAGAGAACAGTGAGCTTCGTGAAGTGTCCGACCAGGTCCGGCAGTTGATCGACTGGCTGTGGATCACCCCGGCTCGGACGCAGTGACTACCGCTCGAAGCCCGCGAAGGTTGCGGCGGCGCAACGTAAAGAGTTGGTAATGCGTCGCATTATCGGCTGCGGATAAAACCGGTCAAACAGGCCTCTGCCGAAAACCCCGCGGAATCCTTCCAGCCCTGTGTTCCCAAGGGTCTCGGGGTGGCCCGGCTGAGGGTGCGAAATGCTGCGCGCACCCTCGCCGCCGGGCCGTACGGGTAACCCTTCGGAGTGAGTCCCCGCACCCCTGCGCGAGCTAGCGCATCGTGACGATACGGACCGCGTCCGCGTCCCGTTCCGCGCCCGCGGTGCCCTTCGCCGAGGGCTCCCGCCACTGGCTCGCGGTGTTCCCGGCCACCCACTCCCGCCCCGCGTACGTGACCCGGGCGATGTGCAGCCCGGAGGCGTTGGCCACGGCCCAGTGCGCCAGCTGCCAGCCGCGCTGGTCCAGGCTCCGCCCTCCCGCGGAGGACGTGTCGTCGCTCACCGGGAGCGTGACGGTGCGCCCGCCGGAGTTGTCCGCCGTGCTCGCGGAGGGCGTCGGCGTGGCCGCCGAGGATTCGCCCACCGCGGCACCGGCCGGCTCCAGCACATCCCGTCCGAAGTCCCGCACGAGCGCGGCACGCACCCCGTCGGGGCCCGAGGCCCTGGTCGCGGCCGGGCGGCCCTCGCAGGTCAGCGTGGCCGCGGACTGTCCGGTGAGGGCCGCGGCGAGCAGCGCGGCGTCCGGCTCGTGCTTGGCGTAGGCCTGCGGGAAGCCGCTGCGCTGCACGCGCTGCGCGGCGACGGTGAGCGGCAGCCGGGTGTAGCCGGGCACCTTGACCAGGTGGTCGTAGAACTCACCGGCCGAGTACGTCGGATCCATGATCTCCTTCGGCGTGCCCCAGCCCTGCGAGGGCCGCTGCTGGAACAGGCCGAGGGAGTCCCGGTCGCCGTGGGTGATGTTGCGCAGGGCGGACTCCTGGAGCGCGGTCGCCAGCGCGATGGTCACGGCCCGCTCGGGAAGACCGCGCGCGGTCCCCACGGCGGTGATCGTGGCGGCGTTCACGGCCTGCTCGGGCGTGAACTCGTACGACGCCCCGTCGCCCTTGCCGGAGACGACCTTGCAGCCCGGTCCGCCCGAGCCCCCGGTGACGTACTGCACGACGAGGTACCCGGCGACCGCGAGCAGGGCCACGAGGGCGGCTCCGCATCGAAAGAGGCGGCCACGGCGTTTGGGAGAGGACTGCTCTGGCACGCGGTACAAGGTACTGGAGAGTACGCAGTGGTATGAGCCAGGTGGGGACAGTGAGGCCGGGGTCTGGCGCGTTAGGGTCGACGGCATGGCCGACACCTCGCTTGACCTCACGCTGGACGCCGCGGAGCTCACCGCCCGGCTCGTCGACTTCCGTTCCGAGAGCGGCACCGAGAAGCCCCTCGCCGACGCGATCGAGACCGCGCTGCGCGCCCTGCCCCACCTGACGGTCGACCGGTACGGCAACAACGTCGTCGCCCGCACGAACCTCGGCCGCCCGGAGCGGGTGATCCTGGCCGGGCACATCGACACCGTCCCGATCGCGGACAACGTCCCCTCCCGGCTCGACGAGGACGGCGTCCTGTGGGGGTGCGGCACCTGCGACATGAAGTCGGGCGTCGCCGTGCAGCTGCGCATCGCGGCCACGGTCCCGGCCCCCAACCGCGACCTGACCTTCGTCTTCTACGACAACGAAGAGGTCGCCGCCGAGCTGAACGGCCTCAAGCACGTCTCCGAGACACATCCCGATTGGCTTCAGGGCGACTTCGCGGTGCTCCTGGAACCGTCGGACGGCCAGGTCGAGGGCGGCTGCCAGGGCACGCTGCGGGTGCTGTTGAAGACCACGGGCGAGCGGGCCCACTCGGCGCGCGGCTGGATGGGCTCCAACGCGATCCACGCCGCGGCCCCGATCCTGGCCCGTCTGGCCTCCTACGAACCCCGTCGGCCGGTCATCGACGGCCTGGAGTACCGCGAGGGCCTGAACGCGGTCGGCATCGGCGGGGGAGTGGCCGGCAACGTCATCCCCGACGAGTGCGTCGTCACCGTCAACTTCCGCTACGCGCCCGACCGCACGCCCGAGGACGCCGTCGCCCACGTCCGCGAGGTCTTCGCGGACTGCGGGGTGGAGGAGTTCGAGGTCGTCGACCACAGCGGCGCGGCGATGCCCGGCCTGTCCCATCCGGCGGCGAAGGCGTTCATCGAGGCGGTCGGCGGCACCCCGATGCCGAAGTACGGCTGGACGGACGTCTCCCGCTTCTCGGCGCTCGGTGTCCCGGCGGTCAACTACGGCCCCGGCAACCCCCACTTGGCGCACAAGCGGGACGAGCGCGTGGAGATCGCCAAGATCCTCACGGGCGAGGAGCGTCTGCGGAACTGGCTGACCGCCTGACCCCGTCGGGACGCCATCGGGTTTACGGCGCTTCATCGCGGACATGCTCACGTCCCTCGTTCGTAACCCGCGTAGATCTACGCTGAGGTGGAAAGACAGGCACGACGGAGGGAGCGCACATGGCGACCGGCAACCCCGAGGGGAAGAAGCAGCCGCCGGATGAGAAGCGCCTGGGCCCGGTCCTCCAACGGCGGGACCAGGTGCAGGCCAGCACCACCGACCAGCGGCTGCTGGACGAGCGGGCCCCCTCCGACTGGGTCCACACCGACCCCTGGCGCGTGCTGCGCATCCAGTCGGAGTTCATCGAGGGCTTCGGCACGCTCGCCGAACTCCCGCCCGCGATCAGCGTCTTCGGCTCGGCCCGGACCCCGGCGGACTCACCCGAGTACGAGGCGGGCGTGCGACTGGGGCAGGGCCTGGTCGACGCGGGCTTCGCCGTCATCACGGGCGGCGGCCCGGGCGCGATGGAGGCGGCCAACAAGGGCGCCCTGGAGGCGAAGGGCATGTCCGTCGGCCTCGGCATCGAGCTGCCGTTCGAGCAGGGGCTGAACCCGTACGTCGATGTCGGCCTGAACTTCCGCTACTTCTTCGTCCGGAAGATGATGTTCGTCAAGTACGCCCAGGGCTTCGTCGTCCTGCCCGGCGGCCTCGGCACCCTCGACGAACTCTTCGAGGCCCTCACCCTCGTCCAGACCCAGAAGGTCACGCGCTTCCCGATCGTCCTCTTCGGCAGCGACTACTGGGGCGGTCTGGTCGACTGGCTCCGCGACACGGTGATCGCCCAGGGCAAGGCGGCGGAGAAGGACCTGCTGCTGTTCCACGTGACGGACGACGTGGACGAGGCGGTGGCGTTGGTGTCGAAGGAAGCGGGCAGGTAGAAGGCGGTTCCAGCCGGGCTTGTCGGGTGGGCACAGGCCGGGGGTGCCAGGGGGCGGAGACTCCTGGCACCCGGGCTAGGCCAGCCCCCGCCGCGCCACGGCAGGGGCCCGACGCCCCGCGATCGCCGAGACCATGTCCAGCACCTGCCGCGTCTCCGCGACCTCATGCACCCGGTACACCTGCGCCCCCAGCCACGCGGACACCGCCGTGGTCGCCAAGGTACCGATCACCCGCTCCTTCACCGGCCGGTCCAGCGTCTCCCCGACGAAGTCCTTGTTGGACAAAGACACCAGCACCGGCCACCCCGTGGCGACCATCTCGTCCAGCCGGCGCGTCGCCTCCAGGCTGTGCCGGGTGTTCTTGCCGAAGTCGTGGCCGGGGTCGATCATGATCGACTCCCGCGGTACCCCCAGTGCGAGCGCCCGCTCCGCCAGCCCGACCGTCACGTCCAGGATGTCCGCCATGACATCGTCGTACTCGATCCGGTGCGGCCGGGTCCGCGGTTCCGCCCCGCCCGCGTGCGTGCACACCAGGCCCACCTGATACCGCGCGGCGACCTCCGCCAGCCCCGGATCGACCCCGCCCCACGCGTCGTTCAGCAGATCGGCCCCGGCCTCGCACACGGCCTCGCCGACCTCGGCCCGCCACGTGTCCACGCTGATGACCACGTCCGGGAAACGCCGCCGCACCTCCGCCACGAACCCGACCGTCCGCCGGGCCTCCTCCTCGGCCGTGACCTCTTCGCCCGGCCCGGCCTTGACCCCGCCGATGTCGATGATCGCGGCGCCCTCGGCGACCGCCTGCTCCACGCGCGCGAGGGCCGGCTCGTCGCGGAAGGTGGCGCCCCGGTCGTAGAAGGAGTCGGGGGTGCGGTTCACGATCGCCATGATGACCGGCTCGTGCGTCCCGAATTCCCGCCTGCCCAGCCTGAGCATCCCCTGTGACCTTTCCTGGTACGTCCCGTCTTCCGCCGCCTGCGACCCTAACCGTCAGACTCGCATGGCACGATCGGAGCCTGACAACATCCGACTCGGAGGACTTCCGAAGAGTCCGATCCGTCCGACCGTGGGGGCCCCGCGATGGTTATGTTCCTGTTCCTGGTCGTCGCGCTCGCCGTCGTGGTCGCCGCGGTGACGCTCGCCGTGGTGGGCGGCGGCGAGAACGGCCCGCTGCCCGAGGCCGCCCCCGAACGGCTGCGGGACCCGCTGCCCCCGGACCGCCCGGTCGACCGCGCGGACGTGGAGGGCCTGCGCTTCCCGCTCGCCGCCCGCGGTTACCGGATGGCGGACGTGGACGACGCCCTCAGCCGTCTGGGCGCCGAGCTCGCCGAGCGCGACGCCCGCATCGCCGACCTGGAGTCGGCCCTGGCCGGAGCCCGGTCGGGCTCCGCCCACGCACCGGTGCACGCGTCCGGGGAGAACCACGTGTCCATGGAGAAGCCCGCCCCCAGGAAGGAGGACCGGCCGTGAGCGACGGCGCCGCCCTGGCCGGCCCGGACGGCGCGCTGCGCTGCCCCTGGGCCCTGTCCGCCCCGGAGTACGTGGCGTACCACGACGAGGAGTGGGGCCGTCCGGTCCACGGCGACGACGCGCTCTTCGAGCGCCTCAGCCTGGAGGCCTTCCAGTCCGGGCTGTCCTGGATCACGATCCTGCGCCGCCGCCCCGGCTTCCGCGCCGCCTTCGCCGGCTTCGAGATCGCCTCGGTCGCCGCCTTCACCGACGACGACCGCGAGCGCCTCCTGGCCGACGCCGGCATCATCCGCAACCGCGCCAAGATCGACGCGACCCTCGCCAACGCGCGTGCGCTGACTCAGTGGTCCCCGGGCGAACTCGACGCGCTGATCTGGTCCCACGCCCCCGACCCGGCCGGACGCCCGGCCCCGAAGACCCTCTCCGACGTCCCTCCCGTCACCCCCGAGTCGACGGCCCTGTCCAAGGCCCTGAAGAAGCGGGGCCTGCGCTTCGTGGGCCCGACGACGGCGTACGCGCTGATGCAGGCGTGCGGCCTGGTGGACGATCACCTGGAGACCTGCGTCGCCAGAAGCACCCCGTCAAAGGCGCGGGGCGGCGCTACCGCCCCAAGTACTTCGGCCTCTCCTTGTTGACGAAGGCCTGCACCGCGATCGCGTGATCCTCGGAGGAGCCGGCCCGGGTCTGGAGCTCGTCCTCCTTCTCCAAGGCCTCCTCCAAGGAGTGCGTCAGGCCGAACGCCACCGACTCCTTCAGCGCCGCGTACGCCACCGTCGGGCCCTCGGCCAGCGCCCGCGCGACCTTCTCGGCCTCCGCCCGCAGGTCACCGGCCGGCACCAGCCGGTTCGCGATGCCCAGTTCGTACGCCTCCTGCGCGCTGATGCTCCGCGGGAAGAGCAGCAGGTCAGCGGCCCGGCCCGGCCCGATCACGCGCGGCAGCGTCCAGGAGATCCCCGAGTCGGCGGTCAGCGCGACCCCGGCGAACGAGGTGTTGAACGCCGCCGTGTCCGCCACGATCCGGTAGTCCGCGGCGAGCGCGAAGCCGAAGCCCGCCCCGGCCGCCACTCCGTTCACCGCGGCGACGACCGGCTTGGCCGCCCCGGCCAGCGCCCGCACGATCGGGTTGTAGTGGTCCCGGACCGTGTTCATGGTCTGCCCCGAACCGGTCTCCCGGTCCCGGACCAGCAGCCCGATGTGCTCCTTGAGGTCCTGTCCGACGCAGAACGCCCGGTCACCGGCGGCGGTCAGCAGTACCGCCCGTACGGCGCCGTCGCCCGCCGCCGACTCGACCGCCTCCCGCAGGGCGACCTTGGTCGCCACGTTCAGCGCGTTCATCGCCTCCGGGCGGTTCAGCGTGATCGTCGCGAGTCCGTCGCTCACCTCGTAGAGCACGGTGTCGGTCATGCGTATCCCCTCCGAGTCGCGGATCGAGGACGTACCGGCCGGTACGTCCCGGGTCTGCAGGACAGCATGACGGAGATCGCGGACGGGGAACCGGACCGTACGTGTGACCTGCGTCAAAGAATTCTCGTGCGAATCGGTTCGGCGGATGCGTGCGCGGCGGCGGAGTATCGCAGTCTCATCGCCGAATTGAGTGGTTTTGCTCGCGTGCGTTGCCCAAGCGATGCCTACTGATGTTGGTCATCGGGTCCTGAGATGCGGGATAATGGCTTGGAAGCAATGTGTTCGATGCCGGTGTCGCGTGTCCTGCCACAAGGAACCACACGTGTGCCCTTCTCAGGGGCCGTCGGCTTTGACGATGAGCTGGGTTTCAGGAAGGGGAACGAGCATGGCGGCCATGAAGCCGCGAACGGGTGATGGCCCGCTCGAGGTGACCAAGGAGGGGCGGGGCATCGTCATGCGCGTTCCGCTCGAAGGCGGCGGTCGGCTCGTCGTCGAGCTGACCCCGGACGAGGCCGACGCGCTGGGCGATGCCCTCAAGAAGGTCGTCGGCTGACGCGCAAGCGACCATACCCTTTCAGTTGCCCCGGCATCACCCGTGATGCCGGGGCGGCTGTTTTCTCACCGATGACACTCGCCTGCCCCGGCTCCGGCCGCGCTAACGTGCCGACCCGGTCAGCGTTTGACCGCGCACAGCAGCCCGTCGCCCACCGGCAGCAGTGACGGAACCAGCTCCTGGCTCTCGCGCACCGCACGCAGCAGCTCGCGCAGCCGCAGCACCTCCGTGGGCTGCGGGCCGGAGTCCACCGTCCGGCCGTTCGCGAAGGCGCCCTCGAAGACGACCAGCCCGCCGGTGCGCAGCAGACGCAACGATTCAGCGAGGTAGTCCATGACCTCCAGGCGATCACCGTCGCAGAAGACCAGGTCGTAACCGGCGTCCGCGAGGCGGGGCAGCACGTCCAGGGCGCGGCCCGGGATGAAGCGGGCGCGGTTGCTGGCGAAGCCGCAGGCGCGGAAGGCCTGGCGGGCGAACTGCTGGTGCTCCGGCTCGGGGTCCACGGTCGTCAGCACACCGTCGGGCCGCATACCGTGCAGGAGGTGGATCCCGGAGACACCGCAGCCGGTCCCGATCTCCGCGACGGCTTTGGCGTCGACGGACGCGGCCAGCAACCGCAGCGCGGCGCCCGTGCCGGGCGTCACCGAGCGCAGCCCTGCCTCACGGGCCCGGTCCCGGGCCCAGTGCAGCGCTTCGTCCTCGGCGACATAGGCGTCGGCGAACGCCCAGCTCGTCTGCCGGTTGCCGGTAATGACCCTCTCCTGTCCCCGTGAATGCCTGGGCGTGACTGTATCCGTTGGGCACGGGAACCCGCAGATGGGACCGGTCGTTTAAAGGGATGAGCAAGTGGCGTCGGTCGGGACGGGGGGCGGGCGGTGCAAGAGGTCGCCGAGCAAGTGCCAACGCAGCAGTACGAGGGGTATCAGCCCAGATCAAATTCTCGTAAAACCGCTTATCCGGTCCTAACGGGCGAGGTGGCTATGGTAGGGGCTCCACTGGACACCACCAGAGCTGACAGGGGAGGTGCGGCTGCGTCTGTGGATCGCGGAGGAGTGCTGCGGCGCTTCCTCGGATCGGCGGGCAGGCCGACATCCGTGAACGACACCGCTGCTGACCACAGTCACGCCGCTGACATCGCCCAGACCGCGACCTTCACCACCGACGCGGACGGGCAGGCGTGGACTCCGCCCACGTGGGAGGAGATCGTCAGCACGCACAGCGGCCGGGTCTACCGGCTCGCCTACCGCCTGACCGGCAACCAGCACGACGCGGAGGACCTCACGCAGGAGGTCTTCGTCCGCGTCTTCCGCTCCCTGTCGACCTACACGCCGGGCACCTTCGAGGGCTGGCTGCACCGCATCACCACGAACCTGTTCCTGGACATGGTCCGCCGCAAGCAGCGCATCCGTTTCGACGCGCTCGGCGAGGACGCGGCAGAGCGGCTGCCCAGCAAGGAGCCCACGCCGCAGCAGGTCTTCAACGACGCGCATTTCGACGCGGACGTCCAGCAGGCCCTCGACACCCTCGCCCCCGAGTTCCGCGCCGCGGTCGTCCTGTGCGACATCGAAGGACTGTCGTACGAGGAGATCGCCGCGACCCTCGGCGTCAAGCTCGGCACGGTCCGCTCGCGGATCCACCGTGGCCGCTCCCAGCTGCGCAAGGCCCTTGCGCACCGTTCCCCGGAGGCGCGTGCCGAGCGCCGCTCCTTCGTGCCCCGTGTTCCCGCCTTGGGAGGAGGGGGCGCGAGCGCGTGAGCGGATCTCGGCCGAAGGCTTCCGAGGGTCACCTCGCAGAGCAGCATCTGGGAGACCGACTCTCCGCCCTGGTGGACGGAGAGCTCGGTCATGACGCGCGTGAGCGCGTACTGGCGCACGTGGCCACCTGCCCGAAGTGCAAGGCGGAGGTGGACGCCCAGCGCCGGCTGAAGAACGTCTTCGCGGAGGCGGCCCCGCCGCCCCCCTCCGAGAGCTTCCTGGCCCGCCTGCAGGGACTACCCGCGGGCGGCGGCCCGGACGGTGATCTCACACCGCCGGGCGGAGGAGCGCTGCCCGGAGGGATGTCCGGACGGTTCGGATCTTCCGGGGTGTTCGGAGTGAAGCGCGACGAGCGGTTCGAGTTCGGCTACGCCCCCGCCCGGCCGCACCTGCCCGTGCTGCCCGCCTCCCCGGGAGGCCCGAGCCTGCCGTCCGACACCGGTGATCTGCCGTCGGACCACCGGGGCCTGCCCCCGGGGAGGGGCTTCCGTATCCACGACGTCGGCCGGCACGACACCGACCGCTCCTCATCGCGGCTGCGGTTCGCGTTCGTCGCCGCCGGGGCCGTGTCGCTGGCCGCGATCGCGCTGGGCGGTGTCACCACCGTCACCCCGGCCGACACGGAGGCCCGAGGAGGCCAGGGCTCGGGGAGCAATGTGACGCCGATGCGCACCCAGGGCACCGGCCCCGCGGCACCGCCCGAATCCCAGCGGCGCCGGACGGCTCCGCTGCTCGGGCAGGTGCACGGCCAGAACACGCTCGGCCGCGGCCCGGTCGCCCCGACCGAGGTGTCGGCGCCTCTGCTGCCCGGGGTGCCCCCCGCCGCCCGGCAGCACGCGCTGCATGCGCTGACCGCCCCGGTGGTGGCCGGCGCGGCCGTCATGTCCCCGTTGATACGTCCGCTCGAAGCGGCCACGCCGGCCGCCCTGACCTCTTGGGCCGAGGTCCCCGAGATCACGGCCCCCCTGTTCGCCGAGCCCCTCCTGGACCCGGCCTCGTCCCCCTCTTCCTCCGCCTCCTCCCGTACGGCTCGCTGACCGACTCTGCGCACCGGCCCGCGAACCTGATTGAATCCGGGGGTTGTCGCCCGCGGCCGAGGTGTGGCCGGGCGCCGATTCGACGAACCGCGGCCACCGCGACGAGCCGTGCCGCGGCTGTGGGGAGAGCATGAACGAGGGGAAGCCCACGAAGGCGAAGTGGTGGAGCCGACCACGGCCGCAGGAACTCGCGGAAGAGCCGGAGGGCATGGAGGGGGCCGTGGCGGAGGGCCCGGGCACGCACGGGGCACACGGGCCGGTGACGGCCCCGGCGGAGCCGACCGGCACCGACGGGGACTTCGAGCTGGCGCGTCCGGCGGCTCGGCCTGCCGAGGACGGCGACTACGAGTTGAGGCGTCCCGAGGCGGTTCCGGCAGGGGGCCCGGCGGAGCCCGCCGCATCGGCAGGCGGCGACGCCGTCGCCACGACCGTCCCCGGCCAGGCCGCCGCCGAGGCCGCTGCTGCGGTCCCCGCCGCCCGGGAGCCCGGGAGCCAGGACGCCCCCGTCGCCTCTGCTGCCTCCGTCGCACCAGCCGGGCCGCCCGAGGGCGCTCCCCGGCCGCTGCACGACCCCGACCCCTACAGCACCCCGCCCTACGGTGAACCCGGCCCCTGGGCGCCCGCGCCGCCCGTACAGCACCCGGCGACGACTCCCGCCCAGGGTGTGGCGATACCGGGGCAGCAGCCCACCGTGCCGGGCACCCCGGCCGCGCCGTCGGGGCCCGGCACCACCCCGCCCGCCCCGGTCTCCGGCGCCCCCGCGCCGGGCCCGGCTGGGATGCCGGCTCCTTCCGGCGATCACGGGCCTAGGGTTCACGCGTCGGCCGAGATGCCGACGGCCCCCGGTGTGCCGGCGCCAGGCGCGCCGTCGGGGCCCGGCACCACCCCGCCCGCCCCGGTCTCCGGCGGTCCCGCGCCGGCCGCACCGGCGTCGGCCGGGATGCCGATGCCCTCCGGCGATCACATGCCGACGCCCCCCGGTGTTCCCGCGCCGGCCGCGCACGTCCCCGCTCCTGCGGCCTTGCCCGGGCTGCCGGCCCACGGCGCACCGGCGCCCCCGCAGGCCGCGCCGGTCCACGCCGAGGGGCCGGGACCTGCCCCCGCCCCCGGCCCGTGGCAGCGCTACGACCCCTGGGCGGCTCCCGCGGGCCACGGGGGACACGGGCCTCTCCAGCAGAACGGCGCCGCCGTGCCGAGCACGCAGCAGCGGCGCAAGCGGGGCAGGAAGGCCCTGGTGCTCGGTGCCGTGCTGCTCGCGCTCGTGTCCGGCGGCGTCGGCGGCGTCGTAGGGACGTACCTGGAGCGGAACGGCGGCGTCGGGACCGTCGAGCTGCCGCAGGCCTCGGAAGAGGCCACCGCGCGGGACGCGGACAGTGTGGCCGGGATCGCCGGGCGGGCCCTGCCCAGCGTGGTCACACTGCATGTCGGCGGCGCGGGCGAGCAGGGCACGGGCACCGGCTTCGTGCTCGACATCCGGGGGCACATCCTCACCAACAACCACGTCGTGCAGCCCGCCGGATCGGGCGGCGAGATCACCGTGACCTTCAACGGCGGGCAGACGGCCCAGGCCGAGGTCGTGGGCCGGGACAGCGGCTACGACCTCGCCGTCGTGAAGGTGAAGGGCGTCAGCGGACTCACACCCCTGCCCCTCGGCAACTCGGACAACGTGCAGGTCGGCGACCCGGTCGTAGCCATCGGCGCCCCCTTCGACCTGGCCGGCACGGTCACCTCCGGCATCATCAGCGCCAAGCAGCGGCCCATCACGGCCGGCGGCGAGAAGGGTGACGGCAGCGACGTGTCGTACGTCGACGCGCTGCAGACCGACGCGCCCATCAACCCCGGCAACTCCGGCGGGCCCCTGCTCGACGCCCGGGCCCGGGTCATCGGCATCAACTCGGCCATCCGGTCGGCGGACAGCGGCTCCACGCAGGACAGCGGCCGGTCCGGTTCGATAGGCCTCGGCTTCGCCATCCCCATCAACCAGGGCAAACGCGTCGCCGAAGAGCTGATCAACACAGGGAAGGCGACCCACCCGGTCATCGGCATCACCCTGGACATGGACTACACGGGCGACGGCGCCCGCGTAGCCACCGAAGGCAGCGAGGGCGGAGCACCGGTCACCGCGGGCGGCCCGGGTGCCGAGGCCGGGATCAAGTCGGGTGACGTCATCACGCAGGTCGACGGCCGGCGGGTGCACTCCGGCGAGGAACTGATCGTCAAGACCCGGGCACACCGCCCCGGCGACCGCCTGGAGCTGACCGTCGAACGCGGCGGCAAGGAGCGGAAGATCTCACTCGTCCTCGGATCGTCCGGTGGCTGAGACATGAGGTCCGGGGCCCGCGAAGACGTCTCATCAGGCCCTACAAGGGACCAACAGGGCAAACAATCGGGAAAGCGCCCCCACCTCCCGCACTCGGAGGTCCCGGGACAGTACCGGTCGGACAGGATCGCCGGGTACCGTGGATCCGGCCCGGACCACGGCAAGACCCGCACCGACCACGAGGGCCGAGGACCGAGGACATCGCAAGGAGCTTCAGGTGTTCAATGACATAGGACCACTCGAGCTGGTGACGCTCATCGTCCTCGCCGTGCTCGTCTTCGGTCCGGACAAGCTCCCCAAGGTCATCCAGGACGTGACACGCACGATCCGGAAGATCCGTGAGTTCTCGGAGAGCGCCAAGAACGACATCCGGGAGGAACTGGGCCCGGAATTCAAGGACTTCGAGTTCGAGGACCTCAACCCCAAGACGTTCATCCGCAAGCAGCTGGACAACGAGGACCTGGGGCTCAAGGAGATCCGTAACGGCTTCGACCTGAAGAAGGAGATGGCCGAGGTCACCGACGCCGTCCACAGCCGTGAATCCGACACCTCCTCAGCGTCGCCCGCAGGAGCCGCCGGGTCGTCCGGTGGCCGCATCGACATGACGAAGAAGCCGGAAACGCCCGAACCGGACGACCGGCCGCCCTTCGACGCGGACGCCACCTGAGCGACACGCCCAGGGGCGCACGCCCCCGCGCGTGACGCGTTTCATACTCCGGTCGGGCTGTCTACGGCCTGAACCGGGCGCCCGTGCGGCCCACGCGCCGGGCGGTTTCCCTGCTGCTCCCAGCGGTGTGGCTATGCTGCCGAGTTGTTGTGCGGACCGTGACGAGTACGCCCGAAGGGGGGCTGGCCGTTCCGGTCCGACTAGAGCGAGGAGGCGTCCGGGCTTATGGAGACGACGAGTCGGGCAGTCGCGCAGACGCCGGCCGGGGAGGGTGGACAACAGGTCCGCTCCGCCCGGCGTGCGGTCGACGGCTACCTGCGTGCGCCCTTCCCGTGGTACGGCCTCGACGAGGCCTTCACGGGACCGCGCTGGCTGATGCAGGTCGGTACGACGGCCGACGGGGCCGTGGAACACGGGTCGATCGGGCACGGGGACGAACCCACGGTGCGCAACGAGCACGCCGCCGGGGCCGATCAGGATGCCAAGGAGAAGTTCGCGGTCGTCGTGACCGTGGCGGCGAACCCCTCACGGCGCACGGCGGACGGAACGGGGCTGCTGGAGGCCACGTCGGTCTCCTCCGCGGCGTGGCTGGCGGGTGTGGGGCTGCTGTCCTTCACCTGGCCCGGGCAGATGGACCACGCCCTGCGGGACGACTGGCTGGAGCAGCAGACCGAGACGGCGTGGGTGCTGGCGGACGACCTGGACGGAGACGACTGGTCGACGCTGTCGCTGCCGGTGGACGGGGTGCCCACGGCGTTCCACTACCGGGAGTCCGAGTTCGGGTGGGTGCTTGCCGGGTCGACCTCGGCGGGCGTCCACGTCGGGGCGTACGGCAGGGGCTTGAGTGCGTATGGGCTCGGCTTCGCCGCGGTCAAGGACATCGCCGCCTACGCGTGACGCCGGGGGCGCCGCCTGCTGTCGGCGTCCATCGCCGCAGGGGTCCTGTCAGCGGGCGGCTGCGGGCACGTCGTGGCTGGTCGCGTAGTTCCCCGCACCCCTGGGGGGCGTTGCCCCCCAGGGCGTTTCGATCAGAACTTGTTCCGCGGGGTGATCCCCAGGGACAGGCCCGACAGGCCCCGCTGCCGTCCTCCCAGCTTGCCCGCGATCGCCCGCAGCGCCGAGCCTGCCGGGGAGTCCGGGTCCGTCAGGACGACCGGCCTGCCGTCGTCGCCGCCCTCGCGGAGACGGACGTCGATGGGGATGCTGCCGAGGACCGGGATGTTCGTGCCGGTCGTGCGCGTCAGGCCGTCGGCGACCGACTGGCCGCCGCCCGTGCCGAAGACGTCGACCATCTCGTCGCAGTGCGGGCAGGGCAGGCCGGACATGTTCTCGACCACGCCGACGATCTTCTGGTGGGTCTGGACGGCGATGGAGCCCGCGCGCTCGGCGACCTCGGCCGCTGCCTGCTGCGGGGTCGTCACGACCAGGATCTCCGCGTTCGGGACCAGCTGGGCGACGGAGATCGCGATGTCGCCGGTGCCGGGCGGCAGGTCCAGGAGCAGGACGTCCAGGTCGCCCCAGTACACGTCCGCCAGGAACTGCTGGAGGGCGCGGTGGAGCATCGGGCCGCGCCAGACGACCGGGGCGTTGCCCGGGGTGAACATGCCGATGGAGATGACCTTCACGCCGTTCGCCGACGGCGGCATGATCATGTTTTCGACCTGGGTGGGACTGCCGTCGGCGCCCAGCATGCGCGGCACGGAGTGGCCGTAGATGTCGGCGTCGACGACGCCGACCTTGAGGCCGTCGGCCGCCATCGCCGCCGCCAGGTTGACCGTCACCGAGGACTTGCCGACGCCACCCTTGCCGGAGGCGACCGCGTAGACGCGGGTCAGGCTGCCCGGCTTGGCGAAGGGGACCTCGCGCTCGGTCTGGCCGCCGCGCAGGGCGGACGCCAGTTCCTTGCGCTGCTCGTCGCTCATCACGTCGAGCGTGACGTCGACGCGGGTGACGCCCTCGACCGCGGACACCGCGTCGGTCACGCGCTGCGTGATCGTGTCCCGCATCGGGCAGCCCGAGACCGTGAGGTACACGGTGACCGCGACGGCCCCGTCCGCGCCGATCTCCACCGACTTGACCATCCCGAGTTCGGTGATGGGCTTGTGGATCTCGGGGTCGTTCACCGTCGCCAGTGCCTCGCGCACCGCGTCTTCCATAGCCATAGGACGATGGTACGGCTCTGTACCGGTGCGTAGGGAAGCGTCTCAGTGGTCGTCTGCGTCACGTCCCCGTGAGCGTTCCGCCGGGAACACGACGGGGTCGTGACGGTGGCCGTTGTGCCGTTCCTCCAATTCCTTGATCGTGTCCTGCAACTCCGAGCGGATCCAGTCGCGGGTGGCGACCTCGCCCAGGCCGATGCGCAGGGCGGCGATCTCGCGGGTCAGGTACTCGGTGTCCGCGATCGACCGCTCGTTCTGCTTGCGGTCCTGCTCCAGGTTGACCCGGTCCCGGTCGTCCTGCCGGTTCTGCGCGAGCAGGATCAGCGGGGCGGCGTAGGAGGCCTGGAGGGACAGCATCAGGGTCAGGAAGATGAACGGGTACTCGTCGAAGCGCAGGTCGCGCGGCGCGAAGATGTTCCAGACCACCCACAGGATGATGGCGACCGTCATCCAGACGATGAACCGCCCGGTGCCCAGGAAGCGCGCGATGCGCTCCGACAGCCGCCCGAAGGCCTCCGGGTCGTACTCGGGCAGGAACCGTCGCCGGCGCGGCAGCGGCTGGTCGAGTCGGGTGGTGCGGGGCCGGGAGGCGGCCGTGGCACCCGCCGGCGTGCGGTCGCGCAGGCTCTCGCGCTCAGGCACCATCGGTGGCCACCTCCTCGTCCAGGTGGAACTCCGTCTCCCGCCAGTCCTCCGGGAGCATGTGGTCGAGCACGTCGTCCACGGTCACCGCGCCCAGCAGCGCGCCGGCCTCGTCGACGACCGGCGCCGCGACCATGTCGTAGGTGGCGAAGAACCCCGCGATGGCGGGCAGCGCCGCCTCGGGGTCGAGCGGCTGCAGATCGCTGTCCAGGATCGAGCTGACCAGGGAGGGCGGTGGTTCGCGCAGCAGACGCTGGAAGTGGACCGTGCCCAGGTACTTGCCGGTCGGCGTCTCGTCCGGGGGCCGGCACACGTAGATCTGGGCGGCGAGCGCCGGGGAGAGGTCGCGGTTGCGGACCCGGGCCAGGGCGTCGGCGACGGTGGCGTCCGGGCGCAGCACGATCGGCTCGGTGGTCATCAGACCACCCGCCGTGCGGTCCTCGTACGACATCAGGCGCCGCATGTCGGCCGCGTCGCCGGGCTGCATCAGGCGCAGCAGCCGCTCCTGATCGTCCGTCGGCAGCTCGCCCAGCAGGTCGGCCGCGTCGTCCGGGTCCATGGCCTCCAGGACGTCGGCGGCGCGCTCCTCCTTGAGCTTGCCGAGGATCTCGATCTGGTCGTCCTCGGGGAGCTCCTCCAGCACATCGGCGAGCCGGTCGTCGTCGAGGGCGGCGGCGACCTCGGCCCGGCGCTTGGGGGAGAGGTGGTGCAGGACGTTGGCCAGGTCGGCGGGGCGCAGCTGCTCGAACGTGGCGAGGAGGCTCTCCGCGCCCTGCCCCTGCTCCTCCAGGGAGAAGCCGCTCACGGCGGTCCACTCGACGGTCAGTGCCTCGCCCTTGGCCCGGCGGAAGGCAGTTCCCTTCCGGCCCTTGCGGACGAAGACCCGGTCGATCTCCCACTCCCGGCGGGCCGGCAGCTGATGCACCGACAGGTCGAGCACGGAGACCTCCTCGCCGCTCTCGGTGAGCGTCACGCGCCGGTCCAGCAGCTCCCCGAAGACCAGCCGCTCGGTGGGCCGCTGCTCGAAGCGCCGGACGTTGAGCACGCCGGTGGTGATGATCTGGCCGGACTGGATGGCGGTGACCCGGGTCATCGGCAGGAAGATACGGCGGCGGGTGGCGAGTTCGACGACGAGGCCGAGCAGTCTCGGCGGCCGCTGCCCCACCCGCAGCATGACGACCAGATCGCGCACGCGCCCCACCTGGTCGCCGGCTGGGTCGAAGACGGCGACACCTTGAAGGTGCGATACGAAGATCCTGGGGGCGCCCGCTGCCATGGCCGCGGCTCCTTTTCGTGCGGGGTGGTTCGTGGTGGCTGTCGGTGTGGCTTTCTTTGTGCCTGTGTCTTCCGAATTGCCCGCTCGGGTGGGCTTCAGGCTAGCCCGTCCCGATCGGCGACGCGTCGGCGGCCGGTCCGGACGGACTGGCTCCGATCCGCCCGCACGACCCCGGTACCCTGCGGTACGCCGTTCAGGTCTCCCGTCAGAGAGGCAGCCCCACCTGTGACCCCGATTCGCCAGAGCCGCGGCCGAGGTGCCGCACTCGCGAGCGCGACGTGCGCACTGCTCGTGACGGGAACGGTGCTCACCGGCTGCGCGGAGGATCCGAACGAGGGCACCAACGGGGTCGGCAGACTCCCCGCCGCCAAGATCCAGGGCAAGACCCGGTCGGCCGCGGAGTCCGCCGGGGCGGTCCGGGTGCACGGCAACGTCGTCAGCGGCGGTCGGACGTACGCGCTCGACATGCGGGTGAACGACGACGGCGGTGACGGCTCGGTCACCTCCGAAAGCGCGACCTTCAAGCTGTTGCGCATCGGCGAGCAGCTCTACGTCAAGGCGGACGCCGAGTTCTGGACTCACGGCAGCGGCCAGGGCGGGGGCGGCAAGGCGGACGCGGCGGCGGCCTCCAAGCTCGGCGGCAAGTTCGTGAAGGTGCCGAAGGGCGACCCTTCGTACAAGAAGTTCAGCGGTTTCACGGACAAGGGTCTCCTCCTCGACGGTCTGCTGACCCTGCACGGGACGCTCGCGACGGGCGGCCACGACGAGGAGGCGGGCGTCCGTACCATCCGCGTCACCGGTGACAAGGGCTCCGGTGGCACCCTGGAGGTGTCTTTGGAGGGCAAGCCGTACCCGCTGCGCCTGGAACGGGCGGGCGGGGCGGGCACGCTCACGTTCTCCGGCTGGGGTGAGGACTTCTCCCTCAGGAGGCCGGAGAGGAACGAGACGGTGGACTACGGCCGGCAGCTGCCGACGTCGTAGACCGTCACGTCCGTTTGCGCTTCTTCAGCAGCAGGCGGGGCAGGCCCGCGGGGACGGGCCGGCGGGTGAGCGCCGGGGACGGCAGGGGCGGCTCGGACAGGGAGCCGTCGGGCAGTGGCACCGTCGCCCCGGTCGGTTCCAGGCGCAGCACCCGGCACTCGCGGGCCCAGCGCTCGGGCATGGCCTCGCCGTCGGGCGCGTTCAGCCGTTTGCCCTTCAGCTCGGCGACCGCCGCGTCCCACGCCTCGGAGCCCGGCGCGAGCTGGGTGATCCGCGCCGTCCAGGTGACCAGCCGGCCGCCCTTGTCCTTGCTGCGTACCGTCACCTTCGCCTCGGCGCCGTCGGTCAGCCCCGGCAGCGGCTGCTCGCCGGGCCCGTCGCCGACCAGGCACGCGGCGCCCTCGTGCCACACGTGCCAGAGCGCACGCGCCGGGCCGTCGGGGCCCTGGACCCAGACGAGGCCGGACTTCTTGGTGGCCTCCTCGACGAGGGCCTGGTCGAGCAGCTCGCTTGTCATGGGGCCCAGCCTAACCAGGCTGCTCACAGCCATCCGTTCCGCTTCAGCGTGCGGTGGATGCCCAGACAGACGGCCACCGTGAAGCTCAGGATCACCGGGTAGCCGTACTTCCAGTGCAACTCCGGCATGTACTTGAAGTTCATGCCGTACACGCCGCACACCATCGTCGGCACGGCGATGATCGCGGCCCAGGAGGTGATCTTCCGCATGTCCTCGTTCTGGGCGACGGACGCCTGCGCGAGATTGGCCTGGAGGATGGAGTTGAGGAGCTCGTCGAAGCCGAGGACCTGCTCCTGGACGCGGGCCAGGTGGTCGGCGACGTCCCGGAAGTACTTCTGGATGTCGGGGTCGATCAGCCGCATCGGCCGCTCGCTCAGCAGCTGCATGGGCCGCAGCAGCGGCGACACGGCCCGCTTGAACTCCAGTACCTCGCGCTTGAGTTGGTAGATCCGGCCGGCGTCCGAACCCCGCGGTGCGCCCTTGCGCCCCGGGGAGAACACCTCGGTCTCGACCTCGTCGATGTCGTCCTGCACCGCGTCGGCGACGGCGATGTACCCGTCGACGACGTGGTCGGCGATGGCGTGCAGCACCGCCGAGGGGCCCTTGGCGAGCAGCTCGGGGTCGTCCTGCAGGCGGTGCCTGAGGGCCCGGAGGGATCCCTGCCCGCCGTGCCGGACGGTGATGAAGAAGTCCCGTCCGGTGAAGCACATGACCTCGCCGGACTCGACGACCTCGCTGTTGGCGTCGAACTGGTCGTGCTCGACGTAGTGGATGGTCTTGAAGACCGTGAAGAGGGAGTCGTCGTAACGCTCCAGCTTGGGCCGCTGGTGGGCCTGGACGGCGTCCTCCACGGCGAGCGGGTGCAGTCCGAACTCGCTGGCGATGCCGGAGAATTCGGCCTCCGTCGGCTCGTGCAGGCCGATCCACACGAAGCCCCCGTCGCGGCGCACCAGGCGCACCGCCTCGTGCGGGGTCAGGGCGGTCTCGGTCTCGATGCGGCGGCCGTCGCGGTAGACGGCGCAGTCGACGACGGCCGTGGCCGCGCAGGGGCTGCGGGTGGCGTCGTACGTCCCGCCGTCCTTGCGCAGCGACACACGGGACGGACGGACGACTGCGCGCAGGTCGCGGATCATCGACATGGCGGGCTCCTTCGCGGGCGGGCGACGAACACCGGCCGGCGACGGGTGGAACTACCCGGAATGAGGACGTAGGGCCTACGGATGTTTGGCACGTCCACAAAGCGGGGAGCACCGCACCGTCGCGGTGGTCGGTTTCGTCACTGATTCAGCTACTGAGGCAGATCAGGCAAAGCGAAACGAAGCGCTCTTCCGCGGTGAAGCGAGTGCGAGAGGTGGCAGCCGGAGACAGAAGCAGCTACATCGACGGCGCGAAGAGCGTGGTGCTACTGCACGGTCGACTTCGATCCATTGCAGCCCCACCTCCTCCGGCCGGTCCCTCGTGAGGGAGTTCCTTCGGCGTCGGGGCTTGATCGCGACGCTTCTGCGTGCTGCCCCGAACCACCGGGCCAGAGTAGCAGCCGACACAACTGTCAAGGTGCTGCTTTGCCCGCTACTGGCGAGTTCTATGCTCGCCGCATGGCAGATGTTCTTCCTCTGGTCGAAGCCCGGTTGCGTACCGCGCTGGGCGAACCGGACGCGCGCGCGGCGGTCACCTTCCTGGGCACGGACCGCATCGAGGTGCTCCGCTTCCAGGAGGCCGGCATCGTCCGCTACGCCTCGCTCGGCATGTCCGCGCACCCCATGACGGACCCGACGGCGGTGGTCGCCGACCCGGTCAAGGGGCCGCGCGCCGAGCTGGTCCTCTCCCTCCGCGCCGGGCTCGCCGAGACCGACAAGGTGCTCCGGCCGCTCGCCGTGCTCGCGGCGTCTCCCCAGGTGGAGGGCCTGGTCGTGGCTCCTGGCGCATCCCTGGACGTCGGTGAGGCGCTGTGGCCCGGCGCCCCGTTCACCTCCGTCCTGGTCGCCGAGCCGGGCGGCCTGGTGGAGGACCTGGAGCTCGACGAGCCCCTCGACCCCGTGCGGTTCCTGCCGCTGCTGCCGATGACCCCGAACGAGGCCGCCTGGAAGCGCGTGCAGGGCGCGCAGGCGCTCCAGGAGAGGTGGCTCAGCTCGGGGACGGACCTCCGGGACCCGTCCCGGAAGTCCGTCCCGCTGGAGTGAGGAAGCTCACCAACCCTCCGTTGCGCGGCCTCAGTTGGCGAAGACGGCGACACCGTCCTCGGTCGCGTGCTTCGGCTCCAGCTCCTCGGCTCGGTAGGTGAGGGCCTTGCGCCGGACGACCACCACGACCGCGCCCGCGACCGCGGTGACCGCCGCCACCACGAAGGGGATGTCGATGTCGGTCCACTCCTCGATCTTCGGCGCGAAGAACGGGGCGGCCGCCGCCGCGAACCAGCGCACGAAGTTGTAGCCCGCGCTCGCCACCGGCCGGGGCGCGTCCGAGACGCCGAGGGCCAGCTCGGTGTAGACGGTGTTGTTCACGCCGATGAAGGCGCCGGACAGGATCGTGCAGACGACGGCCGTGGTGTGGGAGCCGTAACCGAGCACCAGCACGTCGGCCGCGAGCAGTACCAGCGAACCGCCCAGCACCTGCAGCGAGCCGAACCGCTTCTGCAGCCGCGGCGCCACGATCACCGAGAAGACGGCGAGCAGCACGCCCCAGGCGAAGAACACCGCCCCCGACCGGTACGGGCTCATGTTCAGCACGAACGGCGTGAAGGCCAGCACGGTGAAGAACGTGTAGTTGTAGAAGAACGCCGAGACCGCGGCGGAGGCCAGGCCGCCGTGGCCGAGGGCCTTGAGCGGGTCCAGCAGCGAGGTCCTGCGGGCCGGCTTGGGCTGCTCCTTCAGGAACACCGTGATGCACAGGAAGCCGACGGCCATCAGGAACGCCGTGCCGAAGAAGGGGTAGCGCCAGCTGGCGTCGCCGAGCAGGGCGCCCAGCAGCGGGCCGCAGGCCATGCCGAGGCCGAGGGCCGACTCGTACAGCAGGATCGCCGCGGCGCTGCCTCCGGCCGCCGCGCCGACGATGACCGCGAGGGCCGTCGAGACGAACAGCGCGTTGCCGAGGCCCCACCCGGCCCGGTATCCGACCAGTTCACCGACGGATCCGGAGGTGCCCGCGAGCCCGGCGAACACCACGACGAACGCGAGGCCGAGCAGCAGGGTCCTGCGGCCGCCGATCCGGCTGGAGACGAAGCCGGTCACCAGCATCGCGACGGCGGTGATGAGGAAGTACGAGGTGAAGAGCAGGGAGACCTGGCTCGCCGTGGCGTCGAGGCCCTGGGCGATGGACGGCAGGATCGGGTCGACGAGCCCGATGCCCATGAAGGCGACGACCGACGCCCCGGCGGTCGCCCACACGGACTTGGGCTGCTTCAGGAGGCCGCCCGCTCCGGAGTCGAAGGGGTCCATTGCGTGCTCCCTTTCCGAGACTGAAGTAGTTGGTATATGCACATACTAAGTTAGCAAGGCTAATTAATGCAACGTACATCTAGTGTGGGCGGTGAAGGGTTCCGTCCGGATGGGTGATCGTCCTTGACGCGGCGGGGCCGGGGTAGGACCGTGGGGCCCTATGAGGGGCGAACCCAGTTGCCCGAAGTGCGGTGGCCGGGTCAGGGCTCCCGGCCTCTTCTCCGACTCGTGGCAGTGCGATGCGCACGGCACCGTCCATCCGGTGCAGCCCGTGATACCGCCCAGCGTCGACGCCCTCGACGTCGTGGTGCATCGCACCCAGGTGCCGCTGTGGATGCCGTGGCCGTTGCCGGTGGGGTGGCTGTTCACGGGGGTGGCCTGCGCGGGGGACGACCGCACGGGCGGCCGGGCGACCGCCGTCGCCTGCACGGGGCCCGGCCCGCTCGGCGGCATGGGTGAGCTGATCCTGGTGGCCGAGGAGCTCGGCGTCGGGCTCGGCGCGCGGTACGCCGGCATGGACGGGCCCGACCCCGGGCCGCACATGAACGTCGAGAAGCCCCCTCAGGCGAAGGTGCTGGCCGCCGGGCGCCCCACACCGTTGTGGCATGTGGCCGGGGCGCCGGACGACCGGGCGGTGTTCGCGGGGGAGGCGCTCGGAATGTGGCTGTGGGCGGTGGTGTGGCCCGAGCAGTCCGGATTGCTGATGTACGACGAGCTGGTGCTCACGGATCTGCGGGATGCCGGCGCCGAGGTCGAGCTGGTGCCGTGCGGCGCCCTGTCGCCGCGCTTGCTGGGACCCTGAGGGGTGTAGGGGGTGCTTGCGGGGTTCGGGTGTGACATGGGGCGTCGAAAAGCTGGTTATCCTTGAGCAGTCCTGTCGTCCCGCCCGTGTCTGGAGTCCGTGTCGTGCGTATCGATCTGCACACCCACTCCACCGCTTCCGACGGGACGGACTCGCCGGCCGAGCTGGTGCGGAAGGCCGCTGTCGCCGGGCTGGACGTCGTCGCGCTCACCGATCACGACACCACCCGCGGGCATGCCCAGGCGATCGCCGCGCTGCCCGAGGGAGTCACGCTGGTCACCGGGGCCGAGCTCTCCTGCCGGATCGACGGCATCAGCATGCACATGCTGGCCTACCTCTTCGATGCCGAGGAGCCGGCGTTGCTCGCCGAGCGGGAGCTGGTCCGGGACGACCGGGTTCCGCGCGCCCAGGGCATGATCGCCAAGCTTCAGGAGCTGGGCGTCCCCGTGACGTGGGAGCAGGTGGCCCGGATCGCCGGTGACGGATCCGTCGGGCGCCCGCACGTGGCGAGCGCGCTCGTCGAGCTCGGTGTCGTGCCGACCGTGAACGACGCCTTCACACCGGACTGGCTGGCCGACGGCGGCCGGGTGTTCGTGGAGAAGCACGAGACCGACCCCTTCGAAGCGATCCGGCTGATCAAGGGCGCGGGCGGGGTCGCGGTGTTCGCGCATCCCGGAGCGACCAAGCGTGGGCTCACGGTGCCGGAGGCCGCCATCGCCGAGATGGCCGCAGCCGGGCTGGACGGCGTCGAGGTGGACCACATGGACCACGACGCGGACACCCGTGCGCGACTGCGGGGGCTGGCCAAGGAGCTCGGCCTGCTCGTGACCGGATCGTCGGACTACCACGGCAGCCGGAAGACCTGTGTACTCGGCGAGTACACGACGGATCCAGAGGTGTACGGGGAGATCACCCGGCGGGCCTTCGGGGCGTTTCCCGTGCCGGGGGCCGGCGGAACTCTCTGAGGTCTCACTCCCGCAGGTCCGTCTCTTCTCTTCCTCCTCTTCTCACCCGGCGCTGCCCGCTGCGCCCAGGCGTTCTGCCCTGCGCACCGCCTGCCCGCGGCGGCAGCCCCCTGCGCAAGGCTCACTCATGTTCGACGTCGCCGTCTTCGGCTCCCTGTTCCTGACCCTCTTCGTCATCATGGATCCCCCGGGGATCACACCGATCTTCCTCGCGCTCACCGCCGGCCGGCCCGGCAAGGTGCAGAAGCGGATGGCCTTCCAGGCCGTCTGCGTCGCCGGCGGTGTGATCACCGTGTTCGGTCTTCTCGGGCACCAGATCCTGAACTACCTGCACGTGTCCGTGCCCGCGCTGATGATCGCGGGTGGGCTGCTGCTCCTGTTGATCGCGCTGGACCTGCTCACCGGCAAGACCGACGAGCCGAAGCAGACCAAGGACGTCAACGTCGCCCTCGTACCGCTGGGCATGCCGTTGCTGGCCGGGCCCGGCGCGATCGTGTCGGTCATCCTCGCCGTGCAGAAGGCCCACAGCGTCGCCACCCAGGTGTCGGTCTGGGCGGCGATCGTCGCCATCCACATCGTGCTGTGGCTGGTGATGCGCTACTCGCTGGTGATCATCCGGATCATCAAGGACGGCGGTGTGGTCCTGGTGACCCGCCTCGCCGGCATGATGCTCTCCGCGATCGCCGTGCAGCAGATCATCAACGGCGTCACGCAGGTGATCCAGGGGAGCTGACGATCCCCGTCAGGCCCGCAGGACGCCGCGGATCTCCCGGGCCGCCTTGGGGTGACCGAGATACTCCTCCATCTTGTGCGCGCGGTCGCGGCCGTTGGAGACGGCCAGCTGGGTGAGCTTCCCCCACCGTTCGTCCTCCAGGGGGCAGCCGATGGCCACCGCGTCGGTGGGGCACCAGACGTTCACCCAGTCACGCACCCGGGGCGGCTGGTGCGGCCCTCGGGTGAGGAGCCGTTCGTTGACACCGTCCAGGCCGAGCGGGCTGCCCGCGGTGACCAGCAGCACGGGGTCGACACCGTCGGGCAGCCGGGTCAGGAGGTCCATGCCCACGACCGTGCCCAGGCTGTGCGTGACCAGCACCAGCTCGCCGCTCGTCGGCATCGTCTCCATGACGCTGTCCAGCACCGCCTGCCGCACGGCGCTGTCTCCGAGGTACAGGTCGACGTCCCGCAGGAACGTGGCGATGGTCCACTCGTCCAGGTCGGACCGGGCGGCCAGCCAGCTCAGCGGCCGGTGCAGCACCCCGACCAGGCCCGAACCGAACCCCTCCGTGGTCGCCGGCCCGTTCTGGGGCATGCCGGCCCGGGCGGCCGCCTCGTGGAGCAGTCGCTCGTAGGAGCCAGTGGGCGACTCCGCCGCGAACACCTCGGCGGCAGCGGCGGCGCTCACCTGGTCGAGGCCGATGGGCCCCGCAGTGCTCTCCCGGCCGCTCACGATGTCCTGCAGTCTCGTGCCGTAGTACGGGAACCACACGTCCTCGGGGTCGAGCGGGGGCATGGACGCGAGGGTGAGCCCGCGGTTCAGTCCGGCCGTCCAGCTGCGGCGGAGATCGTCGGGGTAGTTCTCCTGCTGGTCCCGGCCGTGCAGGAAGACCAGGTGCTGACGGCCGTCGAAGGCGGTACCGCGGGCCCGGAGCCCGACCCGGAGTCTTTGGCCGGCGGCCTCGCTCCCGGCCGTGGAAAGCGTCACACGGGCCGACGGGGATGTGACGCCCGGTACCACCGCCGTCGCCCTCTCGGGCTGCGCCCCGGGGGCCGGCGTGGGAAGGGCCGGCGCAGTGGCCATGGCCCGGTCCAGGCCGGTGTCCGGGCCCATCTCGGCCAGCAGGGCACGCCGCCCCGGGTCGAGCTCCAGCCCGGCCAGGTGCTTGAGGACCGAGCTGATCCGGACGCCCTCGTTGGCGACCCAGTCGATGGCGTCGTCGCCGTCGCCCTGCTGCCAGGGCCGGCCGTCCTTGCGCAGGACGCGGCCCTGGCCGTCCTTCCTGGGCACGCCGCTGTGGTGCAGCGCCACGACCTCCCACTGGTCGTTGAAGACGGGGGAGCCGGAGTTCCCCGGTTCGGTGTCGGTCGTGTAGTGCACGAAGTCGTCGAGCCGGACCAGCACCGCGTTGTCGCGCAGCGCGATCTCCTTCAGCCGCCCCGAGGGATGGCCGATGATGTTGACCTTCTCGCCCAGTACCAGCTTGCCGATCTGCACGCTCAGCCGGTTCCAGCCGAAGACCTCGCCCGGAGGCGGACCGTCCAGGGTGGGCGCGACCGCCACGAGGGCGAAGTCGAGCCGCCGGTCCGCCGCGAAGAAGGTCCCTGGGTCGAGCTCCATCCGGACGACGGTGTCGGGCAGGTTGTCAGCCGTGACCTGGGCGTTGAACTCCGCGAAGCAGCGGCGCGCGAAGCTCTCGTCGGGCAGGACGTGGTGGTTGGTCATCATCAGCCGCGGCGAGACCAGGAAGCCGGTGCCGTGCGGCAGCTCGCGGCCGTCGCGCCGCAGGGTGATCCGGGCGACCGTGGCCCCGGCCCTGACCCCGCGCGGCAGGAAGCTCCAGGCCTGGAGCTCGTTGGACAGGTCGATGATCCGCTCGTTGGCGTCGGGCAGGTCCATGGCCTCGCGGTGGATGTCCGCCACCACCGCCGAGGGCGACAGACCGCCCCGGTCGAGGATCCGGTCGGCGCGCACGGCGAGCGCGTCCGGGGAGTCGGGGAACCGCACCCCGGCCGCCAGTCGGCCCTCCACCCGCTCGCGCTCCGCGGCGGAGTCCTCGTAGCGCCCTGCGGCCTCGGCGGCGGCCTGCTCTTGCAGTCCCTTGTGCGACCGGTCCGTCACCGACATGCTCCACCGTCCTGTTCTGGTTCGCGCTGGGCCCCTCAGCCAGTACGCCCCCGACCACGGAGGTCCGCAACAGCGGAGCCCCCGCACGGCCGATGCCGGGCGGGGGCTGCGAAGTGTGGGAGAGCTGCGCGCGTTATGAGGCCGTGGTCTCGGCCGGGCGGATCCAGAGGCGCTGCCCTATGGCGGCTGCCTGCTGAACGATGCGATTGACGGAGGCGGCGTCCACAACGGTCGAGTCCACAGCGGTGCCGTCGACGTCGTCGAGTCGCATGATTTCGAAGCGCAAGGGCTTCTCCCTTCGTCTGGTCATCCTCCTGAGGAGAACTACTCGGTGTGCGGCCCACCGGGCGTTGGCGCTCGGTGTTCCGTATGGGTCAACAGGGATGCACGTGTCAAACATTCCCTACGCTAAGGAAATTTTTCGAACGGCTAATTACCGAGCCGTAAGAGTGTCGTTACGGGACCGACCGGGACCGGTTGTGTTCGCAGCGTGACCGCCGGGACAATGGAGGCGATGAACGACGACCTCGCGGCCCTCAGCGCCCGCATCGACCGCACCAACGAGCTGCTCCAGCGCATGCTCGCCGAGGTGGCGAAGACGCCCTCCACCCACGCGATCTTCGTCGATGCCGGGTACCTGTACGCGGCGGCGGGACGCCTCGTCGCCGGCACGGAGGACCGCCGCGCCTTCGACCTGGACGCCGAGGGCCTGATCGACGCGCTCATCGACAAGGCCCGCACGATCTTCGCCGACAGCCGGCTGCTGCGGGTCTACTGGTACGACGGCGCCCGCCGCCGCATCCACACCGCGGAGCAGCAGACCATCGCGGAACTGCCCGACGTCAAGGTGAGGCTGGGCAACCTCAACGCCAACAACCAGCAGAAGGGCGTCGATTCGCTCATCCGCTCCGACCTGGAGTCCCTCGCCCGGCACCGCGCCATCAGTGACGCGGCCCTGCTCGGCGGCGACGAGGACCTGGTGTCGGCGGTGGAGGCGGCCCAGGGGTACGGCGCCCGGGTCCACCTCTGGGGCATCGAGGCCCCGGAGGGCCGCAACCAGGCGGAGCCCCTCCTGTGGGAGGTCGACAGCCAGCGCACCTTCGACCTCGACTTCTTCAAGCCGTACGTGTCCCGCCGCACGGCCCCCGCCTACGAGACGGGCGCCAGCAGGCCCACCCGCGATGACGTGCGGTTCGTGGGCGCGCAGATCGCGGCGAAGTGGCTGGCGGCACGCGGCCGGGACACGCTGGTCGAGTTGCTGCCCGGCCACCCGTACCTGCCCGGCTCCGTGGACCAGGACCTGCTCGTGGAGGCGGAGGGTCTCCTGCAGTACTCACTGCGCGGCCAGGCGGACCTGCGGCGGGCGCTGCGGGACGGCTTCTGGGATCATCTGCGGACGCAGTACTAGGCCGCCCCGGGAGCCGCCGGGGCCTGGGGCCGGTCGTCGTCCCGGACCCGTCCGATGCCGTCCCAGAAGTCGGCGAGGGCACGGGCCGTCGGCAGCGGGCGGTCGGTGTTGGGGGAGTGCTCCGCTCCCGTGACGACCGTGCGGCGCGCGTTCAGGCGCAGGGCCATGTCGTCGAGGACCGCCACCGGCCAGGTGTCGTCGTGCGCGCCCGACAGGACGTGGAACGGCAGCGGAAGCGCGGCGAGTTCGGCCACGCGGTCCGGCTCGGTGCACAACTGACCTCCCGTCGCCAGCAGTTGGGCGGGACTGTGGCCGAGCCAGCGGCGGCGCAACTGGTCCTGGTCACCGAGGCCGCGGGCGGGCCCGCCGACTTCCTCCGGCGGCCCCATGGCCTGGATGGCCTCCCACACCTCCTCCATCGACAGCACGGCGAGCGCGTCCCGCAGCAGCTTCACGCGCTGCTGCTGGGAGACGGAGATCTCCGCAGGCCCGGACGAGACCAGGGTGAAGGAGACGAAGGGGGAGTGGTCGAGCAGCACGGCGGCACGGGCGATCTGCCCGCCCAGCGAGTGCCCGACGAGGTGGACGGTCCCGCCCAGCGCCTCGGCCTGCGCGAGCACGTCCCGTGCCAGTTCCCGCTGGGAGTAGGCGGATTCGTCGTCCCGGGGGCCGCCCGACTCGTGCTGCCCCCGCCCGTCCACGGCGACGACCCGGTACCCCCGCTGTGCGAGGGGCTCGTGGAGCAGCCGGAAGTCCTCCTTGCTCCCGGTGAACCCCGGCAGCATCAGGACGACCCCCCGGCCCTCCACACCCGCCGCCGGCGACGAGTCGACGACGGCGAACTCGCCGCGCGCGGTGCTCAGGGCGTAGGCGCGGGCGCCCGGGGGCGGGGGGAAGGCGGGGAGGCTGGTCACGGGGCGAGGGTAGCGGGTGGGGACCGCCCCTGTGCCCGGCGCGAATGCCGACGGCCCGGCTCCCCGTGAGGGGGCCGGGCCGTCGGAGAGGGGTGGATCAGCCCTCGGTGGGCTCCGCGGCGGCCGTGGCCTTGCGGGTGCGGCGGGCCTTGGGCTTCGCCTCCGCCACGTCCTCCGAGGTGGTGGCCGTGGTCGCCTTGCGGGTCCGGCGCGGCTTGGCGGCCTCGGGCTCCTGATCCGCCTGTGCGGGGATCTCGGCGACGGCCGCGACGGGCTCGGTGGCCTTGCGGGTGCGGCGGCGCGGCTTGGCCTCCGTGCCTTCGGCCGTGTCCACGGCGGCCTCAGCCGCTGCGGCGGTCTTCCGCGTGCGGCGCGGCTTGGCCTCGACGGCCTCCCCGTCCTGCGCGGCGGCGGCCGTCTTCCGGGTGCGGCGAGGCTTGACCTCGACGGTCTCCGTGTCCGGGGCGGCGGCGGCCGTCTTCCGGGTGCGGCGCGGCTTGGCCTCGGCGGTCTCCGGCTCCTGGGCCGTCTGGGCCGGGATCTCGGCGACGGGCTCGGTGGCCTTGCGGGTGCGGCGGCGCGGCTTGGCCTCCGCACCTTCGGCCGTGTCGACCGCGTCCTCCGCCGGGGCGGCGGCTTTGCGGGTGCGGCGCGGCTTGGTCTCCGAGGCCTCGGGAGCCGCGGCCTCGACCGTGGTCTCGGGGGCCTCGGCGGTCTTACGGGTGCGGCGGCGCGGCTTGGCCTCCGTGCCTTCGGCCGTGTCGACGGCGGCCTCGGCCGCCGCTGCCGTCGCCTTGCGCGTACGCCTGGGCTTCGCCTCGGCCGTCTCGGCGGTGTCGACGATCGCCTCAGCCTCCGCGGCCGTCTTGCGGGTGCGGCGACGCGGCTTCGTCTCCACCGGCTCCGCAGCGGACTCGGTGGTCCCCTCGGCCGTGTCGACCGCCGACTCGGCCGCGGACGCCGCCGTGGCCTTGCGGGTGCGGCGGCGCGGCCTGGCGGCGGCCTCGGGCAGCGCGGCTTCCGCGGCGGCCGGTGCCTCGGCGACGATCACCGGCTCCGGGGCCGACGGCGTCACCGCGGCCTCGGTCTCCACCGCGGCCGTCTCCGGGCGGCGCGTACGACGTCGGCGCGACTTCGCGGCCGTCTCCGGGGCCTCGGCAGCCGTGCCCTCCGCCGTCGCGACGGCGGTCTCCGCCTGCTCGGACCCGGGGGACTCGACCGCCGTGACGGGGGCCGCCTCGGACTGGGCCCCGCCGCGGGTGCGGCGACGCCGGCGCGGGGTGCGCGGAGCCGTGACGGAGTCCGCCTCGGCGGCGCCGCCGGGGGACGTGATGTCCGGCGCGGTGGTGCCGGCGGACTCGGGCGCCCCGTCCACCGTGCTACCGCCGCGCGTACGGCGACGGCGACGCGGCGTACGCGACGAGCGCTCGCGGTCGGCCGAGCGGGACTCGTCCCGGTCGCCGCCACCGCGGCCGCCGCGGCCGCGTGGCCCGCGGCCGCCCGTCTCGCCCAGGTCCTCCAGCTCCTCCGCGTCCAGCCCGGCGCGCGTACGCTCCGAGCGCGGCAGGACGCCCTTCGTGCCCTCGGGGATGCCGAGGTCGGTGTAGAAGTGCGGGGAAGTGGAGTACGTCTCCGGCGGGTCGCTGAAGCCCAGGTCCAGCGCCTTGTTGATCAGCTGCCAGCGCGGGATGTCGTCCCAGTCGACGAGCGTGATGGCCGTACCCTTCGCACCCGCGCGGCCGGTTCGGCCGATGCGGTGCAGGTACGTCTTCTCCTCTTCCGGCGACTGGTAGTTGATGACGTGCGTCACGCCCTCGACGTCGATGCCGCGGGCGGCGACGTCGGTGCAGACGAGCACGTCCACCTTGCCGTTGCGGAAGGCGCGCAGTGCCTGCTCGCGGGCGCCCTGGCCGAGGTCGCCGTGGACCGCGCCGGAGGCGAAGCCGCGCTGCTTGAGCTGGTCGGCCAGGTCGGCCGCGGTGCGCTTGGTGCGGCAGAAGACCATGACCAGCCCACGGCCCTCGGCCTGGAGGATGCGCGAGACCATCTCGGGCTTGTCCATGTTGTGCGCGCGGTAGATGAACTGCTTCGTGTTCGCGACCGTGGCGCCCGCGTCGTCCGGGGAGGTGGCGCTGATGTGCGTGGGCTGCGACATGTAGCGGCGGGCCAGGCCGATGACCGCGCCCGGCATGGTGGCCGAGAACAGCATCGTCTGGCGCCGCACCGGCAGCATGTTGATGATCTTCTCGACGTCCGGCAGGAAGCCCAGGTCGAGCATCTCGTCGGCCTCGTCGAGGACCAGGCTCTTGACGTGCTTCAGGTTCAGCTTCTTCTGCCCGGCGAGGTCGAGGAGCCGGCCCGGGGTGCCGACGACCACGTCGATGCCCTTCTTCAGGGCCTCGACCTGGGGCTCGTAGGCCCGGCCGCCGTAGATGGCGAGGACGCGTACGTTACGCACCTTGCCCGCGGTCAGCAGGTCGTTGGTGACCTGCGTGCACAGCTCGCGCGTGGGGACGACGACGAGCGCCTGCGGGGCCTCGGTGAGGTCTTCGGGCTCGGCGCGTCCGGCCTCGACGTCGGCGGGGACGGTGACGCGCTCGAGGAGCGGGAGGCCGAAGCCCAGCGTCTTGCCGGTGCCGGTCTTGGCCTGGCCGATGACGTCCTTGCCCGTCAGGGCGACGGGGAGCGTCATCTCCTGGATGGGGAAGGGAGTGATGATGCCGACGGCTTCAAGGGCCTCGGCGGTCTCGGGGAGAATTCCGAGCTCTCGGAACGTAGTCAGGGTGCTGCCTCTTCTGTGTGGGCGGCGCGAGGCGAGCGCGGGGTCGTGTCAGACCGTGCCGGGGACGTCGGCTGCCTACGGGCGGGCCGTAGAGCACGGGACCGCGCCGACGCTCTAGCGCTCATGCCGCTGAGGGTGTCCCCCTCCGGGTCTCGTACGCACTGTGGCGGACGGCCGGGGAGGGCTGTCGGGTCGGAGCCGATCGGGCCACCGACCGGGCATCCTCATACGTGCGGCCTGTCGAGGTACGTCGACGTACCAGCAGGCGCATTACCACCATACCCCGGAATCGCGCACATGCGATGGCCGATTCGGTCACGTAGTCGTCATCACAGTGATTGACCAGGGCCTTACGCCCCCGGCGAGCGGGCTATTGTGCGCTTTATGACGAGCTCTGACAAGCCTGAGAACGCCTCGGACACCGCCGCCGCCGAACCGACCTCAGTCGCCGCCCGGGACTGGGCGACGGCCTCCGCCGACCCGCAGTACCGCGCCGCGGTCGTGGACCTGCTCGGTGCGCTCGCGTACGGGGAGCTGGCGGCGTTCGAGCGGCTCGCGGAGGACGCCAAGCTGGCGCCGACACTGGCGGACAAGGCGGAGCTGGCGAAGATGGCGTCGGCGGAGTTCCACCACTTCGAGAGGCTGCGCGACCGGCTTGCCGAGATCGGCGAGGAGCCGACGCGGGCGATGGAGCCGTTCGTCGCCGCGTACGACGGGTTCCACAAGCAGACGGCCCCCTCGGACTGGCTGGAGGGCCTCGTCAAGGCCTACGTCGGCGACTCCATCGCCAGCGACTTCTACCGGGAGGTCGCCGCCCGGCTGGACTCCGACTCCCGCGGCCTGGTGCTGGCCGTTCTCGACGACACGGGCCACGGCGGCTTCGCCGTGGAGAAGGTACGGGCCGCGATCGACGCCGACCCGCGCGTGGGCGGGCGGCTCGCCCTGTGGGCCCGGCGGCTGATGGGCGAGGCACTGTCGCAGTCCCAGCGGGTGGTCGCCGACCGGGACGCGCTGTCGACCATGCTCGTGGGCGGGGTCGCGGACGGCTTCGACCTCGCCGAGGTCGGCAAGATGTTCTCCCGGATCACCGAGGCCCACACCAAGCGGATGGCCGCGTTGGGGCTGGCCGCCTAGCTAGTTCCTCGCCTGACGGTCACGTCGTCGGCGCCGCCACCGTCGGCGACCCCTCAGGCGGTCGCCGACCGGCGGCGCAGTCTTCCCGCGGGGCGCAGGAGCAGCGACAGCGATGCCACGGAGACGATCACCGCACCGAGCAGGACGAGCAGCACGTGCCCGGCGTCCAGCGCGCTGTGCATGACGAATGCCCCGAAGAGAGCACCGGCGACACCGGTCGACAGCACCATGGGGCGTGCCGGGAGCCGGTGCGACAGGCGGTGTGCGGCCGCCCACGCCAGAGCCAGGCCGAGGATCGTGGAGCTCAGCGCTTCCAGGAGCATGTCGGGGTCCCTCCCACACGGCCGGCTGCCCAAATCGGTCGTAGCCCGTCATACCCCTGACCTGCGGAATCCAATCCCCTCCTGTGGGCGACTTGTGCTCCATCCGAGGAGGAAGCGGTGCGCCGCAAGGGGACCGGGAACGCCACGGGACGCCAGGGGACGCCAGGGAGGACCGTCAACGCCAGAGCCCTTAGCGCCAGAGTCGTCACGTCAAGGGGCCGACCGGGAACGCCGAGGGGGCGGGACGGCTGTCGGCCATCCCGCCCCTCGGCGTATGCGCCTACAGCGCGCCGAAGCCCACCTTGCGCGGGGCCGGCTCACCGATCTCGACGTACGCGAGACGGTCGGCCGGGACGAGGAGCTTGCGGCCGTGCTCGTCCACCAGGCTCAGCAGCTGCGACTTGCCTGCCAGGGCCTCGGCGACCACGCGCTCGACCTCCTCGGCAGTCTGACCGCTCTCCAGAACGATCTCGCGGGGCGCGTGCTGCACGCCGATCTTGACCTCCACGGCTATGTCCCTCCGACGGTCAGTGATGTGCGCGACCTTCCGCGCCGTACGCAGCACACATTAGCCCGGTGAGGGGACGTACATGCTCCGCCCGAGAACGCCACGAGCGAACACCGGGCGGGAACAAGGCACCCGTCAGTTGTGGGGCTGGTCCATGCCGTGAAGCGGGAAGCCGGCGATACCCCGCCACGCCAGCGAGGTGAGCAGCTGTACGGCCTGGTCGCGCGGCACACTGCGGTCGCTGTGCAGCCAGGACCGCGCGACCACCTGGGCCAGGCCGCCCAGGCCCGAGGCGAGCAGCATCGACTCCGCGCGCGACAGGCCGGTGTCCTCGGCGATGACGTCGCAGATCGCCTCCGCGCACTCGTTCGTGACCTTGTCGACGCGCTCGCGCACGGCGGGCTCGTTCGTCAGGTCCGACTCGAAGACCAGGCGGAAGGCGCCGCCGTCGTCCTCGACATAGGCGAAGTAGGCGTCCATCGTCGCCCGGACGCGCTGCTTGTTGTCGGTCGTCGACGCGAGCGCGTTCCGTACGGACTGGATGAGCGATTCGCAGTGCTGGTCCAGCAGCGCGAGATAGAGGTCGAGCTTGCCCGGGAAGTGCTGGTAGAGCACCGGCTTGCTGACGCCTGCGCGCTCCGCGATGTCGTCCATCGCGGCCGCGTGGTAGCCCTGGGCCACGAAGACCTCCTGGGCGGCGCCCAGGAGCTGGTTGCGTCGGGCACGGCGCGGCAGGCGTGTGCCCCGCGGGCGAACCGCCTCTGTCTGCTCGATGGCTGTCACGCCGCCTCCCATGTTCGTCCATGTGCGGATCTGGCCGCGTCGCCATCGTACTTTTCGGTAACCCCGGTGTGCGCGGTGAGAGCGCAGGATTTCACGGACCGGACGGTTGCGAAAGCGGTTGCGAAGGTTTCAAACAGGGTCAGAGCGGGCAAAATGCGGCCTCTTTCCTGTTCTGAGGAACTGCTCGTCGCCCGTCGGCGGCGAGCGTCACCGGTAGTCGTCCTCGTCGAGCGAGACGATCCGGGCCTGCTCCACCAGGTCGGCCTCGTTGGCCCGGTCCGGGTCGACGCCGGTCAGCGGGTCGTCGCGGTCCGGCGCGATGTCGGCCTGCTGCTCGGCCGCGTCGACCTCGGGGGCCTCGACGTCCAGCTCCTGCGCCTCCGGCGCGTCCTCGGCCTCGAACGTCTCGGGGTCGGTGGGATCTACGGCCATGCTGGGCTCCCTTCCTACGAACGTCCCTGGGAATGCAGGGGCCACACGCGGGTGCCCTCTGTACGAGCCTAGGAGACACCCGATCCGGACGCTATGCGATCCGCGTCCGGGACGTGACGCAGTGCTCATCCCGTTGACTGCTACCCACGTGTGCTCGGGTGCCTCCTCTTCCGCCCCTCCAACGGGCCGAATCCTGTGACGGCGAACACAGGCGAACACATGAGTCACTGCGTGATCGTCTCGTAACATTGCCGCATGTCTTCGACCGAGCTGCCGTTCGTGCCGCCCGCCAATGTGCTGCCGAAGGTGGGGACCGTCCGGGTCGCGGAGGGTGAGCGCCTGCGGTCGGTCGAGCTGCCCGGCGTCACGCTGACGGTCCGGTCGAGGCCTCCCGCGCGCGAGGGGCTGCCGCCCGCGCTGTACGTGCACGGGCTCGGCGGATCCTCGCAGAACTGGTCGGCGCTGATGGCGCTGCTGGACGGCGTCGTCGACGGCGAGGCCCTCGACCTGCCGGGCTTCGGCGACTCCCCGCCACCGGACGACGGCAACTACTCCGTCACGGGCCACGCGCGCGCGGTCATCCGTTACCTCGACGCCTCCGGGCGCGGCCCCGTGCACCTGTTCGGGAACTCGCTCGGCGGCGCCATCACCACACGTGTCGCCGCGGTCCGGCCCGATCTGGTCCGTACGCTCACGCTTGTGTCGCCCGCTCTGCCAGAGATCCGAGTGCAGCGCTCCGCCGTGCCCACGGGGCTGCTGGCGGTGCCCGGCGTCGCCCTGCTCTTCACCCGGCTCACCCGGGAGTGGACGGCGGAGCAGCGGGTCCGTGGCGTGATGGCGCTGTGTTACGGGGACCCCGGCCGTGTGACGCCGGAAGGATTCCGCAATGCCGTGCAGGAGATGGAACGGCGGCTGCGGCTGCCGTACTTCTGGGACGCGATGGCGCGCTCCGCACGCGGGATCGTCAACGCGTACACCCTGGGCGGCCAGCAGGGGCTGTGGCGCCAGGCCGAACGGGTTCTCGCGCCGACCCTCCTCGTCTACGGCGGCCGCGACCAGCTCGTCGGCTTCCGCATGGCACAGAAGGCGGCCCGGGCATTCCGCGACTCCCGGCTGGTGACGTTGCCCGAAGCGGGTCACGTGGCGATGATGGAGTACCCGGAGACGGTGGCTCTGGCGTTTCGTGAACTACTCGAAGACGCGGGAGAGTTGGGCGCGCAGCGAGCGAAGCGGGCCGCCCGGGCGGATACCGGGAGCGACGCCGCCGACGAAGCAGGTACCGACGAGAGCATGGGGGGCTGAGGCGCGACGTGGGACGCCACAGCCGCCGCGGACCGGTCGCCAAGGGCGACAGCGCGGACACAACCGCAGTACGGGACGGCCGGACCGGGGCCGCGCAGGGGCAGAGGCCGGGCCAGGCGTCCGACGCCGGCCGTGGAGCCCGGAGCGCACCGCCCGGTGCCCCGCAGGGCGGCTGGCCGTCGCAGGGCCCGCGCAGGGTGCCGGGGCCGCGGCCCGCGCCGACGGAGGGGGCGCCGCCGCAGGGCATGCCGCGCCTCCCCGACGGCTGGCACCCGGACGGCACACCGCCCCAGGGCCTCCCCCGACTGCCGGACGGCACGCCGGTGCGCGGGGTGCCGCGCCTTGCTGAGGGGACTCCCTCGCACGGAGTTCCCCGGGTGGCCGGAGGCACGCCGCCGCGCGGGGTGCCGCGACTGCCCGACGGGACGCCCGCGCACGGCTTTCCTCAGGCCCGTGGCGGGCATCCCGAGCAGCGCGAAGCCGGGGGCGGCTGGGGTGAGTTGAGTGGCAGTGGCGGGGCACCCGCCGAAGTCGGTGCTCCGATACCGCGGCAGCGCCGGGCATCCGTGCCCGGGCCGCGGCAGGACTATCTCGATGCCTTCGTCGACGAGGAGGACGACGTCTTCGCGCCCCGTACGCCCGCCTCCGCGCACGCCGCGGACGCCTACGCCTCCGTCACGGACTGGAGCGCCGGCACCGCTGCCGACTCCGGGTCCGGCGGCCATGACGACGCGAGGCCCACCGGCGCGCCCGTGCGGGACAAGGGCGGCAAGGGCGGCAAGGGCGGCAAGGGCCGTGCCTTCACCGGCATCGCGGCCGCGGCCGTCACCACCGTGCTGGCCGTCGTCGTCGCCGGCCAGGTCGCCGACGGCGGCGGCGCCGGCGTGCAGTCGCAGTCCGCCCCCGACCAGGGCCGCGACGTCCGGGACTCCGCGTCCCGCGCGGACGGCCGGGCACCCGCCCCCGAGGTCAAGCCGCTGACGTACGACGAAAAGATGGGCAGGACCTATCCGCTCGGCACCGAACTCAAGGGCTCCGGCAGGTTCGACGCCGTCCCCGGTATCGCCGAGGCGCCGGGTGCCGGGCAGAAGCTCACCTACCGCGTCGACGTGGAGCAGGGACTCGGGCTGGACGGCGCGCTGTTCGCCGAGGCCGTGCAGCAGACGCTCAACGACCCGCGCAGCTGGGCCCACAACGGCGCGCGCACCTTCGAGCGCATCTACTCCGGCAAGCCCGACTTCGTGATCACTCTCGCCAGCCCCGGAACGACCGCCGACTGGTGCGCCAAGTCAGGCCTGGACACCACCGAGGACAACGTCTCCTGCGACTCGGCCGCGACCGAGCGCGTGATGATCAACGCCTACCGGTGGGCCCAGGGCTCACCGACCTACGGCGACAGCAAGATCCACGCCTACCGGCAGATGCTGATCAACCACGAGATCGGCCACCGTCTCGGTTACAACCACGTCACCTGCGACAAGAACGGCGACCTCGCGCCGGTCATGCAGCAGCAGACCAAGTTCCTCGACCACGACGGCATCCGCTGCCGCGCCAACCCCTGGCCCTACCCCGGGAACTGACAGGCGTCACGCGCGTCACGGGCGTCACAGGCGTCCCGGGGGGTCCTGATCGTCACCTGCGTCACCTGCGTCACCTGCGTCACCTGCGTCACCTGCGTCACAGGCTGCACGACGCGATGCCAGGCGCGGTGACGGGAGTCGGCCGCGGAATGACGGTCAGTATCCGCTTGAATCCCTAGCGCGACAGAACGCGACCCGCACGGGAAAGTTACGACCGTTCACCCCTTTTGGTGGGGGGGGGGGGCCCCCCCCCCACCCCCCCCCCCCGCCCCCCCCCCCCCCCCCCCCCCCCCCCCCCCGCCCCCCCCGCCCCCCCCGGGGGGGGGCCGCGCCCCCCCCCCCCCCCCCCCCCCCCCCACCGCCTTGTCCGCATACGTTCGTCCCGCTGCGAGCCGCCGGGCAACGGCGGCTCCCCATACGGGAGATCGGGGGTGCACTCGTGCGCATCGGACTGCTTACGGAAGGTGGCTATCCGTATGTGAGCGGTGACGCCAGGCTCTGGTGCGACCGGCTGGTGCGCGGGCTCGCCCAGCACGAGTTCGACGTCTACGCGCTCAGCTGCAGCCAGGACCAAGAGGACGAGGGCTGGATCCCGCTGCCCCGCAACGTCCGCAGGGTGCGCACCGCACCGCTGTGGATGGCGGAGGACGACGAGGTGGTGCTCGGCCGCCGCGCACGCCGGCGGTTCACCGAGTGCTTCGGAGAACTGGCTGCCGTGCTGTGCGGGGTGCCGGGGGCTCCCTCGAGTGGTGCTTCCGGCGTGGCCGGGGGGATCTCCAAGAGTGCCTCCAGTACTGCCGGAGAGATTTCCGCAGGTGCGCCGACCTCGGAGGCGGACCGTTTCGCCAACGCTCTGTACGGGCTCGCCGAACTCGCCCGCGAGGAGGGCGGGCTGAGGGGAGCCCTCCGATCGGAGGCTGCCGTACGCACCCTGGAACGCGCCTGTCGCGCGCCCGGCGCCCATCGCACGGCGCGTGAGGCGCGCGTCCCGGATCTGCTCACCGTCGCCGCGCACCTGGAACGCGCCCTGCGCCCCCTCTCCCTCGACTGGTACGAGGACGACGGACTGGGAGCGGTCGACCTCTGCCACGCGGCGTCCGGCGGCCCGGCCGCCCTGCCCGGCCTGCTGGCCAGGCACTTCACCGGCGTGCCCCTGATGGTGACCGAGTACGGCGTGCGACTGCGGACGCATTACCTCACCGCTCCGGACGCCCCACCCCCCGTACGGTCCCTGCTGGCGGCCTTCCAGGGCCGGCTCGCGGCCGAGACCTACAGGCGGGCCGAGGTCGTCACCGCCGGCAACACACACGCCCGCCGCTGGCAGGAGCGCTGTGGTGCCGAGCGCGAGAAGCTCCGCACGGTCTACCCCGGCATGGACGCCCGGCCCTTCGCCGAGGTGGGCGAGTCCCCGGACTGCGCGGACCCGGACACGCTCGTCTGGGTCGGCCGCGTCGAGCCCGCCAAGGACCTGGTCTCCCTGCTGCACGCCTTCGCGGAGGTCCGCAAGCAGTCGCCGCGGAGCCGTCTGCGCATCGTCGGCGCTCCCGCCGGCCCCGAGGGCACGGCCTACCTCGGCCACTGCAGGACGCTGGCCGCCCAGCTCTTCCCCGACGAGGCCGAGGGCCCGCACGCCGCCGGAGACAACCCGGTGTCCTTCGAGGAGACCGGCGGCCCGGAACTCCCGGCCGCCGTCGACGCCTACGCCTCGGGCGCCGTGACCGTCCTCTCCAGCGTCGTCGAGGGATTCCCCGTCGGCCTCGTGGAGGCCATGCTCTGCGGGCGCGCGACGGTGTCGACCGATGTCGGCGCGGTCGTGGAGGTCATCGGCGGCACGGGGCTCGTCGTACCGCCGCGCAATCCGCGGGCGCTCGCCGAGGCTTGCGTGGCGCTGCTGCGCGACCCCGAGCGGCGTGCGCGCCTGGGAGCCGCCGCTCGCGCCCGAGCCCTCGAACTGTTCACGGTCGAGCAGAACATCGAGGCATTTCACAGCATTTACCTGGAGATCGTCTCGCGGGCGCCCGTACGCCGTGCCCTCCTCGACGGAGCGGGAGAACCGCTGCCGTTCGCGGTTCCCGCCGAAGCCCATGTGCCCGTCCACTGGACCGCCGCGTCCCCCAGCCTCGCCGCCCGCAGCGGCCCCGGCTGGGCCCCGAGCAGGCCCGTACGCGCGACCACGCCCCTCCCCGCCCCGGAGGGCGCGCGATGAGCGACTTGACTGAACTGGACCGCCGCCCGGGAACCCCGACCACCCCCGGGCCGTTGGATGCCCGCCCGGAGCGAGATCCGGACCCGACCACGACGGACCCGGGCGCGACGGACCCGAGCAGGACGGACCCGGGCGCGACGGGCCCGAGCGCGACGGGCCCGGCCGCGACCGACCTGGCCATCACGCACCCGTCAGCCCCGGAGGCGGTCGCCGATCGCACGGAGCCCGAGAACCGGAAGCCGGCCGCCGACCCCAAGGTGCCCGGGGCGCGGGAGCCGGCCGTCGACCGCAAGGCGTCCACCCCGCGTCGGGGCGCTGCCGACCCGGTGAAGGCGCTGATGCACCGTCACCGGGGGCTGTGCGAGCGTGCGGTGGACTCTCTCGAGATCGCCGCGGGACTGGAAGCGCACGGCATCACCGACCGGACCGCTGCCCGCTTCCGCCACCGGGACGTCTTCTCCCTCGCCGAGGAGATGTACGCGCGCGTCTCCCGTGACGGAGACACACCCCTGTCCGCCCCACCCGTCACGCCCCGGGTGCGCGCGGGCTGGGCCCTTCTGACGCTGCTGCCCGGCGGGCTGTGCGCCGTCGCCGTGACCGCCGTGCACCTGACCCAGGGGCAGTTCCGCCTGCTCGCGGCCGCAGCCGGTGCCCTCGCCGTGGCCCTGGCACTCCGCGCGGCCCTGCGCCGGGGCCCCCTCAGCAGGACCGATGCGGACCGGCCCGGACCGCGACCCCGCGCGGCCTGCGGCAGGACCACCCCCTGGACGGCGTGGCTCGTCGCCTACTCCCTCCTGGGCAACGGCCTGCTCGACAACGCCCTCGCCGGAGGCCCCGACGCCCTGCCCACCGGCACAGCCGACGGCCCCTGGCCCCTCACCGCCGCTCCGGTGCTGGCCCTCGCCCTGGCCTGCGCGCCCGCCGCCTGGACCGCACACCTCTTCACCGTGCGCACCCGTCGCAGACTCGGTGGCAGCCGTGGCCTGGAGGACTTCGCCGCCGCCGTACGCCCCCTCCTGCTCGGCACGTTCGCCCTGTTCCTGGGCGCCCTGGCGGGTCTGCTCACCCTCTGCACGGCAGTCCTCGACGAGCCCCCGGCCCTCGCACAGGGCCTGGCCCTGGGCTCCCTGCTCTTCCTGGCCCGCCTCCTCACCACGCACGGCTTCACCTACGCCCCCGCCGTGGTCCTCACCGCGGCGGCCACGGTCGAGGCGGCCGCCCTCGCCACGGTCTTCGCCTCCCGCCTCCCCGGTCTGGGGTTCCTCGCGACCCCCGTCGAAACCCTGATCGCGACCTGGGGTGCCGGCAGCGTTCCATCGCTCGCCTGCGGAGCGGCGGCCCTGACCCTCCTGGTCCACGCGACCCGCAAGCTGACCCGGGCCTCGGCCCACGCACCTCCGGAGCCCGCGCCGTGACCGCCCCGGACACCGGCCCCACCGCCGCGGGCGGCACCCGCCCCGTCCCTTCCTTTCCGCTCCCTTCCTTTCCGCCTCGAGGAGAAACCGCATGACCACCCACCCAGGAGCCCCGGCGACATGGGGAGCCGCGCGATGAGAGTCCTGCTGATCGGAGCCAACGGCTACATCGGGCGCTTCGTCGCCGACCGTCTGCTCGCCGACCCGGCCGTGCAGCTCACCGCCCTCGGCCGGGGTGACGACGCCGACGTCCGCTTCGACCTCGCCTCCGGCAGTCCCGGCGCCCTCACCCGCTTCCTCGACGCGGTCCACCCCGGTGTCGTCGTCAACTGCGCCGGCGCCACCCGCGGCGGGGCCCGCGAACTCACCCGCCACAACACCGTCGCCGTGGCCACCGTCTGCGAGGCCCTGCGCCGCAGCGGCTGCGGCGCCCGGCTGGTGCAGATCGGCTGCAGCGCGGAGTACGGCCCGAGCCAGCCCGGTTCCTCCACCGCCGAGGACGCCGTGCCGCGGCCCGGCGGTCCGTACGGGGTCAGCAAACTCGCCGCCACGGAGCTGGTCCTCGGCTCCGGCCTGGACGCCGTCGTCCTGCGCGTCTTCTCACCGGCCGGACCCGGCACCCCCGCCGGCTCCCCGCTGGGCCGTCTCGCCGAGGCCATGCGCCGCGCCATGCAGTCCGGCGACGGCGAACTGAAACTCGGCGGCCTCGGCGCACAGCGCGACTTCGTCGACGTGCGCGACGTGGCCCGTGCCGTCCACGCCGCCTCACTCTCCGCCGCGCAGGGCGTCATCAACATCGGCTCCGGCCGCGCCGTGCGCCTGCGCGACGCCGCCGCGGTCCTCGCCCGGGTCGCCGGATACGGCGGCGCCCTCCATGAACTCGACGGCCCGCCCGGCGCCCTGCGCACGGCCATCGGCCACCCCCGCCCCGACCCGGACCACGTGCCCCCCGCCGCGTACCCGTACCCCGACGGCTGCGGCAGCTGGCAGCAGGCCGACGTGCGTACCGCTCGCGACCGGCTCGGATGGCGCCCCCGGATCGGCCTGGAGGAGTCCCTCGCCGACATCTGGATGGAGGCGGCATGCCGCATCTGACCAGGTCCCGGCGGCACACCTCGGGCACGGAACTCCGCCCCGGCGTCGGAGTCCCCGGCTACGCGCACCCCCTCCTCGCCCCCACCGAGTGGGGCGAGCTGACCCGCCCCGGCACCCCGCTGCACTGGGTGGTCCTCAACGTGTCCGACGGTCCCGGCGCCCGCCCCGACCCGCACTGCCTGGAGGCGGCCGGCCGCCTGCGCAACGCGGGCGTCCGCGTCCTCGGCCGCCTCGACACCCGGTACGGCACCCGCAACTTCGGCGAGCTGATCTCGGACGCCCACCGGTTCGTCGACTGGTACCAGGTCGACGGCTTCCTCCTGGAGCGCTGCCCGGCGGACCACGCCCGGCTGCCCGAGGTCCGCCGCACGGTCGCCACGCTCCGCGTGATCCGTGACGCTGCCCACATCGTCCTCGGTCACGGCATCCACCCGCACCCCGGCTATGTCGAACTCGCCGACCAGCTGGTCACCTTCTCCGGGCCCTGGAGCGACTACAGGTGGTCGCAGGTGGCCGAGTGGACCGCAGACCATTCGCCCGAGCGTTTCTGCCACTTCGTCCACGGCGTGCCCCGCCCCCACCTGACCGAGGCATTGGGGATCGCGCGCTGGCAGGGAGCCGCGACGGTCTGGATCACGGACCACACGGACGGCGACGGGGGCGCCGACCCCTGGGAGGCCATGCCCGGCTACTGGGACGAATTCGTCTCGCGTGTCGGAACAGGTGTCTCGGAATGAAAAAGGGCATGGCACTGTTACGGGGAGAACAACCGTAGTGATTGACCGACCAACGGAGTCCCCGTGTCGCTGCCACCCCTGGTCGAGCCGGCTTCCGAGCTCACCGTAGACGAGGTCCGCAGGTACTCCCGCCACCTGATCATCCCCGACGTCGGGATGGACGGGCAGAAGCGGCTGAAGAACGCCAAGGTGCTGTGTGTGGGCGCCGGCGGCCTGGGCTCGCCGGCGCTGATGTACCTGGCCGCCGCGGGCGTCGGCACCCTCGGCATCGTGGAGTTCGACGAGGTCGACGAGTCGAACCTGCAGCGCCAGATCATCCACAGCCAGGCCGACATCGGCCGCTCCAAGGCGGAGTCCGCCCGCGACAGCGTCAAGGGCATCAACCCGTACGTGGACGTGATCCTTCACGAGGAGCGGCTCGAGGCCGACAACGTGATGGAGATCTTCAGCCAGTACGACCTGATCGTCGACGGCACGGACAACTTCGCGACCCGCTACCTGGTCAACGATGCCTGCGTGCTGCTGAACAAGCCGTACGTCTGGGGCTCGATCTACCGCTTCGACGGACAGGCGTCCGTCTTCTGGTCCGAGCACGGCCCCTGCTACCGCTGCCTGTACCCGGAGCCCCCGCCCCCCGGCATGGTCCCCTCCTGCGCTGAGGGCGGCGTCCTGGGCGTGCTGTGCGCGTCCATCGGCTCCATCCAGGTCAACGAGGCCATCAAGCTCCTCGCCGGCATCGGTGACCCGCTGGTCGGCCGACTGATGATCTACGACGCCCTGGAGATGCAGTACCGCCAGGTCAAGGTCCGCAAGGACCCGAACTGCGCGGTCTGCGGCGAGAACCCGACCGTCACCGAGCTCATCGACTACGAGGCCTTCTGCGGCGTCGTCTCCGAGGAGGCCCAGGCGGCGGCCGCCGACTCCACGATCACTCCCAAGCAGCTCAAGGAGTGGATCGACGACGGCGAGAGCATCGACATCATCGACGTCCGCGAGCCGAACGAGTACGAGATCGTCGCCATCCCTGGCGCCCGGCTGATCCCGAAGAACGAGTTCCTCATGGGCACCGCCCTGGAGAGCCTCCCGCAGGACAAGAAGATCGTCCTGCATTGCAAGACGGGTGTCCGCAGTGCGGAAGTCCTCGCGGTCCTCAAGTCCGCGGGCTTCTCGGACGCGGTGCACGTCGGCGGTGGCGTGATCGGCTGGGTCAACCAGATCGAGCCGTCCAAGCCGGTGTACTGAGCCGCACCGGTCCCCCCTCTCCGAGCGGCGGGGGCTTCGCGCACCACGGGTGCGTGGAGCCCCCGCCGCCGTCATGAGCAGACCTTGCCGTCCTTCGGCACCGCGCCGTCCAGCAGGTACGCGTTCACCGTGGAGTCGACGCAGTCGCTCCCACTGCCGTACGCGCCATGCCCCTCGCCCCGCCAGGTGAGCATCACTCCGACGCCCTTGCCCAGCTCGTCGGCCATCCTCCGCGCGCCCTCGTACGGAGTGGCCGGGTCGCCGGTGTTGCCGACCACCAGGACCGGTGCCGCGCCGGGGGCGTTCACTTCCGGAGTGTCGTGCTGCCCGGGCTCCGGCCAGTCGTGGCACCAGCCGGCCGTGTCCCAGCCGAGGAACGTCCCGAAGACCGGGGAGATCTTCTCGAACCGGGGCAGCAGCCGCTTCGTCTCGGCCACCGTCGGCCGCTGCCTGTCGTCCAGGCACGATATGACCCGTTGGGAGTGGGTCGTCGTGCCGTAGCGGCCCGACGGATCGCGTTCGTTGTAGCGGTCGGCGAGGGCCAGGAGTTCCGAGCCGTCGCCCTGCTCGGCCGCTTCGAGGGCGCTGGTCAGCGTCGGCCAGCTGTCCTTGCTGTACAGCGGCAGGATGATGCCCGTGACCGCGAGGGTCTGGGTGAGCTTCCGCCCGGGCGTGCCCGCCGTCAGAGGCCGGGCGTCGATCCGCCGCAGCAGGCCCGCGATCTTGCGTGTGCCCTCCTCGGGGTCCTGGCCCGTCGACTTCAGGTAGCCGTTCAGCGCGCGCTGGAAGCCCCTGGCCTGGTTCTCGGCGTGGCCCACGGTGTCGGCGCCGGGGTCGACGACCGCGTCCAGCGTCATGCGGCCGACCTTCTTCGGGAAGAGGTGGGCATAGGTGCCGCCCAGTTCGGTGCCGTAGGAGATGCCGAAGTAGTTCATCCTGGCGTCGCCGAGGACCTCCCGGATGCGGTCCATGTCGCGGGCCGAGTCGGCGGTCGAGACGTGCGCCATCAGCTTCCCGGCGTTCTTCCGGCAGCCCTCGCCGAAGTCGGCGGCGTCCTCGAAGTACGCCTTCTCCTCGGCGGGGGTGTCGGGGGAGACGTCCACCGACTCGGCTGCCTGGATCTCCTTGTCGCCCCGGCACCGCACGCCTTCGCTGGCGCCCACGCCGCGCGGGTCCCAGCTCACCAGGTCGTAGCGCTCGCGGAGCGAGGAGGCGGTCGGGGCGTACGACGGCATCATGGACACGCCCGAGGCGCCCGGGCCGCCGAAGTTGAACAACAGCGACCCGACACGCTTGTCTCCGCGAGCCTTGGCACGGATCAGCCCCAGGCCGATCGTCTCACCGTCCGGCTTCGACCAGTCCAGCGGCACCTTCAGCGTCGCGCACTGCCAGTCGCTGCTCGGCGCGGGGCCTTCGGCAGTGGCCTCGCAACGGCCCCAGGAGAGCCCGCTCCTGCCGTCGTCGGACGAACCGCCGCTGCAGCCTGCGGCCAGCAGGGCCGAGACGGCCGCCAGAGCCGTCCATCGAACGAAGCGCGTCATTGCCCATCCCCCCTCGCAGGCCGTCCGCTCTTCGCCGCGGATGGCGGTCAGGCCATGGTAGGCAGATCCCGCGTCGGCCGTTTCGGCCTGTGGATAACCTTTTGACCTGGGAATATCCCGGATCGCTGGGGTGTCAGGTGCATACGGTCCCCGTCGGCGGCACCTTCCCGTCCAGCAGATAGCCGTTCACCGCGCCCTGCACGCACTTGTTCTTGCTGTCGTACGCGCCGTGCCCCTGCCCCCGGTACGTCAGCTCGACCCCGACGCCCTTGCCCAGCGCGTTCGCCATCGCCCGGGCGCCCTCGTACGGCGTTGCCGGGTCACCTGTGTTGCCGACGACCAGAATGGGCGCCGCGCCCGGAGCGCTCACGTCCGGGTGGTCTGCGGCGCCTTCCACGGCCCAGTCCGTACAGCTGAGCATGGACCACGCCATGTAGTCGCCGAACAGGTCGGAGGCGGCCCGGAACCCGGGCAGCTTCCGCTCCACGTAGGCGGCGTCGTAACGGGGTTTGTCGTCGGCGCAGTTGATGGCGATATTGGCGGGGGTGATGTTGCTGTACTCGCCGTTCTCGCTGCGCCCGTTCATCGAGTCGGACAGCAGCAGCAGGATCCTGCCGTCGCCGTCGTAGGCCTCTTCGAGACCCTGGGTGAGGAACTCCCAGAAATCTTGCGAGTACAGGGCCTGCGCGATGCCGCTGGTCGCCGCTGTCTGGGTCAGCTGGCGCGGGAAGACGCCCTGGATCGGCTTGCGGTCGAGGTCGTCCAGCAGTCTGGCGATGCGGTCCTTGACGTCCTGCGCGCTGTCGCCGATCGGGCACTCCTCGGTCTTGGACACACAGTCCTCGGCGAAGTTGTCGAGCGCGAGCTGGAAGCCCTTGGCCTGCCCCAGCGATCCCTGCTCGGAGTCCTGCGTGGGGTCGACGACGGCGTCGAACACCGCCCGGCCGACCCGCTTGGGGAACAGGTGGGCGTAGACGCCGCCCAGTTCGGTGCCGTAGGAGATGCCGAAGTAGTGCAGCCTGTCGTCGCCGAGGACCTGGCGCATCAGGTCCAGGTCGCGCGCCGCGTCGGTGGTGCGCACGTGCGGCAGGATCTGCTCCGAGTTCTGCTCGCAGGCGTCGTTGAACTCCTTGGTGTTCTCCACGAGCTCGGTGCGTTCGGCGGCGTCGTCGGGGGTGGCGTCCTGCTGGAAGTAGGCGTCGAGCTGCTGGTCGTTCGCGCAGATCACGGGGTCGCTGCGACCGACCCCGCGCGGGTCGAAGCTGACCAGGTCGTAGCGGGTGCGCAAGGTGGCGTAGCCCTCCGCGAAGGCGGGCAGCGAGGTGACGCCGGAGCCGCCGGGGCCGCCGAAGTTGAAGATGAGCGAGCCGATGCGTTCGTTCTCGGTGCCGGTCGTCCTGACCCGGATCAGTTCGAGGCCGATCGTGTCGCCCTCAGGGTCGCCCCAGTCGAGCGGGGCCCTCATGGTGGCGCACTGCCACTCGCCGTCGTCCGGCAGGGGAGAGGGCGGGGCGCCTCCGCCCTGGGCCTCGTCCGGGGCCGGGCAGGCCTTCCAGCTCAGTTCCTGGCGTGTGAGGTCCTCGTCCTGGGCGTCGTTGCCGCACCCCGCCAGCAGGGTGGACAGCAGCACGGCGGAGACGGTCAGGGCGGCGGCCCGCGGCGGGAGGACGGATGGCATGTTTCCATCCTGCGGCGGTACCGAACGGGGCGCGCGGGACGCGTGCCGTACGAGGTAAGAGGGGCAGGAGGGTCGGTCAGGGCCAAAGGGCCTGCTTGCCGGGCCGACCATGTGGAGGGCGTGCCTCCGGCCAGGCCGGTCAGAGGGCCTGCCGGCCCGGTCGGGTCAGAGGGCCTGCTTGCGGGTGAGGTGGTTGAAGGCCAGCCAACCGGGCAGCACGGGCAGCCACAGCGTCAGCAGGCGGAACAGCAGGACCGCCGGTGCCGCGACCTCCTTCGGGAGCCCGACGGCGATCAGACCGACCGTCAGTGTCGCCTCGACCGCCCCCACACCGCCCGGCGTCGGCGCCGCCGACCCCAGGGCGTTGCCCGCGAGGAAGACGACGGCGACGCTGGCGAGGCTGATCGACGTGGACTCGTCTCCGAACGCGCGGATCGACGCGTCCAGGCACATCACGAAGCAGGCGGTCAGCAGCAGCATGCCGCCGATGCCGGTGACCAGCTTCTGCGGCCGCTGCAGCACGTCCAGCATGCGCGGCACGACACCCGCGAACAGCGACCGCACGCGCGTGGCGACGAACTTGCGCAGGAACGGCACCGACGTCACCACGAGCACGAGCACCGCCACCGTCAGCAGGCCGGCGATGACCGTCCGGGAGGGCGACAGCGACGGCGTCTTCTCGGTGCCGGTCAGGTAGCCGAAGGACAGCAGCATCAGGATGTGACAGCCGAGTCCGAACAGCTGCGACGCGCCGACACTCGCCACCGCGAGCCCCGGCCGCACTCCCGCGCGCTGGAGGAAGCGCGTGTTGAGGGCGACACCGCCCACCGCCGCCGGGGCGACGATCTTCACGAACGAACCGGCGACCTGCGCCGCCACGGTCCGTACGAACGGCACCCGCTCGGGCACGAACCCCAGCAGCGCCATCGCCGCCGCCACATAGCTGCACATCGAGAACAGCACGGCCGCGGCGACCCAGCCCCACTCGGCGTTCGCGATGAGTGGCCCGAACTCGATGTGCGTCAGCTGCGTCAGCAGGAAGTAGGCGCCGATCGCGCCGGCCATGAAACTCATCAGCGTGCGTGGACGCACCCGCTCCAGCCGGGCCGGCTCGACGGGTGCTTGTGGCCTGATCCGCAGCACCGCGTGCCGGATCTGCGTGAGCAGGTCCTCCTCGCGCGCCTCCTCCAGGGCCTCGTCGATCGCCCGCTTCTCGGCGCGCTGCTCCGCCCGTACGGCCTTCTTGTCGGGCTTCTCCAGGACGGGCACGGATTCCTCCGTGTCCCCTTCCACACGGGCCAGCTTGGCCTGCCGGGACGCCTCCAGGACCGCGTCGCGCTCGCGCTGTGCCCGCTCCCGGGCCAGTCTGCGCAGCGTCGCGCGCGTGGAGCGGCTGAGCGCGATGGGCTGGAGCATCGGCAGGCAGTCGGCCACCGCGTCCGGACCGAGCACGCCCACCGCCGAGGCGACCGCCCGCTCGGCGCCCACCCGGAGGCCGAGCGTCACCAGCAGTTGGGAGGTGTCCATGCGCAGCAGCAGATCACCGGCCGCGATCTCGCCGACGCGCAGGTCGGTGAGGATCACCATGCCGGAACGATCCACCAGGATCGCGTCGCCCACCAGCCTGCGATGCGCGATACGCCGCGACTGCAGGGCCTTCACCTGATGCCAGGTGTCGCGCAGCAGGTCGTCGGTGATCTCCTCGTCCGGCAGCGAGTCGAGGGTGCGTCCGCCGCTGTGCTCGTAGACGAGCATCACCGCGTCGGGACCGAGCTCGGAGGTGGCGATCAGCTTGGGCGCGTTGGCGCCGGCCGCGATCGCCGCGTACGCCAGCAGGGCCTCCTGCTCCAGGGCCTGCCGCAGCGACTGGAGGCTGCTGCGGGTGGCGAAGCCGCGCAGGGTGAGGTTGCGCCAGGCGCGGTAGAAGAAGCCCTGGGCCTGCTGCTCCCGGTCGACCACCGTCACGTCCAGGGGCGGGCCGTCCTCGAGCGTGACGAAGTAGCGCCGGCCGCGGTCCCCGGTGTCCGGGTTGTCCGAGGTGTCCTCGCGGGAGGCGTTGACGGGGCGGAAGCCGACGGTCCGCAGACCGGCCATCAGCGTCTGCCCGGTGGGCCGGACGTTGGGCGAGCCGACCGCGTACAGCGTGCCGTAGGCCACGGTCCAGCCGATCAGCACGGTCAGGATGATCGAGAACGGGGTCGTGTACCCGGTGACGAGCATCGAGAAGGCGTCGAGGAGCAGCACGACCCACAGCACCGCGCGCCATCGCGGTCTGCGCGACATGCCGACGGCCGTCATGTAGGCGATGACCGGGGCCAGATAACCGTGCACGGGATCGGTCAGCGCGTGGATGTCGCCGGGGGAGGGCTGGGTGAGCGCCTCCTGGATCGAGTCGGGGGCGGCCCGGGCGACCCACAGATCGGTGGCGAGGGTCACACCGTGTGCCAGGACCGCCGCGAGCACACCGTCGGCGATGCGCAGTCCGTCCCGTTTGATCAGCCGCTCGATGGCGAAGGCGACGGGCACCAGCAGGATCGCGATGCTGGAGGCCAGTCCTGCGATCTTGATGAGCAGGTCGGGCGCCTGCCCCGTGCCCTTGTTGATGTCCTGCTCGAGGCCCGAGGTGGTGCCGTGCGCGAACGCGGCGATCCCGATCAGGATCGCGACGGCGAGCACGCCCACCAGCAGGCGCATCAGGTCGGAAGGGCGGTGCACGCGCGCGGGGAGCAGCGGTTCGTCGCCCTCCACCTCGTCGATGTGCGCGAAATCGGGCTCTTCGGCGGCCGCGCGGTTCTTCTTCGCGGGCCCCTTCGGACCGTCGTCCGCAGTGCCCGGGCGCGACGAAGCGTCAGAGGTGCCTTCCGTGCCCTCGGGGTGCGCACCCTGCTGCTTCATGGTCTCTTCTTGGTCTCGTATCACCGGTCACCGCCCGCACGATGGTGGCATGCCGCACCGGCACACGGGGCAATCAGGGTGCACATGCGGGGTCGGACAGTCTGCCCGACGCGCTCCTGCCGGGCGAGGGAAACGCTCGGGAGCACGCCCGGCCCGTTGTCGGTGGGGTGGGGCAGGATGGGGCGGATGAGTGAGCAGAGCCCTGAGGGGGGCCGGTACCAGGACGAGCCCGCGCAAGCGCTGCCCGACTACGCCGAGCGGGTCCTCGACGTCGCCGAACTGATCCCGCCGGGCCGTGTCATGACTTACGGGGACGTCGCCGAGTGGCTGGAGCAGGGTGGCCCGCGGCAGGTCGGCCGGGTGATGGCGCTCTACGGGGGAGCCTCCCCGTGGTGGCGGGTCGTCCGCGCGGACGGCGCCCTGCTGCCGGGGCACGAACAACGGGCGCTCGGACACTACCGGGCGGAGGGCACGCCGTTGAGGGAGGCGAGCCGCGCCGCCGAGGGCCACCTGCCGCGCATCGACATGAGACGGGCGCGGTGGGACGGCGGTGATCGCGCGGAGGGTCACACCTGACAGCTTCCGCCATCGGACGGCCTCCTGTGTGACTCGTGATCCGTATGGGCGAATCGGGGCACACCGGCGGCATGACGTACGTTCGTGAGTCGAGAGGTGCGAGTGCCGCGAGTTCCGTGAGTGGCCGGTGGGAAGAAGGGGAAGCCCTCCTTCCGCCTCACTCGTCGGCGTAGCGTCGGCTGCGCGTGCCCCCGTCACCCCGCGGTCACCGCCCGCCACGCGCGGTGGCCCGCCAACCAGCACTTCCACCAGAACCGGCGAACCACGTGAGCTCCTCTTCCTCCACCAGCGACCTGTCGCACCCCTGGGTGCGGCGGGGGAACCGTGGCGCTTACCGACTGGTACGTACCCCCCCTGCCAGCATGGACCCTCCTCTTCTGGACGCCTCGCAGCGCTCCGTGGTTGACCACGCGGCGGGCCCGCTCCTCGTCCTCGCAGGTCCGGGCACCGGCAAGACGACCACCCTCGTCGAGTCCGTGGCCGAGCGAGTGGCCCGCGGCGGGGACCCCGAGCGCGTCCTGGTCCTCACCTTCAGCCGCCGGGCGGCCGTCGAGCTGCGCGACCGCATGGCCCAGCGGGCCGGGGCCGCCCGCGCTCCCCAGGCGACCACCTTCCACTCGTTCTGCTATGCCCTGGTCCGCGCCCACCAGGACAGCGCCCTGTTCGTCGAGCCGTTGCGGCTGCTGTCCGGCCCCGAGCAGGACGTCTCGGTGCGCGAGCTGCTCGCCGGCCAGGTGGATCTGGAGCAGCTCGGGCTCGCGCACGTGCGCTGGCCTGACGAACTGCGCGCCTGCCTGACCACCCGCGGTTTCGCCGACGAGGTCCGCGCGGTCCTCGCCCGCAGCCGTGAACTGGGCCTTGGGCCCGAGGCCCTGGACGCTTTCGCCCACCGCACGGGACGGCCCGACTGGCGCGCCGCGGCCGCCTTCCTCGCCGAGTACCTCGACGTGCTCGACCTGCAGGGCGTGATCGACTACGCGGAACTCGTCCACCGCGCGGTGCTCCTCGCCCACCGCCCGGAGGTCGCGGCACGGCTCTCCGCCCGGTACGACGCCGTCTACGTCGACGAGTACCAGGACACGGACCCCGCCCAGGTGCGGCTGCTGGACGCCCTCGCCGGAGGCGGCCGCACGCTCGTGGCCTTCGGCGATCCCGACCAGTCGATCTACGCGTTCCGCGGGGCCGACGTGAACGGCATCCTGGACTTCCCGCACGCCTTCCCGCGCGCGGACGGCCGCCCGGCCCCCGTCACCGTGCTGCGCACGTCCCGCCGCTCCGGGGCCGGCCTGCTGGCGGCCACCCGGCTGCTCACCCAGCGCATGCCGCTGACCCGGCTGCCCGCCGAGAAGGTGCGCGCCCATCGCGAACTCGCCCCCGTACGGGACGGCGGACGCGTCGAGGCGTACACGTACCCGACGTCCGGGACGGAGCTGGACAACATCGCCGACATCCTCCGCAGGGCCCACCTGGAGGACGGCGTCCCGTGGCGGGACATGGCCGTCCTGGTGCGCGCCGGCTCCCGCACGATCCCCACGGTCCGCCGTGCCCTCACCGCGGCGGGCGTCCCCGTCGACGGCGACGGGGACGACGTGCCGCTGCGGCACGAACCGGCGGTGGCACCGCTGCTGACGGCGTTGCGGGCGGTGGCCCTGGCGGAGGCCGCCGGGGCTGCTGAAAGGGACACGGCGTCCGACGCTCCTGACGCGGAGCCGACCGCCTCCTGGCTCGACACCGAGACCGCCCTCTCCCTCCTGACCTCCCCCCTCGCGAGCATGGACGCGGCCGACCTGCGCCGCCTCGGCCGCGCCCTGCGCGACGAGGAACGGGCCGCCGGCAACCCGCTGCCGCCGCCCTCCGACGTGCTGCTCGCGCAGGCACTCTCCGAGCCGGAGCGCCTTGCCGTGCACGACCCCGCGTACGCGCGCGGCGCCCAGCGCCTCGGCGCGCTGCTGCGCAAGGCCCGCGAGCGCCTGGCCGGCGGCGGTACGGCCGAAGAGGCGCTGTGGGACCTCTGGGAGGGCACGCCGTGGCCCACACGGCTGGAGCGGGCCGCTCGCCGAGGCGGCGCCGCCGGGCGCAACGCGGACCGCGACCTGGACGCCGTCTGCGCCCTGTTCGCCACCGCGGCCCGCGCCGAGGAACGCACCGGCGGCCGGGGCACCCTGAACTTCCTGGAGGAGATCGACGCCGAGGACATCGCCGCCGACACCCTCGCGCGGCGCACCGTACGCCCCGACGCCGTCCGCCTGATGACCGCGCACCGCTCCAAGGGCCTGGAGTGGCGCCTCGTGGTCGTGGCAGGGGTCCAGGAGGGCCTGTGGCCGGACCTGCGCCGCCGCGGCTCGCTCCTGGAGGCCGACCGCATCGGCCGTGACGGGCTCGCCGAACCCCTCACCCCCGGTGCGCTGCTCGCCGAGGAGCGCCGCCTGTTCTACGTGGCCGCCACGCGCGCGAGGGAGCGCCTCGTCGTCACCGCGGTCAAGGCCCCCGCGGACGACGGTGACCAGCCCTCCCGCTTCCTGACCGAGCTCGGCGTCGAACCCAAGGACGTCACAGGCCGCCCGCGCCGCCCTCTGGCCGTCGCGGCACTCGTCGCCGAACTGCGGGCCACCACGGTCGACCCGCGGGTGTCCGACGCCCTCCGGGAGGCCGCCGCCCGCCGTCTGGCCCGGCTCGCCGCCCTCGCCGACGAGGACGGCCGCCCCCTGGTGCCGTCCGCGCACCCCTACCGCTGGTGGGGGATGTTCGAGCCGACCGAGTCCAAGGTGCCGCTGCGCGACCGCGACCAGCCGGTCGTCCTCTCCGGAAGCGCCCTCGACCAGCTCGCCAACACCTGTGCCCTGCAGTGGTTCCTGGGCCGCGAGGTGAAGGCCGACGCGCCCGCTACGGCCGCCCAGGGCTTCGGCAACGTGGTGCACGTCCTCGCCGACGAGGTCGCCTCCGGACACACCCCGGCCGACCTCGGGGTCCTCATGGAACGCCTCGACTCCGTGTGGAACGCGCTGGCCTTCGACGCGCCGTGGAAGTCGGCCCAGGAGAAGGACAACGCGCGCGTGGCGCTCGAACGGTTCCTGCAGTGGCACGTCATGAACCGCACCGGGCGCACCCCGGTGGCCAGCGAGCACGACTTCGACGTCACCATCGAAGCGGGCGACTACCAGGTGCGCGTCCGCGGCCAGATGGACCGGGTCGAGGCGGACGGCGACGGCCGCGCCTACGTGGTCGACTTCAAGACCGGCAAGCAGGCGCCCGGTTCCAAGGAAGTGGAGCGCCACCCGCAGCTCGCCGTCTACCAGCTGGCCGTCCGCGAGGGCGCCGTCGACGAGGCGTTCGACGGCGTGCGTCCCGAGCCGGGCGGCGCCGAACTCGTCCACCTCCGGCAGGCAGCCGCCAAACGCGACGGCGGCGAGAGCCTGCCCAAGGTGCAGGCCCAGGAGCCGCTGGAGGGGGAGTGGGTCGGCGACCTGCTCGCCACCGCGGCCGGCAAGGTCCTCGACGAACGGTTCACGCCGACCGCCGGGCAGCACTGCACGCACTGCGCGTTCCGGGCCTCGTGCAGCGCCCGGCAGGAGGGACGTCACGTCGTCGAGTGAGCTATCGCACCACATGTGCTGACCTGCGCTTCCGCCTCCCCCGAGGCCCGTTCGGTCACCACTGTCAGTGGCCGCCGATAGCCTTTCGATGTGCCCGCCCGTATCACCGATCCCGAACAGCTCAAGGAGCTCCTCGGCATCCCCTTCACCCCGGAGCAGACGGCCTGCATCACCGCGCCGCCCGCCCCGCAGGTGATCGTGGCCGGAGCCGGCTCGGGCAAGACGACGGTGATGGCTGCCCGTGTGGTGTGGCTGGTCGGCACCGGCCAGGTCGCACCCGAGCAGGTGCTCGGCCTCACCTTCACCAACAAGGCCGCCGCCGAACTCGCCGAGCGCGTCCGCAAGGCGCTCGTCAGGGCCGGCGTCACCGACCCGGACGCCATCGACCCGGACAACCCGCCGGGCGAGCCGGTGATCTCCACGTACCACGCCTTCGCGGGCCGCCTCCTGACCGACCACGGCCTGCGCATCGGCCTGGAGCCCACCTCCCGCCTGCTCGCCGACGCCACCCGCTTCCAGCTCGCCGCGCGCGTCCTGCGCGAGGCCCCAGGGCCCTACCCGGCCCTGACCCGTTCCTTTCCGGACCTGGTCGGCGACCTCCTCGCCCTCGACGCCGAACTCGCCGAGCACCTCGTACGCCCGGAGGCACTGCGCGCGTACGACGCCGAACTGCTGCTGACCCTGCGGGGCGCCAAGCTCAGCAACGCCGACCTGCGCAAGGTCCCCGAGGCGGCCGCCGCCCGGCGTGAACTCGCCGAGCTGGTCACCCGCTACCGGGCCGCCAAACGCGAACGGGACCTGCTCGACTTCGGCGACCAGATCGCCCTGTCGGCCCGGCTCGCCGTCATCCCCGAGGTGGGCCGCGTCCTGCGCGACGAGTTCCGGGTGGTCCTGCTCGACGAGTACCAGGACACCTCGGTCGCCCAACGCGTCCTCCTGGCGGGCCTGTTCGGTGAGGGCACCGGCCACCCCGTCACCGCCGTCGGCGACCCCTGCCAGGCGATCTACGGCTGGCGCGGCGCCTCCGTCGCCAACCTCGACGACTTCCCCGAGCACTTCGCCCAGGCCGACGGCCGTCCCGCGACCCGCCAGGCCCTCAGCGAGAACCGCCGCAGCGGCGGCCGCCTCCTCGACCTCGCCAACGGCCTCGCGGAACCCCTGCGCGCCCTGCACGCGGGCGTGGAGGCACTGCGCCCGGCCCCCGGCGCCGAACGCGACGGCATGGTCCGCTGCGCCCTGCTGCGCACCCACGCCGAGGAGATCGACTGGGCCGCCGACTCCGTCGCCCACCTCGTCCGGACCGGGACGCCACCCGGTGAGATCGCCGTCCTGTGCCGCACCGCGACCGACTTCGCCGAGATCCAGGGCGCCCTGGTCGCCCGGGACGTCCCCGTCGAGGTCGTGGGCCTGTCCGGGCTGCTGCACCTGCCCGAGATCGCCGACCTCGTCGCCGTCTGCGAGGTCCTCCAGGACCCCGGCGCCAACGCGTCGCTGGTACGCCTGCTCACCGGCCCGCGCTGGCGCATCGGCCCCCGCGATCTCGCTCTCCTGGGGCGGCGCGCCCGGCTTCTCGTCCGCCACGCGCGCGTGGCGGACGACGACGACCGGGACCGCCGTCTCGCCGAGGCCGTCGAGGGGGTCGACCCGTCCGAGGTGATCTCCCTCGCGGACGCCCTCGACACGTTCCTGGAGACACCACTGGCCGGCCGCGGTGACGACGACGGACTGCCGTTCTCGCCCGACGCGCGCGTGCGCTTCGCCCGGCTGGCCACCGAGCTGCGCGAGCTGCGCCGCTCCCTGGCCGACCCGCTGATGGACGTCCTGCACCGCGTCCTGGCCGTCACCGGCCTGGAGGTCGAGCTGTCGGCGTCCCCGCACGCCCTGGCAGCCCGCCGCCGCGAGACCCTGTCCAACTTCCTGGACGTCGCCGCCTCCTTCGCCGCCGGCGACAACGAGGCGACCCTGCTCGCCTTCCTCGGCTTCCTGCGCACCGCCGCCCAGTACGAGAAGGGGCTCGACAACGCCCTGCCGGGCGGCGAGAACACCGTCAAGGTGCTCACCGCCCACAAGTCCAAAGGCCTGGAGTGGGACGTCGTGGTCGTCCCCGGCCTGGTCACCGGCACCTTCCCCAGCAGCCAGGGCCGCGAGAAGTGGACCTCCCAGGGCAAGGTCCTGCCGCACGGGCTGCGCGGCGACGCCGACACCCTGCCCGACGTCATGTCCTGGGACGCCAGAGGCCTGAAGGCCTTCCACGAGGCCATGAAGGACCACCAGCACACCGAGGAACTCCGCCTCGGCTACGTCACCTTCACCCGCCCCCGCTCGCTCCTCCTGGGCTCCGGCCACTGGTGGGGGCCCACCCAGAAGAAGCGCCGCGGGCCGTCCGCGTTCCTCCAGGCCCTGTACGAGCACTGCGAGGCCGGGTACGGCGAGATCGAGGCCTGGGCGGAGGAACCCGCCGACGACGAGGAGAACCCGGCCCTGCACCGGGCGACGGCCGACCAGGTGTGGCCCCTGCCCCTGGACGCGGCGGCCCTGGCACGCCGCCGCGCGGCAGCCGAGACCGTCCTGGCCCACCTGGAGAACCTCGCGTCCCACGAGGACGGGCACCCAGCCACGCACGACCCCGACGCCCTCGACGACCCCGAGTGGCCCCCGCCGCCCGAGGACGACGAGCCCCCGTACGACGAGCCGGACCCGTTCGACGAGGCACCGTTCGACGATGTCCCCTTCGGCACGGAGCCCTTCGAAGAGGCCTCCGGCGAGGACCCGGCGAACGGAGACGCCCCGCCCGCGATCCGCCCCACCGTCCCCCACCAGGCGACCTCGCCGGAGCCTCCGGCCACCCACGCCTTCCCCGAGGCCCCGGGGCACCCCGGACCCCGGAGCCGGGAACATCCGCGCCTCACCCCGGAGGAAGCCCGCGCCGTCGCCTCCTGGGACCGCGACCTCGACGCCCTGACCGGAGAGCTCCTGCGCGCCCGCGACAGCGTCACCGAGGTGCCCCTGCCCGCGTCGCTCACGGCCTCCCAGCTGATGCACCTGGCCGCCGACCCGGACGGCTTCGCCCAGGAGCTGGCCCGCCCCATGCCGCGCCCGCCCCAGCCCGCCGCGCGCCGCGGCACCCGTTTCCACGCCTGGGTCGAGGCACGCTTCGATGAGCTCACGCTGCCCATGCTGGAGCCGGAGGAACTGCCCGGCGCCGACGCCGAGATCGCCGACGAGCGGGACCTGGAGGCGCTCAAGGAGGCCTTCGAGCACACCGAGTACGCACGCCGTACGCCCCACCGGGTGGAGGCCCCCGTCCAGCTCGCGATCGGCGGCCGGATCGTCCGGGGCCGCATCGACGCCGTCTACAAGGAGGGCGACGGGGAGGACGCGACGTACGAGATCGTCGACTGGAAGACCAGCCGCTCCCGTACCGCCGACCCGCTCCAGCTCGCCGTCTACCGGCTGGCCTGGGCCGAGCAGCAGGGCGTGCCCCCGGAGTCGGTCACGGCCACGTTCCTGTACGTGCGCAGCGGGGAGGCCGTACGTCTGCGGGACCTGCCCGGCCGGGCCGCACTGGAGCGGCTGCTCCTGGACGAGCCGTCGGACGGGGAGCTCGGTGAGGAACCGCACTCCGAGGACGTCCGTGCGGGCCGATAGGCTCGTGACCATGAGCCAGACCCCGGACAGCGTCGTCCGTACGTACATCCAGCAGCACCGCGCCGCCTTCCTCGACGACCTCGCCGAGTGGCTGCGCATCCCGTCGGTGTCCGCCCAGCCGGACCACGCGCCCGACGTACGACGCAGCGCCGACTGGCTCGCCGCCAAGCTGAAGGAGACCGGCTTCCCGACGGCCGAGGTCTGGCAGACCCCGGGCGCGCCCGCCGTCTTCGCCGAGTGGCCCTGCGAGGACCCGCAGGCACCCACCGTGCTGGTCTACGGTCACCACGACGTCCAGCCCGCCGCACGGGAGGACGGCTGGGACAGCGAACCCTTCGAGCCGGTCGTGCGCGAGAACCGCCTCTACGCGCGCGGGGCGGCCGACGACAAGGGCCAGGTGTTCTTCCACACCCTCGGCGTCCGTGCCCACCTCGCCGCCACCGGCCGCAGCACCCCGGCCGTGCACCTGAAGCTGATCGTCGAGGGCGAGGAGGAGTCCGGCTCGCCGCACTTCCGCGCCCTGGTCGAGCAGCACGCCCAGCGGCTCGCCGCCGACGCCGTGATCGTCTCCGACACCGGCATGTGGTCCGAGGACACCCCCACGGTGTGCACCGGCATGCGCGGCCTCGCCGAATGCGAGATACGCCTGCACGGTCCCGACCAGGACATCCACTCCGGCTCGTTCGGCGGCGCCGTGCCCAACCCGGCGACGGCCGCCGCCCGCCTGGTCGCCGCCCTGCACGACGAGCACGCGCGGGTGGTGATCCCGGGCTTCTACGACGGCGTGGTCGAGCTCACCGACCGCGAGCGTGAACTCCTCGCCGAGCTGCCCTTCGACGAGCAGCAGTGGCTGCGCACGGCGAAGTCCTACGCGGCCGAGGGGGAGGCCGGTTACACGACCCTGGAGCGGGTCTGGGCCCGCCCCACCGCGGAGGTCAACGGCATCGGCGGTGGCTACCAGGGCCCCGGCAGCAAGACGATCGTCCCCTCCTCCGCCATGGTGAAGCTCTCCTTCCGCCTGGTGGCCGGCCAGGAGCCCGGCCAGGTGGAGAAGGCCGTCCACGCCTGGACCGAGCAGCAGGTGCCGCCCGGGATCCGCTGCGACATCACGTTCAGCGGGGCCACGCGCCCGTGCCTGACGCCCCTGGACCACCCGGCCCTCCGGTCGGTCACCCGCGCCATGGGCCGGGCCTTCGGGAAGCCGGTCCGCTTCACGCGCGAGGGCGGCTCCGGGCCGGCGGCGGATCTCCAGGACGTCCTCGGCGCCCCGGTGCTGTTCCTCGGTATCTCCGTCCCCTCGGACGGCTGGCACGCCCCGAACGAGAAAGTCGAACTCGACCTGCTCCTCAAGGGCGTCGAGGCCACTGCGTATCTGTGGGGTGACCTCGCCGAGAACTGGCGCCATGCGCCCTGAGTGCCCTGTTCCGTCCGGACCGGGCACGCGCGCGGGGCACCCTGGAAGCGCCGCCCCGCACCGCGCGAGCCCGCCGCACCCGGTCGCCTCCCGCCGTACGTCCCGCTGAACCGCCCGCCGAACCCGACCGTTCCACCGGGGAGTTGGAAGCACCCGTGACCACCTGGACCGAGCACAACGCCGACCGTCCCATCTCGCTCACCGCCCCGAGCGGCATCGACCGGGCCGCCCACCACCGGCTCGACGAGGCCTGGCTCGCGGCGGCGTGGAGCCACCCCACGACGCGCTGCTTCGTGGTCTCCGGCGGACAGGTCCTCATCGACGAGACGGCCGACGAGCGCACCGAGATCGTCATGACCCCCTCCTTCGAGGCCCCCCTCACCGAAGCGCACCGCTACTTCCTCGGCATCGACGAGGACGGCGTCAGCTACTTCGCCCTCCAGAAGGACTCCCTGCCCGGGCGCATGGACCAGTCCGCGCGTCCGGCGGGCCTGCGCGAGGCGGGCGCGCTGCTGTCGCCCCGCGACGTGGGCCTGATGGTGCACGCGGTCGGCTTGGAGAACTGGCAGCGCACGCACCGCTTCTGCTCGCGCTGCGGCGAACGCACCGTCATCGCCGCCGCCGGACACATCCGCCGCTGCCAGGCCTGCGGCGCGGAGCACTACCCGCGCACGGACCCCGCCGTGATCATGGCCGTGACCGACGAGGACGACCGCGTCCTGCTCGGCCGCCAGGTCCACTGGCCCGAGGGCCGCTTCTCGACGCTGGCCGGTTTCGTCGAGCCCGGCGAGTCCATCGAGCAGTCGGTGCGCCGCGAGGTCCACGAGGAGGTCGGCATCAGCGTCGGCCAGGTCGAGTACGTCGCCAGTCAGCCCTGGCCCTTCCCGTCCAGCCTCATGCTGGGCTTCATGGCCCGCGCCACCTCCACCGAGATCGACGTCGACGGCGACGAGATCCACGAGGCCCGCTGGTTCTCCCGTGACGAGCTGCGCGCCGCCTTCGAGTCCGGCGAGGTGCTTCCGCCTTACGGCATCTCCATCGCGGCCCGCCTGATCGAGCTCTGGTACGGCAAGCCGCTCCCGACCCGGAGCGCCGCCTGACAGGGCCCGGATGACCGATCCGTACTGGAACCACAACGTCCATCACCATCCGGCGGTCCTGGCCGCCGTTCCGGACGGCTGCCGCACGGCCCTGGACGCCGGCTGTGGCGACGGGCTGCTCACGCGCAAGCTGGCGGCACGGTCGGCCGCTGTCACAGGGGTGGACCGCTCCCCGGAAATGATCAAGCTTGCCCGTGAGCACGCGCACGTGCCCGGCAACGTGGTGTACCGGGAAGCGGACTACCTCACCGACGAGTCCCTGCCCGAGGCCGGGTACGACTTCGTGAGCGCGGTCGCCGTGGTCCACCACGCCCCGTTCGAGCAGGCCGTCACCCGCCTCGCCCGGCTCACCGCCCCCGGCGGCCGTCTGACGATCGTCGGTATGGCCGCCAACCGGACGGTGCCGGACTGGCTGATCAGCGCGTGCGGCGTGCCGGTGAGCCTGCTGTATGCCCGTCGGCACGGCGGTAAACGCGGCCCGGTCGGCATGCCGATGGAAGACGTGCACATGTCCTGGGCAGAGATCAGGCGGGCACTCCACCGTCTCCTGCCCGGCTGTGACGTTCGACGCACGCTGCTGTGGCGCTACGTCGTGGTGTGGGACAAACCGCGAGAAGGCGGCTCCTGAACCGTCTCAGGAGCCGCTCTCCGCGCGCAGACACGGCGACCAGGCGCCGATGGCACAGCGTGACCGGTAGCGGGCGTCTCGAAGACCATGTCCCGGAGCGCGCAAACCCCCGATCTGGTCCAGGCCGATCGAGGGTTCGCGTATCGCGGGATCAGACGCCGAGCGCCTGCTTCACCTGGGCAAGGCTCGGGTTCGTCATCACGACTTCAGTGCCACCATTGGAGGGGACTACCTGAACAGTGGGCACCGTCTGGTTTCCGCCATTCGCCTTCTCCACGAACGCGGCGGAATCCGGGTCCTGCTCGATGTTGATCTCGGTGTACGCGATGCCCTCGCGGTCCATCTGGCTCTTCAGCCGGCGGCAGTAGCCGCACCACGTGGTGCTGTACATCGTCACAGTGCCCAGCATGTCTCTCGTGCTCCTTCGGTGGCTCGGGGCGGGTGGTCGCAGTGGAGGAACGTATGTGAAAGGTCCACCATTCCCGCTCCCCGGGCCAGGCCCGACGTGACGCCTGCCGCATCAGTACGACTATCAGTGCCTGCCTGTGGACAACCGGCGCAGCCGTCTCGGGAGACCTGGCAGCATGGCCGTGTGACAGCAGCAACGCACTCCACCCTGTTCCCGCAGGTACCGGACTCCGCGGACGCGGTGCTCGAAGGGCTCGACCCCGAGCAGCGCGAAGTGGCCACGGCCCTGCACGGTCCGGTGTGCGTCCTGGCGGGCGCGGGCACGGGCAAGACCCGGGCGATCACGCACCGCATCGCCTACGGAGTACGCGCCGGCATCCTGCACCCCTCCAGCGTCCTGGCCGTCACTTTCACCAACCGCGCCGCCGGGGAGATGCGCGGCCGGCTGCGGCAGCTCGGCGCCGGGGGCGTCCAGGCGCGCACCTTCCACTCGGCCGCCCTGCGCCAGCTCCAGTACTTCTGGCCGAAAGCGATCGGCGGCGCCATGCCCCGGCTCGTCGACCGCAAGATCCAGCTCGTCGCCGACGCGGCGGCCGCCTGCCGCATCCGGCTCGACCGGGGCGAGCTGCGGGACGTCACCGCCGAGATCGAATGGTCCAAGGTCACCCAGACCGTCCCCGCCGACTACGCGGCCGCCGCCGTCAAGGCCGGCCGTGAGTCTCCCCGCGACCCCGCCGAGATCGCCCAGCTCTACGCCGCCTACGAGGACGTCAAGCGCGAGCGGTCCGTCATCGACTTCGAGGACGTGCTGCTGCTGACCGTGGCGGTGCTCCAGGACCGCCACGACATCGCCGAGCAGATCCGCACCCAGTACCAGCACTTCGTGGTCGACGAGTACCAGGACGTCAGCCCCCTCCAGCAGCGCCTGCTCGAACTGTGGCTGGGCGAGCGGGACAGCCTGTGCGTGGTCGGGGACGCCAGCCAGACGATCTACTCGTTCACGGGGGCGACTCCGGACCATCTGCTCGACTTCCGCACCCGCCACCCCGGTGCGACCGTCGTCAAGCTGGTCCGCGACTACCGCTCCACCCCCCAGGTCGTCCACCTCGCCAACGGACTGCTCGCCCAGGCCCGGGGCCGGGCAGCCGACCACCGCCTGGAGCTCGTCTCCCAGCGCGCAGCCGGGCCCGAGCCGGTCTACGCCGAGTACACCGACGAACCCGCCGAGGCGGAAGGCGCGGCCCGCCGGATCCGCGAACTCGTCGACTCCGGAGTCCCGGCCTCCGAGATCGCCGTCCTCTTCCGCACCAACGCGCAGTCCGAGACCTATGAGCAGGCCCTCGCCGACGCCGCAGTGCCCTACCAGCTGCGTGGCGCCGAGCGGTTCTTCGACCGCCCGGAGGTGCGCAAGGCGGGCATCGCCCTGCGCGGCGCGGCCCGCTTCGGCGGCAACGACTCCCTCCTCGACGACGTCGTCGACCTTCCCTCCCAGGTGCGCGCCGTGCTGTCGGGAGAGGGCTGGACGACGCAGCCACCAGCCGGCTCCGGGGCGGTGAGAGAACGCTGGGAGTCCCTGGCCGCCCTGGTGAACCTCGCCCAGGACTTCGCCGCGGCCAGGCCCGCCGCCACTCTGGCGGATCTCGTCGCCGAACTCGACGAACGGGCGAACGCCCAGCACGCCCCCACCGTGCAGGGCGTCACCCTCGCTTCCCTGCACTCGGCCAAGGGCCTGGAGTGGGACGTCGTCTTCCTGGTCGGCGTCGCCGAGGGCATGATGCCGATCACCTACGCCAGGACCGACGAACAGATCGAGGAGGAGCGCCGTCTCCTCTATGTCGGTGTCACCCGCGCGCGGGAACACCTCCACGTCTCCTGGGCGCTCTCCCGCTCACCCGGAGGACGCGCCAGCCGCCGCCCCAGCCGCTTCCTCGACGGGCTGCGCCCCGGCTCGACGGCCACCACGGGCCGTACCGCCGCCGGGAAAGCGGGCGGAATCGAGCGCGGAACCCCTGGAACCAGGGAGTCCGCCCCGAAACGGGCGCAGCGCGTTCCCGCCCGCTGCCGGGTCTGCGGCCGCACGCTGACCGACCCGGGCGAAATGAAGCTGATGCGCTGCGACGACTGCCCCTCCGACATGAACGAGGGTCTGTACGAGCGACTGCGTGAGTGGCGCGCCGACCAGGCACGCAGCAGCGGCCAGCCCGCCTTCTGCGTGTTCACGGACAGGACCCTGATGGCGATCGCCGAGTCCGCCCCCGACGACGAGCGCGAGCTCGCCCGCATCCCGGGCGTCGGGATGCGCAAGCTCACCCGCTACGGCGCCGATGTACTGGCCATCTGCGCAGGCCAGTCACTGGCGGAGAGCACAGATCACGACTGACACGAACTCGTCGAAAAAATAGTTTGCGCATGCCCCAGCAATCCCCATAGGTTCTTAGGCACGAGAACAGCGGCCTTCTCCAAGGCCCTGATCCCGTGTTGTACTTGCATATCCGTCGGACTGGTTCACTCAGTCCCCCGAGACGCCGAGAGGAGGCGAGTCCAGTGATCAGCATCTACACCAGCTCTGTCAGCACCGTGAAAATGACCGATCGCTCGGCCGTCTCCGCGTGCACGCTCGGCGTTTCGAACCTGGGCACCGGTCTGTCCGGCATTCGTGCCGTCCGTCCGGCGTCCTCCTCCGTTGCCCCCGCGGGCCTTCCCGTCCGTGAGCGCAATGAGCGACCGACCAAGGCACTGGAAGCGGCAGTAGCGGCACAGGCGCAGGCCTATGCCTTTACGGCGACCGGTGCCGGATTCCGGAAGCAGACGACGCAGCACCACCAGATGTGGGCCTTCCGTGGGCCAGAACCCTGGAGTGATCCAGCCTGATCGCCGATCAGGCCGGCGCCTTCAGGGCCGCGGAACCCCATCCGGGATCCGCGGCCCTTCTGTTTGTCCTTGAACAGGGATGACAGACCGAAGGAGCCTCGGGACAAGAAAAGAACCCGGTACCACCACCCCCGGCCAACAGGCCGGAACGACCAGACGAGGAAGACGAACCGTGCAACTCGAAGCGCACGCCCCGTCCGTACCGCCTTCCGACACGATCCCCAAGCCCGGCTCCACGGAGGACCTCGCCTTGACCCCGCTCACCGCGCTCACCGCGCTCGACGACGCCATCGAGAACCTCGGCGTACCCGTCCCGTGCCGTTCCTACGACCCGGAGGTCTTCTTCGCCGAGTCGCCCGCGGACGTCGAGTACGCCAAGTCCCTGTGCCGCACCTGCCCGCTGGTCGAGGCCTGCCTCGCCGGCGCCAAGGAGCGGCGTGAGCCCTGGGGCGTCTGGGGTGGCGAGCTGTTCGTCCAGGGTGTCGTCGTCGCCCGGAAGCGGCCGCGTGGCCGCCCGCGCAAGAACCCGGTCACAGCATGAACATCGCAGGAACGATCGACCGCCCCCTCACGCACGACCCCCAGAAGCAGGCCCCGATGAAGCCGTCCACTTACGAGCCCGCAGGCTCCGCAACCGAAGACTTCACCATCAGCGACGCGAAGGACTCGCGTCAGAACAGGACCCGAGAGATGCAACTCATCCCAGAAGCCATGGCTCGTGCGCATATGCGCGAGCGACTGCAGGAGGCGGAGCGGGATCGCCAGGCTGTGCGCCTGGCGACCGCCCGCCGGATGCAGCGCAGGGCGGAGCGCGCGTCGATGCGTGCCCGTCGGGCGCTCGCCATGGCGGTCATGCAGTAACCCGCCGTACCTGAACGGTGGTGCGTCCCGGCCGGGGAGGCCGCGCTGCTGCCGCAGGAAAGCTCTCACCGTGGGGGCCGGTCCGTACCGAACGGGCCGGCCCCCACGGTGCGTTGGGCTGACCAGGAGAGCACGCGGCTCGCGGCGCCTACCGGTGCCGGGTGCTTGGCGCCACCCGGGCTGGTGCGACTGCTGCTCCCGAGCCGACACGCGGTGCTCGTGCCGGGCCGAGGCATGGCGGTGGCCCGTGGCACCGACCTCTGGGCGCCGTGTCCACCGAAGTGCCGGGCGCGGAGTTATCGTCGCCGGGTGACGAGTCCTCCTGGAGGCGGCGACGACGGCTCCGCCACGGAGCCGCGGCGCTTCGTCTGCGCTCGCTGCGGCGCATCGGCCGGCGCCCTGGCCGAAGGCCCACCCCTCAGCTGGACGTACTCCGTGGAGAACGGCACCCGCCAGTACTACTGCGAGACCTGCTCCCGAGAAAACCTCAGGTCCATCGAGGGGCGTCTGGACTCGGACTGGTGGTGAACCCCGCGGCCGGGTCTCACGCCTCCGCCACGGCCTCTCCGCCGTCCACCGGGTCCTCCGGCATGAACCCCGGCAGCCACTCCTCCAGCTCCTCGCGCAACCGCACCGTCGCCCCCAGCTGACACAGCACGCCGATCGTGCTCAGGGTCACCCGGTGGATCAGCAGGTAGGACGGGGGCAGGTTGAGCTGCTTGGCGAGTTGGTAGGCGGGGGAGCGGGGGTCGGCCACGCGAGCCGCCTGGCTGCGCATCCAGCCCCGGGTGAAGGCGAACTCCTCGACCTGGGCCGGCTCGATGATCGGCAGCAAGTAGTCCATGACGGCGTCCGGGTCCAGCTCTATGGTCTCCTTGACGAACCCTTCCGCGCACAGGAGCTCGTAGACCGCCTCTGCCTCCCCGTCGAGGGTCATCCGCAGGGACTCGCCGATCGTGGCCGGAAGTCCCCCAGGGAGACGGTCGACCGTGCCGAAGTCCAGGACACCCAGGCGCCAGTCGTCCTCACCCTCCGAGCCGCCGGGCAGAAGCCGGAAGTTGCCAGGGTGGGGGTCGGCGTGCAGCAGGCCTGTGCGGGCGGGGCCGGAGAACAGGAAGCGGGCCAGGAGCTGACCGGCACGATTGCGCTGCTCCTGAGTGCCGTCCGAGATGATCTCCGACAGCGGGACGCCGTCCATCCACTCGGTGACCAGGACCTGATCGGACTGGTGGACCACCTGCGGCACGACCATGTCCGGGTCGTCCGTGAACTCCTCCGCGTGGGCTTGCTGGGCCTGGGCCTCCAGGCCGTAGTCCAGCTCCTCCGAGACCCGGTCCTTCAGCTCCGCGATCAACGGCTTGATGTCCATGCCGGGGATCAGCGGACCGAGCAGACGCGAGAAGCGGCTCAGCTGGTTCAGATCCGACAGCAGGGCCTCACCGGCGCCCGGGTACTGCACCTTGACCGCCACCTCGCGGCCGTCGTGCCACACCCCTCGGTGGACCTGGCCGATCGACGCCGCCGCGGCGGGCTTGTCCTCGAACTCCAGGAACAACTCGTGCCAGCCCTCGCCGAGCCGCTCCTCCAGCACCGCGTGCACGGTGCGGGTCGGCATGGGCGGCGCCGCCTCCTGGAGCTTGGTCAGCGCGGCCCGGTAGGGGCCGGCCACCTCCTCGGGCAGCGCGGACTCGAAGACCGACAGGGCCTGGCCGAACTTCATCGCCCCGCCCTTGAGCTCGCCGAGTACCTTGAACAGCTGCTCTGCCGTGCGCTGTTGGAGTTCCCGGCCGACGAGCTCGGCGGACTCGCCGACGATCCGCTTGCCGAACCCCCAGGTGGCCCGCCCGGCGATGCCGAGCGGGAGCGCGGCGAGCTTGGCGGTCCGGGTAACCGCCTTCCGGGGAAGATCAGACATGCGCCCTCCAAGTCCCAGCCGGCCGCTCCGCCTCTGCCTCGCGGCACCGCTCCGACGGCCGTTGCACCGCCATTGTCTCGTGCGACTCCCCGTCCTCCGAGAGGTGCTCCCCTTTTCCTCTCTCCGCCGCCCCGCACGAGCATGCCGGATGTGCCCTGACCGGCCGCGCAAACCAGTGGAGACCTGGGACGGAGATCTCCCAGCGGGCCCCGGTGCTGGACGGAACCCGGCCGTCCAGGAAAGCGAGCGCATGGGCGGCCGCCAGTCCGGCCACGGTCGTGGCCAGCGTCAGGTCGCAGGGCCGCACCTGCCGCTGCCTCCCGGATCGCCATTGGGCGATCAGACGCGGCCAGGCCGGGTCCCGGTCGGAGCGGTCCTCGTGCAGACAGCCGGCGCACCCCGTCTCCCCGGGCAGGACGAAAGGGCCGACCACGCCGGTGCCCTCCACGACACCGGCGTACAGATGAGGGGTACCGGAGGCCATCAGCGGCTCGGCGGCGGCCGGGTCGGGTGCGTGCACGGTGACGTCGTCCCGCGGAGCGAGGATCACCAGTGAGAATCCCGGGTCGCCGTCCTCCTGGGATGTCTCGGCCGGTGCACGGCGCGGCGGCCGGTCCGGGGCCGCCCGGCGCACGGCGCGGCGGGCGGACTCGTCCCGGCGGTCGCCGACGGATTCCGGGGGGAGCCCGCCCGGCACGACGTCCCACGGCTCCACACGGCCACCGTCGAGCACATCCACCTCGCCCACGCCGGCCCCGGACAGGAGCGAGGCCAGCACGGCACCCACCCGGCCCGCGCCCCGCACCTGCACGCGCTGCGAGCGCCGGGCGGCCAGCTGCCCGATCGCGTCGCCGGGCGCCGATGTCGTCAAGGACAGGGAGGCAAGGTCGGGGCGCAGCCGGTCCAGCACCTCCTTCTTCTTCCGCAGTGCGTCGGCGGCCGGCCCGCCGCCCCGGGAGTCGTCCAGCAGCCCGGCTCGCGCGAGCCCCCGCACCAGTCCGTCGACATGACCGTCGGGCAGGTCCATACGGCGTCCCTCCTCGCGCAAGAGCTCCAGCCCCCGCGTGCCGTTCAGCAGATCGAGGAAGCTGCCCGTCGCCAGGTCCATCGGGCCGAGTGTCATCGCGTGCGTCGGTGTCATCCCGAACTGCACGGTTTTGAGGTCGCGCCAGCCGCGCCTGAGCGCGGGTTTCACCATCGGATGCATGACAGGCCCCCGTATGCCGTAGATCGTCCGCGTATGCCGACGGAGCGATGACGTGGACCCTGGCCGGTCACGCCGGGGCGGGCCGCATGCCTGCCCCGAGCACAGACGCGGCCCGACCACGGGCCTGACCCGAGCACAAACACGGCCCGAGTCCGCCCCCCGAGCACAGCCTCCCTCGAGCACAGGCCTGCCCCGTGCACAGCCTGACCTGACCACAGGCCCGACCCGACCACAGCCCGCCCCTGGAACAGGCACGGCCCGTGCGCTGACCGAACCCGAGCGCGGGGTACGGCCCTGGTCCGGACCGCCCCGCCATCGCTTCGCCGACGAGATCCAGCATGCCCAAACCAGCCGTCGGCTGCCGAAAGTTGTCCACAGGTGCGAGCATTCTTCGTACAAATCCGGCGGCCGACGGGAGCGGCGGCACCGAACTGTCCCGGAGCCGGGACTTCGCCGTGTGCAGCGGGTAACGTCGGGGCGTGCCCGCCGACCCACTGCACCGCGCCGGAACCGCACAGCGCAGCACGACGAGCCAGCCGCCGAGCGGCTCGGGGGCGAGCGCGATCGAGGTCCGCAGGAGCACCCGCCGACGCAGAACGGTCTCCGCGTACCGCGAGGGCGATCGCACCGTAGTGCTCATCCCCGCCCGGATGTCCGAGGCGGAGGAGCAGCGCTGGGTGACCGTCATGCTCGACAAGCTCGCCGCCCAGGAGAGCAAGCGGGCCCTCGGCGACGCCGAGCTGGCCGAACGCGCGCGGCGTCTTTCGGACCAGTACTTCGAGGGGCGGGCCCGTCCCGCGTCGGTGCGCTGGGTGACCAACCAGAACACGCGCTGGGGGTCCTGCACCCCCTCCGAGGGCAGCATCCGCCTGTCGCACCGCCTCCAGGGCATGCCCGAGTACGTCGTCGACTACGTCCTCGTCCATGAACTGGCCCATCTGCTCGTCCCCGGACACGGACCTCGCTTCTGGGAACTCCTGGAGGCCTATCCGCGCACGGAGCGCGCCCGGGGATACCTCGAAGGCGTGGTCGCCGCCGAGCGGTTGCCCCATGTGCCCGGCGCCCGGGGTGAGACCCCCGCGGGGTGACCGGTCGCTTTCCGCGAGCGAACAGCGGATACGGCTGTGCGGGCGTTGTGTACCGGCTCTGTACCGACCTCGTCCGGTGTCCGAGTTTGCCGTTAGCCTGGCGCGACGCACTCACGTATCGGATGGGGGACGGTCGTTACGCATGGCCAGGGAATTCCAACGCGGCCACAAGGCCAGGATCAGTGACCTCACCGCGGGCACGGATCTGTACGTAGGTGTACAGATCGCCGGCCCCGGGCTGAGCTTCGACATCAGCTGCTTCGGCCTCGACGCCGACGAACGGCTCTCGGACGACCGGTACTTCATCTTCTTCAACCAGCCGAAGTCCCCCGAGGAGTCCGTTCAGCTCCTGGGCGCCCAGGCAGGTGACACGGAGTCCTTCCGGGTGACGCTCGACCGGATCCCTCCGCAGATCCAGAAGCTGTCCTTCACGGCGACGATCGACGGCACCGGGCAGATGTCGCAGATCGCCTCCGGCTACATCCGGATCGTCGCGGGCGGCGAGGAGGTTGCGCGCTACTCCTTCAACGGCTCGGAGTTCTCGACCGAACGAGCCGTGATGCTGGGCGACTTCTACCTCAAGGACGTCTGGCGGTTCGCCGCCGTCGGGCAGGGCTTCGACGGCGGTCTTGACGCGCTGCTGAAGCACTTCGGCGGCGAGGTGGCCGAGGAGGAGGCGCCCGCGACCGCCCCACAGCAGCCGCAGGCCGGCGCAGCCCCGGGCTTCGCGCCGCCCGCTTTCGGAGTGCCCGGGACTCCGGGACCCGCCCCTGCGGCACCACCGGCTCCGGCGCCCCAGCCCGCCGCGCAGGGCTTCGCACCCCCGCCCGGCCCCACCCCGCCTCCGGCGCCCGCTCCACAGGTGCACGCCGCCCCGACCATCGTCGCGCCCCTGAACACTCCGCCCGGCGGCTCCCCGGTGCCGCCCCCGGCGCCCGCGCCGTACGGCCAGCCGGGCCAGCCGCCGCAGTACGGCCAGGTCCCCGGCCAGACGGCCCCGCCGCCCCCCGGCTACGGCCAGCCGCAGGCGCCCCACGCCCCGGCCCCGCCGCCCGGTTACGGCCAGCCCACACCGCCCCCGGGCTACGGCCAGCAGCAGCCGTTCGGACAGGCCCCCGCCCCGCAGGGCGTTCCGCAGGGCGCTCCTCAAGGCGCTCCCCAGGGCCCCGGTGTGTCCGCCGCGCTCCAGCAGTTCAAGGAGACCCCGACGGGGCAGCGCTGGACGCAGCAGAACAAGAAGCTCGTCCGCGTCGACCTCGGCATCGGCGGCCAGCCCGTGCTGGCCCGGCAGGGCAGCATGGTGCTGTACCAGGGCAAGGTCGACTTCAGCTACAAGGGCGCCGGGTTCTCCGGCCGGATCGCGGGCAACGCGACCGGCCAGGAGATGCAGCTGATGCGCTGCACGGGCCAGGGCCAGGTGTTCCTCGCCGAGAACTCGACCATGCTGCACCCCTTGGAACTGCAGGGCGACGCCGTCTGTGTCTCCGCCGAGAACGTCCTCGCGTTCGACGAGAGCCTCCAGTACGAGATCCGCCGCATCGAGGGCCACGGCATCCCCGGCGGCGCGCTGTTCACCATGCAGTTCCAGGGCACCGGCACGATCGTCGTGAAGACGCACGGCACGCCCGTGGTGCTGCCCGTCACGCCCACCACGTTCGCCGACTGCAACGCCGTGGTCGCCTGGTCGGCGGCGGCCCAGGTCGTCGTCTCCAGCCAGGTGAGGATGCGCCGCAACGCCTACGCCGGTGACACGGGGGAGAGCGTCAACCTCCAGTTCCGGGGAGCGCCCGGCAACTTCATCGTCGTCCAGCCGTACGAGGTCTGAGGGAGCCCGTCATGACACAGCAGCTCGCGGGCCATGCCCCCGCACCCGTCACCGCCCGCATGGAGAACCACGGCAACCACATGCTGAAGGTCGCCATGCAGACGGGGAACGACCTCCTCGCGCGCGTGGGGTCGATGGTCGCCTACGAAGGCTTCGTGCAGTACGAGCCCAACCCGCCGGCCGTGCGTCAGATCGCCAAGGACTGGCTCACCGGCGAGGGCGCGCCCCTGATGAAGTGCTCCGGCGACGGCCTGCTCTACCTCGCCGACTACGGGGCGAATGTCGTCGTCATCAACCTCAACGGCGACGGCATCTCCGTCAACGCCACCAATCTGCTCGCCTTCGACGCCCACCTGACGTGGGGCGTGGAGCGGGTCAAGGGCCTGGCGAAGTTCGCCGGGCAGGGCCTGTGGAACACCAAGATCTCCGGACAGGGCTGGGTCGCGCTGACCTCCCGGGGCAAGCCCATCGTCGTCGACTGCGGAGGCGGCGAGGACGAGACCTACGTCGACCCCGACGCGCTCGTCGCCTGGTCCCCGAACCTCAAAGTGAAGGGCAAGCGGAGCTTCCGGGCCCAGTCGCTGATCGGCCGCGGCAGCGGCGAGGCCTACCAGATGGCCTTCTCCGGTCAGGGCATCGTCGTCGTCCAGCCCAGCGAGGACAGCACCGACCGCCTCCGGGTCCGGGGCTGAGGGGGAAACACACGCCATGCAGAGCCCGATTTTCGCCTACAACGAGCAGCAGACCCAGGACCGCTGGAGTCTGCAGAACAAGCAGATGCTGCGTGTCGCCCTGGAGGGCCACGACGACATCCTGGCCCGCAAGGGCACCATGGTCGCCTACCAGGGTCTCGTCGAATTCGACGCCGAGTACCAGAGCAACGACCAGTCACGCGCGCGTGCGCACACCGGTGAGGGGCTCGACCTCATGCGCTGCCACGGGCAGGGCACGGTCTACCTCGCCAACCTCAAGCAGCACGTGCACGTCATGGAGGTGGACCAGGACGGCCTCACCGTCGACAGCAGCTACGTGCTGGCGATGGACTCCTCCCTGCACCACGAGGTCATCGCCGTGGACAGCCTCTACGGCATCTCCGGATCCGGGAAGTACCAGCTCAACATCACGGGCCGGGGCAAGCTCGCCCTGATGACCTCCGGGATGCCGCTGCTGCTGCAGGTGACGCCCGACAAGTACGTCAACTGCGACGCCGACGCGATCGTCGCCTGGTCGACGAGCCTGCGCGTGCAGATGCAGGCCCAGACGCACTCCTCCGGGGTGTGGCGGCGCCGCGGCAGCACCGGCGAGGGCTGGGAGCTGAGCTTCATGGGTACCGGCTTCGCGCTCGTCCAGCCGAGCGAGCTGCTGCCACCGCAGGGCGCCCAGATCGGCTCGGGCATCGCCGCGCAGTACGGCATGGGCCAGCAGGGGGCACGGGGCCAGAACCAGGGCAACGTCTGGAGCTGAGCGCCGTGCGGGTCCGGCCGATCGGGGGCTGTTCGTCCTGCCGCGGGCCGTGCGTGGCAGGACGCGCAGTTCCCCGCGTCCCTGACGGGGCGCGCACCCCCGGTCAGGACCACGTGTAAGGGGCGGCCGCTCAGGCGGCCGCCCCTTACACCCGCTCAGAGCGCGAGCCTCGCGCGTGTCGCCGTCAGTAGCCGTACGACCGACTGGTCCGCCACGTTCGGAACCTCGTCGTACCCGAACCAGCGCAGGTCCAGGGACTCGTCGCTGATCGTGTGGGCGGCGTCCGGTGGCGCCACGACCGCGTACTGGACGTCGAAGTGGCAGTGACACGGTGGCGGGATCGGATGCCGGTCCAGACGCACCGGGCCGCCGGGCAGCAGAGAGAGGCCCGGGACACCGGACTCCTCCGTCGCCTCGCGCAGGGCCGCGTCCGCCAGACGGGCATCACCCGGCTCGCAGTGGCCGCCCAGCTGCAGCCACATCTGCAGCTTCTTGTGCAGCGTCAGCAGCACCCGGCCGCCGTCCGGGTCGATCACCAGCGCGCTCGCCGTGATGTGCCCCGCGTGGCAGGCCTTCCACAAGCCGTCCGGGTGCTCCGCCAGATGGTCGAGATACGCCTGGCGGAGGTCCGTCTGGTCCTCGTACCCCTTCAGTACGAGGACCGCGTCGTCGTACAGGCTCACCCGGCGTCGTCGCCCTTGTTCTTGTCCTCGCCCTCGTCCTTCTTCTTCAGGTCGGGCTTGTCCGCCGCCTCGCCGAGCATCTTGTCCAGCTCGGAGAAGTCGATCTGCTCGCGGTGCACGAAGCCGTCCGGGTCGTCGAGGTCGGACGCCGTCGGCAGCATGTCAGGGTGGTGCCACAGGGCGTCCCGGCCGTCGACACCGCGCGCGTCCGTGAGCGAGGCCCACAGACGGGAGGCGTCCCGCAGGCGGCGCGGGCGCAGCTCCAGGCCGATCAGCGTGGCGAACGTCTGCTCGGCCGGACCGCCCGAGGCGCGGCGGCGGCGCAACGTCTCGCGCAGGGCGTCGGCGGACGCCAGGCGGGGTTTCGCGGCGGCGTGGACCACCGCGTCCACCCAGCCCTCCACGAGCGCCAGAGCCGTCTCCAGACGGGCCAGGGCGGCCTTCTGCTCGGGCGTGTCCTCCGGCTGGAACATGCCCTGCTGGAGGGCCTCCTGCAACTGCTCCGGATTCTGCGGGTCGAACTGGCCGACCACGTCCTCCAGCCTGGCCGTGTCGACCTTGATCCCCCGTGCGTAGCCGTCGACCGCACCGAACAGATGCGAGCGCAGCCACGGCACGTGCGCGAAGAGACGCTGGTGGGCGGCCTCGCGCAGGGCGAGATACAGCCGCACCTCCTCCTGGGGGACGCTCAGGTCCTTGCCGAACGTCTCGACGTTCACCGGCAGCAGCGCCGCCTTGCCGGCCGGGCCGAGCGGCAGGCCGACGTCGGACGAGCCGACGACCTCGCCGGCGAGCACGCCGACGGCCTGCCCGATCTGCGTGCCGAACATGGCGCCGCCCATCGAGCGCATCATGCCGATCAGCGGGCCGGCCATGGCCTGCATCTCCTCCGGCAGGACGTCGCCCATGGCGGTGCCGACGCGCTCTGCGACCGGGTCGACGAGCTCCTTCCAGGCGGGCAGGGTGGCCTCGACCCACTCCGCGCGGCTCCAGGCCACCGCGGTGGCGGCGCCGGAGGGCAGGGACGTGGCATCGTCGAGCCACAGGTCGGCCAGGCGGACGGCCTCCTCGACGCCCTTGCGGTCGGCGGGGCCGACACTGGCGTCCTTGGTGCCGTCAGGACTGCCCTGAGAGACGGTCTGGCGGGCGATCTGCTTGGCCATGTCCCAGTTCACCGGGCCGCCCTCGTAGGAGAGCATCTGGCCCAGCTGCTGGAACGCGGCTCCCAGGTCGGTGGGGTTCAGCGACCCGAACATGGCTGCGAACGGATTGTCCGCACCGGGGCCGCCGGGGCCACCAGGGCCTCCGCCGAAGCCTCCGGCTCCGGGCAGGTCGCCGAAACCGAACGGGTTGGCCGGTCCCTGACCACCACCGCTCTGCTGGTCCTTCTTCTTGCCCTCGTCGCCGTCGTCCGGCTCCTCCGGCGGAAGGCCGAATCCGAATGGGGTGTCACTCACGGGATTCCTCGGCTGGTAGGGCCGCCGGTTCTTTCCGGCGGCACGGCTGCCCGACATCACCACCCAGCGTAGACACCTGGGGCGGATCGGGCCTCGGTGCTTCGCCGACTGACGGCCTGCGGCAGGATGGATGCCACCTGGTACGCACGCGTCGGACGCGCTCGTACTGAAGACAACCGCTGGAGACGCCCGGTGAGTTCCCCAGATCCGCAGGTTCGCGCAGCGCGAAACCAGTCAACCAGTTCCGCGAGTCCCGCGGCGCGCGGACCCGTCGTCGCGGTCACCGGCGCCGCGTACGGCGTAGGAGCCCTGCTCACCGAGCAGCTCGCCGCGTCCGACGAGGTCAAGCAGGTGGTGGCCATAGACGAGCGGCGCGGCGAGTGCGCGTCGGCCCAGTGGCACATCCTGGACGTACGGGATCCGGCCATCGCGGACAAGCTGCGCGGTGCCGACGTAGTGGTGCACCTCGCGCTGGATCTCGATCTGGAAACCGACGCGGCCGCCCGAACGGCCTACAACGTGCGGGGGACGCAGACCGTCCTGACGGCCGCCGCGGCGGCCGGAGTGCACCGGGTCGTGCTCTGCACCTCGGCGATGGTCTATGGGGCGTTGCCCGACAATGAGCTGCCCCTGTCGGAGGACGCCGAGCTGCGCGCCACAGCCGAGGCGACCGGAGTGGGCGACCTGCTGGAGATCGAACGGCTGGCGAGGCGCGCGCCCCGGGCGCACCCGGGGCTCAACGTCACCGTGGTACGGCCCGCCGTGCTGGTGGGCGGAGGCACGGACACCGCGCTGACCAGGTACTTCGAGTCTCCCCGGCTCCTCGTCGTCGCCGGGTCGCGGCCCGCGTGGCAGTTCTGCCACGTCGAGGACCTGTGCAACGCGCTGGAGTACGCCGTCCTGGAGAAGGTCGACGGGGAACTGACCGTCGGGTGCGACGGCTGGCTGGAGCAGGAGGAGGTCGAGGAGCTCAGCGGGATCCGGCGGATGGAGCTGCCGTCGGCGGTAGCGCTGGGTGCGGCGGCGCGGCTGCACCGCATCGGGCTCACGCCGTCCCCGGCCGGGGACCTGGCGTACACGATGTACCCCTGGGTGGTGAGCGGCAGCCGGCTGCACGACGCCGGCTGGCGCCCGCAGTACACCAACGAGGAGGTGCTGGGGGAACTCCTGGAGGAGGTCGCCGGCCGGCACACGGTCGCCGGGCGGCGGCTGGGCCGCAAGGACGCGACGGCCGCGGGTGCCGCCGGCGCGACGGTGGCACTGCTGGGCGCGGCGGCGGTGGTACGGCGGGCGCGTAAGGCCCGGCGCCGAATCTGACGCAGACCTGCGCCCGGCCTCGCATCGGGCGGAGGCACCTGCTTCCGGGCTTCGTAACGGGCGGAGGCCTCTGCTTCCGGCCTCCCGGAGGCCCCCGTATCCGGCCCCGTATCCGGCCCCGCATCCGGTCGAGGCCTCTGCATCGTGCCTCCGCGTCCGGCGACGACCCCTGTAGGAGACTCCAAACGCGTACGCGCGCGTGCCGGTCGATGGCTCTATTCCGTGCTGTCGGTCGCGTGCGGCACGATGGGGGCATGGCAACCACGAACGATCACCCCGGTGAGCAGGCCGCGCAGGACCCGATCCGACTGATCGGGATCCGGGACTCGGCACTCTCCCTGGACGAGGTGTTCCGGGCCGTCGGGGACGACGCGGCCGGGGGCACCGCGCTCTTCGTGGGAACCGTGCGGAACCACGACGGGGGCGCCGGTGTCGAGGAGCTGGGGTATTCGTGCCACCCCAGCGCCGAGGCCGAGATGCGGCGGATCGCCGAGAAGGTCGCCGCCGAGTTCCCGGTGCGGGCACTGGCGGCCGTGCACCGCGTGGGGGACCTCCGGATCGGAGACCTGGCCGTGGTCGTCGCGGTCTCCTGCCCGCATCGCGGAGAGGCCTTCGAGGCCTGCCGGAAGCTGATCGACGACCTCAAGCACGAAGTGCCCATCTGGAAGCACCAGAAGTTCTCCGACGGCACCGAGGAATGGGTCGGCGCGTAGCGCCGTCCTTGGGGGGTGGTGGTCGGGTGGCGGGAGGGCGGGTCGGGGTCCGCTGATCCGGGATGCCGCCTTCCGCTTGCGTAACCGCACCCCTGGCGGGAGCGTTGTCACTGCGGATCGTTAATCTGCTGATCAGTCAGTTGCGGACGTTCAAAGGGGTTGGAGGTCGGCATGGCGGCGCTCGCCTGGTTGCTGATTCCGCTTGTGGCTGCCATCGGCGCGGGGCTCTGGGGCAGTTGGGCGAACCGGACCCGCAAGGTCCGCAACGACGGCCCGGAACTCACGGGCTACGCCCGCTTCCGCGAGGCCATGGAGAAGCCCCGGCCGGGTGCCTGAGGGTCGGAGAAACAGCAGGTCACAGACGTGGGAAAGCGCAGGGCCGCCCCGGACGGGCGGCCCTGACGGTGCGCTGACAGAACCGTCCCGTACTGTCGAGTCATGCCACGCCGCACCGCGACGATGCTCGCCTCCACCCTGATGCTGATCGCGCTCCTGTGCGCGGGAGTGTTCATCCCCGTGCCCTACGCGGAGATGTCCCCGGGGCCGACGGTGAACACGCTGGGCGATCACGACGGTGAGCCGGTGCTGCAGATCGCGGGGAAGAAGACCTACGCGACCAGTGGCCATCTGAACATGACCACGGTCCGGGTCACGAGCGCCGACTACCGGATGAACCTGGTCGAAGCCGTCTACGGCTGGCTCGCACACGACAACAAGGTCGTGCCGCACGAGACGCTCTACCCGGACGGCAAGACCGAGGAGCAGTCCACCCAGGAGAACGCCGAGGAGTTCAGCCAGTCCCAGGAGAGCGCCAAGGTGGCCGCCCTGAAGCAGCTGGACGTTCCGGTGAAGTCCTGGGTGATCGTCTCGACCGTGGTCAAGGGGTCCCCGGCCCAGGGAAAGCTGCACGCGGGGGACGTGATCAAGGCCGTCGACGGTACGGCGGTGAAGGAGCCGGCCGACGTCGCGAAGCTCGTCACCAAGCACAAGCCGGGCCAGGACGTCCGCTTCACGATCGTGCCGGCCAAGGAGCAGGCCTTGGCGGAGAAGGAGAAGCGGACGCCGACCAGGACGCAGGACATCAGTATGACCACCACGATGTCCGACGACACCGGTGAGAAGCGCGCCATCGTCGGGATCTCCGCGGGCACCGACCACACGTTCCCGTTCACCATCGACATCAAGCTCGCCGACGTCGGCGGGCCGAGCGCCGGGCTGATGTTCGCTCTCGGCATCTACGACAAGCTCACCCCCGGCAGCCTGACCGGCGGCAGGTTCGTGGCAGGCACCGGCACGATCGACGACGCCGGCAAGGTCGGGCCGATCGGCGGCATCGAGATGAAGACCGTGGGCGCGCGCGCCAAGGGCGCGCGGTACTTCCTGACGCCCGCCGACAACTGCGCGGCCGCCGCCAAGGACACCCCCGACGGCCTCACCCTCATCAAGGTGGGCACCATCCAGGACGCCCTCGGCGCTCTCGCGGACATCCGCAGCGGCGACACCGCGGATCTGCCGACGTGCGGTAAGTAGATCGGGGACCGGGCCCGGAGAACCGGGCCCATGGTCCTTCGGGGCTACTCCTCGAACGTCGCCGTCAGCGCCTCCGCCAGTCCCGGGACCAGGTCGGAGCCGGTCAGGACCTCGGTGGGGGAGTCCTTCTCGCGCAGCCGCAGGGCCGACTCACGCGTGCCGTCGCGCAGCACCGCGACCGTCATGCGGACCTCCTGGCGGTCCGGGTGGTCCGCCACCCACTTCGTGAGCGCGGCCTCACTCAGCCCCTGCGGGACCTGGGCCTCCGCGGACGGCGGCAGCATCAGGCGTTCCACCGCGAGGGCGCAGCCGACCACCGCGTCGGGCCAGGCGATGGTGGCGAGGAACTCGTCGAGCGGCTTGCCCGTTGGTACTTCGTCCTGCTCGATCGGGGTGAGGCCGGAGTTCTCCGACTCGTCACCCAGACCGAGCCGGTCCGCGAGCGAGGGTTGTTCGGCCCGCAGGCGTGCGGTGTCGACGAGGGCGAAAAGACGGGCTGACTGGTCCCAGCCGAGGCCGGAGACGTACTCGTCGATCTCGAGTACGGCCCGGGTGAGCGGGTTCGCAGCCATGGGAGTGTTGGACATGGTCACAATCCTGCCTCGTTCCCGGCCGGAATCGGGAACCGAGTAAACGGTGAGTAAGTTGCATAGGTGGGGGCCCACGATCACGGGGGCCACATACGGTCCGTGAAGACGCGGGCCTGACGAATCAACAGCGAACTTCGAGGTGCGCACCTTGGCTTTCCAGATGCCGGACCGCGGCGGAGGCCCTTCGGGGCCGCGGATCAGAGTGGGCCGCCCGTCCCGGCGTGTCCGGACCCTGCTCACGACGCTGGGCGTCCTGGCCGTTCTCGGCATGGCGTTCACCATGTTCGCGGGCTTTTGGACGGACTGGCTCTGGTACCGGTCGGTGAACTACTCCTCGGTCTTCACCACCACCCTGTGGACCAAGATCGGGCTCTTCTTCGTCTTCGGCCTGCTCATGGCCCTGGCCGTCGGCTTCAACATCTGGCTGGCGCACCGGCTGCGGCCACCGCTGAGTGCCATGTCGATGGAGCAGCAGAACCTCGACCGCTACCGGATGAGCATCGCGCCCTACAAGAAGTGGCTGCTGCTCGGGATCACCGCCCTGGTGGGCCTGATCGCCGGCGCCTCCGCCTCCGGCCAGTGGCGGACGTGGCTGATGTGGGTCAACGGCGTGCCCTTCGGCGAGAAGGACCCCCAGTTCAAGCTGGACGTCGCCTTCTACGCCTTCGACCTGCCCTGGTACCGGTTCCTGCTCGGCTTCGGCTTCGCCGCCGCGATCCTGTCCGTGATCGCCGCCGCGCTCACCCACTACCTGTACGGCGGGCTGCGCGTCACCAGCCCGGGCGCCCGCGCCACGGCGGCGGCCACCGGGCACCTGTCGGTGCTCATCGGCATCTTCGTGGCACTCAAGGCGGTCGCGTACTGGCTCGACCGGTACGGACTCGCCGTGAAGTCCAGTGACTTCCGGGCGACCGACAACTGGACGGGTCTGAGGTACGTCGACGCCAACGCCTACCTGCCGGCCAAGACGATCCTCTTCTGCATCGCCGTCATCTGCGCGCTGCTGTTCTTCGCCACCATCTGGCGGCGCACCTGGCAGCTGCCCGTGATCGGCTTCGGCCTGATGGTGCTCTCCGCGATCCTCATCGGCGGCCTCTACCCGGCGATCGTGCAGAAGTTCCAGGTCCAGCCGAACGAGCAGGCCAAGGAAGCGCCGTACGTCGAGAAGAACCTCGAGGCCACGCGCAAGGCCTACGGCATCGACGGCACCAAGGTCACCGACTACTCGGGCACGAGCAAGACCGAGGACAAGACCACCCTGCGCGACGACGTCCCGGCCACGGCCAGCATCCGGATCATGGACCCGAACATCGTCTCGCCGACGTTCCAGCAGCTCCAGCAGATCAGGAACTACTACGCGTTCCCGAACAACCTGGACGTCGACCGCTACACCAAGGACGGCAAGGACCAGGACACGGTCATCGGCCTGCGTGAGATCAACCTCGCGGGCATCCCGAAGAAGAACTGGATCAACAACCACTTCCGTTACACCCACGGGTTCGGAGTGGTCGCCGCCGAGGGCACCAGCGCCGACGCCCAGGGCCGGCCGAACTTCACCGAGTCCGACCTGCCCTCCGAGGGCGACCTCGGCACGTACGAGCAGCGGATCTACTACGGCGAGAAGACCGACACGTACTCCATCGTCGGCGGTCCCCAGAAGGAGATCGACTACTCCGACGACAACGGCGAGAAGACCACCAGCTACAAGGGCGACAGCGGGGTCAACCTCTCCAACCCGGTCAACCGGGCGGCGTACGCGGTGGCGTTGGGCGAGCCGCAGATCATGTACTCCGGTGCCATCGGCGACGGTTCGCGGATCCTGTACAACCGCACGCCCAAGGAGCGCGTCGAGGCGGTCGCCCCCTGGCTGACCATCGACGGCGACGCCTACCCGGCGGTCGTGGACGGCCGGATCCAGTGGATCGTCGACGCGTACACGACGACGAACGGTTACCCGTACTCCTCGCGTACGACCCTCGGTGACACCACGGCCGACTCGCTGACCGCCACCAACGACAACCGCGCGGTGGTGGCCCAGCAGAACCAGGTCAACTACATCCGCAACTCGGTGAAGGCCACCGTCGACGCCTACACCGGCAAGGTCAAGCTCTTCCAGTGGGACACCAAGGACCCCGTCCTGAAGACCTGGATGAAGGCCTTCCCGAACACGGTGGAGCCCAAGAGCGACATCTCCAAGTCGCTCATGGACCACCTGCGCTACCCCCAGGACCTGTTCAAGGTCCAGCGGGAGCTGCTCACCCGCTACCACGTGAAGGACGCCACGACGTTCCTCAGCGGCAGCGAGGTGTGGCAGGTGCCGGACGACCCGACGAACCGGTCGGGCAGCGCGGTGCCGCCGTACTACCTGAGCATGAAGATGCCCGACCAGAAGGCACAGGCGTTCTCGCTGACGACGACCTTCACGCCCAACGGCCGGGACAACCTCAGTGCGTTCATGGCGGTCGACGCCGAGGCGGGCACCGGTGACTACGGCAAGATCAGAATCCTGAAACTGCCGACGAACACCACGGTCAACGGACCCAAGCAGGTCCAGAGCCAGTTCAACTCCCAAGAGGACATCGCCGAGTCCATCAGGCTCCTGAGAGGCGGCGACTCGGAGGTCGAGTACGGCAACCTGCTGACGGTGCCGCTCGACGGCGGACTGCTCTACGTGGAGCCGGTCTACGTCCGCGGTGGCGGACTGAAGTACCCGCTGCTGCGCAAGGTGCTGGTCACCTACGGAGGCCAGACCGCCTTCGAGAACACCCTCGACGAGGCCCTGAACAAGATCTTCGGAGCGGACGGTCCGGCCGCCGAGCCACCGGACGAGGGCGATACGACGCCACCACCACCGGCGTCCGACAACCCGACGGTCCAACAGGCCCTGGAGGACGCCCAGAAGGCGTTCGACGCCGGCCAGGAGGCCCTGAAGAAGAACGACTGGGAGGCGTACGGCAAGGCGCAGAAGGACCTCGAGGACGCCCTGCGGCGGGCCGAGGACGCGCAGGCCGAGGGGAGCCGGGCGGGCGGTGCCGGGGGCGGCGAGAGCAAGCCCGGCGGCAGTCCGAGCGGCAGTCCGAGCCCGAAGCCGAGCAGTTAGGGACCTGGCCGCCCTGGCCTGGTCAAATGCCCACCCGCGCCGTGATACGGTTGTGAACACAACGGCGCGGGGTGGAGCAGCTCGGTAGCTCGCTGGGCTCATAACCCAGAGGTCGCAGGTTCAAATCCTGTCCCCGCTACTGAAGTCGCGATGTCCGAGTGACGGAGCGGCCACGAAGGCCCGGATTCCACAAAGGAATCCGGGCCTTCGTGATGTGTGAACGCATGTGCTGGCGCAGGCTGTGGCCGCGCCGCCGGGGGGAGTTGGGCAATCTGTGTTTGACTTGTCTCTCTGTGGGCATGTCGACAAAACGCTGAAGTGACCTCACTGGCTGCGGTATACGAGGTGTACCCAGGTTGCAGGTGGTGCGACGATGGACGTTATGGGGGACAAGGCAACTCTGTTCGAGACAGGGCGTTTTGTGCAGCCTTCCAGCCGGGAGGACACCGAGACCCCGGACGAGACCGGGGAGATCGCCGACGAGGCGGCCGAGGAGCTGCGTCAGCGGCTCGCAGCCGAGGCCGGCGACGTCGAGGCGATGAGTGTCCTCGGGGCCATGCTGCTGCGCCGTGGTGACCTCGACGGTGCCGAGCCTCATCTGCGTGCCGCCACCGCCGCGGGCGACCGGGCGGCCGCCAACAACCTGGGGGTTCTGCTCCACCAGCGGGGGTATGCCGACGAGGCCGCGGGATGGTGGCGGATCGCCGCCGTCGCCGGATCCACGGCGGCCGCGCACGCCCTGGGCCGGCACCACCGCGAGCGCGGCGACGAACCCGCCGCCGAGTACTGGCTGCGCCAGTCCGCCGAACAGGGGCACACGCTGGGTGCCTACGCGCTCGCCGATCTGCTGGAGCACCGCGGTGACGCCGGGTCCGAGCGGTGGATGCGGGTCGCGGCCGAGCGCGGGCACCGGGAGGCGGCGTACCGGCTGGCGCGGGCGCTGGACCGGCACGCGGCGCGGGAACCCGGCGGCGACAGCGGTGCCCAGGTGCCCGAGGAGGCCGAGCAGTGGTACCGGCAGGCCGCCGCGCGCGGCCACCGGCGGGCCGCCCTGCACCTCGGGACGATCCTGGAGAGGCGCGGCGAGCTCAAGGAGGCCGGACGCTGGTACCTGACGTCCGCCAAGGACGGCGATGCGCGTGCCGCCTGCGCGCTCGGCTTCCTGCTGCGCGACGCGGGCGACACCGACAACGCCGCCGTGTGGTGGCTGCGGGCCGCCCAGGACGGCGACGGCAACGCGGCGAACGCGCTGGGCGCGCTGCACGCCGAGCGGGGCGAGACCCAGACCGCCGAGCGGTGGTACCGGGCCGCGATGGACGCGGGCGACGTGAACGGCGCGTACAACCTCGGCCTGCTCTGCGCCGAGCAGGGGCGCACCCCGCAGGCCGAGCAGTGGTACCGGCGCGCGGCCTACGCCGGGCACCGGGAGGCCGCGAACGCGCTGGCGATCCTGCTGCTGCGGGGCGGCGACGAGACGGGCGCGGAGCCGTGGTTCTCCAAGGCCGCGGAGGCCGGGAGCGTGGACGCCGCCTTCAACCTCGGCATCCTGCATGCCGGGCGGAGCGAGGAGCAGGCCGCGCTGCGCTGGTACGAGCGGGCCGCCGCCGCCGGGCACACCGAGGCGGCGCTCCAGGTCGGCATGGCGAAACTGCGCGACGGCGATGAGCAGGAGGCCGAGCGGCATCTGCGGTGTGCGGCCGGGGGCGGGAGCGCCGAGGCCGCGTACCGGCTGGCGACGGTGCTCGACGCTCGGCGGCCGCCGGAGCCGGCGCATGAGCTCGGGGAACCGGTGCACCTGCCCAGCGAGTGCGAGGAGTGGTACGAGCGGGCGGCGCACCAGGGGCATCGGCGGGCACAGGTGCGGGTCGGCATGCTGGCGGCGGCCCGGGGCGATGTCGTCGAGGCCGCTCGGTGGTACCGGGAGGCGGCCGAGGCCGGTTCCCGCAACGGCGCGTTCAATCTCGGGCTGCTGCTGGCCCGGGAGGGGAGCGAGCCCGAGGCGGCGGTGTGGTGGAAGCGGGCCGCCGACGCCGGGCACGGGCGGGCGGCGTTGCGGCTTGCCCTGGTCTGCGCGCGTCGGGGAGAGCTGGCGGAAGGGCAGCGCTGGGCCGACCGGGCCGTGTCGCTGGGACCGGCGTCCGTCGCCGAGAGGGCGGAGCGGCTGAGGGACGCGCTGCGGCAGGAGCTCTCCGCGTGAGGCGTCGCGTCGGTGCGGGGGCCGGGTGGGCGTGGTCCCGAGTAATGGATTTGCATCCGTCCTCCGCGTTGACGTAACGTTGCATTCAACGGCGCGGGGTGGAGCAGCTCGGTAGCTCGCTGGGCTCATAACCCAGAGGTCGCAGGTTCAAATCCTGTCCCCGCTACTGAAGGCCGAGGGCCGGAATCCGAAAGGGTTCCGGCCCTCGGTGCGTTTGGCGTCCAACGGCCCGGCCCTGTACGGCCCGGCCCTACGAAAAGCCCCGGCACCCATCGGTGCCGGGGCTTTTCGTAGGGCCGGGTGAGCGGGCTAAGCGGTCGCGCAGTTCGGGCAGACGCCGCGGTACGTCACCTCGACGTCCGAGACCGTGAAGCCGAAGCGCTCGGTCTCGGGGAGGTCCGCCAGCGGGTTGCCGGTCGGGTGGACGTCCCGGATCGCGCCGCACTGGGCGCAGACCAGGTGGTGGTGCGGCTGGTGGGCGTTCGGGTCGTACCGCTTGGCGCGCTGGTCGGTGGAGACCTCCAGCACCTCGCCGAGGGTCACGAGCTCACCCAGCGTGTTGTAGACCGTCGCTCGGGAGATCTCGGGCAGCTTGGCGACGGCCCGGGCGTGGACCTCGTCGGCCGTCAGATGGACGTGTTCGCCGTCGAGGACCTCGGCCACGACGCGCCGCTGCGCGGTCATCCGCCATCCGCGTCCGCGCAGGCGTTCCAGAAGGTCACTCATGGCCACAGCCTAACAGCTAAAGGGACCAGGTCGCGAACAGGTGTGAGATTAGAGTCCCACTTGCTTTAGACGATGTCTATTGTAGGATCGAGAACGGCTTTGGCCAGAGGGCAGGACTGGTCAGGAATGGTGCAGGAGGCGCACGTGACGCAGGGACCGCTTACGACGGAGGCCGGGGCTCCGGTCGCCGACAACCAGAACAGCGAGACCGCGGGCGTCGGCGGCCCGGTGCTCGTCCAGGACCAGCTCCTGCTGGAGAAGCTGGCCCACTTCAACCGCGAGCGCATCCCGGAGCGCGTGGTGCACGCCCGCGGTGCGGGTGCGTACGGCACCTTCACGGTGACCGCCGATGTCACCCCGTACACGCGTGCCGCCTTCCTCTCCGCCATCGGCAAGCAGACCGAGGTCTTCCTGCGCTTCTCGACCGTGGCCGGCAACCTGGGCGCCGCGGATGCGGTGCGCGACCCGCGCGGCTTCGCGCTGAAGTTCTACACCGAGGAGGGCAACTACGACCTCGTCGGCAACAACACCCCGGTGTTCTTCATCAAGGACGCCATCAAGTTCCCGGACTTCATCCACACCCAGAAGCGTGACCCGTACACGGGTTCGACCGAGGCGGACAACGTCTGGGACTTCTGGAGCCTGTCGCCCGAGTCCACGCACCAGGTGACCTGGCTGTTCGGCGACCGCGGCATCCCCGCCTCGTACCGCCACATGGACGGCTTCGGCTCGCACACCTTCCAGTGGAGCAACGAGGCCGGTGAGGCCTTCTGGGTGAAGTACCACTTCAAGACGGACCAGGGCATCAAGAACCTGACGGCCGAGGCGGCGGCCCGGCTCGCGGGTGAGGATCCCGACTCCCATCAGCGCGACCTGCGCGAGGCCATCGAGCGGGGCGAGTACCCGACCTGGACGGTCGGCGTGCAGATCATGCCGGTGGCCGAGGCGGCGACGTACCGGTTCAACCCGTTCGACGTGACCAAGGTCTGGCCGCACGCGGACTACCCGGTCGTCGAGATCGGCAAGCTGGAGCTCAACCGCAACCCGGAGAACGTCTTCGCCGAGGTCGAGCAGTCGATCTTCAGCCCCGCCCACTTCGTGCCGGGCATCGGACCGTCCCCGGACAAGATGCTCCAGGGCCGCCTCTTCGCCTACGGCGACGCCCACCGCTACCGCGTCGGCATCAACGCCGACCACCTGCCGGTGAACCGTCCGCACGCCACCGCGGCGCGCACCCACTCCCGTGACGGGTCCCTCTACGACGGCCGTCACGGTGGCGCGAAGAACTACGAGCCGAACAGCTTCGGCGGCCCGTTCCAGACGGACCGTCCGCTGTGGTCGGCGACGGCCGTGAGCGGCGCGACGGGTGATCACCCGGCTCCGGTCCATGCCGAGGACGACGATTTCGTGCAGGCGGGCAACCTCTACCGCCTGATGGGCGAGGACGAGAAGGAGCGCCTGATCGCCAACCTGGCGGGCTTCATCGCCAAGGTCTCGCGCGACGACATCGTCGAGCGGGCGATCGACAACTTCCGTCGGGCCGACGGAGACTACGGCAAGCGGCTGGAGGCCGCGGTGCAGGCCCTGCGCGGCTGAACCTCCAGCACTGGACCGCTCGCGGTAGTGGACGGGCCGGGTCCCCTTGCGGGGCCCGGCCCCGTCCGTTCCGCTACGCGGGGACCTGCTGCCGTGCCGGCGCCCAGCAGCGGATGATGTCGCGGACAGAGACGATGCCGGCGGGTTCGCCGCCGTCCAGCACGATGAGGTGCCGGAAGCCGCCGTGTGCCATGGCGCCGGCCGCCTCCTCCAGCGTCCAGGCCGGAGCGGCGAACACGACGTTGTTGGTGGTGTGGGCGTGGGCGCGCTCCGTGTCCGGGTCCTGGCCCAGGCCCACGGAGTTGAGGATGTCGCGTTCGGTGAGGATGCCGATGCCGCCGGCGTCGGGGTCGTGGACCACCGCCGCCCCCACCTTGCGCGCGGACATCAGCGCGGCCGCCTGGCGCAGGGTGTGGGTCGGGCCGATGGTGAGGACGACAGTGCTCATGGCGTCACGGACGAGCATGGATGGAGCCACCTCCTGGGAGTGTCCCCGCCGTTTGTTCAGCGCTTCACAAGTTCACAAGTGGGGGTACTCTCAGAGTGGCAGGCAAAGGGAGGGTCAACAAGGGGGCGCTCGGTAACAACGGGGGGGCTCAGTAGCGCTGGTTCAGATACCCCAGCAGCTCGTCGTGGAGGAGGCCGTTCGACGCGGCCGCGTTGCCGCTGTGGGGGCCCGGGCGTGCGTCGAGGCCGGTGAAGGTGCCGCCGGCCTCGGTGACGACGATGGCGGTGGCGGCCATGTCCCACAGGGACAGCTCCGGCTCGGCGCACATGTCGACCGAACCCTCCGCGACCATCATGTACGGCCAGAAGTCGCCGTACGCGCGCGTACGCCACACCTCGCGGGTGAGGTCCAGGAAGCCGTCCAGGCGTCCGTGCTCCTCCCAGCCACTCAGTGAGGAGTACGCGAAGGAGGCGTCGGAGAGTGTGGAGACCCGGGAGACCCGCAGCGGGGAGGCCTTGGTGAGGCTGCGGCCGGAGAACGCGCCGTGGCCCTTCGCGGCCCACCAGCGGCGGCCGAGGGCGGGGGCGGAGACGACGCCCACGACGGGCTGGAAACCACCCTCGCCGGCCTCCATCAGTGAGATGAGCGTGGCCCAGACGGGCACGCCCCGCACATAGTTCTTGGTGCCGTCGATCGGGTCGATCACCCAGCGGCGGGGGCCGGTGCCCTCGACGCCGTACTCCTCGCCGAGGATCGCGTCCCGTGGGCGGGCGCGCCCGAGGTGGCCGCGGATGAGTTCCTCCGCGGCCTTGTCCGCCTCGCTCACCGGGGTCATGTCCGGTTTGGTCTCGACCTTGAGGTCGAGGGCCTTGAACCGGTCCATCGTCCCGGCGTCGGCGGCGTCGGCGAGGACGTGGGCGAGACGCAGGTCGTCGAGGTAGTCGGGCATGCAACGAACCTATCTGCCGAGGTGCGGGTGGGGCTACAGGGGGTCGGCGGGGCCGGGGGAGTCGGATGCCGTCCCGGGCTTGGTGTGGAGGACGGCGCGCGCCTGCTCCGCGGCGCGGGCGGTGCTCTCGGAGACGAAGGCGAGGAAACGGGCGACGTTCTCGAGGCGGGCGGCGGCCGGGGTGCCGGGGCCGAGGACGCCGACGCCCTGCCGCGCGGTCTCGACGACCTGGGCGATGGCCTTCGCGCTGGCCAGCATCGACCGGTACCAGATGTCGTCGTCGACGACGTAGCGCTCGCGGCGGCCGTGGTCCGTCTCCCGGCGGACGAATCCCTGGCCGTCGAGGAACGCGACCGCCTTGGAGACGGACGCGGGGCTGACCTGGAGCCGCTGGGCGAGTTCGGACGCGGTGAGGCTGCCCGAGTCGGTGAGGCAGAGGCAGGCCATCACCCGGGACATCATCTTGGGCATGCCCGACCCCATCATGACCGTGGTGAACGTCTCCTCGTACTCGCGTACGGCCTCGGCGTCCCGCCCGTCGGTCCGCGGGGGTGCCTTCGGGCCCCGGGGTGCGGCCTGCCTGCGGCGCCGGGTGCGGTGTTCGGTGGCGCGGTGGGCCAGGTCGGCGCGGTAGGCAGTGGGGCCGCCGTTGCGCATGACCTCGCGGGTGACCGTCGACGTCGGGCGGTCGAGACGCCGGGCGATCTCCGCGTAGGCCAGGCCGTCGGCCAGCCCCAGCGCGATCTGCTGGCGTTCCTGCTGCGTGAGCCTGCCTCCCGGCATCGCGGCCTCCTTCGTGGTGCGTGATGTCTGCGCACCCTAGCGTTCACTTTCATTCCATTGCAACGAATGAAGAAGCCTTGTTGCGTTATTCGGCATAGTCATTGCAATGATTCCATTGGCTTGACCTGCAGTTACTGCCTTCTCATGCAATGAAGTCGTTGTCGAATCTGTGAACGCAACGTAGCTTTTCCATCGTTGGAAACAACGGATCCCCGAAGGAGAGCACGATGCGTAAGTTCGACAGCCCCGCCCCTGTCTCGGCCGTCCTCGACATCCCCGCCGGACGCATCCGGTTCATCGCGGCCGACCAGGCCGACACCACGGTCGAGGTCCTGCCCGCGGACGCCGCGAAGAGCCGCGACGTGAAGGCCGCGGAGCAGATCGAGGTGGCCTTCGGCGACGGCGTCCTGCGGATCGAGGCCCCGGCGGCGAAGAGCCGGATCCTCGGCCACTCCGGCTCCGTCGAGGTGACGGTGCAACTGCCCGCCGGCTCCAGCGTGGAAGGGAAGGCGGCAGCCGCCGAACTCCGCGGCGTCGGACGCCTCGGCGATGTCGCCTTCGAGGCGGCGCAGGGCTCGGTCAAGCTCGACGAGACCGGCAGCGCCCGCCTCACCCTGCTGGCCGGCGACATCTCGGTCGGCCGCCTGGGCGGCCCCGCGCAGATCAGCACCCAGAAGGGTGACCTCGGCATCGCCGAGGCCGTAGGCGGCGCGGTCGCGCTGCGCACCGAGCAGGGCGACATCTCGGTCGGTGCCGCCCGCGGCGTCTCCGCCTCCCTGGACGCCGGCACTGGCTACGGCCGGATCCACAACACCCTCGTCAACACCGACGGCGCCGCGGCCGGCCTGACCATCCACGCGACCACCGCCCACGGCGACATCACCGCCCGCAGCTTGTAGAGCCCCCAGCCTCTCCGAAGGAGCACCCTCATGACCGACCTGGCCATCGCGGCGAACGGGCTGCGGAAGAGCTACGGCGGCAAGACCGTCCTCGACGGTGTCGACCTGGCCGTCCCGGAAGGGACGATCTTCTCCCTGCTCGGCCCGAACGGCGCCGGCAAGACCACCGCCGTCAAGATCCTCTCCACCCTCATCCCGCCGGACCCGGCCAGCGGCGAGATCCGGGTCGGCGGCCACGACCTCACCGCCGATCCGCAGGCCGTACGCGCCGCGATCGGCGTCACCGGGCAGTTCTCCGCCGTCGACGGCCTGATCACCGGCGAGGAGAACATGCTCCTCATGGCGGACCTGCACCACCTGCCCAAGCGCGAGGGACGGCGGGTCGCCGCCGGACTGCTGGAGCGCCTCGACCTCACCGACGCCGCGAAGAAGCCCGCGTCCACCTACTCCGGCGGCATGAAGCGCCGCCTCGACATCGCCATGACCCTGGTCGGCGACCCGAGGATCATCTTCCTCGACGAGCCCACCACCGGCCTCGACCCCCGCGCCCGCCACACCATGTGGGAGATCTTCCGCGAACTCGTCACCGGCGGCGTCACCGTCTTCCTCACCACCCAGTACCTGGAGGAAGCCGATGAACTCGCCGACCGCATCGCCGTGCTCCACGACGGCACCATCGCCGCCGAAGGCAGCGCCGACGAACTGAAGCGGCTCGTCCCCGGCGGACACGTCCGGCTCCGCTTCACCGACCCGGCCGCCTACCGGCACGCCGCCGCCGTCCTGCGAGGGGTCACCCCGGACGACGAAGCCCTCGCTCTGCGGATCCCCAGCGACGGCAGCCAGCGCGAACTGCGTTCCATCCTCGACCGGCTCGACTCCGCCGGCATCGAAGCGGACGAACTGACCGTCCACACGCCCGACCTCGACGACGTGTTCTTCGCCCTGACCGGCCCGGCCGACGTCCCCGACCAGCCCAAGGAGACCGCCCGATGAGTTCACTCGGCCTCGCCCTGCGCGACTCCTCCACCATGCTGCGCCGCAACCTCCTGCACGCCCGGCGCTACCCGTCCCTCACCCTGAACCTGCTGCTCACGCCGATCATGCTGTTGCTGCTGTTCGTCTACATCTTCGGCGACACCATGAGCGCGGGCATCGGGGGCGGGGGTCCGGACCGCTCCGCGTACATCGCCTTCGTCGTGCCGGGCCTGCTGCTGATGACCATCGGCAGCACCACGATCGGCACCGCGGTCTCCGTCTCCAACGACATGACCGAAGGCATCATCGCCCGCTTCCGCACCATGGCGATCCACCGCGGATCGGTGCTCATCGGGCATGTCATCGGCAGCGTGCTGCAGGCGGTCATCAGCGTGGTGCTCGTCGGCGCCGTCGGCGTGGCCATCGGCTTCCGCTCCCACGGCGCCGGCGTACTGGAGTGGCTCGCGGCCTTCGGACTGCTCGTGCTCTTCGCCACCGCGCTCACCTGGATCGCGGTAGGCATGGGCCTGGTCAGCCCGAACGCCGAGGCCGCCGGCAACAACGCGATGCCCCTGATCCTGCTGCCCCTGCTGTCCAGCACCTTCGTACCGCTCGACGCGATGCCGGGCTGGTTCCGGCCGGTCGCCGAGTACCAGCCGTTCACCCCGGCCATCGAGACCCTGCGCGGCCTGCTCCTGGGCACCGGGATCGGCCACAACGGATGGCTCGCCCTCGCCTGGTGCGTCGGCCTCGCGGTGCTCGGCTACTTCTGGTCGACCTCGAAGTTCGACGGCGACCCGAAGTAACCCCCAGAACCGTCAGCGGCGCGTCAGGAACTCGGGGGGACCATGGTGATGATCACGCGGGCCACCTCCCGCGAAACGTGCCACCCCAGGGCGGCGCACACCGGCATCCAGCCGGAGTGCGCCGCCCGTTCGTCTGCCCGGGGCGAGTCCGCGGCAGGGGCGACGCACCGCGCGACAAGGCCGAAACGCGCCCCCGCACGCACTCGCGAACCCTTGACAGTGCTGCCGTGCGCGTCAAACCTGGGCGCAGAGCCGCTCGCCCCAAAGGGAGGCGAAGATGCCTGCAGCGCGGGAATCCTTACTGGACGCCGCCTACACGGCGCTGGTGCGCCGGCCGTGGTCCGCCGTACGGATGGTGGACGTGGCCGCGGCGGCCGGAGTGTCCCGCCAGACGCTGTACAACGAGTTCGGCAGCAAGGACGGTCTGGCCAGGGCGCTGGTGAGGAGGGAGGCCGACGGGTATCTCTCCGGGGTGGACCGCGCTCTCACCGAGCACAGCGACGCCCGCGACCGGCTCACCGCCACCGCCGAGTGGACCGCCTCGGCGGCCCGGGACAACGTCCTCGTCCGCGCCATGCTCACCGGCTGCTGGAGCGAGCGGCTGCCCGCCCCGAACCTGGCGGCCGTGCCGTCCACCTCCGCCGTACCGGCCCAGCGCCGCGCCGACGGGCCCCTGCCCTCGCCCGGCGACTTCGTCGCCCTCGTCCGCGACCGGGCCGTCACCTTCCTGGCCGGCCCCGGCACGCCCAAGTCCGCCACGGCCGACCTGGCCCGCTCCTGCGAACTCGCCGTCCGGCTCGCCCTGTCGTGTGTGGCCGCGCCACCCGGCGAGGGTGGCGTCGCCGGCCTGGTCCGCAGCGCCCTGGAGCGGCAGGCCGGCTGACAGGACGTCAGTGCGCAGACCCCGACAACTGCAACCCGACCACGCCGATGATGACGAGACTGATCGACACGATCTTCAGCGTCGACACCAGGTCCCCCAGGAACACCATGCCGTAGATCGCCGTCCCCGCCGCACCGATGCCCGTCCACACGGCGTACGCGGGGCCCACGTCGAGCTTTCTCAGCGCCAGGGTCAGCAGGCCGAAGCTGCCGAGGGCGAAGATGCAGAAGGCGACCGTCGGCCAGAGCCGGGTGAAGCCGTGGGACAGCTTCAGACACACCGCGAAGCCGGTCTCGAGCAACCCGGCCACGATGACCAGCAGCCACGCCATGAGTCGTCCTCCCGTATCCCACGTTCAGTGACCGCTCAGTCAAGTTCGTCGCGCTCGTCATGCTTTGGCCAGGCTTGCATGCGGCTTGCGTGCGATTATGCACTTACCGCCCATGCACCGGCACAAACAACGCGGAGGTCAGTCGCCTTCCTTGCGCTCGCGCGTGGCCAGCAGCCGGCGCAGCGAGTAGAGCCGCGCCGGATCCGCGTGCCCCTCGGCCACCCAGGCGTCCAGCGCGCAGTCCGGCTCGTCGTGACTGCACGCACGCGGGCAGCCCTCGGTGCCCGGCTCCAGGTCGGGGAAGGCGTGGATGACCTGGGACGGGTCCACATGGTGCAGCCCGAAGGACCGCAGGCCCGGCGTGTCGATCACCCAGCCGTCACTGCCCGACAGCGGCAGCGCCAGCGCCGAGGTGGTGGTGTGGCGTCCGCGGCCCGTCACCGCGTTCACATGCCCGGTCGTACGCCGCTGATCTTCCGGCACCAGCGAGTTGACCAAGGTCGTCTTGCCGACCCCGGAGTGGCCGACGAACGCGGTGATCTTGCCGTCGAGCTGCTCGCGCACCCGGGCGAGGGCGGTTCCGTTCTGCAGTTCCTCGCGGCTGGTGACGACGTGGGGGATGTCGAGGTGGCCGTACAGCTCCAGCAGCTTGTCGGGCGGGGCGAGGTCCGACTTGGTCAGAACCAGCAGCGGGTCCAGGCCGCCCGCGTAGGCCGCGACCAGACAGCGGTCGATGAGCCGGGGGCGGGGCTCCGGGTCGGCCAGCGCGGTGACGACGGCCAGCTGGTCGGCGTTGGCGACGACCACCCGCTCGAACGGGTCGTCGTCGTCCGCCGTGCGCCGCAGGACCGAGGTCCGCTCCTCGATGCGCACGATCCTCGCCAGTGAGTCCTTCCTGCCCGTCAGGTCGCCCACGATGGCCACGCGGTCGCCGACCACCGCCGCCTTTCGGCCCAGCTCGCGGGCCTTCATCGCCATGACCACACGGTCCTCGACGAGGCAGGTCAGGCGGCCCCGGTCGACGGTGAGGACCAGGCCCTCGGCGGCGTCGTCGTGTTTGGGGCGGATGTTCGTCCGGGGCCGGGTGTTCCGGCGGCCGGGACGGGTGCGGATGTCGTCCTCGTCGGTGTGCTTGCCGTAGCGGCGCATGACCTGATCCCCGCGTCCTATGCCCCGAGCATCCCGGTCCACAGGTCGGGGAAGTCGGGCAGGGTCTTGGCCGTCGTCGCCACGTTCTCGATCTGCACGCCCTCCACCGCCAGTCCGATGATCGCGCCGGCCGTGGCCATGCGGTGGTCGTCGTAGGTGTGGAAGATCCCGCCGTGCAGCCGGCGCGGGCGGATGTGCAGACCGTCGGCGGTCTCCGTGACGTCGCCGCCGAGTTCGTTGATCTCCTTGGTGAGCGCGGCCAGCCGGTCCGTCTCGTGCAGCCGTAGGTGGGCCACGCCGCGCAGGGTCGACGGGGAGTCCGCGAGGGCCGCGACCGCCGCGATGCCCGGCGTCAGCTCACCGACCTCGCCCAGGTCGACGTCGATGCCGTGCACCGAGCCGGAGCCGGTGAACGCCAGCCCGTAGTCGGTCAGTTCGCAGGAGCCGCCCATCTCGGTGAAGATCTCGCGCAGCCGGTCACCGGGCTGTGTGGTGCGGGAGGGCCAGTCCGGGACGACGACCTTGCCGCCGGTCACCAGCGCCGCCGCCAGGAACGGCTGGGCGTTCGACAGGTCCGGCTCGATGACCAGGTCCCGGCCGAGCAGGGCGCCCGGAGAGACCCGCCACACGTTGGGCTCGCCGCCCGACTCGGGCGTGTCCACCTGGGCGCCGACCGCGCGCAGCATGTCGACGGTCATGCGGATGTGCGGCATGGAGGGCAGCGTGGCGCCGGTGTGGCGGACCTCGACGCCCTGGTTGAAGCGCGGCCCGGACAGCAGCAGGGCGCTCACGAACTGCGACGACGAGGAGGCGTCCACGGAGACCGTCCCGCCGTCCAGGGCACCACTGCCGTGCACGGTCAAGGGCAGCGCGCCGCGGCCGTCGTCGTCGATCCGGGCACCGAGCTGACGCAGCGCGTCGATGACGCCGTTCAGCGGACGCTCGTAGGAACGGGGGTCGCCGTCGAACCGGACGGAGCCGTCGGCGAGCGCGGCGACCGGCGGCAGGAACCGCATCACCGTGCCGGCGTTGCCGACATCGACCGTGGCCGGGCCGCGCAGGCCGGTGGGGAGCACACGCCAGGCCTCGCCGGTGCCGTCGGGGCCCACGCCCTCCTCGATCTCGATGCCCATGGCGCGCAGCGCGCCGGCCATCAGCAGGGTGTCGCGGGAGCGCAGGGGGCGGCGCAGCCAGCCGGGCTCGGAGGCGAGGGAGGCGAGGACCAGGGCGCGGTTGGTGACCGACTTGGACCCGGGCACGTGGACCGTCGCGTCGACGGCTCCGCTCGCGTGCGGGGCGGGCCAGAGGGCGGTGTCTGGGGTGTTCGGGGCCATGGCTCCACTTTATAAGCAGGCCGTCGTCCGAGTGCGGCGCCGTGGGGCCGGTCGCACTCGCGTGGTGGAGCCGCGCGCCGCGGCAGCCCCACGCGCCTTCGGGCCGGGGCACCGCGGCGGCCCGACGCCCCTTCCAGCCGGCCGTCACATCTCCAGCAGCCAGCGTCCTCCGCCGATCAGCGAGCACAGCGACACCGCGTGGAACAGGAAGAACCAGAGTCCCGCCGGTACGTGCGTCAGCCGCGACAGCTGATCGGCGTCCGAGTCCCCGGCTCCGCCCCGGGCCCGCTTCGCCTGGAGTTCGAAGGCCGGGCGGACTCCGCCGATCAGCAGGAACCACACCACCGCGTACGCGAACGCCGCCTGGACCTGGGGGCCGGCCAGCCAGGACACCAGCACGAACATGCCGCCGGTGACGAGCATGGTCAGGGCGCCGTAGGCGTTGCGGATCATCACGAGCATGACGAGGAGCAGGGCCGTGGCCAGCCACAGCAGGAGCGTGATGCGGCCGGAGCCCAGCAGGGAAGCCCCGCCGAGTCCCAGCAGGGGCGGGGCCGTGTAACCCGCGGCGGCGGTGAGGATCATGCCGATGCCGTGCGGCTTGCCGCGGCTGACGGTCAGGCCGCTGGTGTCCGAGTGCAGACGTATGCCCGTGAGGGTGCGGCCGGTGAGCAGGGCCACGAGCCCGTGGCCGCCCTCGTGGGCGATGGTGATCGCGTTGCGGGAGACGCGCCACAGGCCGGGCGGGACCACGACGGCGAGCGCGGCGCCCAGGGTCGCGATCACCACCCACAGGTCGGGGTCGGGCTGCGTGCCGGACACCTCGTCCCAGAGGGTGGCGAGCGAGGCGGTTGCGGTGCTGTCCATGTGCGGCGTCGGCTCCCTGCGGTCGATCCAATGGGTGCGGCGCGCAGCGCCGTCGTTGAGGGGTGGTGGTCGGGCGGCGGGTGGGCCTGGCAGTGTGGCACGTATGTGCGGACGGTACTCAGCGAGTCGTAGACCAGAGGATCTCGCAGGAATCTTTGAGATCGAGAAGTGGGAGCCCGAGGAGACCCTCGCCCCTGACTACAACGTGGCGCCCACCAAAGAGGTCTACGCGGTCCTGGACCGCCCCCTGAAAGACGCGGACGACCCGCGGCCGGTTCGGCAGCTGCGCACGCTGAAGTGGGGGCTCGTCCCGTCCTGGTCGAAGACCCCCGAGGGCGGCGCCCGGATGATCAACGCCCGCGCCGAAACCGTCCACGAGAAGCCGTCCTACCGCCGTGCCTTCACCTCCCGGCGCTGCATCCTGCCCGCCGACGGCTACTACGAGTGGGTCACCGGCAACCAGGAGCGCGAGCTGGAGGTCGAGGGCAAGAAGAAGCGGCCCCGCAAGCAGCCGTACTTCGTGACACCCGCGGACGGGTCGGTCTTCGCCATGGCCGGGCTGTACGAGTTCTGGCGGGACAAGACGCTGCCCGACGACCACCCGCGGGCCTGGTGGGTGACGTGCTCGGTGATCACCACGGAGGCCGAGCAGAGCCCGCTGGCGGTGTCCCCGGCCGACGGACCGCGGGCGCTGGCCGAGATCCACCCCAGGATGCCGCTGATGCTGACGCCCGACCGCTGGGACGCCTGGCTGGACCCCTCCCGCACGGACGCCGACGACCTGCGCGAGCTGCTCGCCCCGCCGCCCGAAGGACTGATGCGGGCCTACCCGGTCGCCACGGCCGTCAGCAACGTCCGCAACAACGGGCCGGAGCTGCTGAAGGAGCTGGAAGGGCCCGAAGAGGGCACACTCTTCTGACGTGACGCATGTGACGACGACGGCCGGCACGACCACCGAGACCGTCGAGACCGACGCCGGAACCGCCCGTATCACCTGGCACGGGGTGAAGAAGGCCCGGCTGGTGCTCGCCGTCAGCCACGGCGCGGGCGGTGGCATCGAGGCCCGTGACCTGGTGGCTCTGGCCGGAGCCCTGCCCGCCCACGGCGTGGCCGTCGCCCGGGTGGAGCAGCCCTGGCGGGTGGCCGGGAAGAAGGTGGCGCCCGCGCCGAAGACCCTGGACGCCGGCTGGCGCGGCATCTGGCCCGCCCTCGCGCGGTCCGGTCTGCCGGTCGTCTCCGGCGGGCGCAGCGCCGGAGCCCGGGTGGCCTGCCGCACCGCGACCGAACTGGGTGCCCGCGCGGTGCTCGCGCTGAGCTTCCCGCTCCACCCGCCGGGCAAGCCGGAGAAGTCCCGTGCCGACGAGCTGCTGGGCGCCGGGGTGCCCACCCTGGTCGTACAGGGCGGCAACGATCCGTTCGGGAAGCCGGAGGAATTCCCCGAAGGGGCGTTCGAGCTCGTGGAGGTCCCGTACGGGGATCATGGCTTCGCCGTGCCGAAACGGGCGGACCTCTCGCAGGACGACGCCGTGTCCCTCATCACGGACGCGGTCGTGGAGTGGACCGGGTCACTCGGGTAAAGCTTCGGGAATGCCGGGGCGGCGGTCACTGTTGTGCGGGACGTACGTGCTGGAGACCAGCACCGACGTCACAGGAGAGGGAGTCCGCCGCATGGGTTCGACCATCTGCCCGACCCGCAGCAGCCGCGCCGACCTGGACTGGACGGTGCTGCACGCGGCCAAGACCGCTTCTATTGGGGCGGCGGGCGGACCGGATCGTCGTCTATCCTCCGATTCGGGTGAGACCGGTCTCGGTCTCACGAGAACACTCGAGGAGGTGGGTCCGGTCACAGGGACCGACGCAGGGACCGAAAACGGCCAGGCGGAGCAGCCCGAAGGCCAGGGCGGCACGGGCGCGGAGACGGCCGCGGAGCGCAATGCGCGCTTCGAGCGGGACGCGCTCGAGTTCCTCGACCAGATGTACTCGGCCGCGCTGCGCATGACGCGGAACCCGGCCGACGCCGAGGACCTGGTGCAGGAGACGTACGCCAAGGCGTACGCGTCCTTCCACCAGTTCCGCGAGGGCACCAACCTCAAGGCGTGGCTGTACCGGATCCTCACCAACACCTTCATCAACTCGTACCGCAAGAAGCAGCGCGAACCTCAGCGCTCCGCGGCCGAGGAGATCGAGGACTGGCAGCTCGCCCGCGCCGAGTCGCACATGTCGACGGGCTTGCGCTCCGCGGAGTCGCAGGCGCTCGACCACCTGCCCGATTCGGACGTGAAGCGGGCGCTCCAGGCGATCCCCGAGGAGTTCCGCATCGCCGTCTACCTGGCTGACGTCGAGGGGTTTGCCTACAAGGAGATCGCCGACATCATGGGGACACCCATCGGTACGGTGATGTCCCGGCTGCACCGGGGCCGCCGTCAGCTGCGCGGCATGCTGGAGGACTACGCCCGTGACCGCGGGATGGTCCCGGCCGGTGCCGGAGAGTCGAACGAAGCGAAAGGCTCGGGGTCATGAGCTGCGGAGAGCCGCACGAGACGGATTGCAGCGAAATCCTCGATCATCTCTACGAGTTCCTCGACCGTGAGATGCCGGACTCGGACTGCGTGAAGTTCGAGCACCACTTCGAGGAGTGCTCGCCCTGCCTCGAGAAGTACGGGCTCGAACAGGCCGTGAAGAAGCTCGTCAAGCGCTGCTGCGGGCACGACGACGTGCCGGGCGACCTGCGGGACAAGGTCATGGGGCGGATCGAGCTGATCCGCTCCGGCCAGGCCGTCCCCGAGCAGGACGTCACGGCCTCGCCCGCCACGCCCCAGGAGTCCTGACACTCCTGCGCTTTGCAACTACCCCACTTCTGAACGGTTAGTCGCCCTCGAACGCGTCACTCGAACGTGCGAATCCGCGGGTTATCGGCCCGCGGACCCCCCTGCCCCCGTCCTAGGCTCCGGGCCTGACGGACACTGCCGGGGGAGGGCTCTTGGAAGCGGTACCGGCACGGGCACGTGTCTCCATCGCCTGTACCGCCATTGCCGCGCTGCTCTGCCTGCTGCCGCTGCCGGGCGTACGCGCGCCCTGGTGGGCGGTCGCGCTGCTCGCCGCGCTGTACGCCGGCTGTGAGCGTGTCGCCCGGTCCCGGTTCGTGGGCATCTCCCATCCCGCCGGGACCTTCTACCCCGTGCTGCTCGCCGGTGCCTTCCTGCTGCCGCCGCCCGCCGCGGCGTTGGTGGCCGTGCCCGGTGCGCTGCTCTCGCACGCCGGGCAGCGGCCCGTGGCGCTGCGGCGCGTGTGGCGGGCAGCCCAGCTCGTCCTCGGGGTGTGGGCCGCGGCCGAAGTGCACTCGCTGCTCGGCGGGCGGGACGCGGTGGCCGCGGGCGACGTTCCGTACGCCCTCGGCCCGGCCGGGGCGGCCGTGCTGGCGTTCTGCCTGGTGCTCGCGCTGCTCGACGGCGGGATCCTGGCCGTGGGCGTGGGGGCACCGCCCACGCCCTTCAGGCAGTGGGGGAGGGTGCCGGTCCGGCGGGCCTGGCGGGGACTGGTGGCGCGCTCGCTCGCGCCCATCGCCGTGCACGGCCTCGCCGGACTGATGATGGCCGTCCTGTGGCGCAGCCCCTACGGGCCGGTCGCCGCGCTCCTCGTGCTGCTGCCCATGTGCGTCTCGTGGTGGGCGTTCGCCCAGTACCACCGGGAACGCGCCGCCCATCAGGCGACCATCCGGGCGCTGGTCCAGGCCGTCGACATCAAGGACGGGTACACCCGCGGGCACAGCGAGCGCGTCGGGCAGGCCTCCATGATGATCGCGCGTGAGCTGGGCATGGCCGACGAGCGCGTGGAAGTGCTCCGCTTCGCCGGGATCCTGCACGACGTGGGCAAGCTCGGCGTCCCCACCCGGCTGCTCAGGAAGGACGGGCCGCTGACGCCCGAGGAGCGGCGGGTGATCGAGCTGCATCCGGAGTACGGGCACGAGATGGTGCGCGGCATCGGTTTCCTCGGCGAGGCCCGCGCCGCCGTGCTGCACCACCACGAGCGGCTGGACGGCAGCGGCTACCCGTACGGGCTGGTGGGCCGTCAGATCCCGGAGTCAGCACGGGTCGTGGCGGTCGCGGACGCCTTCGACGCCATGACCTCCACCCGGAGCTACAGCAGGGCCCGGCCCGTCGCGGTGGCCCTGGCGGAGCTGGAGCGGTGCGCGGGCAGCCAGTTCGACCCGGTGATGGTCGCGGCGCTCGTCGAATCCGTCGGGCGGACGGGGTGGCACCCCGCGGTGACCGCCGACGACGAGAAGCCCCAGGCGCCCCGGGTGCCCCCGCCCGGCGCACCTCTCTCCAGCCGCCCGGGAGCACACCGATGAGCGCGTACCGGCCGCCACCGCTCCTCACCCTCGTCCACGCCTGCGCCGCCCTCCTCGCCGCCGGCTCCCTCGCCGTCACCCTCTACGACGGCCTGGAGGAACGCCGGGTCGCCCTCGCCTTCGGCGTTCTCATCACCGTCGGTGAGCTCTCCCGGCGCAACGGCGCGCAGATCCGGGAGCCGGCACCGCTCGGGGCAGCCGCGGCCCTGTCCTACGCCCTGCTCGGCGAGGCCGGCGGACGGGCCACCCACCACGGCCCCGCCCACGTCGTCGCCGTGGTGCTGGCCGCCTCGCTGCTCGGCAGCGTGCCGCACATCGCACGCGGGCAGGGACCCACACTCGACCACCTGGCGCGCCGCGTGCTCACCGTCGGGTTCGTCGCCGTGTGCTTCCAGTCCCCGTACAACCGCGGCATGTTCGACGACTGGGGCGGTCCCGCCTACGCGCTGCTGCTGCTCGCGCTGCTGTCGCTCACCGCCCTGTGCGACGCGGTGCTCGCCGCCGCCCTGGCCCACACCCGCACCGGCTGGCCCTTCGGGCCGGTGCTGCGGGACGAGCTGCGGGCGGTGTGCGGCATCGGGTCCGCAGTCATCGCCACGGGGGCGGTGATGGCGCTGGCGGTCGCCGTCGTGGGCCTGTGGGCGCTGCCGGTCTTCTCCGTGCCGCTGCTGCTCGCCCAGATGTCGTTCCGCCGGTACGCCGCAGTGCGGGCGACCTACCGGCAGACCATCGCCTCCCTCGCCCGGGCCACCGAGGTCGCCGGATACACCCCCTGCGGGCACGCCCGGCGGGTCGCCGCGGTCAGCCAGGCGGTGGGGCGTGACCTGGGGCTGACCGAGGCCGAGCTGACCGTGCTGGAGTACGCCGCGCTCATGCACGACATCGGCCAGCTGAGCCTCGTCGACCCGGTGCCGGCGGGTGCCACCGCCGCCCTGCCCGCCGCGGAGCAGCGGCGGATCGCCCTGCTCGGCGGAGCCGTCGTACGGCAGACGGGCGTCGACGAGGCGGTGGCCGTCGTCGTGGAGCGGCAGGCCGACCCCTACGCCGAGCAGCCGCTCGCCGCGCGAATCGTCCGCGCCGTGAACGCGTACGAGGAGAAGTCCCGGGAAGGAGGGCCCGGCGGGCCGCTGACGGCGCTGGAGGAACTCCGGCTCACCACCTCCGGGACGTACGCCCCGGAGGTGGTGGAATCACTGGCCCGCGTCCTGGCAAGGAGCAGTCTGACCCTGCCCGTGGCTGGGTAACCCATGGGTAATGAGCGCCCTCGAGGCCGTACGTGGTTGGATGCGAAGGAGAAGGTGTCCGGGGGCTCGAAACACAGCTACGGCCAGCCCACCGCACGGAACTGGCAGGCGGGAATCGTGAGGATCTTCGGCAAGGGACGGCACCGGCCCTCCGCCTCCTGGCGGCAGGCCACAGACCGGGCGTTCACCCTCATCGGCGACGGCCGGTACGAGGACGCGGGCGCCCTGCTGACACGTGCCGCCGATCTGGAGCCCTGGCTTTCCGAGTCCTGGTTCAACCTCGCGCTGCTGCACAAGTTCCGGCACGACTGGGAGCAGGCGCGGGCGGCCGGACTCAGGGCCGTGGCGCTGCTCGACCGGGACACCGGCGCGCCCGACTGGTGGAACGTCGGCATCTCCGCGACCGCGCTCCAGGACTGGCCCCTGGCCCGGCGCGCCTGGCAGGCCTACGGGCTGCGGGTACCGGGTGCTGCCAACGACTCAGGCGAGCCCCTCGGCATGGACCTCGGCAGCGCGGCCGTACGGCTGTCCCCGGAGGGGGAGGCCGAGGTCGTGTGGGGGCGGCGGCTGGATCCCGCGCGGATCGAGGTGCTGTCCATTCCGCTGCCGTCGTCGGGGCGGCGCTGGGGCGAGGTCGTGCTGCACGACGGGGTACCGCACGGGGAGCGGACGACGGCCGCCGGGCACACGTACCCGGTGTTCGACGAGATCGAGCTGTGGGCGCCGTCGCCCGTGCCGACCTGGGTGGTGCTGCTGGAGGCGGCGACCGAGTCGGACCGGGACGCGCTGGAGCAGCTGGCGGGCGACGCCGGGTTCGCCGCGGAGGACTGGTCCTCCTCGGTGCGGCTGCTGTGCCGGATGTGCTCGGAGTCGCGGATGCCGTCGGACGAGGGCGACGGAGAGCATCTCGATCCGCACGATCACAGCGAGCCGGGGCACCCCGGGCCGCTGGGGCACCGGACGGACGGGCAGCTGTGGGTGCCGGAGCGGGAGTGCGGGCTGGCCGCGCCGGCTTCGCTGGTCCGGGGGTTGCTGGACGGGTGGGTGGCCGACAGTCCGGATTCCCGGGACTGGCGGGATCTGGAAGAGGTGTGCTGAGGCCGTCCTGTCGCTGCGGCGGCGTGGGGGGCCTGTCGCGCGGTTCCCCGCGCCCTGAGAGCGGGGCGTTCCACCCGCGTACCCTGTATCGCATCTCAGCCCGGTCAGTTTCAGGAAGGCGTACGTAACGTCATGGCTCAGCAGGACACCGATCAGCAGCGCGCGGGCGTGCTCCCCGTCGATGGCGAGGGGTACGTGATCGACACGGAGGGCTGCGAGGAGCGCGAGGCTGCCTGGCGGGAGCGGGGGACCTCGCGGCCGATCACGGTCGTCGGGAACCCGGTGCTGCACAAGGAGTGCAAGGACGTCACCGACTTCGGCGACGCCTTCCAGCAGTTGGTCGCGGACATGTTCGCCAGCCAGCACACCGCCGAGGGCGTGGGCCTGGCCGCCAACCAGATCGGCGTCGACGCGAAGGTCTTCGTCTACGACTGCCCGGACGACGAGGGCGTCCGGCACACCGGCGTCGTCTGCAACCCCAAGCTCGTCGAACTGCCCGCCGACAAGCGCCGCCTGGACGACAGCAACGAGGGCTGCCTGTCGGTGCCCACCGCGTACGCGCCGCTCGCCCGGCCCGACTACGCCGAGGTGACCGGGCAGGACGAGAAGGGCAACCCGATCAAGGTGCGCGGCACCGGGTACTTCGCACGGTGTTTGCAGCACGAGACCGACCACCTCTACGGGTACCTGTACATCGACCGGCTCTCCAAGCGCGAGCGCAAGGACGCGCTGCGGCAGATGGCCGAGAACGAGCCCCGCTACCCCGTGGTGGCCAACGACTGAGATCCCAGCCGCACCAGGCGCACGGCGTCTGTTCGGGTTCACCACCCTGAACAGGCGCCGTTCCTCTGTGCCGTTCGCCTGTCCGTCGCATGTTCGATCGCTTCTGCTCTCCTGGCGATCCGGTGGCAGTCACACAACGGGAGGTTCCCGGCACTGTGGGGTAGTGAATGAAGCAAATGCGTTCCCAGAACGGTCAGTTGTAGTGCTGAATGGGATGAGCGGGGTATGCAACGGCGCACGCCCGGCACGAAGGGAGGGGCGCCCGCGCCAACTGGCGTCTGAGAGGGGTTAGTTCGTGCATGCTTTGTCACACGGCACCACAACGGCACCGGTCACGATCGCAGTTCCACCGTCGCTCTCTCTCCCGGTGATCGAGGCGGCGTTTCCCCGGCAACTCCACCCGTATTGGCCGAAGTGCCAGGAGAAGACCCGGGCCTGGCTGCTCGAAAAGCGGCTCATGCCGGCGGACAAGGTGGAGGAATATGCCGACGGCCTTTGCTACACCGACCTCATGGCCGGGTACTACCTCGGCGCCTCCGACGAGGTCATGCAGGCGATCGCCGACTACAGCGCGTGGTTCTTCGTCTGGGACGACCGTCACGACCGCGACATCGTGCACGGCCGTCCGGGCGCCTGGCGGCTTCTGCGGGACCGGCTGCACTCGGCCCTCGACTCCCCCCGGGAGCACCTGCACCACGAGGACCCACTGGTCGCCGGGTTCGCGGACAGCGTGCTGCGGCTGTACGCGTTCCTGCCCCAGTCGTGGAACCTCCGGTTCGCCCGGCACTTCCACGCGGTGATCGACGCGTACGACCAGGAGTTCCACAACCGCACCGAGGGAATCGTCCCGACCGTCGAGGAATACCTCCGGCTGCGCCGGCTCACCTTCGCGCACTGGATCTGGACGGATCTGCTGGAGCCGACCGCCGGGTGTGAACTCCCCGATGCCGTGCGAAAGTATCCGGCATATCGGCGGGCGGCGCTGCTGAGCCAGGAATTCGCCGCCTGGTACAACGACCTGTGCTCGCTTCCGAAAGAGATAGCGGGCGACGAGGTGCACAATCTCGGAATCAGTCTCATCACCCATGAGGGGATGACTCTGGAACAGGCGGTCGCGGAAGTCCGGCGCCGTGTCGAGGAATGCATCACCGATTTCCAGGACGTCGAGCAGGAGGCATTGCGGTTCGCCGACGACCTCGCCGACGGCTCCGTGCGCGGAAAGGAACTGAGCGCCGCCGTGCGGGCCTGCCTGAGCAATATGCGGAACTGGTTCAGTTCCGTGTACTGGTTCCACCACGAGTCCGGCCGTTACATGGTCGACAGCTGGGACGACCGGTCCACACCCCCGTACGTCAACAACGAAGCGGCAGGTGAGAAATGACCATCGAGTCGGTGAAGCCCGAAACCCCGCCGGCCGTGGAACTGCGGGAACCGCCCCGGGCAGGCGGGGGCGTCCCCGTCCTCGGGCACGGCTGGAAGCTCGCGCGCGACCCGCTGGCGTTCATGTCACGGCTGCGCGACCACGGCGACGTCGTGCGGCTGAAGCTGGGGCCGAAGACGGTGTACGCGGTCACCGCCCCGGCCCTGACCGGCGCCCTGGCGCTGAGCAACGACTTCATCATCGCCGGACCCCTGTGGGAGTCCCTGGAGGGCCTGCTCGGCAAGGAGGGCGTGGCCACGGCGAACGGCCCGCGCCACCGGCGCCAGCGGCGCACCATACAGCCCGCCTTCCGGCTCGACGCCATCCCCGCCTACGGCCCGATCATGGAGGAGGAGGCCCACGCGCTGACCGAGCGCTGGAAGCCCGGCGAGACGATCGACTGCACCTCGGAGTCCTTCCGGGTGGCCGTGCGCATCGCGGCCCGCTGTCTGCTGCGCGGCGACTACATGGACGAGCGGGCGGAACGGCTGTGCGTCGCTCTCGCCACCGTGTTCCGTGGGATGTACCGGCGGATGGTGGTCCCGCTCGGGCCGCTCTACAACCTGCCGCTCCCGGCCAACCGTGAATTCAACCGGGCACTGGCCGATTTGCATCTCCTCGTCGACGAGATCGTCGCCGAGCGCCGGGCATCCGGTCAAAAGCCGGACGATTTGCTGACGGCATTGCTGGAGGCGACGGACGAGAATGGAGACCCGATCGGGGAACAGGAGATCCACGATCAGGTCGTCGCCATCCTCACCCCCGGCAGCGAGACCATCGCCTCCACGATCATGTGGCTGTTGCATATGCTCGCGGAGCACCCCGAACACGCCGACCGGGTACGCGACGAAGTGCTGGCCGTCACCGGTGGGAGGCCGGTGGCATTCGAAGACGTCCGAGGACTCAGGCACACCAACAATGTCGTCGTCGAGTCCATGCGTTTGAGCCCCGCCGTCTGGATTCTGACGCGCCGGGCGGTACGGGACACGGAACTCGGTGGATACCGCATTCCGTCCGGGGCGGACATCATCTACAGCCCGTACGCGATCCAGCGCGACCCGAAATCCTACCGACGGAACCTCGACTTCGACCCCGACCGCTGGCTTCCGGACCGGGTCAAGGACATTCCGAAACACGCCATGAGCCCGTTCAGCGTGGGAAACCGCAAGTGCCCGAGCGATCACTTCTCGATGGCCCAGCTGACGCTCGTCACGGCGGCCCTGGCCACCAGGTACCGGTTCGAGCAGGTCCCGGGGTCCAAGGACGCCACCCGCGTCGGCATCACGCTCCGGCCGCACGACCTGCGGGTGCGGGCGGTGCCGAGGTGACGGGGGGAGGCTTCAGGCGGCTTCGGGGCCTCTGAACGTCCGCCGGTAGGAGTTCGGCGTGGTTCCGATCGCCCGGACGAAGTGATGGCGCAGCGTGGCCGCGTTGCCGAACCCCGCTCGACCGGCGATCGCGTCCATCGTCTCGTCCGTCGCCTCCAGCAGCCGCTGGGCCAGCAGCACGCGCTGGCGCAGGATCCAGCGGTAGGGAGTCGTCCCGGTCTCCTGCTGGAAGCGGCGGGCGAAGGTGCGCGGGGACATGTGGGCGTGGGCGGCGAGCTGCTCGACGGTGACCTCCTCGTCGAGATGGCGCTCCATCCACGCCAGCACGTCGACGATCGTGTCGCCTTCGAGGTGGGGGAGCGGGCGCTCGATGTACTGGGCCTGGCCGCCGTCGCGGTGCGGTGGCACCACCATCCGCCGGGCGATCTTGTTGGCGACCTCCGAGCCCTGCTCCTTGCGCACCAGGTGCAGGCAGGCGTCGATGCCGGCGGCCGTGCCCGCGGAGGTGATCACCGGGTCCTCGTCGACGTAGAGGACGTCCGGCTCGACGATCACACGCGGGTACTGCCGGGCGAGGTCCTTCGCGTGCTTCCAGTGCGTGGCGCAGCGGCGGCCGTCCAACAGCCCGGCCGCGGCCAGCACGAAGACCCCGGAGCAGACGCTCAGCACCCGGGCACCGCGGTCGACCCCGCGCCGCAGGGCGCCCAGCAGCTCCGGGGGGAAGTCCCGGCAGGCGTAGCTGCGCCCGGCCGGCACGGCGATCAGGTCGGCCGTCTCCAGCCGCTCCAGGCCGTGCTCGGCCTGGAGCGAGAAGCCCGAGTTCATGCGGAGCACCGGGCCCTCGGCCGAGGCGACGGCGAAGTCGTAGACCGGCAGGCCATCGTCGCTCCGGTCGGTGCCGAAGACCTCGCACACCACACCCAGTTCGAAGGGGTTCACGCCGTCGAGCAGGGCGACGGCCACGTTCTGCAACATGCCTCCAGTGTGCCTCGCCGTTGGCAGTAATTCGAGGGTCTACGGCAGTACTGCCACTGACGGTAAGGAGTCATCGGCGCGACAGTGGTGTCCATGAACACGAACCAGATCGAAGCACTCATCGGACTGACCGCCACGCTGGGGATCCTGGTCCTCCTGGTCCTCCCGTCCGTGATCGGCCTGGTGCGCGAGCGGCGCATCGACCGTCAGATCAGGGAGGCTCAGGAGGCCCGGGGAGGCGTGCCGGCTCAGAAGTCCTCGTCCAGGTCGACGGTGCCCTCCACCGCCACCTGGTACGCGGAGGGCCGCCGCTCGAAGAAGTTGGTCAGCTCCTGAACCCCCTGGAGCTCCATGAAGGAGAAGGGGTTCTCGGAGCCGTACACGGGAGCGAAGCCGAGCCGGGTGAGCCGCTGGTCGGCGACGCACTCGAGGTACTGGCGCATCGACTCGGTGTTCATGCCCGGGAGGCCGTCCCCGCACAGGTCGCGCGCGAACTGCAGCTCGGCCTCGACGGCCTCCCGGAGCATGTCCGTCACCTCCTGCCGGAGCCGGTCGTCGAAGAGCTCCGGCTCCTCCTTGCGGACGGTGTCGACCACGTCGAAGGCGAAGGACATGTGCATCGTCTCGTCACGGAACACCCAGTTGGTGCCGGTGGCCAGGCCGTGCAGGAGGCCCCGGCTGCGGAACCAGTAGACGTACGCGAAGGCGCCGTAGAAGAACAGGCCCTCGATGCACGCGGCGAAGCAGATCAGGTTGAGCAGGAACCGGCGACGGTCGGACCGGGTCTCCAGCCGGTCCATCTTCTCCACCGAGTCCATCCACTTGAAGCAGAACGACGCCTTCTCGCGGATGGACGGGATGTTCTCCACGGCCGCGAAAGCCGCGGTGCGGTCCTCGTGGTCGGGCAGATAGGTGTCGAGCAGCGTCAGATAGAACTGGACGTGCACGGCCTCCTCGAACAGCTGGCGCGACAGGTACAGGCGCGCCTCCGGGGAGTTGATGTGCTTGTACAGCGTCAGCACGAGGTTGTTCGCGACGATCGAGTCGCCCGTCGCGAAGAACGCGACCAGCCGGCCGATCAGGTGCTGCTCCGCCGGTGACAGCTTGGCGAGGTCGGTGACGTCCGAGTGGAGGTCGACCTCCTCCACGGTCCAGGTGTTCTTGATGGCGTCCCGGTAGCGCTCGTAGAAGTCCGGGTAGCGCATGGGGCGCAGGGTGAGCTCGAAGCCGGGGTCGAGAAGGTTCTGAGTCATAGCAGTCGGCGCGAAGCGCCGTCCTCCAGGGGTGGCGGTCGGGTGGCGGCTGGGAATTACTGGCAGGCCTCGCAGGACTCGGGGTTTTCCAGGGAGCAGGCGACCGCTTCGGGATCCGGGGTGGCCTGCGCGGGGACGGTGGCCTGGGCGGCGCGGGCGATGCGGGTCGCCGGGCGCGAGCGCAGGTAGTACGTCGTCTTCAGCCCGGACTTCCAGGCGTAGGCGTACATCGAGGAGAGTTTGCCGATGGTCGGCGTCTCCAGGAACAGGTTCAAGGACTGGGACTGGTCCAGGAACGGAGTCCTGGCCGCCGCCATGTCGATCAGGCCGCGCTGCGGGATCTCCCACGCCGTGCGGTACAGGGCGCGCACGTCCTCGGGGATCCAGGCGAAGTCCTGCACCGAGCCGCTGGCCTCGCGCAGGGCCTCCCGGCTGCGGGCGTCCCACACTCCGAGCCGCTTCAGCTCGTCCACCAGGTAGGAGTTGACCTGGAGGAACTCGCCCGACAGCGTCTCGCGCTTGAACAGGTTGGACACCTGCGGCTCGATGCACTCGTACACGCCCGCGATCGAGGCGATGGTGGCCGTGGGGGCGATCGCGAGGAGCAGCGAGTTGCGCATGCCGGTCGTGGCGACGCGCTCCCGCAGGGCCGCCCAGCGCTCGGGCCAGGTCAACTCCACGTCGTAGTGGTCGGGGTGCAGCACGCCCCGGGCCGTGCGGGTCTTCTCCCAGGCCGGCAGCGGGCCGTTGCGCTCGGCCAGGTCGGCGGAGGCCTCGTACGCGGCGAGCATGATCCGCTCGGCGATGCGGGTGGAGAGGGCCCTGGCCTCGGGCGAGTCGAAGGGCAGGCGCAGTTTGAAGAAGACGTCCTGGAGGCCCATCGCGCCGAGGCCTACCGGGCGCCAGCGGGCGTTGGAGCGGCCCGCCTGCTCGGTCGGGTAGAAGTTGATGTCGACGACCCGGTCGAGGAAGGTCACGGCCGTACGGACGGTCTCGTCCAGCCGCTCCCAGTCCAGGTCGCCGGTCGATGTGTCGACAAAGGAACCCAGATTGACCGAGCCCAGGTTGCAGACCGCCGTCTCGCCGTCGCTGGTGACCTCCAGGATCTCCGTGCAGAGGTTCGAGGAGTGGACGACGTGACCCGGCTCGGCCGTCTGGTTGGCGGTGCGGTTGGCGGCGTCCTTGAAGGTCATCCAGCCGTTGCCGGTCTGCGCGAGGGTGCGCATCATGCGGCCGTACAGCTCACGGGCGGGCAGGGTCTTGCGCGCCAGGCCCTCCGCCTCGGCCGCCCGGTACGCGGCGTCGAACTCCTCGCCCCACAGGTCGACCAGCTCGGGCACGTCCGAGGGGGAGAACAGCGACCACTGCGCGTCGGCGTTCACGCGCCGCATGAACTCGTCCGGCACCCAGTGCGCCAGGTTCAGGTTGTGCGTGCGGCGGGCGTCCTCGCCGGTGTTGTCGCGCAGCTCCAGGAACTCCTCGATGTCGGCGTGCCAGGTCTCCAGGTAGACCGCGGCGGCGCCCTTGCGACGACCGCCCTGGTTCACGGCGGCGACCGAGGCGTCGAGGGTCTTCAGGAACGGGACGATGCCGTTGGAGTGGCCGTTGGTGCCGCGGATCAGGGAACCGCGGGCGCGGATGCGGGAGTACGCGAGTCCGATGCCGCCGGCGTGCTTCGACAGCCGGGCCACCTGGTGGTACCGGTCGTAGATGGAGTCCAGCTCGTCCTTGGGGGAGTCGAGGAGGTAGCAGGACGACATCTGCGGGTGCCGCGTGCCGGAGTTGAAGAGGGTGGGGGAGGAGGGGAGGTAGTCGAGGCGGCTCATGAGCCCGTAGAGGGCGGCGACTTCGTCGACGGAGCGGAGGGTGTCGTCCTCGGCGAGACCGGCGGCGACGCGCAGCATGAAGTGCTGGGGCGTCTCGACGACCTTGCGGGTGATGGGGTGCCGGAGCAGGTAGCGGCTGTGCAGCGTGCGCAGGCCGAAGTAGCCGAAGCGGTCGTCGGCGCCGGTGTCGACGAGCGCGTCGAGCCGCGCCGCGTGCAGCCGGACGAACGCGGCGGTCCGGTCGGCGATGAGGCCTTCGCGGTGGCCGGTCCGGACGGACTCGGTGAACGACGTGACGCCCTGCGAGGCGGCCTCTTCGCGGATGCCGATGGTCAGCAGCCGGGCGGCCAGCCGGGAGTAGGCGGGGTCCTCGGAGATCAGACCGGCCGCGGCCTCCGTCGCCAGCTCCCGCAACTCGCTCTCGTCCGCCTGCGCGGACCGGCCGCGCAGCGCGGCGGCGGCGACCCGGCCGGGCTCGGTGTCGGGGAGGTCGGCGGTCAGCTCGGTCAGGGTCCGCAGCAGCGCGGCACCGGGGGCATCGTGCTCTTCTTCGGTGGCTGAGACCGGTTCGGCTGGCGCGATGGTCACGTGGGGCTCTCCCTCGCTCGGCACGGGGGCCTCGTCGAGGGCAGGGGGCAGCACGCGAGCGCACGCGGCGTCGCGTCCACCGGCCCATTCCACGAGGCCCGGACGTCGGGGCACACCGGCCGGTGGCCGGGTGCGCTGTCGGCAGGTCCTCGGACTGACACCCATGCGCATATACGGGCATGGGTACACCGTTGCGGGACAGTTCCGGATTCGCACCGGATTCCCCTGCGGCGGCAGCGAGCATGAGCATACATCTTGTGTTGGGTTCCGGTGACACCCCCAGATGTTGTGTCGCGGTGGTTTCAGGGCGTCAACTCCACGCGACAGCGGGCCGCCGTGAATCCTTCTCACGGCGGCCCGCTGCGGGCTGTGTGGGGTTGTTCCGCGGCTTCCCGCGCCCCTAGTGGGCGCTACCGGCTGTGGCAGGCGGGAGTTCGACCTCGACCCCCGGGTCGCCCGCGTCGGCCGTGTAGTCCTCCGGCTTGGTCTCGTCGATGCCGTCGGGGGCCTTCAGGGCCCTCAGGACGAAGGTCAGGACCACCGTCACCACCACGTTCAGGACGAACGCCGTGAGGCCGATGTAGCCGATCTCCCCGATGCCCGGGATCTCCTTCGCGGAGCCGCCGAAGTGCTTCTGGGTCGGGGAGGCCACGCCGTACGCGGCGACCGTGCCGTAGACCATGCCGACCGCCCAGCCCGCGAGCAGGGCCCAGCGGTGGAACCAGCGGGTGAACAGGCCGCCGACCAGGGCCGGGAAGGTCTGCAGGATCCAGATGCCGCCCAGCAGCTGGAAGTTGATGGCGACCGTCTTGTCCATGGTGAGGACGAAGGCCAGGGCGCCGACCTTCACCAGCAGCGACACCAGCTTGGAGACCTTGGTCTCCTGCGCGGGAGTCGCGTCCGGCTTGATGAAGTCCTTGTAGATGTTGCGGGTGAAGAGGTTCGCGGCCGCGATGGACATGATGGCCGCGGGCACCAGCGCACCGATGCCGATCGCCGCGAACGCCACGCCCGCGAACCAGTCCGGGAACATCGTCTCGAACAGCTGCGGGATCGCCAGCTGCCCGTTCTGCACCTTGATCCCGGCCGCGATCGCCATGAAACCGAGCAGGGCCAGCAGACCCAGCATCAGCGAGTACAGCGGCAGGATCGTGGTGTTGCGCCGGATCACCTCACGGCTCTTCGAGGAGAGCGTCGCCGTGATCGAGTGCGGGTACATGAAGAGGGCCAGGGCGGAGCCCAACGCCAGCGTGGCGTACGTCCACTGACCCGCCTCGGCCGGCACCAGCGAGCCGCGCGGGGCGCCCGTCGCCGGGTTGGTCTGGCTGTACGCCTCGCTCGCCTTGGCGAAGATGTCGTCGAAGCCGCCCAGCTTGATCGGGATGTAGATGATCGCCACCGCGATGACGATGTAGATCAGCGTGTCCTTCACGAACGCGATGAGCGCGGGGGCCCGCAGACCCGACGAGTACGTGTACGCCGCCAGCACGCCGAACGCGATCAGCAGCGGCAGGTCCTTGATGAACCAGTTGGTGTTCTCGCCGCCGCCGACGCCCATCACGTCCAGCACGGCCTGGATGCCGACCAGTTGGAGCGCGATGTAGGGCATCGTCGCCAGGATGCCGGTGAGCGCCACCGCCAGCGACAGGCCCTTCGAGCCGAAGCGGCCGCGCACGAAGTCGGAGGTCGTGACGTAGCCGTGCTTGTGGGACACCGACCACAGGCGGGGGAGGAAGGTGAAGATCAGCGGGTACACCAGGATCGTGTACGGCACCGCGAAGAAGCCGGCCGCGCCCGCCGCGTAGATCGCCGCCGGCACGGCGACGAAGGTGTACGCCGTGTACAGGTCGCCGCCGAGCAGGAACCAGGTGACCCAGGTGCCGAACGAGCGGCCGCCCAGGCCCCATTCGTCCAGGCTGTGCTCGTTCTCGGCCTTGCGCCAGCGCGCGGCCAGGAAGCCCATGACCGTCACGGCCAGGAAGAAGAAGATGAAGACGCCGAGTGCGACGCCGTTCACACCGTCGTTCACTGCGACGCACCGCCCTTCGCGGCCGAGCGGGCGCGCTGGTCACGCTGCCAGAGCTTGTAGGCGATCACCGTCAGGACGGTGGAGATGGGCACCCACGCCATCTGGTACCAGTAGAAGAACGGGATCCCGATGAAGACCGGGTCGGTCTTGGCGTACGAGCCGACCCACAGCATGGCCACGAACGGCGCTATGAGGCAGACGGCGATGACGACGCGCATGGGCGTCACCACCGGCCCTCTGCTGACTTCCGGCGGTTGCGACATCAGGCGGCTCCGTCCCCTTGGTGATCACCCGTAGTGCGCAGGCAATCTAGGTCAGGGTGCGGCGACAGCGGAACCCCTCGTCCGCAATGCGGTACCCAACCGAAACCAGGCTCCAGCAGCGACGAAGGCCCTGCCGGCGCCGCTAGTCGACAGGGCGCTTCAGGCGGGCCACGAACTTGTAGCGGTCCCCCCGGTAGACCGACCGCACCCACTCCACCGGCCGGCCGTCCCGGTCCAGGGAGTGGCGGGAGAGCATCAGCATCGGCAGGCCGACGTCCGTGCCGAGGAGGCCGGCCTCTCGCGGGGTGGCGAGGGACGTCTCGATGGTCTCCTCGGCCTCCGCGAGGTGGACGTCGTAGACCTCGGCCAGCGCCGTGTAGAGGGACGTGTACTTCACCAGCGAGCGGCGCAGCGCCGGGAAGCGCTTCGCGCTCAGGTGGGTGGTCTCGATGGCCATCGGCTCGCCGTTGGCCATGCGCAGCCGCTCGATGCGCAGTACACGCCCGCCGGGCGTGATGTCGAGCAGCCCGGCCAGGCGGTCGTCCGCCGTGATGTAGCCGATGTCCAGCAGCTGCGAGGTGGGTTCGAGGCCCTGGGCGCGCATGTCCTCGGTGTACGAGGTCAGTTGCAGCGCCTGCGCGACCTTCGGCTTGGCGACGAAGGTGCCCTTGCCCTGGATGCGTTCCAGCCGGCCCTCGACGACCAGTTCCTGCAGAGCCTGGCGCACGGTCGTGCGCGAGGTGTCGAACTCGGCCGCCAGGGTGCGCTCGGGCGGGACCGGCGTGCCCGGCGCCTGCGTCTCCGTCATGTCGAGCAGGTGCTTCTTCAGGCGGTAGTACTTGGGCACGCGTGCGGTACGGACGGGCACCCCGTTCTCGTTCTCCGCACTGCTGACGTCGGTGCTCATGCTCCGCCTTCCCGGCTCGGTCTGCCGACACGATCCCACTTGTATACCGTCGGCGCCTCTTTTGGTCTAGTCCACCATTCCCTGTGGTCTACCCGCAGTATGCCGTGTCCACCGGGGTTTTCGCTGGGTTCTTACTTAAAGGTTCTTGCATATGTAGGTCGCATAACGGCTGGTCAGGGCGGTATCGGGAGCCTTGACAGGCTTCGTGGTCTGGTCCAAGCTCCCCGTACTGGTCTACACCATTGGTCCAGGCCCGGCCCCACGTTCACTGCGGGGAGCCAGGGGGGTTGTGGGATCCCTGAGGAGGGTGGCGTGAAGCGCAAGCTGATATCCGCGATCGGTATCGCGGGCATGGTGGTCTCCATCGCGGCGTGCGGGGGCGACGGCGACGGGGGTTCCGGCAAGGGCGCGGACGCCAAGGAGCTGACCGTCTGGCTCACCGTCGACGCCCAGAACAACTGGCCCGAGCTGGTGAAGGCCGCCGACGCCGCGGTGAAGAAGAAGCACCCCGGCCTCAAGATCGAACACGAGTACTACGGCTGGCCCGACAAGAACGCCAAGCTCGACGCCGTCCTCGCCACGGACAAGGCCCCCGACGTGGTCGAGATGGGCAACACCGAGATGCTCGGCTACATGGTCAAGGGCGCCTTCGCCCCCCTCGACCAGGCGGCATTCGACAACTCCGACGCCTGGCTGGACGGGCTCAAGGCCTCGGTCACCTACGAGGGCAAGACCTACGGCGTGCCGTACTACGCCGGCGGCCGCGTCGCCAACTGGCGCAAGGACGTGGCGGCGTCGGTCGGGGTGAAGTCCACGCCGAAGACGTACCAGGAACTGACCGACGCCCTGGACAAGATCCAGAAGAAGCAGGGCGACAAGTACAACGCGTGGTACCAGCCCACCCGCGACTGGTACGCGGCCATGTCCTTCGTCTACGACGCCGGCGGCGCCATCGCCACCGAGTCGGGCGGCCGGTGGAAGGCCTCCCTCTCCTCGCCCGAGTCCCTCAAGGGCCTGAAGGAGTTCAAGAACGTCGTCGACACGTACATGCACGGCGACAAGACCAAGGACGAATCCGACCGCTACATCGTCTACGGGCAGGGCAAGTCGTCCATGATCTTCGCCGCGGCCTGGGAGGGCGCGACCGCCGAGGACCCGAAGAACGACAAGACCGGCAAACTCAAGGGCAACCTCGAGAACTTCGTGATGCCCGGCCCGTCCGGCAAGAACATGCCCGTCTTCCTGGGCGGCTCCGACCTCGCCGTGCCCGTGAAGTCCGACGCCCAGGCGCTGGCCGCCGAGTGGATCAACGCCTTCACCGGCGCCTCCGGGCAGAAGGGCCTGATGGCCAAGGGCAACCTGCCCAACAACAAGACGGACCTCGCCACCCTCAAGAACGACCCGAAGACGGCCGTCCCCGCCACCGCGGCCGAGTCCAACTGGTTCGTCCCGATGGCCCCCGGCTGGGGCCAGGTCGAGAAGGCGCAGATCCTGCAGACCATGCTGCAGAGCATCGGCACCGGCAAGAAGTCCGTCGAGGCCGCCGCCGAGGAGGCGGACGCCGCGATCGACAAGGTCATCAACACCAAGTGACCTTCGGGCTGGGCCCCACCCGGTGGGGCCCAGCCGTCGTCAAGACCTGAGGGACCGCCGAGGAGCGCGCGATGAGTGCCGCAGACACCCACATCCCTGCCAAAGTGCCGCCACCGCGGCAGGCACCCCCGCCACCCCCCGACAACCGGCGGCCCCGCGGGCCGCGCACGTCGGGCGGGGCCGCGGTCCCCTGGCTGCTGCTCGCGCCCTGCCTGCTGATCCTCGCCCTGGTCATGGGCTATCCGCTGGCCCGCCTGGTCACCCTGTCCTTCCAGAAGTTCGGGCAGTCCCAGCTGTGGGGCTTCCAGCCGGCCGAGTCGGTCGGCTTCGACAACTTCGCCAAGGTGCTCGGCGACGGCGAGTTCTGGGCCGTCGTCCTGCGCACCATCGTCTTCGCGGGCGGCGCCGTCGTCCTCACGATGGTGATCGGCATGGCGCTCGCCCTGCTGCTCCAGCGGGTCTCGGGCTGGCTGAAGGTGCTCATCAACATCGTGCTGGTGGCCGGCTGGGGCATGCCGGTGATCGTCGCGACCACCGTCTTCAAGTGGCTCTTCGACTCGGACTACGGCGTCTTCAACGCGCTGCTGAGCAAGCTGCCCGGGGTCGACATGGTCGGCCACAACTGGTTCGCCAGCGGGCCCGAGGGTCTCGCCGTGATCATGCTGCTGGTGGTCTGGGGAGCCGTGCCCTTCGTGGTCATCACGCTCAGCGCCGGCCTCACCCAGGTCCCGAAGGAGTTGGAGGAGGCCGCCCGCCTGGACGGCGCCGGCTCCTGGGGCGTCTTCCGCTATGTCACCCTGCCCGTCCTCAAGCCGATCATCGTGATGCTCACGACCCTGTCGGTCATCTGGGACATGGGCGTCTTCCCGCAGGTGTTCGTCATGCGGGGCGGCCACCCCGAGCCGGAGTTCCAGGTCCTCAACACCTACTCCTACGACCGGGCCTTCGTCGTCAACGACTACGCCCAGGGCTCGGCCATCGCGCTGATCACCGTCCTGCTGCTGCTCGGCGTGGTCGCCGTCTACATGCGGCAGATGCTGAAGATCGGAGAGGTCGAATGAGTACGCTCGCCGGAGCCGGCCGCCGCAGGTCGCGGCTGGGCTGGAACCTCCTGGGCCTCCTGGTCTTCGTCACCGCCGGCTTCCCGCTCTACTGGATGCTCAACACCGCGTTCAAGCCCGCCAAGGACGCCATCGACGCGGACCCCAGCCTGCTGCCGACCGGCATCACCCTCGACAACTTCGGCCGGGCACTGGACATCTCCGACTTCTGGGGTCCGGTCGGACGCAGCATGGTGGTGTCGCTGGCGGTGGTCGTCATCGGCATGGTGGTCGGGCTGCTGGCAGCGCTCGCCATCTCCCGGTTCGCCTTCCGCGGACGCAAGATCGTGATCGTGGGCATCCTCGCGGTCCAGATGGTCCCGCTGGTCGCCATGATCATCCCGGTGTTCCTGCTGCTCAACGACCTGGGCCAGTACGACCGCCTCACCGGCCTCATCATCACGTACCTGACCTTCATCCTGCCGTTCACGGTGTGGACGCTGCGGGGCTTCATCGTCAACATCCCGAAGGAACTCGAGGAAGCGGCCATGGTCGACGGCTGCTCCCGCACCGGCGCCTTCCTCCGGGTCGTCTTCCCACTCCTCGCCCCCGGCATGGTCGCCACCTCGGTCTACGGTTTCATCCAGGCCTGGAACGAGTACCTCTACGCCCTGATGCTCCTCAGTCAGAAGAACCAGACCGCGACCGTCTGGCTCGGCAACTTCACCACCAAGCACGGCACCGAATACGCCCCGATGATGGCCGGAGCCACGATGATGGCCGTGCCGATCGTCGCCCTCTTCCTCCTCGTCCAGCGCAAGATGGCCGCGGGCCTGACCGCGGGCGCCGTGAAGGGATGACCTCACCCGATGACGACACTCACCAGCGGCACCGACACACTCACCCGCGACGCCCTGACGGTCCTCCAGCCCGGCTTCACCGGCACCACCGCCCCCGACTGGCTGCTGCGCCGCCTCGGTGAGGGCCTCGCCTCCGTCGGACTGTTCGGCCGCAACATCACCTCCCCCGGCCAACTGGCCGCCCTGACCGCCCAGCTGCGGGCCGAGCGCGACGACGTCCTCGTCGCCATCGACGAGGAGGGCGGCGACGTGACCCGCCTGGAGGTGCGCAGCGGCTCCTCCTTCCCGGGCAACCACGCCCTCGGCGCGGTCGACGACGTGGAGCTGACCCAGCAGGTCGCCCACGAACTGGGCCGCCGCCTCGCCGCCTGCGGCGTCAACCTCAACTGGGCCCCGTCCGCCGACGTCAACTCCGACCCGCGCAACCCGGTCATCGGCGTCCGCTCCTTCGGCGCCGACACGGGCCTGGCCGCCCGTCACACCGCCGCCTACGTGACGGGTCTGCAGTCCGCCGGGGTCGCCGCCTGCACCAAGCATTTCCCGGGCCACGGCGACACGGCCGTCGACTCCCACCACGCCCTGCCCCGCATCGACGTCTCCGCCGAGCTGCTGGGCGAGCGCGAACTGGCCCCTTTCCGCGCCGCCATCGCCGCGGGCACCCGGGCCGTCATGAGCGCACACCTCCTGGTCCCGGCCCTCGACCCCGAGCGCCCGGCCACCCTCTCCCGCCGCATCCTCACCGGCCTGCTCCGCGAGGAACTCGGCTACGACGGCCTCATCGTCACCGACGGCATGGAAATGCGTGCCATCGCCGGCACCTACGGCATCGAACGCGGCAGCGTCCTCGCCATCGCCGCCGGTGCCGACGCCATCTGCGTGGGCGGCGGCCTCGCCGACGACGCGACCGTACTGCGCCTGCGGGACGCCCTGGTCTCGGCCGTACGCGCGGGCGAACTCCCGGAGGAACGCCTCTCCGACGCCGCCGACCGCGTACGGGCACTGGCCCGCTGGGCGAGCACGGCGGGCCACCCGGCCGAGGACACCCACGGCACCGGGATCGGCCTGCACGCCGCCCGCCGCGCCCTCACCGTGACGGCCGCGCCCGGCCTCGGCGACCCCACGGCCTTCAAACCCCTCACCGAACCGCCCTACGTCGCCGCCCTCACCCCCGTCGCCAACATCGCGGTCGGCGACGAGACCCCGTGGGGCGTCGCCGCCGAGCTCATCCACCTCCTGCCCGGCACCGTGACCGGCGGCTTCTCCGCCGGAGACGGCCCGGAGAGCGAGGCCGGGGAAAGCGCCGCCCGCGCGGCCCTCCAGGCCGCCGGACCGCGCCGCATCGTGGCAGTCGTCCGCGACGAACACCGCCACCCCTGGATGGCCTCCGCCCTCGACGTCCTGCTGGCCGCCCGGCCCGACACCGTCGTCGTCGAGATGGGCGTCCCGCAGGCCGCGCCGCGGGGCGCCCTGCACATCGCCACCCACGGCGCGGGCCGCGTCTGCGGCCGGGCGGCGGCCGAGGTGATCGCCGGGAACACGGGCATGTGACAGCGCGGTCCGGACGGGACTTCGCGAACCCCCTCGCGGGCACCCTCTTCGCGCCGATGAGGTCCGGCCCGGGCCAAGTCACCTCCCTCGACCGCCGCAACGGCGTCGCGGGACGCCGCCCGGCACGGGACTCACGGAGGACTCACGGAGGACGCCCTGACGACCACCCCGGACGACCCCACCACCGCGCCACCCGGCAGACCGCCCGTGGTGGACCGGGCCACCCGGCAGGCCGACGAGTTGCTGGTCCGCGAGAAGGCCCACATCCGCGAGGGCGACGCCCTGACCGCGGCCCGCCGCCGGCTCCCGATGGTGCCCGACGGCACCGCCGAGGTCGTCGGACCCGACCGGCCGCCCCGTAGCGCAGCGGACCCGCACCCCCGGCGCGACCCTGTGGAGAGCCTCGGCCGGCAGGGTCACCACCACGGACCCGGCCTCGCCCACAGCGGCGACAACCAGACTGTGGTTGTAAACATGCCTCCGAATGTAGTACTTCTTATACATGAGCGAGCAGGTGCACAACAGGCTGGCCGTGGTGCGCGCCGAACACAAGGTGTCGCGCCAGAGCCTGGCCGAGGCAGTGGGAGCCCACTACCAGACCATCGGCTACATCGAGCGGGGGCAGTACAACCCGAGCCTCGACCTGGCGCTGAAGATCGCGAAGTTCTTCGGTCTGCCGGTCGAGGCACTGTTCTCCCTCGAACCGTTCCGGCCGCTCACGGACGAGCTCTACGGGAGGAAACAGCCATGACGACGACACGCCTGACCCGTTACGACCGGAGCATGCTGCGGCTGATGAACGACCGCCGCGCAGCGGCCTGGTACGCCACGGCAGCACGCCGCCGCCTGGCCGTCGCCGCCCATGTCACCCTCACCCTGGCCCTCGGCGGTCTGATGACCCACATGTTCCTCGCCGAGGGCGAGCCGCTGTGGACGGTGGCCGTGATGGCGGTGCTGCTGTTGCCCTGGATGGTCGCGACCGGCGTGATCAACGGCGCCACCCGCGGCCTGCTGGAACTGCGCGAACGCGCGCTGGACGAGCGCCAGTCGGCTGATCGCAGCCGCGTCCTGGCCCGGGCCCACCGTGTGACGACGCTGCTCCTCGCGGCAACGGCCGTCTCCCTGCTGATCACCGGCGGGGCCGCCGGAGACGCCCCGAAGGCCTATGCGGCACCCCTGCTCATCGCCGTCCTCGTCGTCCACTGGGTGATGCCCCTGTGGGTGGCCGGCTGGCTCGCCCAGGACGAGCCGGCCGACGACGACGTAATGGAGCCCAGCGCCCTGGGCCGCTGACGCCCGTTGCTCGGGGCGGGCCGCAGGGGAGCGACTGCACTGCCCGGTCCGGCCGGAGGTCTCAGATTCCCTGCCACTCCGGCTTGTTGGCATAGGTGTGCCGGAAGTAGTCCGCCAGCTTCAGCTTCGATGCGGCGGCCTCGTCCACGACGACGGTCGCATGCGGGTGGAGCTGGAGCGCGGACGCGGGGCACACCGCGGCGATCGGCCCTTCCACCGTCGCCGCGACCGCGTCCGCCTTGCCCTCGCCAGTGGCGAGCAGCACCAGATGCCGGGCCTCCAGGATGGTGCCGATGCCCTGCGTGATCACGTGATGCGGCACCTGGTCGATGTCACCGCCGAAGAAGCGCGCGTTGTCGATGCGGGTCTGCTCGGTCAGCGTCTTGATCCGTGTCCGCGAAGCCAGTGACGAGCACGGCTCGTTGAACCCTATGTGCCCGTCGGTCCCGATCCCGAGCAGCTGAAGGTCCACACCCCCGGCGTCCGACAGTGCCTTGTCATACGCCTCGCACGCCCCCTGCACGTCCTCCGCCGTGCCGTCCGGTCCTGTGAACTGGTCCATCCCGATCCCCAGCGGCTCCAGCACCTCGCGCCGCAGCACCGAGCGGTAGGACTCCGGGTGATCGGCGGGCAGCCCCACATACTCGTCGAGCTGCGCGATCCTCGCCCGCCGGACGTCCACGGCACCCGAGCGGACCTGCGCCGCCAGCGCCTCGTACACGGGCAGCGGCGTCGAGCCGGTGGCCACGCCCAGCAGGGCGCCGGGCCTGCGGCCAAGCAGCTTGGCCATGGCCTCGGCGATGAGCTCGCCGCCCGCCTTGGCGTCCGGAACGATGACAACTTCCACGCTGGGCCTGCCGATCTGGGAGGAATGCTCAACTGGGACCGGACCCGGAGGGGTCGTGTGGTTTAGACCAATCTAACAGAGCGGTCCCGTCCGTCCCAGGGTGAGAACCGCCGCTCCCACGCGGCCAAGGTCGGCGTGCCGACCAGGTCGGCGGGGGGTGAACCACCGATCCGCGAAAGGAGCGGATATGCCGATTCGAGGCCCTCCTGGTGGGCGCTGCCCGGCCCGGGGGAGTGGAATGGGGTCTGCAGTCGCCCGGCCCGCCCCTGGAAGGACCCGCCATGACCGCCGCCGCCACACCGGACCCCGTCAGCGAGCTCCCGGGCCGGACCATGGCCCGTGAGATGGCGGAGCAACCCGCCGTCATGCGCCGGATCCTGTCCGAGGGTGCCCCCGCCATCCAGGACGTCGCCCGGCGGATCGCCGCCCGCGCGCCCCGCTTCGTACTGCTGACCGCCCGCGGCACCTCCGACAACGCCGCCCTGTACGCCAAGTACCTCCTGGAGATCCGGCTCGGCCTGCCCTGCGGGCTCACCTCGATGTCCACCACCACGGCCTACGGCGCCCGGCCCGACCTCACCGACGTCCTCGTCGTCACCGTCAGCCAGTCCGGCGGCTCCCCGGACCTGGTCGCCTCCACCCGGGCCGCCCGGGAGGCCGGCGCGATCACGCTGGCCGTCACCAACAACGCGGACTCACCGCTCGCCGGCGTCTCCGAGTACCACATCGACATCATGGCCGGGCCGGAGAAGGCGCTCCCCGCGACCAAGACCTACACCGCCTCCCTTCTCGCTCTCTATCTCTTCGTCGAGGGCCTGCGCGGCGGCGACGGCGCGCCTGCGCAGATACTGCCGGATCTCGCCGCGCAGTTGCTCGCCCGGCAGGACGAGGTGCGCACCCTCGCCGCCCGATACCGCTTCGCCGAGCGCATGGTGATCACGTCCCGCGGCTACGGCTACCCCACGGCCAAGGAGGCCGCCCTCAAGCTGATGGAGACCAGCTACATCCCCGCCCTCTCCTACTCCGGCGCGGACCTGCTGCACGGACCGCTCGCCATGGTCGACAACGTCTCCCCGGTCATCGCCGTGGTCACCGACGGCAAGGGCGGCGAAGCGCTCCAGCCCGTCCTGGACCGGTTGCGCGGCCGCGGCGCCGACCTCGTCGTCATCGGCCCCAGGCATCAGGTGGAGCAGGCATCGGCCGGCTTCGTCCTGCCCACGGACGATGTGGCCGAGGAGGTCCAGCCCATGCTGGAGATCATCCCGCTCCAGCTCCTGGCCTACGAGGTCACCGTCGCCCGTGGCCAGGACCCGGACGCGCCCCGGGCGCTGGCGAAGGTGACGGAGACTCGCTGAGGCCGGGGAGCTACGGGCGTCAGCGCGGGCGGCAGGGTGGCGGCTGGGTGAGCGGCGGCCGTGGTCCGGCCGTCAGAGACACCGTCTCCTTCGGCCGCCTTGGCCTCCACGGCGGTATGGCGTGCGTGCCTCCATGGCATGGGAGGGCGTGCCTCCACGGCGTGGCGTGCGTGCCTTCCCGGCTGGGCGTGCGTGACTTCCCGGCTGGGCGTCGCGTCCGCAGCGCATCCCACCGCCGTGTCACCGCTTCCACAGCGCATCCCACCGCCTGGTCACCGCTTCCACAGCGCTCGACCTGGCCTCGGCAGCCCCTACCCCCTGCCCGCCCGTAAAGGGCTGGCTATGTGAGCGAACCCCCTGTCACATCCACCCAGCTCCCCGTCACCCATCGCCCCCCGTCCGACACCAGGAACGCCACCACGTCGGCGACCTCGGCGGGCTCGCCCACGCCGCCCAGCGCCGATATCGCCGCGGCCTTCGCCCAGCCGTCGGGGCTGCCGTGGAGCAGTGCCGCCGTGTTGTCCGTGTCGATGATCCCCGGGGCCACCGAGTTCACCGTGATGCCCCGGCTCCCCAGCACCTTGGACAGGTCGCGCGAGAAGACGTCCAGCGCGCCCTTGGTCATCGCGTACGCCACGTTGTCCGGCATCACCGCCGTCCGGGCCAGCCCCGACGAGATGTTGACGATCCGGCCGCCGTCCCGCAGGCGGGTCAGGCCGTGCTTGAGGATGAAGAACGGCGCCTTCACGTTCACCGCGAAGGCCTCGTCATACTCCCACTCCTCCAACTTCCCGATCGGCCGGGTGTTGCCGATCGCCGCGTTGTTGACCAGGATGTCCAGCCCGTCCGCGTGCCGGTCGAATTGCTCCCACAGTGCCAGGGCGTCCCCCGGTACCCCCAGCTCCACGCCCACCGCGAACGCCGAGCCCCCGGCCCTTTCGATCGCCGCGACCGTCTCCTTCGCCGCCGTCTCGTTCCTGCCGTAGTGCACCGCGACCCGAGCGCCGTCGCGCCCCAGCCGCTCGGCGATTCCTCGCCCGATGCCCCTGCTCGCCCCCGTGACGAGTGCCGTCCTGCCCGTGAGCACGCCCATGGCGGCGCCCCCTCATTTTTCTAGTGGTCGCTACAGAAATGACCGTACATCAGCCGTCCGTCATTTCTCTAGTGCCCGCTATAAAATGCACCCCATGGTGAACGACGACGGAACCGCCAAGGCCTCGACCGGGCCTGACACCGACAGTGCGGGAGCCGCTCGAGGTGGCAAGGCCAGGACCAAGTCCCGCGGCCGCCCCCGCTCCTTCGATCGCGAGACCGCCCTGGAGAAGGCCCTCCTCGCCTTTTGGGAGCACGGCTACGAGGCCACGTCCGTTTCCGACCTCACCCGCGTCATGGACATCGGGGCCCCCAGCCTGTACGCGGCCTTCGGCGACAAGCGGTCCCTCTTCGAAGAGGTCGTCCGCATGTACGGCACGAGGCACGGATCCTTCACCGACCGCGCCCTCGCCGAGGAGCCCACGGCGCGGGCCGCCGTCGAGCGCGCCCTGCGCGAGGCCGCCACCGCGTACACGGAACCCGGCCACCCGCACGGCTGCCTGGTCGTTCACGCCGCGACGAACTGCTCGACCCCCGAGGTGGAGAAGTCGCTGCGGGACCGCCGCAACGCCAACATCGCCGCGATCGAGAGCCGTATCCGGGCCGATGTCGCCGCCGGTGTGCTGCCGCCGGCCACCGACGCCGCCGCCCTGGCCCGGCACGCCGGAGCGATGATCCAGGGGATGTCGCAACAGGCGCGCGACGGGGCGAGCCGGGAGGAACTGGAGGCGGTCGCGGAAATTGCCCTCTCCATCTGGCCCCGCACAGGAACCCACACGGGTTAGGCTGCCTGCCGGACGACAGTGCGTCCGACGTGTCGCGGAAATGACAACAACGAACAGCCTCCAACGCATGGACACCCATAAGTGGTCTAGTCCACAAGGCGTAGCGAGAGCGCGTGTGCACGCGCACCAGCCTCCGTCTTCCCCGCACAGGAAGGCGGACCGAGGAACCGAGGCTCTCTGCCCTGACTGCCCCGGCTCCTCATCCTCGGCCGACCGGGACCGCACACCCCACGGCCGATGCTGCTCCGGGCTGCGGTGCCGGGAGGGTTGAGGGTCCCTCTCAGGCGCCGCGGCCCGCGGGTGTTTCAGGGCCGTACGAACCCCCGGGTACGCTCGCACACGTGCCCTCCATGAACGAACTCGTACGCCAGCACACCGCCCTCGACGACACCGATCTCGAGTGGCTGCACCTGCTGGTGTCGGAGTGGCAGCTGCTCTCCGACCTCTCCTTCGCCGACCTGGTCCTGTGGGTCCCCACCAGCGACGGCACCCGGTACATCTCGGTCGCCCAGATGCGCCCCAACACCGGTCCGACCTCGTACCAGGACGACATGGTGGGCCACCTCGTCCCGCGCGGCCGCCGGCCGATGCTGGATGTAGCCCTCGACGAAGGCCGCATCGTGCGCGAGGGCGACCCGGAGTGGCGCGAGGAGGTCCCCGTCCGGGTCGAGTCGATCCCCGTACGGCGGGAGGGGCGTGTCCTCGGGGTCATCGCACGCAACACCAACCTCCTCACCGTGCGCACCCCGAGCCGCCTGGAGCTCACCTATCTGCAGAGCGCCTCCGACCTCGCACAGATGATCGCGGCCGGGTCCTTCCCGTTCGCGAACCAGCAGCTCGACATGGACGCCTCGCCCCGCGTGGGCGACGGCCTGATCCGGCTCGACGCCGACGCCATCGTCCAGTACGCCTCCCCGAACGCCCTGTCCGCCTACCATCGGCTCGGCCTCGCCTCCGACCTCGTCGGCCAGCATCTGGGAAGGACCACCGCCGAACTCGCCCCCACCCGGGGCCCGGTGGACGAGGCGCTCGCCAAGGTCGCCAGCGGCTGGGCGCCGCGCGAGTTCGAGATCGAGGCCAGCGACGGGGTCATCCAGTTCCGGGCGATCCCGCTCAAACCGAAGGGCACCCGCATCGGTTCCCTCGTCCTGCTCCGTGACGTCACCGAACTGCGTCGGCGAGAGCGTGAGTTGATCACCAAGGACGCGACGATCCGGGAGATCCACCACCGCGTCAAGAACAACCTCCAGACGGTGGCGGCGCTGCTCCGTCTGCAGGCCCGGCGCATCGAGTCCGACCGCGGGCGCGAGGCCCTCGAAGAGGCGGTGCGGCGCGTCGGATCGATTGCGATCGTGCACGAGACGCTCTCCCAGAACCTGGACGAGCGGGTGGAGTTCGACGACATCGCCGACCGCGTGCTGGCCATGGTCGCGGAGATCTCCCCGGGCAAGGTCGCAGGCCGGCGCACCGGCCGCTTCGGCATTCTCGACGCCGAGGTCGCCACGCCGCTTTCGATGGTGCTGACCGAGGTGCTGCAGAACGCGCTGGAGCACGGTTTCAGCGAGGGTGACACCGGCAGGGTCGAGGTCTCGGCGGTCCGCGGCGGCACGAACAAGGAGGCCCGACTGCTGGTCACGGTCCAGGACGACGGGGTCGGCCTGCCGGAAGGGTTCGATCCGCACACCGCCGGAAATCTCGGCCTGCAGATCGTGCGGACCCTGGTGGAGGGGGAGTTGGGCGGCACCTTCGACATGGTGCCGGCCCCGGAGCGTGGCACCCGTGTGATCCTCGACATTCCGGTGCGGTCACAGAAGTAGCAGGGTCGGTGCGCCGCATAAGCAGCGGGACCCGAAGCCCTGCCCCAGGGGCCGGAAAGCAATGAGCCCCGGGCCACCAAGTGGCCCGGGGCTAAAGCTCGTTGCTGCTTAACTAAGCGCATCGGGGGAACTGCGCGCTGCGGCTCGGGGGCGGGAGATGCGTACTCGCTGTCAACGAAGTAATGCCGACAGGCACACGCGCCGCCAAGCTCAGGCTGTCAGCAGGGGTGGGTTGTCAGGCGGAGGCCTGACGAGCCCGGTTGCGGGCGGCGCGGCGCTTCATGGCGCGGCGCTCGTCCTCGCTGAGACCACCCCAGACGCCGGAGTCCTGGCCGGACTCGAGCGCCCACTGCAGACACTGCTCGATCACCGGGCAGCGACGGCAGACGGCCTTGGCTTCCTCGATCTGCAGCAGCGCAGGACCGGTGTTGCCGATGGGGAAGAAGAGCTCGGGGTCTTCCTCGCGGCAAACGGCGTTGTGACGCCAGTCCATGGCTGCTACCTCTCCTTGGTATTACGTGCAGGGCTTGCTTGTGAATGTGAACGCTTTCACGAATCCCTCAACAAGTGAAGGGCCGACTGCCAGGTTCCCCGGCGAAGGTCCTGTGAGTTGAAGAGGGGTTCTGGTGATCAGTGGAGGCCGGTGTTGCGGGCCGTCTCGATCGCCACGTAGAGACTCGCAAACCTCAGCGGCGGATACAACCCCTTCTGGAAAGTTTTTTTTGATTCTTCGGTGTCGACTAGGTCACAGCCGTACTTCCATGGGGTGGATCCTGGCCTAAACGTTCGAGTGAAAGGACTTTAGCCAGTTCTGCTCACACAATCACACGCAGTGCACGGCGTACGCCTGTGAACGTCACGCTTGTTCGCAGCCCCAGGTGGTCGCCGTCCATCTGGAGGGGGAGGGGGACCTTCGAATGCAAGGTGAACTCTGTCAAGTCGTGCAGAGAGGTGGCGTGCTTGCCATGGGGTCCACGCTCGGGGGACGAAGTGAGCAACTGGGTGCCATACCGGGCAACAGCCGCGGTGGACAGACGGCTGAGACCGAAGAGATCGAGGCCGGTATCGAACGAGGCTTTAGGCGCCGCGTAGATCGGGCGATTCCCCAGAAACGTCCACGGTGAGGTGTTCGAGACTATGGACAGCACCAGATCGGTGACCGGATCCTCGCCGGCCCGCTCCAGTGTGATCGTCCCGTTGCGGCGGTTCGGTTCGCCGAGGAGCTGGCGTACGACCTGGCGTACGTAGAGAGCGTGTGTGGATTTCCGCCCGCGCTCGCGATGCTGCTCCACACGACCCACCACACCGGCGTCGAAGCCGAGCCCGGCGTTGAAAGTGAACCACCGGGACGGCACCGCCTCGTCCTCCGTGCCCGGCGTGCCCGAGGCCAGCCCGAGGCCGACGGTCCGTTCGCTGCCGTCGCGCAGGGCGTCCAGCAGCGCGCCGGTGGCCTCCACGGCGTCGTTGGGCAGCCCCAGGGCGCGGGCGAAGACGTTGGTGGAGCCGCCCGGGACCACGGCGAGGCCAGGCAGCTGCTCCGGGGCGGGGCCGGCGTGCAGCAGGCCGTTGACCACCTCGTTGACCGTGCCGTCGCCGCCGAGGGCCACCACCAGATCGATGTCGTCGCTGTCCGCCGCCTGCCGGCCCAGGTCGCGAGCGTGACCGCGGTACTCGGTGGTGACCGCCTCCAGCTTCATCTCGCTGGCGAGCGCATGGATCAGTACGTCGCGTGTGCGCGCGCTCGTAGTGGTTGCCGCCGGATTGACCACGAGAAGTGCACGCATGACTGGCAGCGTACCTACTGGGTGGTACCGGGCCCATACCGAGGTAGTGATCAGGTAAGAGAGCGGAGGTGAACCGCGCCCCAGAGGCGTGTACGACGGGGGCTACTCTTCAGGGGTGAGCAGTGAGCAGACCCCCATCACCGAGACAAATCCCGGCCCCCGCCCCCGGCGTCTGATGTACGCCGCGCTGCTGGCCGCACTGGAGGGACTCGCGCTGGTCGTCGGAGGCGTCTGGATCCTCGTCCTCGGTCTCACGGGCCATCCGGACGACCGGCAGCAGGCCGTGACCGGAGGTATCACGCTGGTCGTGCTCGCGCTGCTGCCACTGCTCGCCGCGCGCGGGCTGCTCGGCCGCCGCAGCTGGAGCCGCGGCCCGGCCGTGATCACCCAGCTCTTGGCGCTGCCGGTGGCCTACAACCTGCTGCAAGCCGACAGCATGGCCATCCCGGCCGGGATCGCCCTCGCCGTCGTGGCCGTCGCATCGCTCGTCCTGCTGGTGAACCCCGAGACGACCCGGGCCCTCGGGATCCGCGGGCCCGGCAACCCCGGCAATCTGGAGAAGTAGGCGTCACTCCTCGACGAGGAGCTTCTCCCGCAGCTGAGCCAGCGTGCGCGCCAGCAGCCGGGAGACGTGCATCTGCGAGATGCCGACTTCCTGCGCGATCTGCGACTGGGTCATGTTGCCGAAGAACCGCAGCAGCAGAATCCGCTTCTCACGCGGCGGGAGATCCTCCAGCAGCGGCTTGAGGGACTCCCGGTACTCCACGCCCTCCAGCGCCTCGTCCTCCGCGCCGAGGGTGTCCGCGACCGCCGGAGACTCGTCGTCGGTGTCGGGGACGTCCAGGGACAGCGTGGAGTACGCGTTGGCGGACTCCAGGCCCTCCAGGACCTCCTCCTCCGAAATCGCCAGCTTCTCTGCGAGCTCGTGAACCGTGGGAGAGCGGCCGTGCAGCTGCGAGAGCTCGGCCGTGGCCGTGGTCAGCGCCAGGCGCAGCTCCTGCAGCCGACGCGGGACGCGCACAGCCCAGCCCTTGTCGCGGAAGTGCCGCTTGATCTCGCCGACGACCGTCGGGGTCGCGTACGTCGAGAACTCCACGCCGCGGTCCGGGTCGAATCGGTCGACCGACTTGATGAGGCCGATGGTGGCGACCTGGGTGAGGTCGTCCAGCGGCTCCCCGCGGTTGCGGAAGCGGCGCGCGAGATGCTCCACGAGCGGCAGATGCATCCGGACCAGCTGGTTGCGCAGCTCCGCGTACTCGGGGCTGCCGCTGCTCAGGGTGCGCAGCTTGAGGAACAGCTCGCGCGCACCGCTGCGGTCCGGAGAGCGGTGCTGCGCACCTGGTGCGTGGTGTGTGCGCGGCGCCTGATCCTCGGAGTCTCGCTCGTGCTCGCTCATCGTCCCGCCCGTCGCCCTTCCCCGAGCCCTCGCCTCCTCCGCCACTCTCGACTCCTCGCGAGTGGCGGGACCCCCCTGGGCCGGGGATGCGGCGATCCCTCCGCCCGGAGGCGCGCTCCGCACGGCGCCGTCCCGGTCAGGCCGCCCGCCGCCCGGGAGGACGGCCTCCGTGGAGTCGTCCTCGGGGTGCGGGCGGGCCTGCTCGGGGATGCCGTCGATGCCGTCCGCCATGCGCCGGGCACCGCTCGGGCCGCTCGTGCCCGTGCCCCCGGCCGGCAGCTCTCGTGTGCCGCGCTCTTCGTCCCGCACCGGCCCGTCCTCGCTCCTCACGCCGGCCCGGGTCCCGCGCCGCGCTGTTTGTAGAGGCTGATCGAAACGGTTTTGTCCTTGTCCACGGCGGAAGAGACCTTGCCCGCGAGGGCGGACAGGACCGTCCAGGCGAAGGTGTCCCGCGACGGGGCATGGCCATCCGTGGTGGGCGCCGAGACGGTGACCTCGAGTGAGTCGTCGACGAGGCGGAAGACACAGCTGAGCACCGAGCCGGGCACGGCCTGCTGAAGCAGGATCGCGCAGGCCTCGTCCACGGCGATGCGCAAGTCCTCGATCTCGTCGAGGGTGAAGTCCAAACGGGCCGCGAGACCGGCCGTGGCCGTACGCAGCACCGACAGGTAGGCCCCCGCGGCCGGCAGCCGGACTTCCACGAAGTCCTGGGTCGCGGGCTCGCCTGCGATCTGGGACACCCTCACCTCCATGGTGGTACAAGCGTTTCAGGGCCGAGGGTCGCCCCCCGGGGTAACGCGATACGTGGTTCAGCGGTGACGCTATCGCGCTCTTGACGGTCCTGTCCCCGGGACCCCAACCCCTTGTCGTCACTCACAGTAAACCTGTGGATACGCTCCGTGTCTAGGGGTCGGGCGGGCCCAAATGGGAAGAGCGCGCGCCGGGTTGACGTACCCAGACGTCAGACGGCTGAACCGTCCGGCGCCGGGGTCCTGTCGTGTCACACCAGGACATGGTCGACGAAGCACCAGCGCCAGGTTTCTCCGGGTTCGTGGGTCCGCATCACGGGGTGACCGGACTCCTTATGATGCTCCGCCGCGTGCCGTCCCGGCGAGGAGTCGCAGCAGCCGACGTGACCGCAGCTGAGGCACAGCCGTAGTTGCACCGGATCCATACCCTCCGCCAAGCACTCCGGACACGTCTCGCTGAGCGGGCCGGGTTCGGGGTGCGGCAGCGCGTCGGCGTGCGTGCACTGTTTCATGATTGCCAGGTTACGACGGTCAGGCGGAAGACCGCGTCGAAAACCGAGGGCGGGCGAGAACGATGGACGTGATGCCACTGCTGCTGCTCGTGGCGGGCAGTGCCGCGGTCGCCGGGGCAGCGCGGCGTACCCCGGTACCGGCGCCACTGCTGCTGGTGGCCGTGGGGCTGGCGGTCAGCTACGTCCCCGGGGTGCCCGACTACACGCTCGACCCGCACATCGTCCTGCCGCTCATCCTGCCCCCGCTGCTGCACACGGCCGCCACCGACAGCTCCTACCTCGACCTGCGGGCGCAGCTGCGCCCGGTCGCCATGCTGTCCGTCGGGTACGTGCTGTTCGCGACCTTCGTGGTCGGCTGGGCCCTGTACGTGATCGTGCCGGACATGCCGCTGACCGCGGCCCTGGTGTTCGGCGCGGTGGTGGCGCCCCCGGACGCGGTCGCGGCGACGGCGGTGGCCCGGCGGGTCGGACTGCCGTCGCGCATCACCACGATCCTCCAGGGCGAGTCCCTGCTGAACGACGCGACCGCGATCACCGCCTACCGCGTGGCCCTGGCAGCCGCCGTCGGCGAGGGTGCGACCTGGGCCGGGGGCATCGGCGAGTTCCTGCTCGCGGCGATCGGCGGTGTCGTGGTCGGTCTGCTGCTGATGGCGCCGATCCACTGGCTGCGCACACACGTGAAGGAGGCGCTGCCGCAGAACACGCTCTCCCTGCTGATCCCCTTCGTCGCGTACGCGACCGCCGAGCAGGTGCACGCCTCCGGTGTCCTCGCGGTCGTGGTCGTGGCGCTCTACCTGGGGCACCGCGCGTGGGAGGTCGATTTCGCCACGCGCCTGCAGGAGGAGGCGGTCTGGAAGATGGTCGCCTTCGTCCTGGAGTCGGCGGTGTTCGCCCTGATCGGCCTGCAGCTCCCGGTGGTCCTGAAGGGCCTCGGGGAGTACGAGGGCGTCGAGGCGGCCTGGTACGCGGTCGCCGTCTTCCTGGTCGTAGTAGCGGCCCGGTTCGTCTGGGTGTACCCGGCCACCTTCCTGCCGCGGCTGCTGTCGGCACGGGTGCGGGAACGGGAGCAGAACCCGAGCTGGAAGGGGCCGTTCATCGTCGCGTGGGCCGGGATGCGGGGCGTGGTCTCACTGGCCATCGCCTTCTCGATCCCGCTCACCATGCACGACGGCGAAGAGCCCTTCCCACAGCGCAACCTCATCCTCTTCCTGACGTTCACGACGGTCATCGGGACCCTGGTCGTGCAGGGCCTGACACTGCCCCCGCTGATCCGGCTGCTGAAGTTCCCCGGGCGGGACGCGCAGACCGAGACGCTCGCCGAGGCCAACGCCCAGGCGCAGGCCTCCCGGGCCGCCGAACGGCGCCTGGACGAGCTCCTCACCGACGAGCGCAACGCCCTGCCCGCCCCGCTCGCCGACCGGCTGCGCATCGTCCTGGAGCGGCGCCGCAACGCCGTCTGGGAGCGACTCGGGCAGGCCAATCCGATCAGCGGGGAGTCCGTCGACGACACCTACCGGCGGCTGGCGAGGGAGATGATCAGCGCCGAGCGCGAGGTGTTCGTCAAGCTCCGGGACGGCCGCCACATCGACGACGAGATGCTGCGGACCCTGCTGCGCAGACTGGACCTGGAGGAGGCGGCGGCCTTCCGGGAGGCGGCGTGACGAGGGTGCGGTACCTCAGGGGGAAGGCAGCGACACCTCAGGAGAAGGGGCGGCCGGTGACCACGGCCGCCACCGCCGTCCCACGCGGGAAGGCGCCTTCACCGGCCAGGGTGACCAGCCCGTACAGCAGCTTGGCGACATACAGGCGTTCGACGGGCAGGCCGTGCCGCTGCTCGAAGTCCGCAGCGAAGGCGTCGAGCTCGGCGGGCACGCGCGCGTAGCCGCCGAAAGGGAAACGGTCGTCCAGGCTCCAGGTGCCGCGCCGGCCACCGAAGGCCTCATGCTGCAGCGCTTCCGTCTCGGCGGTCAGGAAGCCACCCGCGAGTACCGGCACGCCCAGGGCGCGCTGGCCGGGAGCGAGACCGGCGGCCAGCCCCGCGAGCGTTCCGCCGGTGCCGCAGGCCACGGCGACGGCCTCGACGCGCCCGCGCAGTTCGGCGCCGAGCGCCCGGCAGCCCCGCACCGCCTCGGCGTTGCTGCCGCCCTCGGGGACGACGTAGGCCTCCTCGGCGTCCGCCGCGCGCAGGATGCCGGCCAGGGCGGGCGGCTCGGACTTGCGGCGGTACGTCGACCTGTCGACGAAGTGCAGCCGCATCCCGTCGGCCGTGCAGCGGGCCAGGGAGGGGTTGAGGGGCCGGCCGGCCAACTCGTCGCCGCGTACGACACCGATCGTGGGGATGCCGAGCAGCCGGCCGGCCGCGGCCGTCGCGCGCAGATGGTTGGACCAGGCTCCGCCGAAGGTGACGATGGTCCGGCCGGCCGCCGCTGCCACGTTCGGCGCGAGCTTGCGCCACTTGTTGCCGATCAGCTCCGGATGGATCAGATCGTCCCGCTTCAGCAGCAGCCGCACGCCCCGGCGCTCGAACCGGCCGTCCACGACCTCCTGCAACGGCGAGGGAAGACGGGGGCGCAGCGCGGCGGGTCCGGGAGTGTCGGGGCTGGTCACCGGGCCATTGTCACCCGGAAAGCGTGGGGGAGGGGGCTCGGGTACTGACGCCAAGTTCTGGGGACGGGCACCCGATCCGGCGTGCGGACGCGGGTGTCTTCCGACGCCGTGACGGGCCCCCTCTGCCCAGCGACGCAAAGATCCATTCCCGCTCTTTCGTGTAATAGCACCGCGACGCCGAGTGAGGAAGGCTTGCTCGTGCACATCGATGCCCGGGGCGTATGGGCGTCGGTCACAACCGGGAGGGCAGTTCTCTATGTCGGTAGGCGAAGAGGTCCGCACGGAGCAGACCAAGCCGCAGCAGAGTCTCGGCACGGCGGCCGCGCGGAACCTGGCCACCACGACCAAGTCCGTGCCACAGATGCAGGAGATCAGTTCCCGCTGGCTGCTGCGGATGCTGCCGTGGGTCGACATCCAGGGTGGTACGTACCGGGTGAACCGGCGGCTGACGTTCGCCGTGGGCGACGGCCGGCTGACGTTCGTGAAGACCGGCGACCGCGTCGAGATCATCCCCGCCGAGCTGGGCGAACTGCCGGCGCTGCGGTCGTACGACGACGAGGAGGTGCTCTTCGAGATCGCCCGCCGCTGCGAGCAGCGGGAGATCCCGGCGGGCGATGTCATCGCCTCGTTCGGCGGCCCGTCCGAGGAGGTGTACCTCCTGGCGCACGGCAGGGTGGAGAAGGTCGGCACGGGACCGTACGGGGAGGACGAGTCCCTCGGAGTCCTCGCCGACGGTGCCTACTTCGGCGACGACGCGCTGCTGAACGAGGACGCGATCTGGGAGTACACAGCCCGCGCCCTCACCGCGTGCACCGTGCTCGTGCTGCCCCGCCAGGAGTTCGAGCAGATCGCGGAGCGCTCGGACACCCTGCGCGAACACCTCCGGCAGCTCCGCTCCATCCCCTCGCAGCGCTCCAACAAGTACGGCGAGAAGGAGATCGACCTCTCCTCCGGCCACTCCGGCGAGCCGGACATCCCGCACACCTTCGTCGACTACGAGGCCCGGCCCCGTGAGTACGAGCTGAGCGTCGCCCAGACCGTGCTGCGCATCCACACGCGCGTGGCCGACCTCTACAACCAGCCCATGAACCAGACCGAGCAGCAGATCCGGCTGACGGTCGAGGCGCTGAAGGAGCGCCAGGAGCACGAGCTCATCAACAACCGCGACTTCGGTCTGCTGCACAACTGCGAGTACGACCAGCGCATCCAGCCGCACGACGGCGTGCCCGGGCCGGACGACCTGGACGAGCTGCTCAGCAGGCGCCGCGGCACCAAGATGCTCCTCGCCCACCCGCGCGCCATCGCCGCGTTCGGCCGCGAGCTCAACAACCGTGGGCTGGTCCCCGAGACCATCGACATGGCCGGCAACCGCATCCCGACCTGGCGCGGTGTGCCGATCTTCCCGTGCAACAAGATCCCGGTCTCGGACGCCCGTACGACGTCCATCATCGCCCTGCGTACCGGCGAGGCCGATCAGGGTGTCATCGGTCTGCGTGCTTCCGGCATCCCTGACGAGATCGAGCCGAGCCTGTCGGTCCGCTTCATGGGCATCAATGAACAGGCCATCATCAAGTACCTGGTCACGGCCTACTACTCGGCCGCGGTCCTGGTACCCGACGCGCTCGGGGTTCTGGAGAACGTCGAGATCGGCCGCTGGCGGTGACGCTCCCGGCACGCCGGCCGTGTCCCCGCCCGTCGGGGCGGGTACATCCTCGGGGTACGAGCCCAGCGGCAGCGGAAGCGCCACCGTCCGCTCATCCTCCGAGGCGGTCCCATGGGTGAGTCCCTCACGCGGTCCGGGGAGGGGACGACGCTGCCCGCCCACGCTGGGCAGCGTCGCGCCGAACCCGGGCGGTCGGCCGGGGCTCCGGAGGGGCAGGGGGGCATCGGGACACAGAGGGACGGCGAGCGGGGGCCGGCCGAAGAGCACGAGTCGGTCATGCTGCTGAAGCGGGCCCGGGCGGAGGTCGACCCGGTGCTGCGGGCCGCGCTCGGCTCGCTGCCCGCGCCGATGCGCCGGGTCGCGCTCCACCACTTCGGCTGGGAGCAGGCCGACGGCACCCCGGCGGACGGGGGGTCCGGCAAGGCGATACGGCCCGCCCTGGTCCTCGCCGCGGCGGCCGCACTCGGCGGGCAGAAGGCGCGCGCGGGGGCGGCTCGGGCGGCCGCAGCGGTGGAGTTGGTGCACAACTTCACGCTGCTGCACGACGACGTGATGGACCGGGACACCACACGCCGCCACCGCCCCACCGCGTGGACCGTGTTCGGCGACGCCGACGCCATCCTCGCCGGGGACACCCTGCAGGCGCTGGCCCTGCGGCTGCTCGCTCAGGATCCGCACCCGGCGTCCCGGGCCGCCGCCGCCCGGCTCGCGGACTGCGTGGTGGAACTGTGCGCGGGCCAGCACGCGGACACGGCGATGGAGCGGTGTGCCCCCGGAGAGGTCACGCTCGACGAGGTGCTCGCGATGGCGGAGGCCAAGACGGGCGCTCTGATCGGGAGCGCGTGCGCGATCGGAGGGCTGTACGCGGGTGCCTCTGACGAGGAAGTGGCGGCGCTGGACGCGTTCGGCAGGGAGGCGGGGCTCGCCTTCCAGCTCATCGACGACGTCATCGGCATATGGGGTGACCCGCGCCGCACCGGCAAGCCCGCCGGTGCCGATCTGGCCGCCCGGAAGAAGTCGCTGCCGGTGGTGGCGGCCTTCACTTCCGGCACACCGGCGGCGGCCGAACTCGCCGAACTGTACGCACGGACCAGCGGGCAGGAGGACCTCGACGACATCGCCCTGGCCGTGGAGCGCGCGGGGGGCCGTGACTGGGCGCAGGGCCAGGCGGCCGACCGGATGGCCCGGGCGATGCAGCAGTTGGCCCGGGCGGTGCCGGACCCGGAGGCGGCGGGCGGCCTGCTGGCCCTCGCCGAGTTCGTGACACGGCGCAGCGGTTGACGGGCCACAGCGTCGACGGGCCGCAGCGGTTGACCGGCCGCAGCGTCGACCGGCCACAGCGTTGACCGGCCGCAGCATTGGATGGCCCGCAGCAGTGAGCGGTCCGTCGGTAACGGCTGCAGACCGCCCGCACAGGCGACGCCCTTTCGGGTGGCCGAAGGGCAGGGCCCCGGAGCGACGGGGCCGTGCGGCTCCTGACCCCGCACGGCCACCGGCATCCGGTCGGCGGGTCCCGCACTGCCCCACGGTGTGCGGGGCCCGCCACCTCCCCGCATCCGTCGAGTTTGGGCAAATGTTCGATCGGATCTCGCCAAGATCCTGCTCGTACCCCTGGGCGAGGGCCAACCCCCCTACGATCAACGCCGGTCGGGACGAGCGAAGGGGTGCGGCATGGGTGTGGCCATCCGGACGGCGGGCGAAGGGGACAGGGAGCTGATCGTCCGGCTGCTGGACGAGGCGTTCCAGGACGACCCCGTGAGCGGCTGGGTCTTCCCCGGCGTGGAGGACCGCCGTGCCAAGCACCCCCGGCTCATGGCAGCCTTCACCGACATCGTCCTCGCGGCCGGCCGCATAGATGTCACCGAGGACGGCTCGGCCTGCGCGCTGTGGCTCTCCGTGCCCGCCGACGAGGGCCACGGGGACGCGGAGGACGAAGGACCGGCCCAGGTGCGGGAAGCCGTCGACCCGGACAACGAGCGCGTGGAGAGGATCGGCCGGCTGATGGCCGCCATCCACCCCACCGGGCGGGCCCACGAGTACCTGTGGATGATCGGTGTGGCCCCCGGCCGTCAGGACGAGGGCCTCGGCACCGCGCTCATCGAGGCCGTCCTCGACCGCTGCGACCGCGAAGGGCTGCCCGCCTACCTGGAGGCCAGCAACGCCCGTAGCCGCAACCTGTACGAGCGCCTGGGTTTCGAGCCGGCCGGTCCGGCCCTGGACCTGCCGGACGGCCCGTCGATGTGGCCCATGTGGCGCGAGCCCAGGACCCACCGGCCCGCCTAGGCCATACCCCGAGAGGGGCACCTGCCGCGCCGTCCCGCGAACGCGGCACCTGCCGCGCCGTCCCGCGCACGCGGCACCTGCGGCGCCGTCCCGCGGGATGCCGCGCCGCCCTTACTCCACCGCGCAGCCGCCCTCCAGACAAGCGACGCGACCTCGCGGGCGTCCTTTCAGGCCTCGGGGCCGCCGTCCCCCCGGCCCTCCTCCGGCAATACCGTCGCCACGATCCGCTGGCGCGCAGGTACAGGAGGCAGCGCTGAGCCCCCGACCGGCCTACTCTGAGGACATGGGCAGCGAAGAACAGGTCTGTCCGGACTGCGGACAGCCGGTGGAGACGGTCGTCCGGCGTCACAAGACGCTGGGCGCCTGGGTCCCTCGCTGGGTGGCGGGACCGTGCCGCAACCCCGAGTGCGGGGCCTATGAGGCGGAGGACGCCGACAGCGGTCACACCGCCGAAGGCACCCGGTCGGCGCGAGCCCGCACGGCCCCCGGGGAAACCACCCCACCTGTCACGAACCCGCCCGAACCGGCTCCCGGAGACTCAGCCGTCAAACATCTCTGAGCCCGTGTCGAGATACGCGGACCGGCTCCGACGTCCCCTGTGAAGTACCGCCCACCGGGGCGGTGAGAGCCGAAGGAGCGGACTGATGAAGTACCTGGTCATGGTTCAGGGCACACAGGCGGACTACGACGCCATGCGTGGCAAGGCGTCGACGCACTCCCCGGCCTGGAGCGAGGAGGAGCTGCAGACGATGTTCGCCTACATGGGTGCCATCAACGACGATCTGGCCGAGACGGGCGAGCTCGTCGACGGGCAGGGCCTGGCCGAGCCGGCGCAGACCCGGCACGTCACCCTCGGCGACGACGGCAAGGCCGTGATCACCGACGGCCCGTACAGCGAGACCAAGGAGCTGCTGGCAGGCTACTGGGTCCTGGAGTGCGAGAGCCTGGAGCGGGTCACGGAGATCGCCGACCGCGTCGCTCGCTGCCCCCAGCCGGCCGGCGCCCCCGACTACCCCGTCGTGATCCGCCCGATCATGGACGGCTCCGGGGACATCTGACGAGCCGGCCGACGCCGACGGACGCACTGGTGAGGAACTCACCGGAGATCGAGGACCTGCTGCGCCGAGACGCGCCGCAGGTCCTCGGTGCGCTGGTCAGACGGTACGGGCACTTCGACGCCGCCGAGGACGCCGTGCAGGAGGCGCTGCTCGCGGCAGCCGGGCAGTGGCCCTCGGCGGGGCTGCCAGGCAATCCGCGCGGCTGGCTGATCAAGGTCGCCTCGCGGCGGCTCACCGACGCCCTGCGCAGTGATCAGGCCCGGCGGCAGCGCGAGGAGCGGGCGGCCGCCCTCACGCCCCGGGACGCCTTCACCGCGCCGCCCCCCGGGGAGCGGGCGCCGCGTGCGGACGACACGCTCTCGCTGCTGTTCCTGTGCTGCCATCCGGCCCTGTCGCCGCCCGCGCAGATCGCGCTCACGCTGCGTGCCGTGGGCGGTCTGACCACGGCGGAGATCGCGCGGGCCTGCCTGGTCCCGGAGGCGACGATGGCCCAGCGAGTCAGCCGGGCCAAGCAGAGGGTGCGGGGTGTGCGCTTCGGTCGGCCGGACCGTTGGGAGGAGCGGCTGCCGTCCGTCCTGCAGACCCTCTACCTGATCTTCAACGAGGGCTACACGGCGACTTCGGGCGCCGCGCTCCAACGCCGCGACCTTGCCGGGGAAGCCGTACGGCTGACCCGCACGGTCCACCGGCTGCTGCCCGGCGACTGCGAAGTGGCCGGTCTGCTCGCGCTGATGCTGCTCACCGACGCCCGGCGCGACGCGCGCAGCGGTCCGCGCGGCGAGCTGATCCCCCTCGACGAGCAGGACCGCGACCGCTGGGACCGGGCGGCGATCGAGGAGGGCGTCGCGCTGGTCACCCGGGCCCTGTCCCGGGGCCGCCCCGGGCCGTTCCAGCTGCGGGCCGCGATCGCCGCCGTGCACGACGAGGCATCCTCACCCGAGTCGACCGACTGGGACGAGATCCTGGGCCTGTACGACATCCTCGTCGGTCTGGTCCCCGGCCCGGTCGAACGCCTCAACCGCGCGGTCGCCGTCGCCATGGTCCACGGTCCGCGCGCAGGTCTGACCGAAGTGGACGCCCTGTCCGGTGAGTTGAAGGGGCATCGCCTGGACGCCGTGCGAGGCCATCTGCTGGAGCGGGTGGGCGAACCGGAAGCCGCCCGCGCCGCCTACGAGTCGGCGGCCGCGCAGACCCTGAGCCTGCCCGAGCAGCGCTACCTCCGGGCCCGGGCGGCGCGGTTGGCCGACTAGCGTGTGCGGCATGGGCCTGCCGGGGGAGCGGCATGGCGCGGTGTCGCGACCGGCTGGGCGCATATGTCAGCAGTTCCTAGCCGCGCAGCCCGCCCGTCACCGGATCCCGGCCTGTCAGGCAGTACGTGCCGCCCGCCGGGTCGCGCATCACCGTCCAGCCGGGGAAGCCGGTCACGAAGACGGCCCCGAGCTCCTCGTGCAGCGCCCGGGTCGCCGCGACGTCCGCGCAGGCGAGGTCGAGGTGGGCGGATGCCGGGCGTTCCTCACCGAGGCGTTGCAGGAGCAGACGGACCGGCAGGCCCGGCGGCGGCTTGACCACGTGAAACTCCGGGAGGGAGCCCGGTAGCGACTCCCAGCCGTCGAGCAGGGCGCTCCAGAAGGCGACTTCCGTGGCGTAGGCCGAGGCGGGGACGTCCAGGCACACCTGGTCGAGCCGGCTGCCCCGCACCACGCCCGGACGCGACGACTGCTCGCGCCAGGGGTCCGCGCAGAACAACTGTCCGCCGGGCGAGCGCAGCACCACGAGCGATCCCAGATCGGCCACCACATCCGCGCCGAGCCGCACCGCCGCGGCGGCGAACTCCGGTACGTCGTCCACGCAGAAGTCGACGTGTGCACCGCCCGGCCCCGGACCCACCGCCTGCACCTTCACGAACGCGTCGGCGCTGTCGGGGAGCAGGGTGAGGAACTCGTCGTGTTCGCCGCGCGGTTCGGACAGGCGGGTGTCCGTGACCGTCGTCCAGAAGTCGCAGGCGGGGCCGAGGGCGTCACGCGGGCGGTCGATGAAGGCGTACGTCCAGCTGATCCTCATGAGCGCGATCCTAGAGGGACGCGCCACCGCCACCTGCGTGAACCTTGACCAGCCTTTGCCCCACCGTTCCCCGTCCATTGGCTCGCGCTTGTTTGCATTCAGGAATGGACCACATCACGTTCCTCGTGGCGGTCGTCATCGTCACCGCACTCGCCTTCGACTTCACCAACGGATTCCACGACACGGCGAACGCGATGGCCACGTCCATCGCCACCGGCGCGCTCGCTCCCCGTACGGCGGTCCTGATCAGCGGTGTCCTCAACGTCGTCGGTGCCTTCCTGTCCACTGAGGTCGCCAGGACCATCTCCGGCGGCATCGTGGACGACACCCTCGTCTCCCCGGGCATGATCTTCGCGGGGCTCATCGGCGCGATCCTGTGGAATCTGCTGACCTGGCTGGCCGGTCTCCCCTCGAGCTCCTCGCACGCGCTGTTCGGCGGTCTGATCGGGGCCGTGTGGGTCGGGGCGGGCAGCCGCGGCGTCGACTTCGACAAGGTCGTCGAGAAGGTGCTGGTGCCGGCGGTGGCCTCGCCGGTCGTCGCCGGTGTCGCCGCGCTGCTCGCCACCTACCTCGCCTACCGGCTCACCGACCGGGCCCGCAAGGACTCCGTCACCAAGGGCTTCCGCATCGGCCAAGTCGCCTCCGCCTCGCTCGTCTCGCTCGCCCACGGCACGAACGACGCGCAGAAGACCATGGGCGTCATCACCCTCACCCTGATCTCGGCCGGAGCGCTCGGCCACGACGCCGGCCCGCCCCTGTGGGTGATCGCGTCCGCGGGCCTCGCCATCGGGCTCGGCACGTACCTCGGGGGCTGGCGGATCATCCGCACGATGGGCAAGGGCCTCACCGAGATCCAGTCGCCGCAGGGGTTCGCCGCCGAGACCGCTTCCACGACCGTCATCCTGACCTCCGCCCACCTCGGATTCGCCCTGTCCACCACGCAGGTGGCCTCCGGCAGCATCCTCGGCGCGGGGCTCGGCCGGCGGCTCGCGGAGGTCCGCTGGGGCGTCGCGGGCCGGATGGCGGTCGCCTGGGTGATCACCCTGCCCGCCGCCGCACTGGTCGGGGGGCTGGCCGCCGCGGTCGTACAGAACGGCGGGGACCTCGGTACGGCGGTCGTCGCGCTGGTCGGCGCGGCCCTCGCCGCGGGCATCGTCGTCATCTCGCGCCGCAACCCGGTGCACGCGCACAACGTCAACGACGCGCACGACGTCAGCATCCGCACCGAGCCGCCGGCCAAGGTCGGCGCGGCCGCCTGAGCGATGGGGATCGGACATGCATCTGGACTGGACCGCACTCGCACTGGTCGCCGCGGTGAGCGTCGGCGCGACCGTCGCCGTGGCCGTCGTCTTCGCACTGGGCGTCCTCGGCCTCGCCCGCCTGGAAGGCACTCGCGCCCGGACGGGCGGCACCTTCGCCCTCGCCCTCACCCAGGCCACCCTGTGCTTCCTGGCCTGCGCGGCCGTGGTGGCCTACGGGATCTACCTGATCGTCCCTCAGTTCCGCTAGCGCCACTGGTTCGGCCGGCCTCACTGTGGAACACCCGACGTAGCCGCCCACCGAGTAGCCCCAGGGGAACCGGAAGGACGGGAAGGTCGGAAGACAACAGCGGAGCCCCGCACCCGTTGCCGGGTGCGGGGCTCCGCTGTTTCCTCCTGCCCGGCCAGCGAAATCGCCGGTCCGGCCACCTTGAGGAAGATCAGGCCTTCTTGGTCTCCCAGAAGATCTTGTCGATCTGGGCGATGTAGTCCAGCGCCTTCTGGCCGGTGGCCGGGTCGGTCGAGCCCTTGGCGGCCGAGAGGGCCTTGAGGGTGTCGTTGACCAGCTGGTGCAGCTCCGGGTACTTCTCGAAGTGCGGGGGCTTGAAGTAGTCGCTCCACAGCACCGAGACGTGGTGCTTGGCGAGCTCGGCGCGCTGTTCCTTGATGACGGTGGCGCGCGCCTGGAAGTGCGGGTCGTCGTTGGCGGCCATCTTCTCCTGCACGGCCTTCACCGACTCCGCCTCGATGCGGGCCTGGGCGGGGTCGTACACACCGCAGGGAAGGTCGCAGTGGGCACTGACCTTGACCTTGGGGGCAAACAGGCGGGAAAGCATGAAGCATTCCTTCCTCGTGATCGTCTTCTCACAGGGGACATTACTCCGTGAGGGACGGCTTTTCGCGGGTGCCCCCATGGGCTTAGGACAAAAGTCCGGGGTGAGACTGAGACTGGTGGAGGAAGAACCGGGGAGGTGCCGGGTGATGCCGGAGCTGTCGCAGGAGTCCGAGCGGGGCAGGCCCGCCCCGCCCTTCGGGGTGGCCGAGGTGACCGGGCCGTCCATGGTGCCCACGCTGTACCACGGGGACCGGCTCCTGGTGCACTACGGGGGCCGGGTCAGGCCCGGGGACGTCGTCGTACTGCGGCATCCCTTCCAGCAGGACCTGCTGGTCGTCAAGAGGGTGGCGCAACGGCGCGAGAGCGGCTGGTGGGTGCTCGGGGACAACGCCTACGCCGGCGGCGACAGCACCGACTACGGCGTCGTCCCCGACGACCTGGTGCTGGGACGGGTCCGGTTCCGCTACCGGCCGCGCAGGTCCGGACGGCGGTCGCCGTGGGCGCTGCTGGGCTGGGCGCTGTCGGCCGCCAGGCCGGTCCTCTCCGACCGGTCGGCTTCCAGGCGTTTGCGGGCGCGGTAGGCCGCCACGTTCGCCCGGGTCGCGCAGCGGTCGGAGCAGTAGCGCCGGGAGCGGTTGGTTGAGGTGTCGAGGTAGGCGTTGCGGCAGGGGGCGGCCTCGCACAGGCCGAGGCGGTCCACGCCGTACTCGGTCAGGTGGAACGCGAGGCCCATCGCCGCGATCGCCGCGTAGCCCGCCGTGGCGTTCGACGGGTGGTCCGCCAGGTGCATGTGCCACAGCGGGCGGCCGTCGTCGTCCCGGAAGTCGTGCCCGGAGACCTGCGGGCTCACCGGGAACTCCAGCAGCAGCGAGTTCAGCAGGTCGACGGCGAGCCTCTCCTCGCCCGCGTCGGCCGCCTCGAAGACCGCGCGCAGCCGGGCCCGGACCGAGCGGAAGCGGGTCACGTCCGCGTCGGTGGCCCGGCGGGCCGCCGACTGGCTGCCCCCGAACAGATCGCGGACGGCCTCGACCGACGTCAGTGCGTCCTTGCCCCGGGCCGGTTCCTCGGTGTTGACGAGACGCACGGCGTAGTCCGAGTAATAGGCCAGTTCCACTTGTAGTCCTTACGGAGGGGCTTTAGGGTCGTGAGTGCGCACTTGTAACAGCTGATGGTGCTTCCAGGGTATTACGAGGGAGGGGCTCGATGACGGACGCGGACATCACGACGGCCACCACGGACTGGCAGGCCTGGCAGGAGAGCTGGGACCGGCAGCAGGAGTGGTACATGCCCGACCGCGAGGAGCGGTTCCGGATCATGCTCGACATGGTCGAGGCCCTCGTGGGCACCGCCCCGCGCGTCCTCGACCTCGCCTGCGGCACGGGCACCATCACGGCCCGGCTGCTGGCCCGCTTCCCAAACGCCACCAGCACCGGGGTCGACCTCGACCCGGCGCTCCTCGCCATCGCCGAGGGCACCTTCGCGGGCGACGACCGGGTCCGCCTCGTCACCGCCGACCTCAAGGACCCCGACTGGCCGGCGAGGCTGCCGTACGACTCGTACGACGCCGTCCTGACCGCGACGGCCCTGCACTGGCTGCACCGGGAACCCCTCGCGGACCTCTACGGCCAGGTCGCGGAACTCGTCCGCGCCGGCGGTGTCTTCATGAACGCGGATCACATGATCGACGAGTCGACGCCGCGGATCAACGCGGCGGAGCGGGCACAGCGGCACGCCCGCATGGATCAGGCCAAGCGGGACGGCGTCCTCGACTGGGCAGAGTGGTGGCAGCTCGCCGCGAAGGACCCGGTCCTCGCCGAACCCACTGCCCGGCGCTACGAGATCTACGGCGAACACGCGGACGGCGACATGCCGTCGGCGGCGTGGCACGCGCGCGTGCTGCGCGAGAAGGGCTTCGGCGAGGCCAGGCCGGTGTGGTGCTCGCCCTCGGACACCCTGCTGCTCGCCATGAAGTAGCCCGCGCGAAGGGGGCGGCACGGAGATTCCGTACCGCCCCCTCGCCGTGCGTACCGTCAGAGCACCTTGGACAGGAACGACTTCGTCCGCTCGTGCTGCGGGTTCGTCAGCACCTCGCGCGGGTGACCGGATTCGACCACCACACCGCCGTCCATGAAGACCAGGCTGTCGCCCACCTCGCGGGCGAAGCCCATCTCGTGCGTGACGACGATCATCGTCATGCCGGACTCGGCCAGGTCGCGCATGACGTCCAGGACGTCACCGACCAGCTCCGGGTCGAGCGCCGAGGTCGGCTCGTCGAACAGCATCAGCTTCGGGTCCATGGCGAGGGCCCGGGCGATGGCGACGCGCTGCTGCTGGCCGCCGGAGAGCTGCGAGGGGTAGCTGCCCGCCTTGTCGGCCAGGCCCACTCGGTCCAGAAGCTCCAGGGCACGCTGCCGGGCCTGGCCCCTGCTCACGCCCTTGACCTGGACCGGCGCCTCCATGACGTTCTCCACGGCCGTCAGGTGCGGGAACAGGTTGAAGCGCTGGAAGACCATGCCGATGTCCCGCCGCTTGACGGCGACCTCGCTGTCCTTCAGCTCGTAGAGCTTGTCGCCCTTCTGGCGGTAGCCGACCAGCTCTCCGTCGACGTACAGACGGCCGGCGTTGATCTTCTCCAGGTGGTTGATGCACCTGAGGAAGGTCGACTTGCCGGAGCCGGAGGGGCCGATGAGGCAGAACACCTCGCCGGACTTCACCTCCAGGTCTATGCCCTTGAGGACCTCTACGGGGCCGAAGGACTTGTGGACGCCCTCGGCCTTGACCATGGCGGTCATGCGGTGCCTCCCGTCGACGCCGAGCGGTTGGACAGGGACAGCAGGTTCGCCTTGATCTTCTGGAGCGGCGTGGCCGGGAGCGAATGGCTCGAACCACGCGCGTAGTACCGCTCCAGGTAGTACTGGCCGATGCTGAAGACGGACGTCATCAGCAGGTACCAGGCCGCCGCCAGGAACAGCATCTCGGCCGGGGCGCCGGAGGTCTGTCCGATGTCCTGAGCCGCTCGGAGCAACTCGGGATACTGGACGACCGAGACCAGCGAGGTCGTCTTCAGCATGTTGATGACCTCGTTGCCCGTCGGCGGCACGATCACGCGCATCGCCTGCGGGATGACGATCCGGCGCAGCGTCTTGGCGTGGCTCATGCCCAGCGCGTGCGACGCTTCCGTCTGGCCCTCGTCGACCGAGAGCAGGCCGGCCCGGCAGATCTCCGCCATGTACGCGGCCTCGTTGAGGCCGAGCCCCAGCAGCGCCGTCAGGAACGGGGTCATGAAGTCCGACCACTCGTCCTTGTAGAACGGCCCGAGGTTGATGTACTCGAAGACCAGGCCCAGGTTGAACCAGACGATCAGCTGCACCAGGACCGGGGTGCCGCGGAAGAACCAGATGTAGAACCATGCGATCGACGAGGTCACCGGGTTCTTCGACAGGCGCATCACGGCGAGCAGGACGCCGCCGACGATGCCGATCACCATGGACAGCACGGTCAGCAGAAGAGTCTTGCCGACGCCGTCCAGGATGCGGTCGTCGAAGAAGTAGTCCGGGATCGCATCCCAGTTGATCTTGCCCTGGGAGAACGCGTACACGACCCCGACCAGCAGGGCGATGGCGACGACGGCGGAGACGTACCGCCCGTAGTGCCGGACCGGGATGGCCTTGATGGCCTCCGGTCCGGCCGGGGGCGTGTCGGCCGGCGTCTTGTCGATGTCAACAGTCACGGGTGTTGCCTTTCAGTGCCGCTGACCTGCGGTCACTTGCCGCCGTTGATGGTGGCCGCGTCGATGGAGCCGTCCGTCACGCCCCACTTCTTCATGATCTTCTCGTAGTCGCCGTTCTCGATGACGGCGTCCAGCGCGGCCTTGAGGGCGTCCCGCAGCTGCGTCTGGTTCTTGGCGACCGCGATGCCGTACGGGGCGGCCTCGATCTGCTCGCCGACCAGCTGGAAGTCCTTGCCGCCGCCGGAGGTCTTCACCGCGTACGCGGCGACCGGGAAGTCGGACGAGCCGGCGTCGGCGCCGCCCGCGCGCAGGCGGGTCTGGGCCTGCTGGTCGTTGTCGAAGGGCTCGATGGCGATCTTCTTGCCGGCCGGGCACTTCTTCGACTCCGCCTTGGCGAGGTCCTCGGAGACCGTGCCGCGCTGCAGCACGATCTTCTTGCCGCACAGGTCGGACCAGGTCTTGATGCCCTGGTCGTCGCCCTTCTTGGTGTAGATCGAGACACCGGCGGTGAAGTAGTCCACGAAGTCGACGCCCTCGCCGACCTTCTTGCCGGTGTCGGAGTCGATGCCCTCCTGGCGGTCCTTGGTGTCGGTCATCGCGGACATGGCGATGTCGTACCGCTTGGAGCGCAGACCCGTGATCAGCGTGTCGAACGTGCCGTTCTCGAACTGGAAGTCGACCCCGAGCTGCTTGCCCATGGCGGCGGCGAGGTCCGGGTCGATGCCGACGACCTTGCCGGAGCTGTCCTTGAACTCGACCGGGGCGTAGGCGATGTCGGAGCCGACCTTGATGACACCCTTGTCGCGGATGGCCTGCGGCAGCTTGTCGGCGAGCGGGGCCGAGGCCGCGGTGTCGCTCGAGCCGGTGTCCTTGGTCTGGTCACCGCATCCGGTGAGCATCAGCGCGCCTGCGACCGCGATCGCACCGACCGCTGCTAGCCGGGAGTGCGCGGCGGTCGTACGACGGGTGGAGCTTGCGGTCATGGTGGGTTCCTCCGGCGGATGGGTGGAGTTGCCGATGGGGCGGGCTGCTGCCGATGGGGTTCGGCAGCGCCGTGGCACACCGAAGGTTTCGGCAGTGCCGTGGGTCGACGAGAGCACACCTCTTCGAGTGTCGCTACCTCGTGTGATGACGGCATCTTGCCATTCGGACTGCGCGATTCTGGGGGCCAGCCATGTCAAAATCGGATAACGGGCGACCCCCGAACCGCATCACTCCGGTACATCACGGCCGGACCTTCTATGGGAATCACCCCTTCCGGCCGGAAGATCTTCGGTATATCCCGGGATTTCAAGACGGTGAACGCGAGTTTTGCTGATGCTTGAGTGGTTATGGCTGCCTTGTCCAGGCCTTGTCCCGATTTTGGACGAAGAGTCAGGTCGCCGTCATGTGACCTTCGCGTTATGGACTCGTCGTCGGTGCGGTCCGTCCGGTAAGAAGGGTCCTTACACCCCTCATCCGGGGCTCAGGGCGCGTGTGCGGCGCGCCCATCGCGTACGCGCCCGTACGTATACACGTACAAGCACGACAGGGGCCTGCGCGGTGCCCGCCCACCCCTCACCAGGAGTGGCCACCCTCAAAACAATGAAGATTTAAGGGGTAAAACGAAGTGGCAGCGGAGATCGTCAATCCTCGCAGCGAGAGCAAGACCGGCGACACGGACCACGAGGGCGGTGCGGAGCCCCTCGACTCCTTCGACCCGGCGTTCGCGTTGCACCGCGGCGGCAAGATGGCTGTGCAGGCCACCGTGCCGGTCCGCGACAAGGACGACCTGTCCCTGGCGTACACGCCCGGCGTCGCGAAGGTGTGCAGCGCGATCGCGGAGCAGCCGGAGCTCGTGCACGATTACACGTGGAAGTCGTCGGTCGTGGCCGTCGTGACGGACGGTACGGCCGTGCTGGGCCTCGGCGACATCGGGCCCGAGGCCTCCCTCCCGGTGATGGAGGGCAAGGCGATCCTGTTCAAGCAGTTCGGCGGCGTGGACGCGGTGCCGATCGCCCTGAACTGCACGGACGTCGACGAGATCGTCGAGACCGTGGTGCGGCTCGCACCGTCCTTCGGCGGGGTCAACCTGGAGGACATCTCGGCACCCCGGTGCTTCGAGGTCGAGCGGAAGCTGCAGGAGCGACTGGACATCCCGGTCTTCCACGACGACCAGCACGGCACGGCCGTGGTGACGCTGGCGGCCCTGCGGAACGCCGCGCGGCTGAGCGGGCGAGCGCTGGGGGAGCTGCGGGCCGTCATCTCCGGCGCCGGTGCGGCCGGTGTCGCCATTGCGAAGATGCTGGTCGAGGCCGGGATCGGGGATGTCGCGGTGGCCGACCGCAAGGGTGTCGTGTCGGCGGATCGGGACGACCTCACACCGGTCAAGCAGGACCTGGCCGGGTTCACGAACAAGACCGGGATCACCGGGTCGCTGGAGGCGGCGCTGGACGGCGCCGACGTGTTCATCGGTGTTTCCGGCGGGACGGTGCCGGAGTCCGCGGTGGCGACGATGGCCGAGGGCGCGTTCGTCTTCGCCATGGCGAACCCGAACCCCGAGGTGCACCCCGAGGTCGCGCACAAGTACGCGGCGGTCGTCGCGACCGGGCGGTCGGACTTCCCGAACCAGATCAACAACGTGCTGGCGTTCCCGGGGATCTTCGCGGGGGCGCTGCAGGTGCGGGCCTCGCGGATCACCGAGGGGATGAAGCTGGCCGCCGCGGAGGCGCTGGCCGCCGTGGTCGGGGACGATCTCGCCGCCGACTACGTCATCCCGTCGCCGTTCGACGAGCGGGTCGCTCCGGCGGTCACGGCCGCGGTGGCGGCTGCGGCCCGTGCCGAGGGTGTGGCCCGGCGCTGACGCCGACGCTGGTGTGACGTGGCCCTGCCCGGGACGGGCGGGGCCATTTCTTTGCGTTCCGGTGGGGCTGTTCGGGTGGTGTGCGGGTGCCTCCGGCGGTGGTGCGGGTGCCGCTCCGTCCTCTCGCCGGTGGGGTGCGCCTTCGCTTGGCGTGTGGGCCTGTCGCTCGTTCGGCGGCACCGACTCCTGGACGTTGGCAAGAGGGTGTGTCTCACAGACGCCGGTGGTTCCACTCGGCAGGTGGTGGAACCTATCGTCGAGGTCATGTTCGCTGTCTACGCCGCCCGAATCGACCGCGACCAGCCGCTTTCCGGCCTGGAGTTGGGAGAGCGTCCGGCTCCCGAGGCCCGCCCCGGCTGGAGTACCGTCACGGTCAAGGCCGCCTCCCTCAACCACCACGACCTCTGGTCCCTGCGTGGCGTGGGCCTCGCAGAGGACAAGCTGCCGATGATCCTCGGCTGTGATGCCGCCGGTGTCGACGAGGACGGCAACGAGGTCGTTCTGCATTCCGTGATCGGACAGAGCGGGCACGGGGTCGGCCCGAAGGAGCCCCGGTCCATCCTCACCGAGCGCTACCAGGGCACCTTCGCCGAGCAGGTCGCCGTGCCGACCTGGAACATCCTGCCCAAGCCCGAGGAGCTCTCCTTCGAGGAGGCCGCCTGCCTGCCCACGGCGTGGCTGACCGCGTACCGGATGCTGTTCACCAACGCGGGTGTCCGCCCCGGCGACTCCGTGCTGGTGCAGGGCGCCGGCGGTGGTGTCGCCACGGCTGCCATCGTGCTGGGCAAGGCTGCCGGGCTCCGGGTCTTCGCCACCAGCCGCGACGAGGCCAAGCGGAAGCGGGCCGTGGAGCTCGGGGCCGTCGAGGCGCTGGAGTCCGGGGCGCGGCTGCCGCAGCGGGTCGACGCCGTGATCGAGACCGTCGGGGCCGCCACCTGGTCGCATTCCGTGAAGTCGCTGAAGCCCGGCGGCACGCTGGTCATCTCCGGTGCCACCAGTGGCGACAGGCCCTCGCACGCAGAGCTGACCCGGATCTTCTTCCTTGAACTCAAGGTCGTCGGATCCACGATGGGCACCAAGGACGAACTGGAGGACCTGCTCGCGTTCTGTGCGGCGACCGGAGTGCGGCCCGTCATCGACGAGGTCATGCCCATGGACCGCGCGCGTGAGGGCTTCGAGCGGCTGGCTTCGGGAGAGCAGTTCGGGAAGGTCGTGCTGACGAATCACTGAATCCTCCTGTAGGTGCGTCGACGGCCGGTCCCGGGTGGGCCGGCCGTTTTCTATGTCAACTGTGATTGACGCGGGCCGATTGTCAACGTAGGTTGACGGCATGACCGAAGCAACCGATCTGGCCGAACGTGCCGGTGACCGTGATCCACGGGTCGGCCTGCGGGCCGTCGCCGCGCTGCGCCGGCTGCTGGAGCAGTTGGAAGCCGTGCAGGTGCGCAACGCGCGCAATCAGGGCTGGTCGTGGCAGGAGATCGCCACCGAACTCGGTGTGAGCAGGCAGGCCGTGCACAAGAAGTACGGGAGGCATTGATGTTCGAGCGGTTCACGAAGGACGCCCGCGACGTGGTGAAGAGCGCGTACGCGTACGTGGACGGGGGTGGTGAGGGCGGGCAGGTCGTGGAGCCGGAGCATCTGCTGCTGGCGCTGCTCGACCGGGAGGGCAGCCGGGGCTCCTTCGCGCTCGCGGCTCTCGGACTCGGTGAACGGCGGGAGTCCGTGCGGCAGGCGTTGCGTGAGGCGCGGCGGCGGGCCGGGCTGACGCAGGCCGAGACCGATGCGCTCGCCGGGCTGGGGATCGATGTGGAGGAGATCGTCGCCCGGGTGGAGGAGACTCACGGGGTCGGCGCCCTCGCCGGCGACCGGAAGGACAAGCGGTGGTGGTCGGGGCGTACCTCCTTCGGCCGAGGGGCCAAGGACGTGCTGGAGCGCTCCCTGAGGGTCGCCCTCGCCCAGCGGGACCGGCACATCGGGGACGAGCACATCCTGCTGGCCCTGACCCTGCGCCCCGGAGTGCCGGCCGAGGTCCTCGCCGATCACGGGGTGACGTACGAGCACCTGGTGCGGGTGCTGTATGGCAGTGGTGGCGAGGCCAAGGCCGGCTGAAGAACCGGGCCCCGGGCGCGCTACTTGTTCTGTGTGCGCAGGAGGGCTCCTATGTGGGCCGCCGCCGTCGACAGGTGGCGGCGGGCGTCGCGCAGCTGGTCGGGGGTGACGCCGTGGTCGCGGGCCGCGTCACGGATGTCGTCCCGGAAGCGGTCGAGCAGCCGGTCCAGGTCGCGGGCCGGGTCGCCTGTGGAGTCCGCGGCATCCTCGTGGGCCCAGGCCGGTTCGTAAGCGGCGGGGAAGTCCTCCGGGGGCTGTGAGGGCGTCGGTTCCGCGGCCGGCCTGCCGGTGCCGGTCCAGTCGAAGCCGAGGTCCTTGCCGAAGTCCTTGCCGTAGTCCTTTCCGAACTCGCCCACTTCCTTGGCCAGTTCGGTCAGGCCCTCGCGCAGGCCCGTCGGCCAGTCACCGCGGGCGAAGTGGTCCTGCACCTGCTCCTGCACGCGGCGGGTGATGCGCTGCACCTGCTCCTGGGCCTGTGCTCGGGCCTGTTCCTGGGCCTCCTTCGCCTGGCGGCGGGCACGCTGGGCGTCCTCGCGGGCACGGCGGCTCTCGTCCTTCGCCCGCCGGGCCTGCTCCTTCCACTCCTGCCGGGCCCGGCGCATCTCCTCCTTGGCGATGCGCCAGGTCTCCTTGTCGCCGTACTGCGAGAAGTCGCCGTAGGGTGCCCCGGCCGTGCCGTCGTCCCTGGTGCCGCTGTCCTGGCGGGCCTCGGTCGCCGCCGCGCGCATCTCGCGGCGCAGGTCGCCGGCGGCTCCGCGCACGTCGGCGCGGATCTCCGCGGCCAGCTCCGCGACCGACTCCCGGATCTCCAGTTCCAGGTCGGCCAGCTCGCCGCTGCGGTCGGCCAGTTCGGCGCGGCCCGCGTCGGTGATCGAGTAGACCTTGCGGCCGCCCTCGGTGGTGTGCGTGACCAGGCCCTCGGCCTCCAGTTTGGCCAGGCGCGGGTAGACGGTGCCCGCCGAGGGTGCGTACAGCCCCTGGAAGCGCTCCTCCAGCAGGCGGATCACCTCGTAGCCGTGGCGGGGGGCCTCGTCCAGCAGCTTCAGCAGGTACAGGCGGAGGCGGCCGTGGGCGAAGACGGGGGGCATGTCAGAGCACCTTCTTGTCGGTCGTGCCGTCGGCCGGGACGGTGGTGGGGGCATCACCCGGGCCGGAGACGGAATTGTCCCCCGAGCCGCCCCCGGGACCGCTCGCCGGGGCGGCCGCCGCACTGCTGCCGGCGGGCGGGGTGTCCCTCGGTCCGCTGTGCTCGTCCTCTCCGGACGGGCGGCGCAGCAGGGCGATCGAGCCGGAGACGGTGGTGGCCCGCAGTTTGCCGGTGCCGGCGCCGAGGCGGCCTGTGATCTTGTGAGCGCCCCACTGGCCGTGCACCCGGAGACCTTCGAAGGCGTTGGAGACGGAGCCGCTCGCCGTGTTCGCCTCGACCTCGGTGTCCGCCGGATACGGCAGCCGGATGGCGATCTCGCCGGAGACGCTCGTCAGCCGTACGTCCGTCGGGCCGTCCGGGTCGAGGTCGACGATCATCGAGCCGCTCACCGACTCCGCCCGCACGGAGGGGCCGGAGCCCTCGACCACCGTGAGGTCGCCGGAGACGGAGTTGAACCGGAGGTCGCCGGTCACGTCCTGGGCCTCCAGGCTGCCGGAGACCGTGTCGGCGCGGACCGGGCCGGAGAGGCCCACGAGTGTCGTGTCGCCGGTGACGCCCTTCACCACCGACGGGCCGTGGATGCCGGAGACGACGGCTGCCGCGCCGACCACACCCACCTCCACGCGCGTGCCGGCCGGGACGGCCAGGGAGACCACCGCGCTGCGGCGCCAGCCCTTGCGGTCCAGCCACTTGAGGAAGCCCTTCCAGGGCAGGTCCTCGTAGGCCACCGTGAGGACGCCGTCCTGCTGGGTCACCACCAGGGGCGGCCCCTCGATCTCGGAGATCTCCAGGCGGGCGGAACCTTCGTCCGTGCCCACCACGTTCACCGTTCCGTTGACCAGACGCACGTGCAGATCGCTCACGGGGTCGTCGAAGGTGAGCTTCCTCGGTTCCGTGACGGACCACTCGGACATGGTGCAGACCTCCCCGTCTCGACGCGCCATATCGCGTCATCTCGTATTCACGATATATCGCGGTCGGGGAAAGTCAAGACACCCGTCCGGGGAGAAGGGGGCGGGCATAAGGCCTCAAACGCTGAGGATTCGACCTACCGTGTGACCATGTCGACGGAACCCGCCCGCACGGAACCCGCACCCGGGGCGCTGCTGTTGTGCCGGGCGGCGCCCGGGTGCGTGGCCCCCGTCGCCGATCTGCTGCGCGAGCCGATGCAGCTCACGCCCGCGGGTGACGCGTGGAGCGTGCTCGTCCCCGAGGGTCGGCCCTGGCGGGACGGCGCCGAACCCGTCGACCGCGTGGCCACCGGTTGGGCCACGGCCCTCGCCGTAGGAGCTCCCTGGCCCGTCCTCGCCCTGTGGTGGGACACCGACCACGCCGGCTTCACGCTCGCGTCCGGCTTCCGCCGACCCGTCGGGTTCGTCTGGCTCGCGAGCGGTGTCCCGGTGGGGGAGGACGAGGCGATGCGCACCTTCGCCGCGCGTATGGGCCTCGACCCCGTCCTGGACGGACAGGACCTCGACCGGCTGACCGCACCCGATCCGGCGGCCGACGCACGCAGCCGGCTGCGCGGCCTGCTCGCTGTCCTCTTGCGCGTGGGCGTCTCCCTGCCCGCGGAACTGGCCCCCGGCGAACCAGCCGGCCGCCTCCGGGAAGCGGCCGCCCGCCGGCCGGACAGTATGCAAGTCGAGTGGCCCGGCCGACGCGAGGCGGGCGCGGAACGCGACCCTGTCGGCAGCACCCGTCTCGGCTCCTGGATGCCCTGGGCGGGCGGCCCCAGGGCCCGCGCCCTGGCCCTGGCGCAGCTGGCGGCGGGCCTGCCGCTCCTGGTCAGGGGCCTGCGACGGCGGGGCGGCGGCTGGGCCACGGCCGGGGCGCTGCTCCTCGCGCACGGCGCACTGGGGCTGACCTGCGACCTCACACGCCCGGGCGACTGACGCCGCCCGGGAGCGGCCGGATCCGGTCCCTGCTCGTCGTCCTCGTCGTCCAGCCGCGCGGCCGGATCCGGTCCCTACTCGTCGTCCTCGTCGTCCAGCCGCGCCAGCCACGTCGCCAGCCGCTCCACCGGTACCTCGAAGTCGGGATTGAGATCGACGAACGTCCGCAGCTGCTCGGCGAGCCACTCGAAGGTGACTTCCTCCTCGCCGCGCCGCTTCTCCAGTTCCTCGATGCCACGGTCCGTGAAGTACATGCCCTCAAGGATATGTGCGCGCAAACGGCCGGGCCGCACCCCCGAAGCGGGGGATGCGGCCCGGCCGCGCACGAACTGCGCGAAGGCGGTTACGCCTCGAACACCTCACGCACCAGCTGCTCCTGCTCGGCCTGGTGACGCTTCGCGGAACCCACCGCCGGGGACGAGCCGTGCGGGCGCGAGATGCGCCGCAGCCGCTCGCCGTGCGGGACGTCCGCGCCGACCGCGAGGTCCAGGTGGTCGATCAGGTTGAGCGCGATGAACGGCCAGGCACCCTGGTTCGCCGGCTCCTCCTGGGCCCACAGGTACTTCTCGGCGTTCGGGTACTTCTTGATCTCCGCCTGGAGCTCGGTACCCGGCAGCGGGTACAGGCGCTCGATGCGGATGATCGCCGTGTCCGTGGCACCGCGCTTCTGACGCTCGGCCTCCAGGTCGTAGTAGACCTTGCCGGCGCAGAAGACGACCTTCTTGACGGCGGCCGGGTCGACCGAGGAGTCGCCGATGACCGGCTGGAACTGCCCGGTCGTGAACTCGTCCGCCTTCGCCGCCGCCGCCTTCAGCCGCAGCATCGACTTCGGCGTGAAGACCACCAGCGGCTTGTGGTGCGGGTTGTGCACCTGCCACCGCAGGAGGTGGAAGTAGTTCGACGGCGACGTCGGCATCGCGACCGTCATGTTGTTCTGCGCGCACATCTGGAGGAAGCGCTCCGGGCGGGCGGACGAGTGGTCCGGACCCTGGCCCTCGTAACCGTGCGGCAGGAGCAGGACGACACCGGAGGTCTGGGCCCACTTCTGCTCGGCCGACGAGATGAACTCGTCCACGACCGTCTGCGCGCCGTTGACGAAGTCGCCGAACTGCGCCTCCCACATCACGAGCGCCTCGGGGCGGGCCAGCGAGTAGCCGTACTCGAAGCCCATCGCCGCGTACTCGGAGAGGAGGGAGTTGTAGACGTTGAGCCGCGCCTGGTCCTCGGAGAGGTACTGCAGCGGCGTGTACTCCTCGCCGGTGCTGCGGTCGATGATGACCGCGTGGCGCTGGCCGAACGTACCGCGCTGCGAGTCCTGGCCGGCCAGGCGGACCGGGACGCCCTCCAGCAGGAGGGAGCCGATCGCGAGGGTCTCGCCCATGCCCCAGTCGATCGTGCCGTCCTCGACCATCGATGCCCGGCGCTGCAGCTGCGGCAGCAGACGCGGGTGGACGGTGATGTTGTCGGGGATGTTGACCTGGGACTCGGCGATCCGCTTGACGACCTCCGTGGTCACCGCGGTGTTAACGGCGACCGGGAACTCGGCCTGCGGGTCGGTGGACTCGACCGTGCCCGGCTGGGACGTGGCCTCACGGACCTCCGTGAACACCTTCTCCAGCTGGCCCTGGTAGTCCTGCAGCGCCTGCTCGGCCTCTTCCAGGGTGATGTCGCCGCGACCGATGAGGGACTCGGTGTAGAGCTTGCGCACCGAGCGCTTCTTGTCGATCAGGTCGTACATCAGCGGCTGGGTGAAGGCCGGGTTGTCCGACTCGTTGTGACCGCGGCGGCGGTAGCAGATGAGGTCGATCACCACGTCCTTGTTGAACGCCTGGCGGAACTCGAAGGCGAGCCGCGCGACGCGGACCACGGCCTCCGGGTCGTCGCCGTTCACGTGGAAGATCGGGGCCTCGATCATGCGGGCCACGTCCGTCGCGTACATGGAGGAACGCGAGGATTCGGGGGCCGCGGTGAAGCCGACCTGGTTGTTGATGACGATGTGGACCGTGCCGCCGGTGCGGTAGCCGCGCAGCTGCGACATGTTCAGCGTCTCGGCCACCACACCCTGGCCCGCGAAGGCCGCGTCGCCGTGGATCGCCACCGGCAGGACGGTGAAGTCCGTGCCGCCCTTGCCGATGATGTCCTGCTTGGCGCGCGAGACGCCCTCCAGGACGGGGTCGACGGCTTCGAGGTGCGACGGGTTGGCGACCAGGGAGACCTTGATCTGCTCGCCGTCGAGGCCGGTGAAGGTGCCCTCGGCGCCCAGGTGGTACTTCACGTCACCGGAGCCGTGCATCGACTTCGGGTCGAGGTTGCCCTCGAACTCGCGGAAGATCTGCGCGTACGACTTGCCGACGATGTTGGCGAGGACGTTCAGCCGGCCGCGGTGGGCCATGCCGACGACGACCTCGTCCAGGCGCGACTCGGCGGCCGAGTCCAGCACCGCGTCCAGCAGCGGGATGACGGACTCGCCGCCCTCCAGGGAGAAGCGCTTCTGGCCGACGTACTTCGTCTGCAGGAAGGTCTCGAAGGCCTCCGCCGCGTTCAGCCGGCGCAGGATGCGCAGCTGCTCCTCACGCTCCGGCTTGGTGTGCGAGCGCTCGATGCGGTCCTGGATCCACTTGCGCTGCTTCGGGTCCTGGATGTGCATGAACTCGACGCCGGTGGTGCGGCAGTACGAGTCGCGCAGCACGCCGAGGATGTCGCGCAGCTTCATCAGGGACTTGCCGGCGAATCCGCCGACGGCGAACTCGCGCTCCAGGTCCCACAGGGTGAGCCCGTGCTCGGTGATGTCCAGGTCGGGGTGCTTGCGCTGCTGGTACTCCAGTGGGTCGGTGTCGGCCATGACGTGGCCGCGGACCCGGTAGGAGTGGATCAGCTCGAAGACGCGGGCGGCCTTCGTGACGTCGTCGTCGTGCGACGCGTCGATGTCCTTGAGCCAGCGGACCGGCTCGTAGGGGATGCGCAGCGCCTCGAAGATGTCGTCGTAGAAGCCGTTCTCACCGAGGAGGAGGTTCGCGACGATCCGCAGGAACTCGCCGGAGGCGGCGCCCTGGATGACCCGGTGGTCGTAGGTCGACGTGAGCGTCATGACCTTCGAGATGCCGAGCTTGTTCAGCGTGTCCTGGGACGTGCCCTGGAACTCCGCCGGGTAGTCCATGGAGCCGACGCCCATGATCACCGACTGGCCGGGCATCAGACGCGGCACGGAGTGGACGGTGCCGAGGCCGCCGGGGTTGGTCAGGGAGACCGTCACACCGGTGAAGTCGTCCATGCCCAGCTTGCCGTCGCGGGCGCGGCGGACGATGTCCTCGTAGGCCTGCCAGAACTCGAAGAAGTTCAGCGTCTCGGCCTTCTTGATGCCCGCGACCACGAGCTGGCGGTCGCCGTTGGGCTTGACCAGGTCGATGGCGAGGCCGAAGTTGACGTGCTCCGGCTTGACCAGGGTCGGCTTGCCGTCCTTCTCCGCGAAGGAGTAGTTCATCGACGGCATGGCCTTGATGGCCTGCACCATCGCGTAGCCGATCAGGTGCGTGAAGGAGATCTTCCCGCCCCGGGCGCGCTTCAGGTGGTTGTTGATGACGATGCGGTTGTCGAACAGCAGCTTCACCGGGACAGCGCGCACGGACGTGGCCGTGGGCACCTCCAGGGAGGCGTTCATGTTCTTCGCGACCGCGGCGGCCGGGCCGCGCAGCACGACCTGCTCGGGGCCCGAGGGGGCCTCGGCGGCGGGCTCGGCCTTCTTCGGGGCCGCGGCCGGCTTGGCGGCGGGCTTCGCGGCCGGCGCGGCCTGCGCCGGAGCGGGGGCCTGGGCCGGGGCCTGCGCGGCGGGCTTCGCCTGGGCCGGAGCCGGGGCGGGGGCCGGAGCGGCGGCGGGCTTCTCGGCGGCCGGGGCGGGAGCCTGCGCGGGAGCGGTGGTGGTCCCCGCGGCCCCCGCGGCCGCGGTACCCGCCGGAGCCGAGGCGGCAGCCGCCCCCGGCTTGTAGTCGGCGAAGAAGTCCCACCAGGCTCGGTCTACGGAATTCGGGTCCTGGAGGTACTGCTGATAGATCTCGTCGACGAGCCACTCGTTGGCACCGAACGACGCGGCAGGGTTCTTCCCCGCTTGGTCGGTGTCGGTCGAGATGCTCGAGTTACTGGGGGACTGTGGCGACACGGCGGCAACCGCCCTCTTCCGCTTCACAAGATGATGGACAGCGGGAATCAAGGCTACGCCCCCTGGACGGGGAAGGTCAGGCCGGGCCGGTGCAACGTCGTGCAAGTCACATCTGGAACCGTGTTTCGGGGCTTGAAATGGCGGGAAACAAGCGTGGTTCCGCTGGACGAGGGAAGGGCTCGGCACGGCCCCGGGCGCCGATGGCGCGGGCCTGTGCCTGATCACACGTGTCCGTCAGCGCGGACGTCCGTGGATCTTGTGGCTCCGCTTCGAACTTTACGTCAACTTGGCACAGATGACAGTCCCGGAAGGGTGACAAGAATCCGGCAACCCCGCTCGGATTCGGCCACTCCGATCCGGCCCCCGTGCAGGTCCACCGCCCAGCGGGCGATCGCGAGGCCGAGACCGGTGCCGCCGTCGCTGCCCGGCCCCTGCGGCCGCTTGGCGCTGCCGCGGTTGAACCGCTCGAAGACGCGGTGCCACTCGGACTTCGGAATGCCGGGGCCCTCGTCCAGGACCTCCAGCTCCAGCGACTCCGGCACGGGGCCGCGCCGCGCCTTGACCGTCACCCGGCCGTGCGGCGGGCTGTGCTTGACCGCGTTGTCGATGAGGTTGGCGACGACCTGGTGGATGCGCTCCGGGTCCGCGTGCGCGGTCAGCTCCGGTGGGTGGACGTCGAGGTGCAGATGGACGTCCGTACGGGTGTGGCTGCCCGAACCGGTGGCGATCCCCGCGCGCACCGAGGCGACCATGTTGGCCTCCTTCAGCACGCCCGACAGATACGGCCACACCTCGAACCGCCGCTGTTTCAGCGGGACGACGCCGTTGTCCAGGCGCGACAGGTCCAGCAGCGTCTCCACCAGCCGGCCGAGGCGCTCGGTCTGCTTCAGTGCCGTGCGCATGGTCTCCGGGTCGGCCCGTGTGACCCCGTCGACGATGTTCTCCAGCACCGCGCGCAGCCCCGCGATGGGTGTGCGCAGCTCGTGCGAGACGTTCGCCACCAGCTCCTTGCGCTGGCTGTCCTGGGCCTCCAGCTCGTCGGCCATGGCATTGATCGTCACGGCCAGATCGCCCAGCTCGTCACGGCGGTTCTCCCGCGTCCGGCGGGTGTAGTCGCCCTGCGAGATGGAACGGGCCACCGCGGTCATCTCGTCCAGCGGCGCGGTGAGCGAATGGGCCACGAACTGCGTAATGAGCAGTGTGGCGATCATCGAGAAGACCGTGATGAAGCGCAGCTCCGTCTTCGTGTGCACCGCGATCACCGACAGGCCCGTGGTGATCAGCACCGAGATGACGACCAGCGCGCCCAGTTTGGTCTTGATCGAGAACGGGCTCACCCCGCCCCAGGGTTCCGGCTCCCCGGGGTTTCTCCGTCCGGCCGGCCCGCCGCTCATGGCGTCGGGGTCTCCAGGGCGTAACCCACGCCGTGCACCGTACGGATCCGCTCGGCGCCGATCTTCCGGCGCAGCGCCTTGATGTGGCTGTCGACCGTGCGGGTGCCGGAGGCGTCCGCCCAGTCCCAGACCTCCGCGAGCAGCTGCTCACGGGAGAGCACCGCGCGCGGGGTGTTCGCGAGGCACACCAGCAGGTCGAACTCGGTGGGCGTGAGGTGGACGTCCTCGCTGCGCACCCGGACCCGGCGCTGCGCGTGGTCGATCTCCAGCTCACCGAGGCGCAGGATGCCGGAGCGGGGGGTGGCCGCCGCGATGGCGGCCCGCTCCACCCGGCGCAGCAGGACGTGCACGCGCGCCGCCAGCTCCCGCATCGAGAACGGCTTGGTCATGTAGTCGTCGGCGCCGACGCCGAGCCCGACCAGCATGTCCGTCTCGTCGTCGCGCGCGGTGAGCATCATCACCGGCACGGGGCGGGCGGCCTGCACGCGTCGGCAGACCTCCAGCCCGTCGAAGCCGGGCAGCATGATGTCGAGGATCAGCAGGTCGGGCTGCCACGCCTCGGCCGTGTCGACCGCGGCCGGTCCGTCACCCGCTGTTTGCACGAGGAATCCCTCGGCACGCAGGCGGGTCGCGATGGCGTCCACGATCGTGGCGTCGTCCTCGACGACCAGGACCCGGCGCTGTGCGCCCGGAGTAGCCGTCGCCGAACCGTTGTGGGAGGTCTGTGTCTGCTCCATCGCCCGCCCCTGGGGTGTGCTTTCCCGGAATCAGTGGGGTGATTCCTTCTGACTGGCTATGCCTGCGCATGGTTGCGATTGACGCTTGAATGATCGGCGTCAGGGGAGCAGCGTACGGGGAGTCAGCACACCTTTGCTATCCAGGGCTGATGGCGAGGTGCACGACGTCCGGAACGCCCCGGGCAACCGGGATCTCTTCGGTACGCACCCGATGGAACCCGGCATTCCGCAAGGTTTCCTCGAATTCGGGAGACGGCTGGGCGGACCAGACGGCGAGAACCCCGCCCGGTTTCAACACCCTTGCGCAGCTTGCCAGTCCGGTCTCCCGGTAGAGACTTCCGTTGCCGTCCGTGACAGTCCAGTCGGGTCCGTTGTCGATGTCGAGGCACAGGGCGTCGTATGTGTCGGATGTCTCATTGACGTGCGCGACGAGATCCGCCTCGACGATTTTCGTGCGGGGGTCCGAAAGGGCCCGGGCGGAGAGCGCGGCGAGCGGGCCGTCGCGATGCCATTCGACGATCGCGTGCTCCCGTTCCACCACCGTGATCCCTCCCCAGCGCGGGTCCGCCGCGGCGTGCGCGAGGGAGAATCCGACGCCGAGCCCGCCGATCAGGACGTCGGGATGGTCGCGGCCGGCCAGGGTTTCCAGGGCCGCGTCGACCAGCCGCCGCTCCGAGCGGCCGTCGGAGGTGTCCATCAGGAAACAGCCGTTGGCGATGATCTCCAGCCGGTCTCCGTGCCGGCGCAGCACGACCTCGCCGTGCGGGCCCTCGCGGCGGTCCAGGACATCGGGGATGTCGTACGGGGTAGGCATGGGGGCATCCTGGCAGGGGCGGTGGGCGTGGCGCCCGGCAATTCCCCGCGCGCCGGGGCGGATGCGGCGCGCGGCTTTCGGGTTGCTGTGTATCGGCTCTCGCGTGGCGCTGGTCACAGACAGCGGGGTGCCCGGGGCGAAGGCTGGGGCGTGACGGAAGGAGCGCCCGCTGTGGAACGCACCGTGCCGCCCCACGAGACGGCCCCGTCGGCACCGGGGGCCCTGCCTGTCTCCGACGTGCCGGGGCTGCTGGACGGGATGCCGCGGCAGCGGGGCCCGCGCGAGACGGCGGCGACGGGAGTACGGGAGCCCGTCCCCGGGGGAGTCCACCGCCTGCACGTGCTGCGCGGCGCCGCGGCCGCGCCGCGGCTGCGGGCGCTCCGCCCCTGGCGGCTGCTGCCCACCCCCACGGGAACGCCGTTCACCTTCGGATACGCCACCCTCCTCTGCCTCACCTCGCTGATCTCCGCCCACGCGGACCCTGCCCTGGTGCACGCGCTGCTCCAGGGCTCCAGCACGGACGTGGCGCACCTGGTGCGCTCGCCGGGACCGGTGCTGATCGGCAGCGCGCTGTGGGTCGCGGGCGGGATGACCTCGCCGTTCACCATCGCCTTCGTGCTGGTGCTGACCGCGCTGAAACGGCGGATCGGGAGTTTGCGCACGGCCGGTGTCTTCCTGCTCGGGCACGTCCTCGCCACCCTCGCGACCGAGGTGCCTTCACCGACCCGATGACGAACTGGGGGCACCTCATCGCCCTGGGCATCGGGATCGCGACCTGGCCGGTGGTCCGGCGCCGGCATGCGACGGGCCTCGGCCCGGCCGGGCACTGACCGCGCGGCCCCTCAGCTCCGGGCGTCGGCCGGCGGCGCGTACTTGGCGCTGGTCAGCGGGGCCACGACCTTCCAGCCCAGCGCTTCGTAGAGCCCTCGCCCCGCAGGTGTCCCGGCCAGGACGCCGGTCCGTGCGCCCTGCCGGACCGCGACGTCCTGCAACGTCCGCATGACGAGACTGCCCATGCCCTTGCGCCGGTGCTCGGGGGCCGTCTCGATCTGGTCGACGACGGCGGTCTCGCCGGTCGGGGTGACCTGGCCGCGCGCCGCAAGGGACCCGTCCGGCGCGGCCACCATCACCCGGGTCACCCCGCCGCGCGACCAGCTGCGCAGCCGGAAGCCGTCGGGGGCGGCCGGAGCGCCGTCCGCCGTCAGCGGGAGCGTCATCAGATATCCAGGCTCGGGGTCGATCCACCAGGTGTCGTCGAGCCAGCCGGAGACCACCGACGGGTCCCGGAAGGCCTTGAGCCAGACGCCGTGCCCGGTCACGGCTCCGGCCACCTTGCGGACGGTCGTCTCGTCGAGGCCGTCGCCCGTGGAGCCGAACACGTGCCGCGTGACGTGCCCGTGCATCCCCATGTCGATCGTCCAGCCCCAGGGCTCCGTCGTGGGCGGAGCGGCCCCGCGGGACACGACCCACCCGTCCACCCATGCCTGCACGGTTCCGTCCATGCCATCCCCCCGTAACGAGCGCAGCGCCCGAACGTCTATTACTCACCGGACCTTACGCGCCCTCCCGCTCCCGGTGGCACGGGTGATCGCTGACAGCGAACGGCGGCCGGGGAACATCCGGGCGCCGTCAAGCATTGAGTCGGCATAGCTCAACTTGACTGCCGAAGGGGAGATCATGGCTTCGACGTCCACACCGCTCACCCTGCCCGTGCTGCCGCTCGACGGCGAGGTCGTGCTGCCCGGGATGGTGGTCCCGCTGGACCTGAGCGACTCCGAGGTCCGTGCCGCGGTGGAGGCCGCTCAGGCCGCTGCCCGGTCAACGCCCGGAAAGCCCCGGGTACTCCTGGTGCCACGCATCGACGGGACCTACGCGAACACCGGTGTCCTCGGCACCGTCGAGCAGGTCGGCCGGCTCGCCGACGGCGACCCGGGCGCCCTGATCCGCGGCCGGAGCCGGGTGCGCATCGGCGCGGGAACGACCGGTCCCGGCGCCGCACTCTGGGTGGAGGGGACCCGCGTGGACGACACCGTCGCGGACCCGCTGCCCGGGCATGTCACCGAACTGGTCAAGGAGTACAAGGCTCTCGCCACCGCCTGGCTGCGCAAGCGCGGAGCCTGGCAGGTCGTCGACCGGGTCCAGGCCATCGACGACGTCTCCGCGCTCGCCGACAACTCCGGCTACTCGCCGTTCCTGACCACCGACCAGAAGGTCGAACTGCTGGAGACCACCGACCCGGTGGCCCGGCTCAAGCTGGCCACCCAGCACCTGCGCGACCACCTCGCCGAGCAGGACGTCGCCGAGACCATCGCCAAGGACGTCCAGGAGGGCGTCGACAAGCAGCAGCGCGAGTTCCTCCTCCGCCGGCAGCTGGAAGCCGTACGCAAGGAGCTGCGCGAACTCAACGGCGAACAGGAGGGCGAGGAGTCCGACGACTACCGCGCCCGCGTGGAGGCCGCCGACCTGCCGGAGAAGGTCCGCGAGGCCGCCCTCAAGGAGGTCGACAAGCTGGAGCGGTCCTCCGACCAGTCGCCCGAGGGCTCCTGGATCCGCACCTGGCTCGACACGGTCCTGGAGATGCCGTGGAACGAGCGCACCGAGGACTCCTACGACATCCGGGGCGCCAAGGGCGTACTGGACGCCGAACACTCCGGTCTGGAGGACGTGAAGGAGCGGATCACCGAGTACCTGGCCGTGCGCAAGCGGCGCGACGACCGGGGACTCGGCGTCGTCGGCGGGCGGCGCGGAGGTGCCGTGCTCGCGCTCGTCGGGCCGCCCGGCGTCGGCAAGACCAGCCTGGGCGAGTCCGTCGCCCACGCCATGGGCCGCAAGTTCGTGCGCGTCGCCCTCGGCGGGGTGCGCGACGAGGCCGAGATCCGCGGTCACCGGCGTACGTACGTCGGTGCCCTGCCGGGCCGGATCGTCCGCGCCGTCAAGGAGGCCGGGTCGATGAACCCGGTCGTGCTGCTCGACGAGATCGACAAGGTCGGCTCGGACTTCCGGGGCGACCCGGCCGCCGCCCTGCTGGAGGTCCTCGACCCGGCGCAGAACCACACCTTCCGGGACCACTACCTGGAGGTCGAGCTGGATCTGTCGGACGTGGTCTTCCTCGCGACCGCCAACGTGCTGGAGGCGATCCCGGAGGCGCTGGCCGACCGGATGGAGATCGTCCGCCTGGACGGCTACACCGAGGACGAGAAGGTCGTCATCGCCCGCGACCACCTGCTCCCGCGCCAGCTGGAGCGGGCCGGGCTGGACCAGGACGAGGTGGCCATCGACGAGGGCGCCCTGCGCAAGCTCGCCGGTGAGTACACGCGCGAGGCGGGCGTGCGCACCCTGGAGCGGTCGATCGCACGGCTGCTGCGCAAGGTCGCCGCCCAGCACGAACTGGGGGAGCGGAAGCTGCCGCTCACCGTCCGGGACGAGGACCTGCGCGACCTGATCGGCCGCCCGCACCACGTGCCCGAGTCCGCCCAGGACCCGGCCGAGCGGCGGACGTCCGTGCCGGGCGTGGCGACCGGGCTCGCGGTGACCGGAGCGGGTGGTGACGTGCTGTACGTCGAGGCGTCGCTGGCCGACCCGGAGACGGGCGCGGCCGGGCTGACCCTGACCGGCCAGCTGGGCGACGTGATGAAGGAGTCCGCGCAGATCGCGCTGAGCTTCCTGCGCTCCCACGGTGCCGAGCTCGAACTGCCGGTGGCCGATCTGAAGGACCGGGGCGTGCACATCCACTTCCCGGCGGGCGCGGTCCCCAAGGACGGCCCCAGCGCCGGCGTCACGATGACCACGGCCTTCGCCTCGCTCCTGTCCGGCCGGCTGGTCCGCACGGACGTGGCGATGACCGGCGAGGTCTCGCTGACCGGGCGGGTCCTGCCGATCGGCGGTGTGAAGCAGAAGCTGCTCGCGGCGCACCGGGCCGGTGTCACCACGGTGATCATCCCCAAGCGCAACGAGCCCGACCTGGACGACGTCCCGGCGGAGGTGCTGGACAAGCTCGACGTCCACGCCGTCACCGACGTCCGCCAGGTCCTGGAGCTGGCGCTCGCGCCCGCCACCGCGGGTGTGACGCCGGAGGTTCCGGTGGCCGCGTGACGGAGGTCATCGGATGAGAAGGCCCGGGTTCCCGTGAGGGAGGCCCGGGCCTTCACCGTGTGGTGACCCTGTGTACGCGCACGCCGTTGACCTGCGGAATACTTGCCGGACTGCGGCGAGGGCGGCAGGTGGCGGAGAATTCCAGTACCGGACCCTCAGGGCCGGGCGACGACCGAGGCAGGGGCTGACGTGCACGAGGAAGGCAACGACGGACACCGCGACGCCGGTGTGGCCGCGAGCGGTGTGGACCAGCCCGCCTTCCTGGCACTGGAACGCGAGCTGACCGTGTTGCTGCGGCGCGCCCGGGCCAGCCAGGGCGAGATGGCCCGCGCGGTCCACCCCGACCTGGAGTCGTCCGCGTACGGCCTGCTGGTCCGGCTGGACGAGTGCGGGAAGCAGCGGGCCACCGAACTCGCCGGCTACATCGGCGTCGGCAAGGCGACGATGTCCCGCCAGCTGCGCGCCCTGGAGGAGCTCGGGCTGGTCGCGCGCGAGCCCGACCCCGCCGACGGACGCGCCTGGCTCGTCGCCCTCACCCAGGAGGGCCACGACCGGGTCCGCCGGGTCCGGGAAGCGCGCCGCGCCCGGTACGCCGGTCGCCTGGCCGACTGGGACTCCCGCGAGGTCACGGAACTGGCCCGGCTGCTGAACCAGCTCAACCGGGGCATGGAGAAGTAGCGCCGGGGTGAGTCCAGGGCCGCGGACGCGCGTGCCGGGCCGGGCTCGAACGGGGCATGGAGAAGTAGCGCCGGGGTGAGTCCAGGGCCGCGGACGCGCGTGCCGGGCCGTGCGTCTGCGACGTGATCCGGACGACAGGCCCTCAGAACTCGACGAACGCCACCGTCGCGTCGTCGTGCCGCTTGCTCCGGCCGAGGAACGTCGCGGCGGTGTCCGACCGCTCCAGCGTCCGGACACGGTCCACCAGGGCCTGCGGGCCCTCCTTGCGGACGAGCCGGAAGCAGTCCGTCCAGTCGCCCTCCTCGAAACGTTCCACCCAGCGGGCGGCGCCGTCCGTCAGAGCGGCCAGGGCACGGACCCGGTCGCGGGGAACGGTTCCGGTCACCGCCCGGGCCGCCACCGAGGGGTCGGCCGCCGCCGTGAAGAAGCCGCCCTCCCTGTTGCGGAGCGTGGAGTCCACCAGCGCGTCCGTCGCCAGCGCCGAGCGGGGGAGCAGGGCCAGCCGGTCGTCGAGGACGGGCGTCACCACGCCGTCCGGGGACTCCAGGAGCAGGGCCGAGTCGGACAGGACCAGATACTCCACGGTGTCCGGATTCCAGCGGGTCACGACCACCGTGGCCTGAGGAGTTCGAGGGTGAGAAAGGTCACAGGTTGCGGCGTGCGCCTCGGAGGTACGCGCGATGGCGTGGGACAGCGCGTCGACGAGGGGAACATCCGGGAGTGAAACGGTCAGTTCGGTCAGTGCGCCGCCGAGGCGTGCCGTGAACCAGGGGACGGAATGCAGACAGCCCGTCCCGGCCCTCGGCGGTGTGACCCCGTCCAGGACGACCACCGAACCGCCCTGTCCCGAGGCCGGTAGCCCGACACCGGCGAAGTCCTCGTTGGGGCGGTCGGCGTCTCCCGGCTCCGAGGCGAGTTCAGTACGCATCCGGCCAGTCTGCACGAGCCCTTCACAGAGTCCGCAAAAGGCTGCCAATGACTGCCGTACGGGCGCAGCCGCGCAGGTCAGACGCCGGGTTTGGGCTGGAATGATTTGTTCCGGGAAGGCGTGGTGGCGAATACTGCCACCGGCCGTCGCCGCCGTCCAACCGGCGTGCCGCGCAAGGTCCCTGCAAGGGCCCGCGGAACTTGCCCCTCAACTCCCCTCCGGGGTTCACTCCTTCGGGTGGCGGGTCAGGTGATGCGCGTGCGCTGCCCACCGGCGCTGGGAGGGTCGGGAAGTGTACCGGGAGTACGCACCAGTTGACGGAGCGTCATCCGGGCCCAACGGTTCACGAGTCAGGAATGCGAGCACCGGTGCAGAAGACGCGGCCTCGTCGCACAGGCAAGCAGACGGCCCCCGTTCAGGGCGCTGAGCCGACGCCCCCCACCGGCAAGGGACGCCCCACCCACGTACGCAACCGGCTGATCGTCGCCGTGGCCGTGGTCGCCGCGGCCATCGCCGGTGCCGGCGCGCCCTCCGTCCTCGCCGCCTCCGGGCAACTCCACGACAGCCAGGAGCTGGTGACGCTCGCGGAGCAGACGCAGGACGCCCTCGCCCTCGCGCACTCCCTCGCCGACGAGCGGGACGACGTCACCTCCTACATCGCCGCCGGGCGCCCCAAGTCCAAGGCGCCTTCCGAGCAGCACAGCGCCCGGGTGGACCGGCAGGTCGAGGAGCTGCGCTCCGACACCGACACGCCCGCCTCGCTGCGCTCCGACCTCGACGACATAGCGGCCGTGCGCAGGGCGGCGCTCACCGGCAAGAGCAGCGCCCTCGAAGCGCACCAGGCGTACTCCGCCGCCATCACCGAACTCCACCGGCTCGCCGAGCAGCTGGCGCAGCAGACGCCGCCGCGCGCCGGCTCCGGCTCGTACGCGCTGGCCGAGCTGGACTCCGCCGTCCAGCAGGCCGCCTCGGCCCGCGGGCTGCTGCTCGCCGCGCTGAGCGTGCCGCGCAGCACGGAGACGGTCATCGACCCCGTCACCGGCCTGCCGACCGAGACCTCCGCCTCCTCGGACGAGGACACCCGGCAGCGCGACGCCCTGAGCGCCGCCGCGCAGCAGGCCCGGCTGCGTTCCGACGCGGCCCTGGCCGACTTCCGCGGCACCGCGCCCAAGCCGGCCCGCGCCTCCTTCGACTCCACGGTCACCGGCACCGAGGTCAACTCCGCCGACAAGTACCTCGCCACCCTGACCGACCAGCCGACGCTCTCCCGCAGCGACCTCGCCACCAGCGGCAAGAGGCTGGACGCGGCCCTGTCCGCCCGCGTCGACCTGATGCGCGGCGTGGAGTCGGCCCTCTACGACCGCCGCACCAAGGACCTCGAGGCGCTGCGCGACGACGACGTCACCTCGCTGGAGATCCGCGTCGCCGTCCTCGGCGCCCTCATGCTGCTCGCCGTCGGCGTCGCCACGGGCATGGCCCGCAGCCTCACCCGGCCGCTCGCGGTCCTGCGCCTGGGGTCGAAGCGCCTCGCCGAGGCCGAGGACCCGGCGGCCGAGGAACCGGTGAAGTTCACCGGCCGCAACGACGAGTTCGCCCAGGCCGTCCGCTCCGTCAACGCCCTGCACGCGCACGCGGCCGCCCTCACCGAGCGAATCACCACGCTGGAGTCCGACCGCAAGCACCTGGTCGGCCAGCGCCAGAAGATGGCCGACGCGCGCGAGGAACTGCGCGGCGAACTCGCCGAGTCCGCCGCCCAGCTGGAGCGGCTGCGCACGGCCATCGGCGGTACGTTCGTCAACCTCGCGCTGCGCACCCTCGGTCTCGTCGAGCGGCAGCTGGCCGTCATCGAGAACCTGGAGGAGCGCGAGCAGGACCCGGACCGGCTCGCCACGCTGTTCAAGCTCGACCACTTCGCCACGGTCATGCGCCGGCACAGCGAGAACCTGCTGGTCCTCGCCGGTACCGAGCACGTCCAGCACGCCGCCGGGCCGGTGCCGCTGGTGGACGTCGTCCGCGCCGCGGTCAGCGAGATCGAGCGGTACGAGCGGGTCCGGATCGCCGCGCTGCCGCCGCACGCGCACATCGCCGGGTTCGCCGCGGACGACCTCTCCCACCTGCTGGCCGAACTCATGGAGAACGCCACCTCGTTCTCCCCGCCCGACCTGCCCGTCGAGATCTCCGGCTGGCTGCTGGAGAACGGCGAGGTCATGCTCTCCGTCCAGGACGAGGGCATCGGCATGACCGAGGACCGGCTGGAGCGCCTCAACTCCCGCCTCACCGACTTCGACCCCGAGGCGCCCTACGACCAGGAGGGCGAGGACGGTCTCGGCCTCGGCCTGTACGTCGTGGCCCGGCTCGCCCACCGCCACGGTGTGCGCGTCCAGTTGCGCGAGCAGAAGCAGGGCGGTGTCGCGGCCGTCGTCGTCCTGCCGCGCACGCTCCTCGCCGCCGCCCCGGCCGTGGCGGTCCCGGCCTCCGGCCCTCTCGCCGGCACGACGCACTCCGTCTCCTTCCCGGGCGCCGACGCCGAGGCCAACTCCAACGTCCTGCCCGGCCGCGCGGCCGGCGACGACCCGTTGGTGGCCTTGGCGGAGAAGGCGGTACGCCAGGACGAAGCCGAGGCGACCACCGCAACGCCCGACTCGGAACCGGCCGGGGCGACGGGCGCGGCTGAGGCGGCGGAGGCGGCTGAGGCGACACCCCCGACGGCGCCCGCCGACCCCTCCATGCACGCCGGCTCGGCCGCCCCCGCGCCCGCCGAACCGCCCGCACACGACGGGCCGGCCGCGCCTGCGGAGCGACCCGAGCATGCGGATCCGGAGACGCCTGCGGACCTGGCGACTTCCGTGGAACCGTCCGCGCACGCCGGCCCGGCCGCGCCTGCGGAGCGGTCAGCGCCCGCGGACCTGACCGAGCCCGCCGACCGGCTAGCGCCCGGCGAACGGCCGGAGTCCGCCGAGCTGCCCATCCACGCCGAACCTGCCGGGCCCACTGGGCCGACGGCACCCACCGACTCGGCCGCATCCGCGGCTCCGGCGGCACATACCGATCCCACGACGCCCGCCGCTCCGGCCGCATACGCCGACCCGGCGGCACACGTCGAGGCGTCCGCGCCCGCCGATCCGACGACGTCAGCCGATCCCACGACGCCCGCCGCTCCGGCCGCATGCGCCGACCCGGCGGCACCCGTCGAGGCGTCCGCGCCCGCCGATCCGACGACGTCAGCCGATCCCACGACGCCCGCCGCTCCGGCCGCATACGCCGACCCGGCGGCACCCGTCGAACCGTCCGCGCCCGTCGGGCCGTCCGCGCTCGCCGAGCCGCCGGCCCCCGCCACTCCCGCCAAGCCCCCGGTATCCGCCGGTCCGGACGACGCCGTGGCGCCCGTGGAATCCCCCGCGGAGACCACGATGGAGCTGCTGATCCCCGTGCAGCCGGGGGCGCCGGACCCGGTCGGGTACGAAGCCGTGGCCGGGGACGGCGAGTCCGGCCCGCACGGGCCGCCCGCGCCCGAGGCGGACGGGGACGGCAGCCCGGAGCACGAACGCGCGCCCGACGAGGAGGAGGACCGCGTCACCGACAAGGGCCTCCCCAAGCGCACTCCGAAGATCACCGCGCAGACCACCGCCCCACGCCAGCGCAGCGGCTCCGTCGACGCCGAAGCCCTGCGTCGCCGTCTCGGCGGGTTCCGCCAGGGCGCGCAGGCCGGCTACCGCGACGTGGAGGCGGAGATCGCCGAGAGGACGGCCTCGCACCAGCGGCCGGCCACCGGCGCAGCAGGACCAGCTGGATCCGGAGATTCCACGGGGGGCACAGTCGAGGAGGCAAGCAGTTGACCGCGCCCAGTACCTTCGGACTGATCGGACTGAGCAGTGAGGCCCGCAACCTGCACTGGCTGCTCACCAACCTCGTCGAGGAGGTACCCGGTCTCCTCTCGGTCGCGGTCGTCTCCTCCGACGGACTGCTCCTGCTCTCCTCCGACGACCACCGCAACAAGGAGGCGAGGGAGGCCCTGCAGGCCCGCGGAACCAAGCGGACCGGCCCCCGCGGCTCCGCCGCCGACCTGGCCACGATCGTTTCCGGCATCGGCAGCCTCACCGTCGGCGCCGCCCGGCTGATGGACTTCGGCGGGACCCGGCACACGATGGTCGCGATGGACGAGGGCAGCCTGTTCGTGATGTCGATCAGCGACGGCTCGCTGCTCGGCGTCCACGGCTCCGCGGACTGCGACATGAGCGTCGTGGCGTACCACATGGCCCTGTTCGTCGGCCGCGCCGGCCACGTGCTGACGCCCGAACTCCGCAGCGAGCTCCGTAAATCCCTGGAGGATTCCCAGACGACGGGGAGTGCCCGATGAGCAGTAAGCCGAAGCACCACCTGCCTGTCCGCGGCGGCGACCGCAAACCCGCCCGGGTCCGCCCCTACTCGCTCACCGGCGGCCGAACCCGCTTCGGCCACGTCCTCCTCGTGGAGACGTTCGTGGCGAGCACGGCTGCGCTCGACGCCCCGGAGGAGCGCAGGGAACTGACGAACGGCAACCTCTCCACCCGCGTCATGCCGGAACTGCGGGCCATCGTCGAACTGTGCCGCCGGATGCGTACGGTGGCCGAGATCGCCGCGCTGCTCAAGATGCCGCTCGGCGTGGTCCGCGTGCTCCTCAGCGACCTCGCGGACCAGGGAAAGATCCGTGTGTACGGAACGGGCACCGGCCACGGCACGGGCCGCCCGGACCGGGCTCTGCTGGAAAGGGTGCTGAGTGGACTCCGTCGTCTCTGACGCCGCTCACGGCGTTGCTGGTACATCCCCGTTCGTCCAGCCGGACGACGGCATGCACGCCTGGGAGACGGACCGCACCCGTGCCCCCATAGCCACGAAGATCGTGGTGGCGGGCGGTTTCGGCGTGGGCAAGACCACCCTGGTCACCGCCGTCTCGGAGATCACGCCCCTGCAGACCGAGGCGCTGATGACCGAGGCGAGCGAGGCCACCGACGACCTCACCGCCACGCCGGGCAAGACCACCACCACCGTCGCCATGGACTTCGGGCGCATCACGCTCGACGACGACCTGGTGCTCTACCTGTTCGGCACGCCGGGCCAGCAGCGGTTCTGGTTCATGTGGGACGACATCGTGCGCGGCGCGATCGGCGCCGTCGTCCTGGCCGACACCCGCCGCCTGAAGGACTGCTTCCCGGTCCTGGACTACTTCGAGAGCTCCGGACTGCCGTACGTGGTCGCGGTCAACCACTTCGACGGCAGCGAGCTGTTCGAGCCGGAGGACGTGCGGGAGGCCCTGACCATCCCGCGGCACATACCTGTCATGATCATGGACGCGCGTCGCCGGATCTCCGTGATCGAGACCCTCCTGGCCCTCGTGGGCCACGCGCTCGACGAAACCCCCGAGTAGAGGACAGCCCGCATGCGGAAGATACTCGTCGTCGGAGCCGGTCAGTCCGGGCTCCAGATCGCCCTCGGCCTCCAGTCACAGGGGTACGAGGTCACCCTGATGTCCAACCGGACGGCGGACGAGATCCGCACCGGCCGGGTCATGTCGACGCAGTGCATGTTCCACACGGCGTTGCAGCACGAGCGCGATCTCCAGCTGAACTTCTGGGAGTCCCAGGCCCCGAAGATCGAAGGACTCGGCGTCTCGGTCGCCGCCCCCGGCTCCTGGGCCGAGGGTCCCGCGGCCCGTGCGATCGACTGGCTGGGCCGGCTCGACGGGTACGCCCAGTCGATCGACCAGCGGGTGAAGATGGCCGGCTGGATGGAGACGTTCGCCCAGCGCGGCGGCCAGCTCGTCATCCACGGCGCGGCCGTCGGCGACCTCGACTACTTCTCCCGCACCTACGACCTGGTGCTCGTCGCGGCCGGCAAGGGCGAGCTGGTCCAGATGTTCGGCCGCGACGCGGAGCGCTCCCCGTACAGCGAGCCGCAGCGCGCGCTGGCCGTGTCGTACGTCCACGGCCTGGGCCCGCGCCCCGAGCACCCCGACACCGAAGGGGTCCGCTGCAACCTCGTGCCCGGCGTCGGTGAACTGTTCGTCATGCCCTGCCTGACCACCTCGGGCCGCGCCGACATCCTGTTCTGGGAGGGCATACCCGGCGGCCCGCTCGACGCCTTCAGCGGCGTCAAGGACCCCGCGGAGCACCTCTCCCTGACCCTGGAACTCATGGAGCGGTACGTCCCATGGGAGTACGCGCGGGCCACCAAGGTCGAACTGACCGACGCGGGCGGCACACTGGCCGGCCGCTACGCCCCTACCGTCCGCAACCCGATCGGCCGCCTCCCCGGCGGCGGACTCGTGCTGGGTGTCGCGGACGTCGTCGTGGCCAACGACCCGATCACCGGGCAGGGCTCCAACTCGGCGTCCAAGTGTGCCGCCGCCTACCTCTCCGCGATCGTCGAGCACGGTGACAAGCCGTTCGACGAGGAGTGGATGCGGGCCACCTTCGACCGTTACTGGAACACCGCCCAGCACGTCACCAAGTGGACCAACGCGATGCTCGCGCCGCCGCCGGAGCACATCCTGAACCTCATCGGTGCCGCCGGTGAGCTCCAGCCGGTCGCCGACCGCTTCGCCAACGGCTTCAACGACCCGGCCGACTTCGAGAACTTCCTCTACGACCCGGACAAGACGCAGGCCTACCTGGTCGAGGTGTCCGGCGCGGGCGCCGCGTAACCCCCGTAGCCCTCGTCCGACCCGTCCGTGGCACCTTCGGGGAGCTCCGGCGGCTCGTACCGCCGCAGGGGCTCCCCGTCCGGGTCCGGACGTACGGCGCCCAGGACGGGGTTGGCCGCGATCGGTGAGACCTTCACCTTCGCGCCCGGGCGGGGCGCCTGCACCACCATGCCGTCCCCGAGGTACAGCGCCACGTGCGTGGCCTTCTCGAAGTACACGACCAGGTCGCCCGGGCGCAGCTCGTCCAGCGGGATCCTCTCCAGCCGTTTCCACTGCTCCTGGCTGGTCCGGGGGACGGGCACCCCGGCCTCGGCCCAGGCCCGGGAGGTCAGCCCCGAGCAGTCGTACGTCCCCGGGCCCTCCGCGCCCCACTCGTACGGCTTGCCGAGCTGCCGCACGGCGTAGCGCACGGCCCGGCGGCCCTCCGCCGACGGGGCGCGGACGCCGCTCTCGCTTCCCTTGCTCACCTCGCCTTCCTTCCTCGCCTTGCTTCCCTGGCTCCCGCGATTCTTGTCGTTCCCGCTGCTGTCGCTGCTGTCGCTGCTGTCGCTGTTGGGGCCATCGTCGCCGTTGCGTTCGCCGCTGAGCGCGCCGGACGCCATGAACTCCTTCTGGGCCTTGGCGATGCCGTTCTGCTCGAACTCGGCGAGGTCGGTGAGCTGATCGCGGCTGAGGGAGGCGAGCAGCTTCTCGACGTCGTGCAGGCGGGCGCGGACCTCGTCCCGTTCCTTCTTGCGCCGCTCGGTGAGGGCGAGCTGCCGGTCGAGGGCCGTGCGGGCCTTGCGGGCCAGCTCGCGGGCCGTGCGCTCGCTGCCGGTCAGCCGGCCGACGGTGTCGGCCCGCTCCCTGGCGAGCCGGCCGATCACATGGCCCTGCTCGATCGCGTGCTGCGGGTCGCGGGCCAGGAGCAGACGCACGTACGGGGAGATGTCGGTGCTGCTCTGGTACTGCTGCCGGGCCAGCCGGCCGGCCGCTCCCCGGCTGTCGTGCAGGGAGAGCCGGGCGCGCGCGAGGGCGCGGTCCAGACGGTCGGTCTCGGCGCGCTGCTTCTTCAGCTTCTCCTCGGTGGCGTTGTAGGCCTCGGTGGCCTCCTCGGCCTTCCTGTAGAGCCCCTGAAGATCTGTCAGGAGACCGGCGATCTCGTGCTGTTCCGTGTCCGGCTCGGGAACGGCCGTGGCCGGGACGGGCGCCAGGACGGCTCCGGCCGCCGTCGCCGCGATGCAGACCAGACGCAGAAGATTTCCTGACATGCCATCACCTCCGATGCGGGGGCGGCGTGGTGCCGCCGGACACCGTGAGGATCAGGCGTGTGCGGGCGGTGCGCGCGGTGGGTGTGCGCGGTTCGGCGCAACGGGGTCACCCGTCGGCGTCGTCCGGCTTGCCGCGCGGCGTGGCGTCTGGCTTCGACCAGGGCCAGTTGAGCCGGCGGCTCGGGGAGCCCTCCGGGTCGTACGCGTACTTCCAGCGGTTGGTCAGGCCGGCCCTGCCCGGTCCCCGGGGGACGCGGCGGTAGACGAGCACGGTGTCCGGCCCGCCGTCGGGGTCCGGGACGGGGATGCGGTACGTCTTGGGCGGGTGGCCGGTGATACCGAGGAGGACGGGCAGGACCCTGCCGTCCATCGGGCCGCCCTCGAAGGGGGTGTCTTCGCTCTTCACGGGATCAGTGTCAGACATCCTCGGCGAGCGCCCGGACCAGGGCATCGGTCTGCGGGTCGCGGCGGGCGGTCACGGTCAGCATCGCCACGAACTGCTCGACGAGCCAGTCGCGGAGGTCCTCGGCGGGGGGCTGCTTGTCCTCGTCGAGCCAGATGAGCGACGACGCCTCCACCGCGGTGATCCACATGCGGACGGTCATGCGCAGGGCGGCGCCGGGTCCGGTGACGCCCAGGTGGCTGAGGATGTGCTCGGCGGCGACGCGGCGGACGCCGTCGACGATGGCGGTGGTGCGGGAGGTCCCGACGACGCTGCCGCCCTGGAGGAGGGCGCTGAAGCCGGTGTCGTGCCCGTCGACGAAGGCGAGGTAGCGGTCGAGGGCGCGGGACAGACGGGGGAGGAGGGGGCCTTCCCGCGGTTCGTCGAAGCAGTGCTGGAGCTCGTCGGCGGCGGAGCGCAGGGCGGCCTCGTAGAGCTGCTGCTTGCCGCCCGGGAAGTACCGGTACACCAAGGGCCGCGAGACCCCGGCCGCCTCCGCCACGTCGTCGAGGGACACCTCCTCCGGGGCGCGGTGGGCGAAGAGGTCCAGCGCGGAGGTCAGCAGCTGGCTGCGGCGTTCCTCGACGCTGAGTCGCCGGTAGGCGGGGGTCGGCGCGGCAGGTGTCATGCCTCGCAGGGTAATCGGGGTGCCGGGGTGTCCGCCTTCTACGCCAGCAGCCCCGACGACTTCCACAGCCGTCGTCCGACCCCTCGCAGCACCCCGATGTCGTCGAGGAAGTCGGTCAGTCGCCGGGAGCCGTTCTGCATGACCTCCCGGCGGTGGCCGCTCGCGCGGACCTGGGCGAGGGCCTCCCGCTTGTCCAGGCCCACGTTCGTGTAGACGTCGGGGTTCACGAACGCCACCGAGAAGACGCGGGCGAACTCGCCGGAGGTGATGCGGGTGAACTCCTGGGACCACTTGGGCGCGGTCACCATCTGGCGGCGGAGTTCCTCACGGGCGTAGCGGACGTGGCGGGCCTCCTCCACGACGTGGATGCGGGTGACGCCGCGGACCAGGGTCTGGACGCGTTCGTCGGGGAACGTCAGCCGCTGCATCCAGTCCAGGACCTCCTCGCCCAGCAGGGTCGCCGTGAAGGAACCCGGCGTGGTGGAGATGGTCTTGAACAGGCGGCCCAGCTGCTGGTGCGCGCGGCTGACCGGGTACCAGGGCGTGTCGCCCTGGGCTATCAGCCGGGCGAACATCTTGGAGTGCCGGCACTCGTCCTCGATCTCGGTGAGGGCGTAGCGGACGTGCGCGCTCGTGGCAGCCTTGTCGTAGATGTGCCGCACCAGCAGCTGCATGAGGATGATCTCGAACCAGATGCCGAGCGAGGCCAGGGCCGCCGCCTCGTGCTGGGAGAGCAGGATGCGCTGCTCCTCGCCCATCCGCTTCCACAGCGGGGTGTCGTAGAGCGACACCAGTTCCGGCGGCCAGAACCACTTGCCCTCCTCGAAGGGCGCGTCCCAGTCCAGTTCCTCGTCCGGGTCGAAGGAGTGCTTGGCTGAGGAGTCGAGCAGCCGCTGGGCCACCTGCTCCCGGTCCTTCAGCAGTCCGAGGGCGTCGCGCAATCCGTCGAGCGCGTCGGCTTCGGTCAAGGTCGTCATGGCTGCCCACCTCGTTGTGCACACGTCACTGTTGCTCTTATGAGACTGCCTGTCAGCAAGCTCGTCAATCCCCTGCGCACTACTTGTTGACCCGGTGTCTACCTCGTGTGAGCCTGCGGGCATGCCGACCTTCGACCTGTACACCAAGGAACCGGAAGAGCCCGTACGGCAGGTGCCGGCGAGCGGCGCGGCCCGTTTCGCCTGGGAGTACGACGACGGCCGCGACCGTCTCCTGGCCCTCTACCAGAAGGGCAAGGACAAGCAGTGGGACGGCCAGAAGCGGATCGACTGGGAGCTGGAGGTGGATCCGTACGATCCGCTCGGGACCCCCGACGAGGCGATGTCGCTCTACGGGACCAGGCACTGGGCGAAGCTGACGGAGAAGGACAGGGGCGATCTGCGCCGGCACTACGCCTCCTGGCAGTTCAGCCAGTTCCTGCACGGCGAGCAGGGCGCGATGATCTGCGCCGCGCGGATCGTGGAGTCGGTGCCCGACCTGGACGCGAAGTTCTACTCCGCGACCCAGACCATGGACGAGGCCCGGCACGCCGAGATCTACGGCCGCTTCCTGCACGAGAAGATCGGGATGCTGTACCCGATCAACGACAACCTCCAGTCCCTGCTGGACGACACGCTGCGCGACGCCCGCTGGGACATGCCGTACCTGGGCATGCAGGTGCTGATCGAGGGCCTCGCGCTGGCCGCCTTCGGCATGATCAGGGACACGACGGACAAGCCGCTGCCCAAGCAGATCCTCGCGTACGTCATGCAGGACGAGGCCCGGCACGTGGCCTTCGGGCGGATGGCCCTGCGCGACTACTACCGGCAGCTCACGGACGCCGAGTTGAAGGAGCGCGAGGAGTTCGTCATCGAGGGCTGCTACCTCATGCGCGACCGGCTGCGGGGCGTCGAGGTCCTGGAGAACTTCGGCATCCCCAAGGCCGAGGCGGAGGAGTACAGCGAGCAGTCCGAGTTCCTCACCCTGTTCCGCAAGCTCCTCTTCAGCCGCATCGTGCCCTGCGTCAAGGACATCGGCCTGTGGGGCGAACGCCTCCAGCAGGCCTACGTCGACATGGGCGTCCTGGAGATGGGCGACGCCGGCCTGGACCTGTTGATGTCCCAGGACGAGGAGATCGCCGAGAAGCTCGACGCGGAGCGCTTCGCGGCGGAGGAGAGGGAACGGGTGGCGGAGGTGCGGGGGGCGATCGACGCGGGGCGGTGAGCCGCCGGGCGAGGCCCGCTACAGCGCGCCGCAGCCCAGCCCCTCGGGCACCTCACCGAGCAGGGGTGTCGCGCCCTGGGGCGGGAACGAGGTCCGCAGGGTGAAGGCGTACGGCGTCGGGCCGTGCGTGCGCAGGTGCAGGACGCGGGACTCCGCCTCGGCGACCGTGGGGCGATGACCCACCGGGACCCACCAGAGGGCGACCATGGCCTCCTGGACCCGTTCGAACCACTCACGTCGCCGGGCGAGCATCTCCCGGTGCCGGCCCTGGTACATGTACGCCTTCAGGGCATCGGTGTCGCGCCACACGGACATGTTGATGATCAGCCAGGAGTCGCCGAAGACGGGCACGTCCGTGGCGTCGTCACCGGCCTCGCCCTGAAGACGCCAGACGAAACCCTCGGCCCCGTCCGCGTCCGCGTTCACCGGGTCGAGTTGGTCGACGAAGTCCCTCAACCGCGGTGAGTCGAGCGGCGCCTTGAGGCGGCCGAGGTTGACCTGGGCGAGTTCGTACGCGGGCTCAGTCATGAACCGAACGGTAGGTCGGGCGCCCTTGATCCCGGTAGCCCCGTCTCATCGACCGGTCGGTGCTCGCGTCATCCGCCGGTCGTCCCGCTGTCCGCCGGCCGGCGCTCGCGTTGTCCACCGGTCGTTGCCTCTCCAACCGGTCGTCGCGTCCTCAACCGGTCGGGTGCTCGCGGGAGTTCAGTACCGCCTCCATCACCGCCCGCGCGATCGGCGCCGCGTCACCGCCTCCGCTGATGTCCCCGCGCTCCGCCTCCGCGTCCTCCACGACGACCGCGACCGCCACCCGCGCTGCCAGGTCGCGCTCGCCCTGCGCCCAGGAGGCGAACCAGGCGTACGGCGTCCCGGAGTTGCCGAGGCCGTGCTGGGCGGTGCCGGTCTTGCCACCGACCTTGGCGCCGCGGATGGCGGCTTTGCGTCCGCCGCCGGTCTCGACCACGTCCCGCATCATCGCCCGCAGCCGGACGGCGGTGGACGGGTACATCGCCTGCCGGATCGCCCGCGAGCCGGCCGTCGCGAGGGTGCTGCCGCCCGGCCGGGTCGTGCGCTCCACCAGGTACGGGTCCCGCACCTGGCCGCCGTTCGCCACGGCCGCCGCGACCATCGCCATCTGCAGCGGTGTGGCGCGGGTGTTGTACTGGCCGATCGACGACAGGGCCAGCTGGGCCTTGTCCAGGGTGGTGTCGAACGTGGACCGGGCCACCGGGAAGGGGATCCGCAGCTCCCCGTTGCCGAACCCGAAGGCGCGCGCCGTGGCCGTCATGTCCGTCACGCCCACCTCCACACCGAGCTTGGCGAACACCGTGTTGCAGGAGAGGGTGAAGGCCTCGCGCAAGGAGGCGTCCGCGCAGCCCTTCGACGCGTTGGTCAGGCGCGTCCGCGTTCCGGGCAGCCGGTAGGGGTCGGGGGAGTCGGTCGGCGCTTCGAGGTCCGTGACCACACCGGCGTCCAGCGCGGCGGCCGCGGTGACGACCTTGAAGGTCGAGCCCGGCGGATACGTCTGCCGGACCGCCCGGTTGAGCATCGGGCGGTCCCTGTCCGCGTTGAGCCGCGTCCAGGCCCGCGCCGCGGCCGAGCCGTTGCCGGACAGCGGCTGGGGGTCGTAGGACGGGGCGGACACCAGGGCCAGGATCCGGCCGGTCGACGGCTCCAGCGCCGCCACCGCTCCCTTGCGGCCCGCGAGCCCCTTGAACGCGGCCTCCTGCGCGGCCGGGTGGAGGGTCGTGACGACGTCTCCGCCGGCGTTGCGCGCCCGCGTGAAGTCGTTCCACAGCGGGAACGGCGCCAGCATCGGATCCGCGCCGGACAGCACGCCGTCCTCGGTGCTCTCCAGCAGGGTCGTCCCGTAGAGCTGGGAGGCGAAGCCGGTGACCGGGGCGTACAGCGGGCCGTCGGTGTAGGTCCGTTCGTAGCGCAGGTGCTCGCGGGTGTCCCTGGAGCCGGTGACGGGCCGCCCGCCGACCAGGATGTCCCCGCGCGGCTGCTCGTAGCGGGTGATGTCGGGGCGCCGGTTGCCCGGGTTCCGGTCGTACGACGGTGCCTGGACGACCTGGACGCGGGCGGCGTTCACCAGCAGCGCCACCAGCAGCAGGACGCAGAAGTAGCCGGCGTGCCGGATGTGCCGGGTCACCGGGCGTCCTGCCCGTCGTCATCGCGCCGGGCCGAGTCGCTCACCCGGACCAGCAGCGCCACGATCGCCCAGTTGGTGACCACCGACGAGCCGCCCTGCGCCAGGAACGGCATCGCCAAGCCGGTCAGCGGGATCAGCCCGGTCACCCCGCCCGCGATCACGAACACCTGGAGCGCCACCAGCGAGGCGAGGCCGACCGCGAGCAGCCGGCCGAAGGGCTCGCGCTGCGCCAGGCCCGCCCGGAAGCCGCGCTCCACCAGCAGGCCGTAGAGGAGGAAGACGGCGGCGATGCCGGCCAGGCCGAGTTCCTCGCCCGCGGTGGCCAGGATGAAGTCCGACTTCACGGCGAAGCCGATGAGGTACGAGTGGCCGAGTCCGAGGCCCGCGCCGAGCAGGCCGCCCTCCGCGAAGGCGAACAGCGACTGGGCGAGCTGGTTCGCGCCCTCGCCCGCCTCGATGGAGGCGAAGGGATGCAGCCAGGTCTCGATCCTGCCGTGCACGTGCGGCTCGAGCCGGCCGACGGCGACCGCACCCAACGCGGCCAGCAGAAGGCCGACCGCGATCCAGCCGGTGCGGCCGGTGGCGACGTAGAGGAGCACCACGAACAGGCCGAAGAACAGCAGCGAGGTGCCGAGGTCGTGCTCCAGGATCAGCACGCCCACACTCACCAGCCAGACGGCGACGATCGGGCCGAGGACGCGGCCGGTGGGGAGCTGGAGCTTCCAGACGCGGCGGCCGGTGTAGGCGAGCGCGTTGCGGTTCGCCGCCAGGTACGCGGCGAAGAACACCGCCAGCAGCACCTTCGCGAACTCGCCCGGCTGGATGGAGAACCCGGCGATCCGGATCCAGATACGGGCCCCGTTCACCGCCGGGAACAGGATCGGCAGCGCGAGCAGGACCAGGGCCGCGACCACACAGACGTACGTGTAGCGCTGGAGCACCCGGTGATCGCGCAGCAGCAGGACGACGAGGATGAACAGCGCCACGCCCAGGGTCGACCACACCAGCTGGGCGGGTGCCGCCCGGTCCCCCGGGGTCTCCAGGTCGAGCCGGTAGATCAGCACCAGGCCGAGTCCGTTGAGGAGCACCCCGATGGGCAGGAGCAGCGGGTCGGCGTACCGGGCCCGCAGCCGTACCGCCAGATGGGCCAGCAGCGCCAGTACGCCGAGCCCGGCGCCGTAGCCCGCGGCACCGGGCGGAAGCGCTCCGTGCCGGGCGAGGCCCACGGCGCAGTAGCCGTACACCGACAGCAGGACGGCCAGCACGATGAGGGCGAGTTCGATGCCCCGGCGCCGGGGGAGGCGGCGGACGGCGGGCGTGGGCGGTTCCGCCGTCGCCACGGTGATTCCGGCCTTGCTCATGTCCGGAACCTACCCAAACAGTGCGTCTTGTGTGCCTTTGGGTGACCGAGTGTCAGCACCAGCGTGGCGCGGGGCCGATGTTGTCGATGTACCGGGCCGCGCCCCAGGCCCAGGTGCCGTCCGTCAGCAGGTACCAGAGCGGATTGCCCTGCACGGTCTCGCCGCCCGTCTTGCAGAAGATCTTGACGACGTCGCCCCGGTGGGCGAACCGGATGATCTGCGAACCGCGGTTCGGAGCGCTGCGCAGCGCCAGCGTGTCCGCCGTGACGACGCCCTCGTAGAGGCGCTGGTCGTGGTGGCCGTTCCCGCCGCTGCCGTTGCCGCCGCTGCCGTTCCCGCCGTTGCCGTTGCCGTTGCCGTTCCCATTCCCGCCGTTGCCCTCGTTGCCGTTGCCGCCGTTCCCGCCGCTGGGGTCGTATTGGCTGTTGCCATTGCCGCCGTTGCCGTTGCCGCCGCTCGGGTCCCAGTCGTCCTGGGCGGCGGCGGGCGTGACGGCGGCCGCGGCGGCGAGGAGCCCGGCGGCGGTGGCTATGGAGAGACGGGTGCGCAGGGACATGGGGGTACCTCCATGGATGGGCGAGGGTGCCGAAGCTGACTTATCGCCACATTAGGAGCGCCCAGGGGGTGTCGCCCCTCACGCTGGGCCATAGGAGAACGCGCCGCGGGCCCTCACTCCGCCGCCAGCTTCAGGGTGGCCACCGCCCCGCCCTCCGGAGCGTTCGCGAACTCCAGCCGCGCCCCCAGCACCTCGGCCTGTCCCCGTGCGATGGTCAGCCCGAGCCCGTGCCCCCGTGTACCGCCCTCCGTGCGGAACCGCTGCGGCCCGTGGGTGACCAGGTACTCCGGGAACCCGTCCCCGTGGTCGCGAACGGTCACCACCGGACCGTCCACGGTCAGCACCACCGGACCCCGTCCGTGCTGGTGGGCGTTGGCCACGAGGTTGCCCAGCACCCGCTCCAGCCGCCGCCGGTCCGTCTCCACGGACACATCCCGTACGACCCTGACCTCCGCGCCGTTCCCGGCGGCCCGCACCGTCCGCTCGGCCAGCGGCCCCAGTCGCTCCGTGTCCAGTTCCAGCCGCTCCCGGCCGGTGTCCAGCCGGGAGATCTCCAGCAGGTCCTCGGTGAGCGTGCGCAGCGCCGCCACCCGGTCGCGGACCGGCTCTGTCGGACGGCCCGGCGGCAACAGCTCCGCCGCCGCGTGCAACCCGGTCAGCGGCGTGCGCAGTTCGTGCGCGACATCCGCCGTGAATCGTTGCTCGGCCAGCAGCTTGCCCTGGAGCGAGGCCGCCATGGAGTCCAGCGCGGCGGCGACCGCGGCCACCTCGTCCTGAGGGCCGGCCTTCGTGCGCGGGCCCGTGCCGGGGCCCGTGCGGGGGTCCTTCACGCGCGCGTCCAGATCGCCCGCGCTGATCCGCCGCGCGACCAGTGCCGTGGTGTGCAGTCGCCGCGTCACCCGCGTCACAGCGAACGCCCCGACCAGCAGCGTCGCCCCGATCGCCAGACCCGACGACCACAAGATCGCCCGGTCCAGACCCTCGATCGTGCGGGCCTGCTGCGAGTAGTCGACCGCGACGGCCAGCGCTCGCTCGCCGTCGACGGGACCCGCCGCCCACATCGTGGGATGTCCCTCACGTTCGGCGACCATCGTGCCGCGGTCCCCGGCCACCGCCAGGTCCCGCAACTCCCCGGGCAGCCCCGGCGGATCCACCCCGGCGCCCCGCCGCAGCGTGTCCCCGGCCTCGTACCGCTCCGTCGCCTGCGTCAGCCGCTGCAGCGCCTGGTCGCGGGCCTGGCCGACGGTCTGGTTCGTCACCTGCACGTGCACCAGGACGCCGAGCAGGGCCGCCAGGGCGCAGCACATCACCGTGATGAAGGCGGCGGCCTTCGCGGCGAGCGTCCCGGACCACTGGGGCAGCCCGGGCCTCATCCGCCGCTCACCGAGGCAGAACCGGACGGGGAGGCGGACGAGGAGAGGGAGGGGGACGGGGTGGCGATGGGGGAGGCCGACGGATGCCGGGAGTGCTTGCGCGGGCCGGTGCGCAGCATCTCGTCGTGGGTGAGGAGCATGGCCCGCTGGTCCCGGTCCCAGGTCCACTGCAGGCGGTACTCGTACCCCGCGACCTCCGACGGCGAGCGGATCACCAGGGAGCGCCCGGCCAGCTCGACGCCGCTGAGCGCGTCCTCCCAGGCCATCACCTGCACCAGCCGGTGCTTCTCGACGGTGTAGACGCGGACCGCGGTCGTCTTGCCGGGCAGCAGAGGGAAGCCCAGCGTCAGATCGTCGTGCCCGTCGCCGGTCAGATCCCGGTAGTACGGCTTGAGCACAGGGCACGTCCCGTGTCCAGGGCCCTTCGCGCACTCGGCCATCCCGCGCTTCGTGCCGCGGTAGGGCGCCTTGGCGCCGTCGTACTCGCCGGGGTGCCGGGCGATCTCGGCCTGGACGATCCCGACCGGGTCCACCCGGCGGATGTCGTCGCCGGGCACCTTCACCCCCTCGACCACCTCGGTGTTCACCTCGCCGATCTCGAAGGCCGGGCTGGACGCCGGGGTCAGCTCCGGCCAGAGCCGGGCCGGTCCCTGTGCCGTCGGGGTCGAGCCCGCGCCCTCCAGCCCTCCGGCGTCCCCGCAGCCCACGGCGGCGGCCAGCAGGAGGGCGACGACGGCGAGGCGACGGGCGGCCTGTCCGGGGCGGCTGAGGGGCACTGCACTCCTGGCGTTCGGGGATGATGACGCGGGCGGACGCGACCGTCGGCCGCGTACACCTTATTCGTAGGGAAGTCCCATTTGCGCGAGAGGGTGGCCGGACGTGTGCGGCCGCGGGCGGGAAGGCGTACGGGTGCCGGGTGTACGGGTGCCGGTTACTCGGTGAGCTCCTCCAACAGCCTGGCCGTGGCCAGCCCGGCCCGCAGGTACTCGACGAACAGCTCGTTGTGCAGCGCCCAGGACGAGCGGCGGTCCCGGATCAGCCGGATCGCCGCCTCCGCGGAGCTGCCCTGGCGCATCAGCGCGTGCGCGACCACCAGGCCGGAACGGTTGTACCCGTGGTAACAGCGGACGAGCACGCTGCGGCCCTCGCTCATCGCCTCGCACGCCGCCTCGGCCAGCCGGATCACCCCGGCGAGCTGTGTCCCGTCCAGCGGCCCGTCGGGGATGGGCCACACCTGGTGCCGCACGCCGGGATCGGGCCCGTGCCCCGGCAGCCGCAGCAGCGTCTGCACGAGATCGAACTCGTTCCGCACGACGGCGAACTCCAGGTGCCCCAAGGCCCCGGTGTACTCGTGACCGCCCATCCAGAGCCCGGGGACGACCTCGCTCCACGCACTCTCCGGAGCGGGCACGTCGGGTTTACTGCGGGTACGCAACGGCGCCTCCCCACGATCACCGCCCGAGGGTCCGCGGGCAGGCCCAACTCCTCTCCAAGGTAGCCGGGTTCTTGCCCCCGCAGCACCCCGCCTGTTCCCATGGAATGGGGTGATGGTGCATGAACGGACTGCGCGTCATACCGACCTGGCGGCACGGCCGGGAGCGGCTGTACGTCTGCCTCCCGGACGGCGGGAACATCGCCTGGTACGACCGTGAGGCCGCCCGGGTGAACCTGCTCGTCCAGGACCGCGAGGACGACGTCATGCGGGCCCTCGGCCCCTTCGTCACCGGCCCCGTGACCGTGGGGCCGCCCCCGGTGCCGACCCCCGCCGAACTGGCCCGCCTCACCCTCCACCCCGACGACGACCTGGCCCCCAACCGCCCCGGCGAGGCCCTCATCGTCGCCCTCGACCGTGACCCCGGCCCCACGCACCGGCTGCGCCCCGACCCGCGCCGCAGGGCCCTGGCCGCCGAGCAGACGGTCGGCGACGCCCTGGACCGCCTCGACGGCGCGGGCTGGCACGCCCTGCACTCGGTGCCACTCCCCGGCGGCGACCGCATCCACCACCTGCTGATCGGCCCCGGCGGCCTCTACTCCGTCCACACCCTCCACGCCCGCAAGCAGCGCGTCAGCGTCGCCGACCCCATGATCACCCTGGGCCGCCGCGACCCCCAGCCGCTCCTGCGTCGCCTCCGCACCGACGCCGACCGCGCCTCCTACGCCCTGACGGCGGAGGTCCGCCCGGTGCTCGCCCTGGTGGACCCGGGGATGCTCTCGATCCCCACCGCCCCCCGGACGGTCCACGTCCTGACGGCCCCGGAGGTGGAGGGCCTGTCCCAGCGGGGCGGGGTCCTGAAACCGGCAGACGTGGAGGCGCTGCACGCGATGGCCCGCGACCGGAACACGTGGACGCGGGTGTGAGAGACGTGGGGTTGAGGGACGCGGGTGTGAGGAACGCGGGTCGGGGACGCCAGTTGAGGGGCGCGGGTGTGAGGAACCCGGGTCGGGGACGCGTGTGAGGGACGCGGGTTGAGGGGCTCGGCCGGTACCGGCCGGGCGGGACACGCCAGCACCTGCACCCGGCCAGGGCGATCCCCGTCAGGAGTCCGCCGGCGGTCCGGCTACGGGAGCGTCCCGGCCGTGTCCGTGTCCAGCAGGGGAGCCAGCAGGTCGCCGTAGTCCTGGACCCGCGGGGCGATGTCGGCCGCACGGAAGTCCAGCCGGCCGGGTGCGCGGCACTCCTCGACCTCCTCCCAGGTCACCGGGGCGGAGACGGTCGGCTCGGGGCGGGCCCGGAGGGTGTAGGGGGTCGCCGTGGTCTTGCGGGCGGCGTTCTGGCTCCAGTCGACGAAGACCTTCCCCGGACGCAGGCTCCTGGTCATCCGGTGCAGGGCGAGGCGTGGCATGGCCTTCTCGGCCTCGACGGCGAGTGCCTTGGCGTACTCGGACACCCGCTCTGAGGACGCTCCCCGCACGGCGGCGAGCAGATGCAGCCCCTTCGAGCCGGAGGTCTTGGCGTAGGTCTCGATGCCGTCGCGCGCGAGCCGGTCCCGCAGCCACAGCGCGACCTCGCAGCACTGCACGATGCTCGCCGGCGCCCCGGGGTCGAGGTCGAACACGATCCGGTCGGCCTCGTCCGGGGTGTCGACGAGCCACTGGTGGGTGTGGAACTCGGCCACGAGGTTCGCCGACCACATCAGGCTCGGCAGGTCCTGCACCAGGACCATCCGCGAGGGCCCCTCGACCCGTGGCACCTCGGCGGTGGTGACCCACTCGGGCGTACCCGGCGGCACGTTCTTCGTGAAGAACACCTGCCCGTCCGGGCCGTCCGGATACCGCAGGAAGGACACCGCCCGGTCCCGCAGATGGGGCAGCAGGACCTCGGCGACGGTCGCGTAGTAGTGCAGCACCTCGCCCTTGGTGAAGCCGGTGGCGGGATACAGCACCTTCTCCAGATTGCTGAGAGCGAGCCGTCGCCCCTCCACCACTGTGATAGGCGCCATACGATAAGAATCCCATGCAAACCGTGACGAACGCTCCCGAGCGTGACCGGAAGGGTGCAGCACGTGAGATCCATATGGAACGGCGCCATCTCGTTCGGCCTGGTCAGCATCCCGATCAAGCTGGTGAACGCCACCGAGAGCCACTCGATCTCCTTCCGCCAGATCCACACCGAGGACGGCGGCCGCATCCGCTACCGCAAATTCTGCGAACTGGAGGACCGCGAGGTCACCCAGGGGGAGATCGGCAAGGGCTACGAGGACGCGGACGGCACGATCATCCCCATCACCGAGGAGGACCTGTCCAGCCTGCCCCTCCCGACGGCGAAGACGATCGAGATCGTCGCCTTCGTCCCGGCGGACCGCATCGACCCGCTGCAGATGGACGCCGCGTACTACCTCCAGGCGAGCGGCGCCCCGGCGGCGAAGCCGTACACGCTGCTGCGCGAGGCGCTGAAGCGCAGCAACAAGGTGGCGATCGCCAAGTTCGCCCTGCGTGGCCGCGAGCGCCTGGGCATGCTCAGGGTCGTCGGCGAGGCCATCGCCATGCACGGCCTGCTGTGGCCCGACGAGGTCCGCGCCCCCGAGGGCCTGGCCCCCGACACCGACGTCACCGTCCGTGACCAGGAACTGGATCTGGCCGACGCACTGATGGACACCCTGGGCGAGGTCGACCTGGAGGACCTGCACGACGAGTACCGCGAGGCGGTGGAGGAGGTCATCGCCGCGAAGGCGTCCGGCGAGGCCCTGCCCCAGGCCCCGGAACCGGCCACGGGCGGCAAGGTCCTGGACCTGATGGCAGCCCTGGAGAGCAGCGTCCGCGCGGCCCGCGAGTCCAGGGGCGAGGAGGCCGAGCACGCCGAGGTCAAGTCGCTCCCGCAGCGCAAGACGGCCCGCACGGCCCCCAAGCAGACCGGCGGCAAGAAGTCGACGTCCACCGCGAAGAAGACGGCGGCCAAGAAGACCACGGCGGCGAAGAAGACGACGTCCAAGTCGGGCCAGGGAACGACCAAGAAGACGGCGTCGAAGAGCACCGCCAAGAAGACGACGGCGAAGAAGTCGACTCCCCGCAAACGCTCGGCCTGACGCCCTCCCGCGCGGGCACGCCCCTCCAAGGGAGACCGGCGAGTGCCATGCCGCAGCCCAGGAACCACCACGACCACCATCACCTCACCGGTGACGACCACCATCACCTCACCGGTGACGACCACCATCACGTCACCGGCGACGCGATCGACATCCACTTCATCGGCAACGCGACGGTGCTGCTGTCGTACGGCCCGCTCACCCTCCTCACCGACCCGAACTTCCTGCACCGAGGGCAGTACGCCTACCTCGGCCACGGCCTGGTGAGCCGCCGCCTGACCGAACCGGCCCTCGACGTGCACGAGCTGCCCCGTCTCGACGCGGTCGTGCTGTCGCATCTGCACGGCGACCACTGGGACCGCCGCGCCCGCCGGCACCTGGACCACACGGTGCCGATCCTGACCACACCGCACCCGGCCCGCCGCCTCAGGACCGTGCACGGGTTCCACCGCACGGCAGGACTGCGCACCTGGAAGGCGCTCACCCTCCAGCGCGACGGCGTCGAGGTCACGGTCACCGCCCTGCCGGGCCGGCACGCCGGTCAGGCGGCGCTGCGCAGGCTGCTGCCGCCGGTGATGGGAAGCATGCTGGAGTTCGGCCCGGCCGGCGGACCGCCCCGTATGCGGCTCTACATCTCGGGCGACACGCTCGTCTACGACGGCCTCGACGAGATCACCGAACGCTTCCCGGCCGCCGATCTCGCCGTCCTCCACCTGGGCGGCACGCGCCTGTCCGGGGGCTTCGTGGTCACGATGGACGGCGCCCAGGGGGCCGAACTCGCCCGTCGTCTCGACCCCCGGCTCGTGCTGCCCGTGCACTACGGGGACTACACGGTGATGCGTTCGCCGCTGTCCGCCTTCCTGGCCGAGGCCGATGCCATCGGCCTCGGCGACCGGATCGTCCACTGCGGCCACGGTGAGCACGTGCGCGTACCGTGCGGCCTCGGGGCGGCCCCGGAGGTCTACTGACTCAGAGGTCTGCCCCGGACGTCTACTGACCCCGGACCCTCGGCCTCAGGCCACCCGCCTGCTCTCCTGCTGCTCGGACTCGTCCTCCTCCTCGTCCGGCAGGTGGACGTCGTCGACGGCGATGTTGACCTCCACGACCTCCAAGCCCGTCATCCGCTCCACCGCGTTGACGACGTTGGTCCGGATGTCCGCCGCGGTGTCGGCGATGGCGGCGCCGTACTCGACGACCACATCCAGATCGACGGCGGCCTGGCGCTCGCCGACCTCGACCTTCACCCCCTGGGTGACCCCGGTGCCCCCGCCCGGCACCCGCTGACGCACAGCCCCGAAGGCCCTGGTCACTCCTCCGCCGAGGTTGTGCACCTCGGGAATCTCCCGGGCCGCCATACCCGCGATCTTCGCGACGACCGTGTCCGCGATGGCGGTGCTCCCGCGAGTTCCGGGAGCGCCCTTTCCGTCCTGGGATGCGTTCCTGCGCTGAGTGGTCTCCGTCATGACCGCCACCTCGATGATCGATGAGGGATGAGCAGCATCGTTCCCCTCCACCGTAGAACAACGGTGCATATGGGGCGAAAGTGGCGTTCTATTCTCCACGTGCCTCACTGTTCCCGGGTGAGGCCGCTCGCGTCTCGCCGCGCGCACGCTGAGAAGGGCACGAGGTTGGCGACAGGGGGGCGACAGGGGAACGAGGCAGTCTGCATGACCACCACGCACCCGGACAGCGCCCGTACGTCGCTGCGGGAATGGGCCACCGGCGTGACCGTCTTCGCGGCCATCATGCTCATGATCGGCGGCATTCTCGACCTCATGCGCGGCATCGCGGAGATCGCCGCGGGCGACATCTTCGTCCCGACGCGGAACTACGTCTTCGCGTTCGACCTCACGGCCTGGGGCTGGATCCACCTCACCCTGGGCGTGGTCGCCTTCGTCGTCAGCTTCGGCCTGTTCATGGCGGCGACCTGGGCTCGCGTCCTCGGCGTGGGCGTCGCCGGCCTCGTCATCATCGCCCACTTCCTCTCCCTGCCGTACTACCCGGTCTGGTCGATCGTGATGATCACCGTCTCGGGCTTCGTCATCTGGGCCTTGTGCGTGATGAGGAAGGACGACGTGTTCGTCCCGTTCGAGAGCCCACCGAACACATAGCGGCCGGGAGCCAAAGTCGTGGCAGATGGATGCTGTTGGGCTGAGAAGCTCTCGCTCGGCGTCTTGCGGGAGGCGGGTACGAACGGCCCTGGCTCCGGATCAGGACGTGGTCTGGATCAGATGGTGGCCGGTCCGTCGTTCCTGGGGTGGGCAGGGTCGACGACGGCGACCAGGAGCTGTGATGCCTTGGTCATGTTGTCGACGCCGACCGCTCGGGCCATGGCGGCGTGTGCGGCCTCGGTTGTGGTGTCCGGGGGGACCAGCAGCAGCGTGAAGTGGTCGTTGTGGCCGCGGGTGATGAGGACGGTGTCGTCTCCCACCGGGTCGGAGTCGAGGTGCACGACGCGGCCGTCGATGACCAGGCGGGTCGGAAGACCGTTCCAGGCGGACGCGTCGAGTCCGACGCGCGTGATGGGACCGAGGTGCTCGGTGAGGGCCGTGACCAGGGCGGGCAGCTCGGTCGCGATGTCTCTGGAACGCGGCCACCACGCGCCGTCGAGGATCCCCGTCCGGGACGGTGTGGTCTCCAGCCGCAACAGAGCCGTGCCCTGTCGCACCGCCTGATGGAATCCGTCCGGCAGAAGCAGCGGGGCAGAGTGGGAAACGTCGGAGTCAGCCATCATGGTCCGCCCCTCTCGGAAGCACGGCCGCATGTGCGCCGGCAGCGCCGATCCGGCGCACGCCTTGCCGGGTACGCGGCCGTGGTGGTTTCACGGTACTCCCCGGAGCAGGTGATGAAACGGTTCGGGCCCTCGTGCAGGAGTAGAGTCGAAGGACCGGGAGCATTTCGAGCCCCAGCAATTCACGCAGGTGCCGTTCCCGGCGATCACCGAACACCGGGGTGCCGACAGGCGGCCCGGGGACGGGTTCGCCATGACCACCATCCTCGGCCCCACCACCCGACGCGACCACGTTCCAGGGCTTCCGGTGCGTCTGTCGCTGACATCGAAGACCACACCGGCGGGCCGGCTCGACGGCGCATGGTGGCCCTACACCCGGGACCTGAGCGCCGAGCTGCCTCCGCTGACGGCCGCCCTCGCCGCATCACGGGGCCGGATCACGCGCGTCACCGTGAGCCCCGCCCGCTGGCCCGTCATCCCCCGCGAGGTGGTTGTGGACGGCCGCAGCGTGCACGTCGGACGGTTCACCGAACGGGAAGCGGACGATCTGCTCCTGGAACGGGAAGCGGACGATCTGCTCCTGGAACGGGAAGCGGACGATCTGATCCTGGAACGGGAAGCGGACGATCTGATCCTGCTCTCCTGCGCCGACGGCCGCTGGGACCTCTCGGTGATCCCGCCGGCGACCCGTCCCGCTGCCGCAGACCGGTTGATGGCCGCGACAGCGATCCCTGGGAGCGTCCTCAAGGCGGATGCCCTCATAGCCGGCGAGGCCGCCGCCGGGCGCGGCATGCGGCGCAGCCGGAACCAGGAGGACACCTGGGAGGCCGAGGGCGGGGCGTGCATGTCGCCCTACGGGTATCCGACCGGGCCGCGCGTCATCCCTGAGCCCGTGCCCGGGGAATGGCAGGGGTGACAGGCATGGAGACCGGGGTTTTCATCGCGGCGTTCCTCATCGCCATCGTCCTGGGCGTACGCCTGATCCAACTGCTCAACGCCCAGCACGCCGCACGCATCGCCGCCCACCACTACAGCGACGCCCTGCCCGGTGTCGGCAGACGTCGCCGCAAGCGCCCCAGGCCGGAGTCCAGGCCCGCCGCGGCGGTCGACCACACGGACACGGCCCGACCGCACGGGCATTCCCGCACCGGTGCCACGACTCCAGCCGAAAGGACAACACCCTCTTGAGCACGATCAGGACCGACATCGAGACCCTGCCGTCTGATGGACAGGCAGAAGTCCGTATCGTCGCCGCTTCCCCGGAAACCGCCCGTGCGGTCGCCGAGGTCCTGCGCCACTGCTTCGCCGGCACGGAGCAGCGCAGCTACCCGGCCCCGGGCGGCGGCACCCGGCTCCACCTCACGGTCGACACCGAAACCGCCGCCGGACCGGCCCGTTCGTGGTTGACCAGCAGCAGATCACCCGTCGGCAGCCGCACTCAGATCCACGCCGACGAAGCCTGACGGCCGGCGGTCTCTGCCTGGCTGGACGCGGCGGGCCTTGAGTTCCCGTCGATGACGACGACAGGTGTTTGTTGTGGAGCCGGACCGCAAGCGTTCGGGCCAGACGTTGCCTGGGTCAATTGCACCGAGCATGCCGTGGTGCAGAGCTTTCCAGCGGAGGTCGCCTTAGTACTCCAGCTGTAGATCGTGATCACGCTGTCTGGTGGGCCGGTCGAGCTTCAGGAGCGGCGATGGTTCCGGCTCGGTCTGGAGTTGGCAACTGTCTGCCCCAGAGGTGTACTTGGTACCCGAAAACCGCTTGCCTGCGTCAACCGCCGTGATGATCCTGGCTCGATGGACCTCGAAGAAGCGGCGCAAGCGTGGCGTGAAGACGGCTTCGTCATTCTCCCTGGCTTCATCCCACCCGATGAGCTGAAGCCCGCGGCAGGTGAACTGGACTTGCTCTTCCCCTCCGCTGAGGGGTTCCACGACGCAACCGATGCACGACGCGAGCGATTCATCGGCGACCAGTTCGCCGGGATCGACTACTTCCCGTTCGCCAGCACGGAGATCAGCCTGCTGGCTGTGAACCACCGGGTCCTGACGCTCGCCGAGACGCTGCTGGAAGACGACGACATCCAGATCTCCGGGGCGGAGACCTGGGCGAAGTACGCCGGTGCCAGCGACTACGACCAGGACCTGCACTGCGACTATCCGGGCCATACTCTTCTGGTGCCCAGCACTGCGCCCGGCTTCCGCCAGCTGGAGATGTTCGTGTACCTGGCGGACGTGCCCGAGGAACTCGGCCCGGCGCACCTTGTCTCGCGGAAGCACACGGCCGACCTCCCCGCCGTGCCCGACAGGCATCTGCGGCCCGGCCTCGAAAGCAAGAGCCGCTTCCAGGACGGCAGCGGCAGCCCGCACCTGTACGAAGCGGAGGTGTCCGCAGCCGGTACTGCCGGGACAGTCGTCGCCTTCGAGATCGGCACCGTCCATCGCGGAACAGCCATGACCGCGCCGCGCGGCGCCCGGTTCACCATGCACTTGAACTTCCGTCCCTCCGGAGTCCAGTGGGGTCAGCGTCGGGGCTGGGCCTACTCCGCCATCCAGGAGGACTGGTTCACGTTCGTCGAGCGGGCCACACCGCGCCAGCTCCAGGCATTCGGGTTTCCGCCGCCCGGACATCCCTACTGGACCCCGGAGACGATGGCCGGGATGGCGCTGCGGTATCCCGGGCTCGACCTCACGCCTTGGCGCCAGCCTGGCTGACACCCTGCCTCATCACGTGGCTTGACGATGGGGCCGGTGCGGGGGCGATCGCGGCCACCGTTGATCATCGGGGTGTGAAGACTGAAAACCATGCGGTGGCCGCAGGTCACAGCGTGGACCCCACTCTTTGGCAGGAGTCTTTCGAGGTCCTGATGGGCCGAATCGCGGGCCGCTTCGCCCGGGTGGAGCCACGGCGCCGAGCTCGACGGCTGGTGCTCGGACTCCTGTCGGACCTGCCGCGAAAGAACTGCTGGACGATCGCTGAGTGGGCCGGGGAGTCCACCCCGGACACCATGCAGCATCTGCTCAGCCGGGCCAAGTGGGATGCCGACGCCGTCCGTGACGACCTACGGGGCTATGTGGTGGAGCACCTGCACGACGAGCGGGCGGTGCTGGTGGTCGACGAGACCGGCGACGTCAAGAAGGGCACCGGCACGGTCGGCGTCCAGCGCCAGTACACCGGCACCGCGGGCAGAATCGAAAATGCCCAGGTCGCCGTCTACCTCGTCTACGCGGGACGGCGCGGGCACGCCGCGGTAGACCGGGAGCTGTACGTTCCGCGTTCCTGGACCACCGACCCCGACCGCTGCCGCGCCGCCGGACTCGGTGAGGAGGCCACCTTCGCCACCAAACCGGAACTGGCCGCCCGCATGGTCGCGCGGTTCCTGGACGGCGGCCACCGAGCCGTCTGGGTGGCCGGCGACGAGGTCTACGGCGGCAACCCGAGGCTACGGACCACACTGGAGGAACGCGGCACTGGCTACGTCCTCGCGGTGGCCTGCTCGCACGAAGTCACCACTGGCGCCGGGAGGTTCCGCGCGGATGCCCTGGCCAGAAAGGTGCCCAAGCGGGCCTGGCAGAAGTTGTCGGCAGGGACCGGGGCCAAAGGACACCGATTCTACGACTGGGCCGTTATCGGCCTCGTCGACCCATGCGCCGGAAGACGGCAGCTGCTGATCCGCCGCAAGCGCGGCACGGGCGAACTCGCCTACTACTGCTGCTACTCGCCCGTCCCGGTGCCGCTGACCGAACTGGTGCGGGTCGCTGGATCAAGGTGGCGGGTAGAGGAATTCTTTCAGGCGGGAAAGGGTCTGGCTGCCCTGGATGAACACCAGGTCCGCCGCTACGTGTCCTGGTCGCGCTGGGTGACCCTTGCCATGCTCGCACATGCCTTCCTGGCCGTCGTCCGCGCCGACGAACACTCACACCACCCCGCACCGGGCGGCCTCATCCGGCTGACCTGCAACGAGATCCAACGCTTGTTCATCACCCTCGTGGTCCGCACAGTCCACGACGCCGACCATCTGCTCGGCTGGTCCGACTGGCGACGCCGCCACCAAGCCCGATCCCAGGCCAGCCACTACCGGCGACAAGCCGCTCAAGCATGAAGATCACCATCTACAGCTGGAGTATTAGAGCGTCTCCTCAGACGCGATGCCGTTGTCTGTAAGGGCATGGGGGAGCGATCGCAAGCCACTGATCCGGTAGGTCATCAAGGATCTGGCAGAGGGTGTGCCCTGCTGATGCGGGCTGATTGGTTGCAGGGCTGAAAGCGGGGGTGGTCGTCATTGAATCCGCACTTTGGGCGAGCAGCATGTCGATGTCCCGGGCCGTTCGATCGAGATCGCCGATGAGGATGAGGCGTGCTCCATCGGCGCCAGAAGCGGTCGTAACTTCGACACCGGGGAAGACCACGACACCGTGGCGGTCTCCCGCGGCCTGCAGGTCCGGTAGCCAGTCGCCGGTGTTGTGGTCGGCGAGGGCGATCACTTCGACGCCCTGTTCACGCAGGCGGATCATGTAACGATCCGCGAAGTCGGCACGATCCTCCGGCGAGGAGAAGTCAAAGCTACTTCCAGCCGGCAACCGGAACTCTTGTGCGGGCGTCGCGACCTGAAGGTCGCACTTGTACCAACGAGACGCTGTAATCACCACTCTCAACCGGGTGCCGCGAACTCTTCAGCTCGCGGGCGTAGTCGAGAAGGATTCTGGTACATGCGAGACCGGGGTCATCTGTTGTGCGGATTGGCCCTGCTTCTTCTTGTGGTCTACGTAGCCGTTCAACGAGAATCTTGCATTACCGAATGCTTGTTCGGAACTTGCTGGGTGCTGGTCAAATCTTCATGACGGTGGCGCGTCCGCCACAGAGAGCGGTGAGGTCCTCCGGGTCGGAGGTAAGGATCGTGACTGGGGCGGGGGCGGCGAGGGCGGCGGCGCTGAGTATGGCGTCGATAGCGTATTTGTGGCCGTGCAGTCCGGCGTCGGCGAGGAGGATGGCGGCGTGACGGGCGATGGGTTCGGTGACCGGTTCGACGATAAGGCGGGACAGCGTCCACTCCAGGGCCGGCCGGTTGATCCTGGGGTGGACCACCTCGACGAGGGTTGCCGCAGAGGTGATCACTCGCAGGTCGTCGGCGCGTGCGAGGGCGAGCCAGCCGGTGACCGTGCGATCGCGCAGCACGGCCTTGGCCAGCCCTTCGCTGTCCAGGACGAGGGAGCCACCAGGGACGGCGGGAGAGCGGGTCACGCAGCGTTCGCCCCGTCCTGCGTCTGCTCCAATCGCGCCTGGTGGAGCTGGTCGCGGAGGGTCTGCATCTCCTCGTCCGTGACGGGCCCGTGCTCGGCCTCGGCGACCTGGATGAGCTCGTTCAGATTGTCGCGTTCGATCTGACGGGCCACGGCGGCGGCCACGTAGGCGGACAGCCCGGAGGGGCCGCTGCGGGCCTTGGCGGCTTCGGCGATGTCGCGCGGCATAGTGATGGAATACTTGCCGGTAGGCTCACTCATGCCACTCATCCTACCCCTCATCCTCTTGGTGGGCGTGGGAATCCCACCTTGCAGATAGATCCCCCATGGCTCGCCTTGTTGACTTGCGCGTTACCTGGCATGTCAGAGGGGTGGTGGACGTCATGAGGAGTTCGAGATCGCAGACACACGGCGTTCCCAAAAGGTGAAGTGGTGGCAAGACCGTGATTGTGGCGCGGGCCGGCAGAAACACTTCCGCGGGAAGTGCGACGGAAGTCAGGGCGCTAGCGGACGAGCTCGGCGCCGCGCTGCTCCGAGCGGTCCGACTCGGCGCCGCTGATGCTCGGCTCCTCGCGCTTCCGCCGGCTGTCGCGGCTTCGCCGCTCACGAGTCGGCCGTACGACCTCCGCCACTCGGCGCTGTCGACGTCGCTCAACGCCGGTGTCGACCCGGCCGAGGTGGCCGAGCGCGCCGGCAATAGCGTGGAGGTCCTGCTGACCCGCTACGCGAAGTGTCTCGACGGACGGCAGGATGTCGCCAATCGGCGTATCGAGGATCAGCTGTCCGTCCGCTGAAAGCGCCGGTCACCTGCGGCGATGCTCCAAGATCCCGTGTGCGCCTCGTCCACAGCCCCCGACATACGGCCGCACCGGGCCGCACACGCCTGCACACACACGAAGACCCCGCGCTCAGCGTCTCCGCTGATGACGGGGTCTTTGGGCACCTCATACAGGGTGCCCCCGGCAGGATTCGAACCTGCGCACACGGCTCCGGAGGCCGTTGCTCTATCCCCTGAGCTACGGGGGCGTGTCCGTCGCGTTGCTCGCGGCGACGGGTAGAACACTACCAGCTCCGGCGGGGTGGTCATGAACGGGTTTCCGCTGTCCGGGGCGGGGTTGCAGGTCGCCCGGTCGGGGTGGAAGTGGGGAAAACCCGGACGCGATGGCAGGGGCCGACCTACTCTCGAGTTGTGCCAGGCGCGTCGGGCCGGGTGCTTGTTGTGGACGACAACAAGGTCATCCGGCAGTTGATCAGGGTCAACCTCGAGCTTGAGGGGCTGGAGGTCGTGACCGCGGCCGATGGTGCCGAGTGTCTTGATGTCGTTCATCAGGTGCGGCCCGATGTCGTGACCCTCGATGTCGTCATGCCCCGGCTGGACGGGATCCGGACAGCCGCTCGCCTCCGCGCCGATCCGCGCACCCGCGACATGCCCCTCGCCATCGTCAGCGCCTGCGGTCACCACGAGGTCGAGGCCGGACTCGAAGTGGGCGTCGACGCGTTCCTCGCCAAGCCCTTCGAGCCCGCCGAACTGGTCCGCATGGTGCGTCAGTTGGTCGATCGGGCCCGGGCCGAGGGCCGGCAGCGCAGCGGCGCCCGGCCGAAGGAACACGCGACGGAGCGCACAAGGGAACACGCAACGGATCGCGCGAACGAACACGAGAAAGAACACGCCCGGCAAGCCGAGGAGCAGACCAAGGAAGTGGATCTACCCGCCGTGCCGTAGGCGAGTGACTCCTGCGCAGCCTGGCGCAGGCGCCGCGTCCACATCCCGGACCGGGCGGAAACCGGCTCGCATACCCACCCCCTTCCTCCCATACGCTTGTCCCGTGACCCCCGCCGAGCTCTCCCGTACCGTGCTGCACGCCGTGCGCCGCGCTGTCGACGAGGGTGAGCTCAGCGTGACCGTGCCGGAGCGGGTCGTGGTCGCTCCGCCGGGCCCCGGGGGCTGCGGCGACTACGCCACCAGCATCGCCCTCCGGCTGGCCCGCGAGGCAGGGCGGGCGCCGCGTGACGTGGCCGAGATGCTGCGGGCGCGGCTCCTCGACGAGCGGCGGTTCGCCGACGTCGTCGTCACCGGGCCCGGCTTCGTCAATCTCAGCCTGCACAGCACCGCCTCCGCCGACCTGGTCGGAGAGATCCTGCGGCGCGGGCGGCGCTACGGGCACACGACGACCGGGTTCAGCGGGACGGCTCTCAAGATCTACTGCCGGGCAGAGGTGCGTGCCGTCGTGGTCACGGACGTGGTGGCCCGTCTGGCGCGCAGCCAGGGCGACTTCGTCCGGGTCGTGTGCGACGGCCGGCCCGCCCCGGAGTGGAAGTCCGTCCTCGGTGCGGATGTCAGTACCCGGGGGCCGCGGTTCATCCCCGACCGGACCGTCACCGTATGTCCTGTCCCCGCCCCAGCCGACCCCCTGCCCCTCGGGCGGGACGCCGGCCGCTGGGCGCTGCTGCACCCCGCCGCCCACGACCGGCCCCGGATCCCCGGTGATCACCTCGTCCAGCGGGAGGGCAACCCCCTCTTCCGCGTCCGGTACGCCCACGCCCGCACCCGGGCCCTCGTGCGCAACGCCGCCGACCTCGGCTTCCACCCCGAGCCCGGTCCCGTGAGCGAAGCGGAAGCGCTGGTCGCCGTACTCGGCGACCACCCCCGCGTCCTCGCCGCCACCGCCACGCATCACACCCCCGACCGCCTGGCCCGGCACCTCCTCGCCGTCGCCGATGCCGCGATGCCCCTGCTCCCCGCCGTGCTGCCCCTCGGTGAGGAGAAACCCTCGGCCGCCCACCGTGCCCGGCTCGCGCTCGCCGAAGCCGCCGGGACGGTGCTGGCCGGCGGCCTGTCCCTGCTCGGTATCGACGCTCCCGACCATCTCTGAGAGACACGTACAGATCATGAGCCGTTCCGCACACCCCGCCGGGCCCCGTCACGCCGATGTCCTTCCCGAGGGCCACTACTCCGCCCCGCCCGCCGACCTCAACGCGCTGGACCCCAAGGTGTGGGCCCAGACCGTGACGCGTGACGAGGACGGGGTCGTGACCGTCGGAGGCATCCCCGTCACCCGGCTCGCCGAGGAGTTCGGCACCCCCGCCTACGTCCTCGACGAGGCCGATTTCCGGGCCCGCGCGCGTGCCTGGCGCACCGCCTTCGGGACCGGCGCCGACGTCTTCTACGCCGGCAAGGCGTTCCTCTCCCGCGCCGTGGTGCGCTGGCTCGACGAGGAGGGGCTGAACGTCGACGTCTGCTCCGGCGGCGAGCTGGCCACCGCCCTGTCGGCCGGCATGCCCGCCGACCGCATCGCCTTCCACGGCAACAACAAGTCTGTCGACGAGATCACCCGGGCTGTCGACGTCGGCGTCGGGCACATCGTCCTCGACTCCTTCCAGGAGATCGTCCGCGTCGCGCACATCGCGCAGAGCCTCGGGAAGCGGCAGAAGGTCCTCATCCGCATCACCGTCGGCGTCGAGGCCCACACCCACGAGTTCATCGCCACGGCCCACGAGGACCAGAAGTTCGGCATCCCGCTGGCCGGCGGGCAGGCCGCCGAGGCCGTACGCCGGGCCCTGCAGCTCGACGGTCTTGAACTGGTCGGCATCCACAGTCACATCGGGTCGCAGATCTTCGACATGTCCGGGTTCGAGGTCGCCGCGCACCGGGTCGTCTCGCTGCTGAAGGCCGTCCGCGACGAGCACGGCGTGGAGCTGCCGGAGATCGACCTCGGCGGCGGGCTCGGCATCGCGTACACCAGCGACGACGACCCCCGCGAGCCGCACGAGATCGCCAAGTCCCTCACTGAGATCGTCAGCCGCGAGTGCGAGGCCGCCAAGCTGCGTACTCCTCGTATCTCCGTCGAGCCGGGGCGCGCCATCGTCGGCCCGACCGCCTTCACGCTCTACGAGGTCGGCACCGTCAAGCCCCTCGACGGGCTGCGGACGTACGTCTCCGTCGACGGCGGCATGTCGGACAACATCCGCACCGCGCTGTACGACGCGGAGTACAGCGTCGCGCTGGTGTCGCGCACCTCCGACGCCGAGCCGATGCTCGCCCGCGTCGTCGGCAAGCACTGCGAGAGCGGGGACATCGTGGTCAAGGACGCGTTCCTGCCGTCCGACCTGGCACCGGGCGACCTCCTGGCCGTACCGGCCACCGGCGCGTACTGCCGGTCCATGGCCAGCAACTACAACCATGTGCTCCGCCCGCCGGTCGTCGCCGTCGACGGTGGTGAGGCGCGGGTGATCGTCCGCCGCGAGACGGAGGAGGACCTGTTGCGTCTCGACGTCGGCTGACCGGCGGAGGGCGGCATCGGCGGGCGGCGGAAGATCTCCTGTCCGCCGCCCCCGCGCACATGAAATAGACATCTCACGATCCGGACTAGGGGCAGAAACTCCCGTCCGGTGAGTGAGACTGGTTCCACCGTTGACGGTAAAGAGGAAACGAGGTCGGATGATGCGTACGCGTCCGCTGAAGGTGGCGCTACTGGGCTGTGGAGTGGTCGGCTCAGAGGTGGCGCGCATCATGACGACGCACGCCGACGACCTCGCGGCCCGGATCGGGGCCCCGGTGGAGCTCGCGGGCGTGGCCGTGCGGCGGCCCGACCGGGTGCGTGAGGGCATCGCCCCCGAGTTGGTCACCACCGACGCCACCGCCCTGGTCAAGCGCGGCGACATCGACGTCGTGGTGGAGGTCATCGGCGGCATCGAGCCCGCGCGCAGCCTCATCACCACCGCCTTCGAGCACGGCGCCTCCGTCGTCTCCGCCAACAAGGCGCTGCTCGCCCAGGACGGGGCCGCCCTGCACGCCGTCGCCGAGCAGCACGGCAAGGACCTCTACTACGAGGCCGCCGTCGCCGGTGCCATCCCGCTGATCCGGCCGGTGCGCGAGTCCCTCGCCGGCGACAAGATCAACCGGGTGATGGGCATCGTCAACGGCACGACGAACTTCATCCTCGACGCGATGGACTCGACGGGCGCCGGCTACCAGGAGGCCCTCGACGAGGCCACCGCGCTGGGGTACGCGGAGGCCGACCCGACCGCCGACGTCGAGGGCTTCGACGCCGCCGCCAAGGCCGCGATCCTCGCCGGCATCGCCTTCCACACGCGCGTGCGCCTCGACGACGTCTACCGCGAGGGCATGACCGAGGTGACCGCGGCCGACTTCGCCTCCGCGAAGGAGATGGGCTGCACCATCAAGCTGCTCGCCATCTGCGAGCGGGCTGCGGACGGGGCGTCCGTCACCGCACGCGTGCACCCGGCCATGATTCCGCTGAGCCATCCCCTGGCCTCCGTCCGCGGCGCCTACAACGCCGTGTTCGTCGAGTCCGACGCCGCCGGGCAGCTCATGTTCTACGGCCCCGGAGCGGGCGGTTCCCCGACCGCCTCCGCCGTGCTCGGTGACCTCGTCGCCGTCTGCCGCAATCGGCTCAGCGGCGCGACCGGACCGGGCGAGTCCGCCTACGCCGCGCTGCCGGTGTCTCCGATGGGCGACGTCGTCACGCGGTATCACATCAGCCTCGACGTGGCTGACAAACCGGGCGTTCTCGCCCAGGTCGCGACCGTCTTCGCCGAGCACGGAGTCTCGATCGATACGGTTCGCCAGTCGGGGAAGGACGGCGAGGCCTCCCTCGTCGTCGTCACGCACCGTGCGTCCGACGCCGCCCTCACCGGGACCGTCGAGGCGTTGCGCAAGCTCGACACCGTGCGTGGTGTCGCCAGCATCATGCGGGTTGAAGGAGAGTAACCAGCAATGACCCACCAGTGGCGCGGAATCATCGAGGAGTACCGGGACAGGCTGCCCGTCTCAGACAGCACGCCGGTCGTGACGCTCCGTGAGGGCGGCACGCCCCTCGTGCCCGCGCAGGTGCTCTCCGAGCGCACGGGCTGCGAGGTCCACCTCAAGGTGGAGGGTGCGAACCCGACCGGTTCCTTCAAGGACCGGGGCATGACCATGGCCATCACCCGGGCCAAGGAGGAGGGCGCGCAGGCCGTCATCTGCGCCTCCACCGGCAACACGTCGGCCTCCGCCGCCGCCTACGCCGTACGGGCCGGAATGGTCTGCGCCGTGCTCGTGCCGACGGGCAAGATCGCGCTCGGCAAGATGGGCCAGGCCCTCGTGCACGGCGCGAAGATCCTCCAGGTCGACGGCAACTTCGACGACTGCCTCACCCTGGCGCGCGGCCTGAGCGACAACTACCCCGTGGCGCTGGTCAATTCGGTCAACCCGGTACGTATCGAGGGTCAGAAGACGGCCGCCTTCGAGATCGTGGACATGCTCGGTGACGCGCCCGACGTCCACGTCCTGCCGGTGGGCAACGCGGGCAACATCACGGCCTACTGGAAGGGCTACACGGAGTACGCCGCCGACGGTGTGGCGACCCGCACCCCGCGGATGTGGGGCTTCCAGGCCTCCGGCAGCGCCCCGATCGTGCGCGGCGAGGTCGTCAAGGACCCCTCGACCATCGCCACGGCCATCCGCATCGGCAACCCGGCTTCCTGGCAGTACGCGCTGGCCGCGCGGGACGAGTCGGGCGGTTTCATCGACGAGGTGACGGACCGTGAGATCCTGCGCGCCTACCGGCTGTTGGCGTCCCAGGAGGGCGTCTTCGTCGAGCCGGCGTCCGCCGCGTCCGTCGCCGGTCTGCTGAAGGCAGCCGAGCAGGGCAAGGTCGACCCGGGGCAGCGGATCGTCTGCACCGTCACCGGCAACGGGCTGAAGGACCCCGACTGGGCCGTCGCCGGTGCCCCGCAGCCGGTCACCGTACCCGTCGACGCGGCGGCCGCGGCGGAGCGCCTGGGTCTCGCCTGAGGGCGCTCGAACCAGCCTGACGTGCGCCGATGCCCCGAGCGCCGGTGGTGCGCCCGACAGGTTCCGGCGTAAGACGGCGCCGGCCCGGGGAGAATCCCTACGGGGGGTGCACAGGGGGCTTACGACACGCATCGTGCGCCTCCTGTGCGCCCTATGTCGCCACAGAACCTTCCTTCGATAGGCTGTACTGAACCCGCCCGCCGCATATGCCTCCGCAGGGAGCACGGTGCCGCGCCGTCTCCGCGGCCGGGACAGCCGCCGGCCAGCCCGGTCGGCAGCGGCCCCCAGGGTTCTCGTACGCCCTCGAATGTCCACTGAACGTCATTCGACAATCACGCAGCTCAAGGAGAGTCATCGAGCGATGGCCGGTCCAGCGTTCCGCGCCGCCGCCGTCCGGGTGCGCGTCCCCGCCACCAGCGCCAACCTCGGCCCGGGCTTCGACGCCCTCGGCCTCGCGCTGGGCTTGTACGACGACGTGGTCGTCCGGGTGGCCGACTCCGGGCTGCACATCGACATCGCGGGTGAGGGCAGCGAGACCCTCCCGCGCGACGAGCAGCACCTTCTCGTACGGTCCCTGCGCACCGCCTTCGACCTGCTCGGCGGACAGCCGCGCGGTCTGGAGATCGTCTGCGCCAACCGCATTCCGCACGGCCGGGGCCTCGGCTCCTCCTCGGCGGCCATCTGCGCCGGCATCGTCGCCGCCCGCGCCGTGACCATAGGGGCAGACGCGAAGCTCGACGACACCGCGCTGCTCGAACTCGCCACCGAGATCGAGGGCCACCCCGACAACGTCGCGGCGTGCCTGCTGGGCGGCTTCACGCTGTCCTGGATGGAGGGCGGCGCGGCGCGCGCGATCAGGATGGAGCCCGCGGATTCCATCGTTCCGGTGGTTTTCGTGCCCGGGAAGCCGGTCCTCACGGAAACCGCGCGCGGACTGCTGCCGCGCACCGTGCCGCACGTCGACGCGGCCACCAACGCCGGCCGCGCCGCCCTGCTCGTCGAAGCGCTGACGCGCCGCCCCGAACTTCTGCTGCCCGCCACCGAGGACCGCCTGCACCAGGAGTACCGCGCGCCGGCCATGCCCGAGAGCGCGGCACTGGTGGAGCGGCTGCGGGGCGACGGCATCCCCGCTGTCATCTCCGGGGCCGGGCCGACGGTCATGGCGCTGGCCGACGAGGAGACGGCCGCCAAGGTCGAGGCTCTGGCGGGCGCGGACTGGGCAGCGAACCGGCTGCGCCTCGATCAGCAGGGCGCGAGCGTGCTGCCGCTCGCCGCCTCCGGTGACATCTGAAACCGCGCGGTTGCCGGATTTCGAGAGGGGGAATGTTTGTTGGATCCGGTAGTGTTAACCTCAAGTCTGCACCCGACCCCACCATGGCGAGGTGCCTCGTGTCCCCGTCCGGGACAGACATTCTTCCGGGAGCCCCCCAAGCCGCACTGTGTTCCGTACGTCGGACCGTACGCCGTACAGGCACACTGAGCGGGGCGCAGGGCACGCTCCGGAACCGGTGCGACCACGCCGCGTGACACTGACACTGGGTGCCACGGCTCAAGGAAGCGCCATCACCAGATTCCTCCGCCGCTTAGGCGGACCACCGCCCCGGCACGGTTCACACCACACGGACCGAAGTCGGACAGCACAACCGGTCGCCGAGCCAGACAGGCCGACGTCCGCTCCAGGGAAGGACCCTTCGTGAGCGACACCACCGATCTGATGGGCGCACGTGTCGAGGAGACCGCTGCCGCGCCCGCCACGGACGCCTCCGCGCCTGCCAGCGGTGCCGGCTCCCGGCGGCGCCGCGGTACCGGCCTCGAGGGCATGGTGCTGGCCGAGCTGCAGCAGGTCGCATCCGGCCTCGGTATCAGGGGCACCGCGCGTATGCGCAAGAGCCAGCTGATCGAGGTCATCAAGGAGGCGCAGGCGTCCGGCGGCGCCGCTCCGGCCGCGAAGGCCGACGCGCCCGCCGAGACCAAGCCCAAGCGCCGTGCCACCTCACGCACCCGTACGGGCGACAACGCCGAGAAGGCGGAGAAGAAGGCGGACGCGAAGGAAGCCTCCAAGGCCCCCGCGGACAAGGCCGACAAGGCCGTGGCCCAGCAGCAGATCGAGATCCCCGGCCAGCCCGCCGGAGGCGCCTCCCGGTCGAGCGAGAACGAGCGCGCGGGAGACGACGCGCCCGAGCGCCGCCGTCGCCGGGCCACCGCCGATGCCGGAGCCCCGGCTTCCGCCGCGGAGACCATCGTCGCCGAGGCGAAGACCGACACCAAGGCCGAGGCTCAGACGCAGCAGCAGTCCCAGAGCAACGAGGCCAAGTCCGACGCCGGTGACGGCGAGGGCCGTCGTCGCGACCGCCGTGACCGTGACCGCGACCGGGACCGGGACCGCGGGCGTGACCGCGACCGCCGCGGCGGCAAGGGTGACGACCAGCAGGGCGGCGGCCGTCAGGACCGCGGCCAGCAGCAGAGCCAGCAGGGCGGCGGCCGCCAGGACCGCGGCCAGCAGCGGGCCGACGAGGACGGGGACGACTTCGACGGCGGCCGTCGTGGCCGTCGCGGGCGCTACCGCGACCGCCGGGGCCGACGCGGTCGTGACGACGTCCAGGAGCCGCAGATCACCGACGACGACGTCCTGATCCCCGTCGCGGGCATCCTGGACATCCTCGACAACTACGCGTTCATCCGCACGTCCGGCTACCTGCCCGGCCCGAACGACGTGTACGTCTCCCTCGCCCAGGTCCGCAAGAACGGCCTGCGCAAGGGCGACCACATCACCGGTGCCGTGCGCCAGCCCAAGGACGGCGAGCGGCGCGAGAAGTTCAACGCGCTGGTGCGCCTGGACTCCGTCAACGGCATGGCGCCCGAATCCGGGCGCGGGCGACCGGAGTTCAACAAGCTGACGCCGCTGTACCCGCAGGACCGCCTGCGTCTGGAGACGGACCCGGGCGTCCTCACCACCCGCATCATCGACCTCGTCGCGCCGATCGGTAAGGGCCAGCGCGGTCTGATCGTGGCCCCGCCGAAGACCGGCAAGACCATGATCATGCAGGCGATCGCCAACGCGATCACGCACAACAACCCCGAGTGCCACCTGATGGTCGTCCTCGTCGACGAGCGTCCGGAGGAGGTCACCGACATGCAGCGGTCGGTGAAGGGCGAGGTCATCTCCTCGACCTTCGACCGTCCGGCCGAGGACCACACCACCGTCGCCGAGCTCGCCATCGAGCGTGCCAAGCGCCTGGTGGAGCTGGGCCACGACGTGGTCGTGCTGCTCGACTCGATCACCCGTCTGGGCCGCGCGTACAACCTCGCCGCCCCGGCCTCCGGCCGCATCCTGTCCGGTGGTGTCGACTCGACGGCGCTGTACCCGCCGAAGCGCTTCTTCGGTGCGGCCCGCAACATCGAGGACGGCGGCTCGCTGACGATCCTCGCCACCGCCCTGGTGGACACCGGGTCCCGCATGGACGAGGTCATCTTCGAGGAGTTCAAGGGCACCGGCAACGCCGAGCTGAAGCTCGACCGCAAGCTCGCGGACAAGCGCATCTTCCCGGCGGTGGACGTCGACGCGTCCGGCACCCGTAAGGAAGAGATCCTGCTCGCCCCCGACGAGCTCGCCATCGTCTGGAAGCTGCGCCGGGTGCTGCACGCCCTCGACCAGCAGCAGGCGGTCGAGCTGCTGCTCGACAAGATGAAGCAGACGAAGTCGAACGCCGAGTTCCTGATGCAGATCCAGAAGACGACCCCGACGCCGGGCAACGGCGACTGAGGCAGTCGGCTGAGGTAAGCACTGCACGAAGAGGGCCGCTCCCGGCACGGGGGCGGCCCTTTGTGCTGTTCGTGTGCGGGTAGGATCACGCTCTCTTCGAACTTGTGATCCCGAGGGGGGACATACGTGGGTACACCCATGCCCGGGGGCGGTCGGCACAGACGTCGCATACGCATCGCACTGCCCGTCGCCGCGGCCGGTGTCGCCGCCGCCGTGGCCGGCGCACTGCTGTCGACGTCCGCCGGTGCGGCCACCCCGCTGCCGCAGCCGAAGATCAAGCCCGCCGTCGCTTCGCCGTCGCTCGCCGACCTGGAGAAGCGTGTCGCGGGCGCCATGGCCGGTGACGACGTCGCCGGCAAGACGAGCAAGGCCTCGCTCAGCGCGGGCACCGTGGCCGGCGGCGTCGACCCCAAGGTCATCGGCGGCAACGAGACCACCATCAGCACGGCCCCGTGGATGGCGCAGCTCCACTACTACGACGACCGGGGAACCTCCGGCACCAGCGACGACATCGGCTTCTTCTGCGGCGGTGCCGTCGTCGCGCCGACGAAGATCCTGACCGCCGCGCACTGCGTCAAGGGCTACAACTGGAACGCCAACGGCGCCGTCGTCACCGGCACCTCCCAACTGCCCTCGGCCGACGGCACCGACCTGCACGGCGGCACCGTCACCGGCATCCACCGGCAGTGGAACCACCCGTCGTACAACGCGACGACCATCGACAACGACATCGCGGTGCTGACCCTGCCCGTCCCGGTCAAGGCCACCCCGATCCGCATGACGACCTCCGGCGACACCACGTCGTACAAGGCAGGCACCAGTGCCAAGGTCTACGGCTGGGGCCGCACCAGCTCCACCAGCGACGACATCTCCGAGACGCTGAAGACGGCCACGCTCCCCATGCAGTCCGACACGACGTGCTCCGGCGCGTACGGCGCGGACTTCGTCAAGGGCCACATGGTCTGCGCGGGCAAGCCCGCCACCGGCAGCGACACCGGCACCGTCTCCGCCTGCAACGGCGACTCCGGCGGCCCCCTGGTCGTCAACAACCGGATCGTCGGTGTCGTGTCCTGGGGTGTGACCGACTGCGTCGCGAAGGGCGCCTACAGCGTCTTCGCCAAGGTCAGCTCCTACGTCGGCGCCGCCTACCCGCGCCTCGACGACACCAACGTCAGCGGCGACCACAAGGCCGACCTGTGGGTGCGCAACGCCTCCACCAAGACCGGCTACTCCAAGGACTCCAAGGGCACGTCCTTCGCCGCCCGCGAGTCCTGGGGCAACTGGAACGGCGTGAACGTCGTCCTGCAGACGGACCTCGACCGCGACGGCTACCAGGACCTGGTCTACCGGCGCAGCAGCGACGGTGACGTCTTCCGGACGCACTACGTCATCTCCAGCGGCACCTGGTCCACCAAGCAGATCGCCGACAACTGGAAGACCCGCACCCGGATCATCACCCCCGGTGACGTCACCGGCGACTACCTGCCCGACCTGCTCTCGGTCGACTCCGCGGGCGTCATGTGGATCTACCCGGGCAAGGGCAACGGCACCTTCGCGCCCCGCGTGAAGGTCGGCTCCGGCTGGAACCAGTACAACTCCGTGCGCGGCAAGGGCGACTACAACGGGGACGGCAAGACCGACCTGCTCGCCCGCAGCAAGTCCGGCAGCGCCATCTACCTCTACAAGGGCACCGGCAAGGCCGGCGCGGGCGCCTTCTCGGCCCGGGTCAAGGTGCGCACCTGGGCCGACTACAACGCCTTCGACGCGCCCGGCGACGTCACCGGCGACGGCAAGGCCGACTTCCTGGCCCGCACCCCCGGCGGCACGCTCTACCTGTACGCGGGCACCGGCAAGGGGACAAGCGAGATCTTTGCCACAAGGAAGTCCGTGGGCACCGATTTCAAGCAGTACGACATCTTCGGCTGAAAAGGCAGGTGAGCGGGTTCCGCTCCGCCCTGACGAGCACGGACTGTGCCCACCGCCGCACGCGGTGGGCACAGTCCGTTGTGCAACCCTTTCCCGAGTTTCCCCGTCTGACCAGGTGGGGCGACGATAGTGCGAGGAAGGGTCTTCTCCGGCCACGCCTGGCACTGACCGCAGGGGGTAACCGACCGTAGAAGAGCTGAGGAGTACATGTCCGCCGAGAGCACACCCGGCCCGGGTATACCGGGAGACAGCGGCACCAGTGGAGCGCGCCACCGCGGCAAGGGCCGGCGCCGTAAGCCCCCGAAGCGTCACAAGGGCTTGTTGATCACGGCCTGGACGACCGCGGGAATCGTCGTGCTGGGCGGCGCCGGAGCCGGGTACCTGTACCTCAAACTCAACGGCAACCTCAAGAGCGTCGACATCGACCAGGCTCTCGGCACGGACCGGCCCAAGAAGGCCGACAACGGCTCGGAGAACATCCTCGTCCTCGGCTCCGACACCCGCGCCGGCGGCAACAAGAAGCTCGGCGGCGGCACCGACGACGGCAGCGCCCGCTCCGACACGGCGATGATCGTGCACGTCTACAAGGGGCACAAGAAGGCCAGCGTGGTCTCCATCCCGCGCGACACCCTCATCGACCGTCCCTCGTGCACGGACACCAAGGGCGACGAGTACCCCGCCGCGCGCAGCGTGATGTTCAACTCCGCGTACTCCACCGGCGGGGCCGCCTGCGCCGTGAAGACCGTCGAGTCGATCACCGACCTGCGCATGGACCACTACCTGGAGGTCGACTTCGCCGGCTTCCAGAAGCTCATCGACGACCTCGGCGGCGTCGAGATCACCACGACCAAGAGCATCGACGACCCAGACAGCCATCTGAACCTGAAGGCCGGCACCCACACGCTCGACGGCAAGCAGGCCCTCGGCCTGGTCCGCACCAGACACGGCGTCGGCGACGGCTCCGACCTGGGCCGGATCCAGCTCCAGCAGGCCTTCATCAAGGCCCTGGTCAACCAGATCAAGGACGTCGGCGTCTTCTCGAACCCGAAGAAGCTGCTCGACCTCGCGGAAACCGCGACCAATACGGTGACGACCGACTCCGACCTCGGCTCGGTCAACAAGCTGGCGTCCTTCGCGAGCGGCCTGAAGGGCATCAGCCCGGCCAACATGCACATGGTCACGATGCCGGTGGCCTACGACCCGGCCGACCCCAACCGCGTCCTCCTCCAGGAGAAGAAGGCCGACCAGATCTGGCAGGCCCTGGAGAACGACAGGCCGATCCCCGAGAGCGCGACGAAGGGCACGGCGACCGGTGAGGCCAAGGGCGTCGTGAGCGGCTCCTGAGGACCGCGCCCCGAAGGGGGCGCGGGCTGGTATCGATGTGCGGCTCCGCCGCGGGGGCGCGAACAACGCACGACGGCCCGCGGGGAACAAACGACGGCAACCCCCGGTTTTGGGAGTAGGCCCCAGTCCTGGCAGACTGGTACGTCGGCTCCGGTTCACGCTCCCGCATCCCGCGGCGGCGACCCGGCGCCCTCCCGAACCTAGGAGACACCTTGAAGCGCGACATCCACCCCGAGTACGTCGAGACGCAGGTCAGCTGCACCTGTGGCGCGTCGTTCACCACCCGCAGCACCATCGAGTCCGGCGCGATCCGTGCCGATGTGTGCTCCGAGTGCCACCCGTTCTACACGGGCAAGCAGAAGATCCTCGACACCGGTGGCCGTGTGGCCCGCTTCGAGGCCCGCTTCGGCAAGGCCGCCGGCTCCAAGAAGTAGCGAGCCTCAATTCGCCGGTCCACGGACGCGCCCCCGCACCGGGCGCTCCGGGACCGGCGTTTTTGGTCGCCCGCCCTTCACCCCGTCCCGCACAGGAGCCCAAGATGTTCGAGGCCGTCGAGGAACTCGTCGCCGAGCACGCCGACCTGGAGAAGAAGCTCGCCGACCCGTCGGTCCACTCCGACCAGGCCAACGCGCGCAAGCTGAACAAGCGTTACGCCGAGCTCACCCCCATCGTCGCCACGTACCGCTCCTGGACGCAGACGGGCGACGACATCGAGACGGCGCGTGAACTGGGCGCCGACGACCCGGAGTTCGCCGCCGAGGTCAAGGAGCTGGAGAAGGCGCGCGAGGTGCTCACGGAGAAGCTGCGCCTCCTGCTCGTCCCGCGCGACCCCAGCGACGACAAGGACGTCATCCTCGAGATCAAGGCGGGCGCGGGCGGCGACGAGTCGGCGCTGTTCGCCGGCGACCTGCTGCGCATGTACCTGCGCTACGCCGAGCGCGTCGGCTGGAAGACCGAGATCATCGACGCCACCGAGTCGGAGCTGGGCGGCTACAAGGACGTCCAGGTCGCCGTGAAGACCAAGGGCGGCCAGGGTGCCACCGAGCCGGGCCAGGGCGTCTGGGCGCGGATGAAGTACGAGGGCGGCGTGCACCGCGTGCAGCGCGTGCCCGCGACGGAGTCCCAGGGCCGCATCCACACCTCCGCGGCCGGTGTGCTCGTCACGCCCGAGGCGGAGGAGGTCGACGTCGAGATCAACCCCAACGACCTCCGCATCGACGTCTACCGGTCCTCCGGGCCCGGCGGACAGTCCGTCAACACCACCGACTCCGCCGTGCGCATCACGCACCTTCCGACCGGAGTCGTCGCCTCCTGCCAGAACGAGAAGAGCCAGCTGCAGAACAAGGAGCAGGCACTGCGTATCCTGCGCTCCAGGCTGCTCGCGGCGGCGCAGGAGGAGGCGGAGCGGGAAGCGGCCGACGCCCGCCGCAGCCAGGTCCGCACCGTCGACCGCTCCGAGAAGATCCGCACCTACAACTACCCGGAGAACCGCATCTCCGACCACCGCGTCGGCTTCAAGGCGTACAACCTGGACCAGGTCCTGGACGGCGACCTCGACGCGGTGATCCAGGCCTGCGTCGACGCGGACTCGGCGGCGAAGCTGGCGGCCGCGTAAGGCAGGCACGAGCACGTACGAGTGATCACGTACGAGTACTACGGAGGACTTGCGTGAACCTGCTGCTCGCGGAGGTGGCTCAAGCCACTCAGCGGCTCGCCGACGCCGGCGTGCCCTCGCCGCGTACCGACGCGGAGGAGCTCGCCGCGTTCGTGCACGGCGTCAAGCGCGGCGAGCTGCACTCCGTCAAGGACTCCGACTTCGACGCCCGCTACTGGGAGGTCATCGCCCGCCGCGAGGCCCGCGAACCGCTCCAGCACATCACCGGGCGCGCCTACTTCCGCTACCTGGAACTCCAGGTCGGCCCCGGGGTGTTCGTGCCGCGGCCCGAGACGGAGTCCGTGGTCGGCTGGGCCATAGACGCCGTACGGGCCATGGACGTCGTCGAGCCGTGCATCGTCGACCTGTGCACCGGCTCCGGCGCCATCGCCCTCGCCCTGGCCCAGGAGGTGCCGCGCTCGCGCGTGCACGCCGTGGAGCTGTCCGAGGACGCCCTGAAGTGGACCCGCAAGAACGTCCAGGGGTCCAGGGTCGAGCTGCGGCAGGGCAACGCGCTGACGGCGTTCCCGGACCTGGACGGCCAGGTCGACCTGGTCATCACCAACCCGCCCTACATCCCGCTCACCGAGTGGGAGTACGTCGCCCCCGAGGCGCGGGACTACGACCCCGACCTGGCCCTCTTCTCCGGCGAGGACGGCCTCGACCTCATCCGCGGCCTGGAGCGCACCGCGCACCGGCTGCTGCGGCCGGGCGGCGTGGTCGTCGTCGAGCACGCCGACACCCAGGGCGGCCAGGTGCCGTGGATCTTCGCCGAGGACCGCGGCTGGACCGATGCGGCCGACCACCCGGACCTCAACAACCGCCCGCGTTTCGCCACCGCCCGCAAGGCACTGCCGTGAGCACACCGGGCACCCCGCGCTCTTCGCGGACTTCATCCCAGCAGCACGTGTACGAGGAGGCCAGCTAAAGATGGCACGGCGATACGACACCAACGACGCGACCGACCGTGTGACCGGTCTGCGCGAGGCAGCGTCCGCCGTCCGCCGTGGCGAGCTCGTGGTGCTGCCGACAGACACGGTGTACGGCGTCGGCGCGGACGCGTTCTCCTCGGAGGCGGTCGCCGACCTGCTGGAGGCGAAGGGCCGGGGCCGCAACATGCCCACTCCCGTCCTCATCGGCTCCCCGAACACGCTGCACGGCCTCGTCACGGACTTCTCCGAGCTGGCCTGGGAGCTGGTCGACGCGTTCTGGCCGGGCGCCCTGACGCTCGTCGCCCGGCACCAGCCGTCCCTCCAGTGGGACCTCGGGGACACCCGGGGCACGGTCGCCGTGCGCATGCCCCTGCACCCGGTCGCCATCGAGCTGCTGACCGAGGTCGGCCCCATGGCCGTCTCCTCCGCCAACCTGACCGGCCACCCGGCGCCGGAGGACTGCGACGCCGCGCAGGAGATGCTCGGCGACTCCGTCTCCGTCTACCTCGACGGCGGCCCGACCCCCGGCATCGTGCCGTCGTCGATCGTCGACGTGACCCGTGAGGTGCCGCTGCTGCTGCGGGCGGGTGCCATCTCGGCGGACGAGCTCCGGAAGGTCGTACCCGACCTCGAGGTGGCGAATTGACGGCCCCTGGATCGGGGCGTGGCATAGGCAACGGGGAAAGCGCGGCGGAGATCACGACGACCTTCGTGGGACTTCCGCGCGACAGCTTCCGCATCCTCCACGTCAGCACCGGCAACGTGTGCCGCTCGCCCATCACCGAGCGGCTGACCCGCCATTTCGTCAGGGAGCGGCTCGGCGTCCTCGGTGGCGGGCTCGTCGTGGAGAGCGCGGGTACCTGGGGTCACGAGGGCGCGCCCATGGAGTCGCACGCGGAGACCGTCCTGGCCGACTTCGGCGCGGACGCCTCCGGCTTCACCGGGCGCGAGCTCCTCGACGAGCACGTGATCCGCGCCGACCTGGTGCTGACCGCCACCAGGGACCACCGGGCGCAGGTCATCTCCATGGGGCACTCGGCGGGCCTGCGGACCTTCACGCTCAAGGAGTTCACCCGCCTGGTCAAGGCCATCGACCAGGCGACCCTGCCGCCCCTGGAGGAGGGCGTGGTCATCCGCGCGCGCTCGCTGGTCCGGGCCGCGGCGGCTCTACGCGGGTGGCTGCTGGCACCGACCGCGGAGGCGGACGAGGTCTACGACCCCTACGGCGCGCCCCTGACGTTCTTCCGCTCCATCGGCGACGAGATACACCAGGCACTCGATCCGGTCGTCACGGCCCTGACGGGCGTCCCCGCAAAGATGTAGCAGCCGAGCGCCCCGGGGACCCCGGGCCTACATTGGACGTACGTCACCACGGCGAGTGAGCCGAGACCGACTCAGGCGCCCGGAGGCGAACCGCCAGAGAAACGCGCCGCCCGGAGCCCATCATGACGGTCACCCCTGCCATCGAGGCCGACGTCCTGCGCCGCCAGGACCCCGAGCTCGCCGACATCCTGTTCGGCGAGCGGGAGCGGCAGTCGACCACGCTCCAGCTGATCGCCGCCGAGAACTTCACCTCCCCGGCCGTGCTGGCCGCCCTCGGGTCACCGCTCGCCAACAAATACGCCGAGGGTTACCCGGGGGCGCGGCACCACGGTGGCTGCGAGATGGCCGACGCGGCCGAGCGCCTCGCCGTCGAGCGGGCGAAGGCCCTGTTCGGCGCCGATCACGCAAACGTCCAGGCCCACTCGGGCTCTTCGGCGGTGCTCGCCGCCTACGCCGCCCTGCTCCGCCCCGGCGACACCGTCCTCGCGCTCGGCCTGCCCTACGGCGGGCACCTCACACACGGCTCGCCCGCCAACTTCTCCGGCCGCTGGTTCGACTTCGTCGGATACGGCGTGGACGCCGAGTCGGGGCTCATCGACCACGAGCAGGTGCGCACCCTGGCCCGCACGCGCCGGCCCAAGGCGATCGTGTGCGGCTCGATCGCCTACCCCCGGCACCTCGACTACGCGTTCTTCCGCGAGGTGGCCGACGAGGTGGGCGCGTACCTCATCGCGGACGCCGCGCACCCCCTCGGGCTCGTCGCCGGGGGAGCGGCGCCGAATCCGGTGCCGTACGCGGACATCGTCTGCGGGACCACCCACAAGGTGCTGCGGGGTCCGCGCGGCGGGCTGGTCCTGTGCCGGGGCGAGCTGGCCGAGCGGGTCGACCGGGCCGTGTTCCCTTTCACACAGGGCGGTGCGCAGATGCACACCATCGCCGCCAAGGCGGTCGCGTTCGGGGAGGCGGCAACACCGGCGTTCGCCGCGTACGCCCATCAGGTGGTGGCGAATGCGCGGGTTCTGGCGGCCCGGCTGGCCGCGGCGGGCCTGGTCGTCACCACCGGCGGCACGGACACCCACCTGATCACCGCCGACCCGGCGCCCCTCGGCGCCGACGGGCGCACGGCCCGGGGCCGTCTCGCCGCGGCAGGCCTGGTCATGGACTGCTGTGCCCTGCCGCACGGCGACGCCCGGGGGCTGCGGCTCGGCACGGCCGCGGTCACCACGCAGGGCATGGGCGACAGGGAGATGGCCCGGATCGCCGAGCTGCTCGCCGGGGTGCTCGGGGGCGTGACGGAGACCTCAAGAGCACGTGAAGATGTGCGGGAGCTGGCCGGTGGATTTCCGCCGTATCCCGCTTGAGTCGGGGTAAGCGCATCAGGGTGCACAGCCACTCGTGCAACCATCGTCGCTACCCGGAAGTCCCCACTCATATGCGCGCATCGCTAGGGTGTGGGGCTGTGATGGCCAGCGAGACCTGTGGGGAAGCCCGTGCGTGAATACCTCCTGACGCTCTGCATCACGGCCGCGGTGACGTATCTGCTGACAGGGCCGGTACGTAAGTTCGCGATCGTGGCCGGAGCGATGCCGGAGATCCGGGCACGTGACGTGCACCGGGAGCCCACTCCGCGCCTCGGCGGTATCGCGATGTTCTTCGGCCTGTGCGCCGGCCTGCTGGTCGCCGACCACCTGACCAACCTCAGCCAGGTCTTCGAGACGTCGAACGAACCCCGGGCGCTGCTGTCCGGGGCGGCGGTGATCTGGCTGATCGGGGTGCTGGACGACAAGTTCGAACTGGGCGCTCTGATCAAGCTGGGCGGCCAGATGGTCGCAGCCGGCGTCATGATTCTTCAGGGCTTGACCATCCTGTGGCTGCCCATCCCCGGGGTGGGGACAGTGTCCGTCACTCCGTGGCAGGGCAACCTGCTCACGGTGGCGCTTGTGGTCATCACCATCAACGCGGTCAACTTCGTGGACGGCCTTGACGGACTGGCGGCAGGGATGGTGTGCATTGCCGCAGCGGCGTTCTTTCTCTACACCTACCGGATCTGGTACGGCTACGGTGCCGAAGCGGCCGCCCCGGCGACCCTGTTCTCCGCGGTGCTCATGGGTATGTGCCTCGGCTTCCTGCCGCACAACATGCACCCCGCCCGGATCTTCATGGGCGACTCCGGGTCCATGCTGATCGGTCTGGTGCTCGCGGCGAGCGCGGTGTCCGTCACCGGCCAGTTGGACGTGGAGGCGCTCAACGTCGATCTCGGTGGTTCGCGAGAGACTACCCACGCGATGCTCCCCGTCTTCATCCCTCTGCTGATGCCATTGACGATCATCGCGATTCCGGCCGCGGACCTGATCCTGGCGATCGTGCGCCGCACCTGGCGCGGCCAGTCCCCGTTCGCCGCCGACCGCGGTCACCTGCACCACCGGCTGCTGGAGATCGGCCACTCGCACAGCCGCGCGGTGCTCATCATGTACTTCTGGTCGGCGCTGATCGCCTTCGGCGCCCTCGCCTACTCGGTCAACTCGGCGTCCATGTGGATCGTGCTGGGTGTGGTCTTCCTCAGCGCGATCGGGCTGCTGCTGCTTCTGCTGCCGCGCTTCACCCCGCGTGCCCCGCGCTGGATGGAGCACTTCGTGCCGCCGCGCTACCGGCGTCGCGGCTCGGTCGCGGCCCTCTCACCGGAGGTCTCGACGCCTGCGGCGACGGCGGACCAGCACGACCTTGCCGGGGCCGAGGAGCGCGCCCCCGTGGTGGCCGGGGTCGCCGGTGCCAACGGGGCGACCGCCATCGGCCCCCGTTCTCGCCTGACCGACCGGCGCAAGGCCGGGACAAGGTAAGAATCTGACTAGAGCATTGCCAAGTCGTGGGGTTGCGATGGGGGTGCGAAGCGCCCCAATACCAGACAACTCGGCACCCTTCCCGCTCAGACGCGCAGCGTCACTCTCATGTGTGACAGTCCGCACACCTCCAGGTAAAGACTGCATCAAATAGTTTGTGATACGGTTCACGAGAACCCCCGGATAGAGCCGAAGGACCGCAGTGCGACGGTCCGTTGGCGTGAGGTCTCCACTCAGCCCGGGGCTACGCTCGTCCATGACGACACCCCTGCCCCCTGCGAAAGCGGAGTTGCCGCCATGCCGTCCAATGACGCCCGGAACCTCTTGCAGTGCGCTGTGCCCACAGCCGCTGCCGGTGTGGTGGTGGTCGCCGTCAGTGGCGTGGTGGCCGGAGGCAAGGGAGCCGTCGGAGCGGCCGTCGGCACCGCACTGGCCATCCTCTTCATGGGGGTCGGTCTGTACGTTCTCCAGTGGACGGCAAAATCGCTTCCGCAGTTGTTCCAGGCCATGGGGCTGATGCTCTATGTCGCCCAGCTGCTGCTTCTACTGATCTTCGTCGCCCTCTTCAAGGACACCTCTCTCTTCAACGCGAAGACGTTCGCCCTCGGGCTCGTCATCGCCACGGTCGTGTGGATGGCCGCGCAGGCTCGCGCGCACATGAAGGCCAAGATCTTCTACATCGATCCGGAACCCGAGAAGAGTGAGAAGCCCGAGAAGACCGGACCGTCGTCGTGACGGGTAGGGGCGCGATAAAGGGCAGTAGGAACTCCTGCTATCGTCCGGTGCCAACTGCGGCATCGCGGGCGCGGGCATCTGAGCTGACGCCTGCTCGAACGCGAGGCTCGATGCCCCTCAGCCGCCCTCACATCCGTAACACCTGTCCGGTGCCGATCCGCGGCTGCGTGCCGCGCCGACACAACGAGGTTGCCGTACCTATGCGTCACGCCGAAGGAGCCCGTGGTGAGTGCTGACCAGACCCAGCTCGCCTTTGACTGGAGCTGTCGGATCATGTCCGACGGGTGTGGTTTTCCGGCACCGGGCCTGCACTCGTTCCTCTTCAAGCCGATTGCCACGGTTGGAGGGTTCGAGTTCAACAAGGTGATGCTGCTTGCCCTCATCACCACCATCCTCGTCATCGGCTTCTTCTACGCGGCCTTCGGCAAGGCCAAGGTGGTGCCGGGCAAGCTGCAGATGGTCGGTGAAGCCGGTTACGACTTCGTCCGCCGCGGCATCGTCTACGAGACCCTCGGAAAGAAGGAGGGCGAGAAGTACGTCCCCTTGATGGTCTCGCTCTTCTTCTTCATCTGGATCATGAACATCTGGTCCGTGATCCCGCTCGCGCAGTTCCCGGTCTCGTCGATCATCGCCTTCCCGGCGGTTCTCGCCGCGATCGTCTACGTGACCTGGGTCTCGCTGACCTTCAAGCGGCACGGCTTCGTCGGGTTCTTCAAGAACATCACCGGCTACGACAAGTCGCTCGGCCCGGTGCTGCCGCTCGTGATGGTCATCGAGTTCTTCTCGAACCTGCTCGTCCGGCCGTTCACACACGCGGTGCGACTGTTCGCGAACATGTTCGCCGGCCACCTGATGCTGGTCATGTTCACGGTCGCCTCCTGGTACCTGCTGAACAGCTGGATGATCCCGGCGGCCGGTGTCTCCTTCGTCATGACCGTCGCGATGATCGGCTTCGAACTCTTCGTGCAGGCCGTCCAGGCGTACGTCTTCGTACTCCTCGCCTGCACGTACATCCAGGGCGCTCTGGCCGAGCACCACTGAGCCCCTCACCCCCCGCAAGATCCCAAGAACGTCCGGTGGCCAACCCCCGCCGGTCCGTGAAAGAGAAGGAAGAAACAGCATGGCTGCCACTGAGACCCTCGCCGCTGTCTCCGGTTCGCTCGGCTCCATCGGCTACGGCCTCTCCGCCATCGGCCCCGGCATCGGCGTCGGCATCATCTTCGGTAACGGCACCCAGGCCCTGGCCCGCCAGCCCGAGGCCGCCGGCCTGATCCGCGCCAACCAGATCCTGGGCTTCGCCTTCTGTGAGGCGCTCGCCCTCATCGGCATCGTTATGCCGTTCGTGTTCGGTCAGTAATCACCTGCTCACCGACACGTTTCGACGAAAGGCACTGATGTGATCGCCAACCTGGTGCAGCTGGCGGCCGAGGAAGAGCAGAACCCGCTCATGCCTCCCGGCCCCGAGCTGCTCGTCGGCACCATCGCCTTCGCCATCGTGTTCTTCTTCTTCTGGAAGAAGCTGCTTCCGAACATCAACAAGGTTCTGGAGGAGCGCCGCGCGGCGATCGAAGGCGGTATCGAAGAGGCCGAGACCATGAAGGTCGAGGCCCAGAGCGTCCTTGAGCAGTACAAGGCACAGCTCGCCGAGGCCCGGCACGAGGCCGCGCGTCTGCGCCAGGAGGCGCAGGAGCAGGGCGCCACGCTCATCGCCGAGATGCGGGCCGAGGGCCAGCGTCAGCGCGAGGAGATCGTCGCCGCCGGTCACGCCCAGATCGAGGCCGACCGCAAGGCCGCGTCCTCCGCGCTGCGCCAGGACGTCGGCAAGCTCGCCACCGACCTGGCCGGCAAGCTCGTCGGGGAGTCCCTCGAGGACCACGCCCGCCAGAGCCGCGTGATCGACCGGTTCCTCGACGACCTCGAGGAGAAGGCCGAGGCCGGCCGATGAACGGAGCGAGCCGCGAGGCCCTGGCAGCCGCACGTGAGCGTCTCGACGCGCTGACGGACTCCACGTCCGTGGACGCCGGCTCGCTCGCCGACGAGCTGGCCGCCGTCACCGCTCTGCTCCACCGCGAGGTGTCTCTGCGTCGGGTCCTCACCGACCCGTCGCAGTCCGGCGAGGCCAAGGCCGAGCTGGCCCAGCGTCTGCTCGGTACCCAGGTCAGCGGCCCGGCCGCCGACCTGGTGGCCGGCATGGTGCGCTCCCGCTGGTCGCGCTCGCGTGACCTGGTGGACGCCCTGGAGGTGCTGGCCGACACCGCCGACCTCACCGCCGCGCAGCAGGCCGGCAAGCTCGACGACGTCGAGGACGAGCTGTTCCGGTTCGGCCGGATCGTCTCCGGCAGCACCGAGCTGCGTGCCGCGCTGACCGACCGCAAGGCCACCACCTCGGCCAAGGGCGAGCTGCTGCGCAGCCTGCTCGGCGGCCGGGCCCAGCCGGTCACCGAGCGTCTGGTCACGCGCCTTGTGACCGCGCCGCGGGGACGTAGCCTGGAGTCGGGACTGGAGTCCCTGTCCAAGCTCGCCGCCGAGCGCCGGGACCGCATGGTGGCCATCGTCACCTCGGCGGTGCCGCTGAGCGACCCGCAGAAGCAGCGCCTGGGCGCCGCCCTCGCGAAGCTCTACGGCCGCAAGATGCACCTCAACCTGGACGTGGACCCCGAGGTCCTCGGCGGGATCAGGGTGCAGGTCGGTGACGAGGTCATCAACGGCTCCCTCGCGGACCGCATCGAGGACGCCAGCCGCCGGCTCGCCGGCTGAGCAGCAACTCAATAGGCACTACGTACTTACGACGGCCCTGGTTGGGCCGTGCAGAAGAATCCTGGGGGTCGCCCCCAGACCCCCAAAGTGAAACTTCGGGCCCAACAAGGAGAGCAGGGAACCCAGATGGCGGAGCTCACGATCCGGCCGGAGGAGATCCGGGACGCGCTGGAGAACTTCGTCCAGGCGTACAAGCCGGACGCGGCCTCGCGCGAGGAGGTCGGTACGGTCACCTTCGCCGGCGACGGTATCGCGAAGGTCGAGGGTCTGCCCTCGGTCATGGCCAACGAGCTGCTGAAGTTCGAGGACGGCAGCCTCGGTCTCGCCCTCAACCTCGAGGAGCGCGAGATCGGCTGCGTCGTCCTCGGCGAGTTCAGCGGCATCGAGGAGGGTCAGCCGGTCTCCCGTACCGGTGAGGTTCTCTCCGTCGCGGTGGGCGAGGGCTACCTCGGCCGCGTGGTGGACCCCCTCGGCACCCCGATCGACGGCCTCGGCGAGATCGAGACCGAAGACCGTCGCGCCCTGGAGCTGCAGGCCCCGGGCGTCATGGTCCGCAAGTCGGTGCACGAGCCGATGGAGACGGGCTACAAGGCCGTCGACGCGATGACCCCGATCGGCCGTGGCCAGCGTCAGCTGATCATCGGTGACCGTCAGACCGGCAAGACCGCCCTGGCCGTCGACACCATCATCAACCAGCGCGACAACTGGCGCTCGGGCGACCCGAACAAGCAGGTCCGCTGCATCTACGTCGCCATCGGCCAGAAGGGCTCCACGATCGCCGGTGTGCGCGGCGCTCTCGAGGAGGCCGGCGCGCTGGAGTACACGACCATCGTCGCCGCCCCGGCGTCCGACCCGGCCGGCTTCAAGTACCTGGCGCCGTACACCGGTTCGGCCATCGGCCAGCACTGGATGTACCAGGGCAAGCACGTCCTGATCATCTTCGACGACCTGTCGAAGCAGGCCGACGCCTACCGTGCCGTGTCGCTGCTGCTGCGCCGCCCGCCGGGCCGTGAGGCCTACCCGGGTGACGTCTTCTACCTGCACTCCCGTCTGCTGGAGCGCTGCGCGAAGCTCTCCGACGAGATGGGCGCCGGCTCGATGACCGGTCTGCCGATCGTGGAGACGAAGGCCAACGACGTCTCGGCGTTCATCCCGACCAACGTCATCTCCATCACCGACGGCCAGTGCTTCCTGGAGTCGGACCTGTTCAACGCCGGTCAGCGCCCCGCGCTGAACGTCGGTATCTCCGTCTCCCGAGTCGGTGGTTCCGCGCAGCACAAGGCGATGAAGCAGGTCTCCGGCCGTCTGCGCGTGGACCTCGCCCAGTTCCGTGAGCTGGAGGCGTTCGCCGCCTTCGGTTCCGACCTGGACGCCGCGTCCAAGGCGCAGCTGGAGCGCGGTCAGCGCATGGTCGAGCTGCTGAAGCAGGCGCAGTACCAGCCGATGGCCACCGAGGACCAGGTCGTCTCCGTCTGGGCCGGCACCACCGGCAAGATGGACGACGTCCCCGTCGCCGACATCCGCCGCTTCGAGAAGGAGCTGCTGGAGTACCTGCACCGCAAGGAGCAGGGCCTGATGACCTCCATCCGCGAGGGCGGCAAGATGTCCGACGACACCCTTCAGGCCGTCGCCGAGGCCATCGTGGAGTTCAAGAAGCAGTTCGAGACCTCCGACGGCAAGCTGCTCGGCGAGGACACCCCGGCTGCCGGTAAGTGACGACGGAAGGGACCTGACTCATGGGAGCCCAGCTCCGGGTCTACAAGCGTCGCATCCGATCCGTCACCGCGACCAAGAAGATCACCAAGGCGATGGAGATGATCGCCGCCTCGCGCGTCGTCAAGGCGCAGCGCAAGGTGGCGGCCTCCACCCCGTACGCGACCGAGCTCACTCGCGCGGTCACGGCGGTCGCCGGCGGATCGAACACCAAGCACCCGCTCACGACCGAGCCCGAGAACCCGACCCGCGCCGCGGTCCTGCTCCTCACGAGCGACCGCGGTCTGGCCGGCGCCTTCAACTCCAACGCCATCAAGGCCGCGGAGAGGCTCACGGCGAAGCTCGAGGCCGAGGGCAAGGAGGTCGTCAGCTACATCGTCGGCCGCCGCGGTGTCGCCCACTACAACTTCCGCGAGCGCAAGATCGCGGAGTCGTTCACGGGCTTCACCGACGAGCCGTCGTACGCGGATGCCAAGAAGGTCGCGGCCCCGCTGATCGAGGCGATCGAGACGGAGACGGCCGAGGGCGGCGTGGACGAGCTCCACATCGTCTACACCGAGTTCGTGTCGATGATGACGCAGACGGCGATCGAGGCGCGGCTGCTGCCGCTCAGCCTCGAAGAGGTCGAGCAGGAGGCGAAGCCCAAGGGCGAGATCCTCCCGCTGTTCGACTTCGAGCCCTCGGCGGAGGACGTCCTGGACGCCCTGCTGCCGCGCTACGTCGAGAGCCGCATCTACAATGCGCTGCTCCAGTCGGCCGCCTCCAAGCACGCCGCCACGCGGCGCGCGATGAAGTCGGCCACCGACAACGCCGGAGAGCTCATCGAGACGCTCACCCGGCTTGCCAACCAGGCCCGCCAGGCCGAAATCACCCAGGAAATCAGCGAGATCGTCGGTGGCGCCAGTGCCCTGGCCGACGCGACCGCGGGGAGTGACTGACAAATGACCACCACTGTTGAGCCGACCGCTCCTGCTGGCGTGGCCACTGGCCGCGTCGCGCGGGTCATCGGCCCGGTCGTCGACGTGGAGTTCCCCGTCGACGCGATGCCGGAGATCTACAACGCCCTTCACGTCGAGGTCGCCGACCCGGCGCTCGCGGGCGAGAAGAAGACGCTGACCCTCGAGGTCGCCCAGCACCTGGGCGACGGCCTGGTCCGCGCCATCTCCATGCAGCCCACCGACGGCCTGGTCCGCCAGGCCCCGGTGACCAACACCGGCGCGGGCATCACCGTCCCGGTCGGCGACTTCACCAAGGGCAAGGTGTTCAACACCCTCGGTGAGGTGCTGAACAGCGACGAGGTGCACGAGGGCGAGCGCTGGTCCATCCACCGCAAGGCCCCCGCGTTCGACCAGCTCGAGTCGAAGACCGAGATGTTCGAGACGGGCCTGAAGGTCGTCGACCTGCTCACCCCGTACGTCAAGGGCGGCAAGATCGGTCTGTTCGGTGGTGCCGGTGTCGGCAAGACCGTGCTGATCCAGGAAATGATCATGCGTGTCGCCAACCTCCACGAGGGCGTCTCCGTCTTCGCGGGCGTCGGCGAGCGCACCCGTGAGGGCAACGACCTCATCGCGGAGATGGAAGAGTCCGGCGTTCTGGACAAGACCGCCCTGGTCTTCGGCCAGATGGACGAGCCCCCGGGCACCCGTCTGCGCGTGGCCCTGGCCGGCCTGACGATGGCGGAGTACTTCCGTGACGTCCAGAAGCAGGACGTGCTGTTCTTCATCGACAACATCTTCCGCTTCACCCAGGCCGGTTCCGAGGTGTCGACCCTGCTCGGCCGTATGCCCTCCGCGGTGGGCTACCAGCCGAACCTGGCCGACGAGATGGGCACCCTCCAGGAGCGCATCACCTCGACCCGTGGTCACTCGATCACCTCGATGCAGGCGATCTACGTCCCCGCGGACGACCTGACCGACCCGGCCCCGGCCACCACCTTCGCCCACCTCGACGCGACGACGGTGCTCTCCCGTCCGATCTCCGAGAAGGGCATCTACCCGGCCGTGGACCCGCTGGACTCGACGTCCCGCATCCTCGACCCGCGGTACATCTCGGCGGAGCACTACAACGCCGCGATGCGCGTGAAGAACATCCTGCAGAAGTACAAGGACCTGCAGGACATCATCGCGATCCTCGGTATCGACGAGCTCGGCGAGGAGGACAAGCTCGTCGTCCACCGTGCCCGTCGCGTGGAGCGCTTCCTGTCCCAGAACACCCACGCCGCCAAGCAGTTCACCGGCGTGGACGGTTCGGACGTGCCGCTGGACGAGTCGATCGCCGCGTTCAACGCGATCTGCGACGGCGAGTACGACCACTTCCCGGAGCAGGCGTTCTTCATGTGCGGTGGTCTCGAGGACCTGAAGAAGAACGCGAAGGAGCTCGGCGTCTCCTGAGCCCCGTGCTCGTCGGAGGGGGCGGGGTTCGTCCCGCCCCCTCTGCCACGCCTACTAGACTTGTAACCAACACCCGGCACCCACGCCGGGTGGTGACCCGAGGAGCCACCCTTGGCTGCTGAGCTGCACGTCGCGCTGGTCGCGGCCGACCGTGAGGTCTGGTCCGGCCAGGCCACCCTGGTCGTCGCGCGCACCACGTCCGGCGACATCGGCGTCATGCCCGGTCACCAGCCGCTGCTCGGTGTGCTGGAGTCGGGCCCGGTGACCATCCGTACGAGTGAGGGCGGGACGGTCGTCGCCGCGGTCCACGGCGGATTCATCTCGTTCGCGGACGACAAGCTCTCGCTTCTGGCGGAAGTCGCCGAGCTGTCGGACGAGATCGATGTCCAGCGCGCGGAGCAGGAGCTCGAGCGCGCGAAGGCGGATGACGACGCGGAGGCCCGGCGCCGCGCGGACGTCCGTCTGCGGGCTGCCACGGCGGCGCGCTGACCGGAGTCCGCCGTGTGATGACGTCACTCAGCCGCGGCTGGGTACCGGAGAGATCCGGACCCAGCCGCGGCTGAGGCGGATGTGGGTGATTTTTACGTTCCGTTACCTAGGAGACGAGGAGGTCGGTGTCGATGGTCCTCGCTCTGACTGTGTGCGGAATCGTGGTGGCCCTCGTGGTGGTGGGCCTGTTCGTCTTCGGTCTGCGCCGCCGGCTGATCCAGCGCTCGGGCGGCACCTTCGACGCCAGCCTGCGCTGGGACGCCCCGGCCGAGGGTGACACCGACGGCAAGGGCTGGGCGTACGGGGTGGCCCGGTACAACGGGGACCGCGTCGAGTGGTACCGCGTCTTCTCCTACTCCCCGCGACCCCGCCGCACCCTGGAACGGTCCGCGATCGAGGTGGCCGGCCGCCGGGTCCCGGAGGGCGAGGAGGAGCTGGCGCTCCTCTCCGACCATGTGATCCTGGCCTGTCTGCACCGGGGCACGCGTCTGGAACTCGCGATGAGCGAAGACGCGCTGACCGGTTTCCTCGCGTGGCTCGAGGCAGCCCCGCCCGGACAGCGAGTGAACGTGGCGTAGCCACGTTCACTCGCTGTGTGTGGTTCCCCCCGGATGAAGTCCGGGGAGACGTCAACGTGGCGTCATCCGCCGAATCTGTTTACGACAGGCCGCTGTCGATGGCGGTCGCCAGCTCTCCGTTCGCGGTGTCACCGCTGAACTCCCAGAAGAACGCGCCGCCGAGCCCCTGGTTCTTCGCCCAGCTCATCTTCCCGGCGATCGTGGCCGGAGTGTCGTACGACCACCAGTTGCTGCCGCAGTGCGCGTACGCGGTGCCGGCGATGGTGCCGGTGGACGGGCAGGAGTTCTTCAGGACCTTGTAGTCCTCGATGCCCGCCTCGTACGTGCCCGGTGCCGCGCCGGTGGCCGAGCCGCCCGGGGCGGACTGGGTGACACCGGTCCAGCCGCGGCCGTAGAAGCCGATGCCGAGCAGGAGCTTCTCGGACGGGACGCCCTTGGCCTTCAGCTTGGCGATCGCGTCGGCCGAGTTGAAGCCCGCCTGCGGGATCCCCGGGTAGGACGTGAGCGGGGAGTGCGGGGCGGTCGGGCCGTCCTTGTCGAAGGCGCCGAAGTAGTCGTACGTCATCACGTTGTACCAGTCGAGGTACTGGGCGGCGCCGCCGTAGTCGGCCGCGTCGATCTTGCCGCCGGAGGAGCCGTCGGCGGTGATGGCCGCGGTGACCAGGTAGTCCTGGCCGAACTCGGCACGCAGTGCCCGGGAGAGGTTCCTGAACGCCGCCGGACCCGAGGTGTCGCAGGTCAGGCCGCAGGCGTTCGGGTACTCCCAGTCGATGTCGATGCCGTCGAAGACGTCGGCCCAGCGCGGGTCCTCGACCACGGCCTTGCAGGACTTGGCGAACGCGGCCGCGTTCTGCGCCGCCTGGCCGAAGCCGCCGGAGTAGGTCCAGCCGCCGAAGGAGTACAGCACCTTGATGTGCGGGTACTTGGCCTTCAGCTGGCGCAGCTGGTTGAAGTTGCCGCGCAGCGGCTGGTCCCAGGTGTCGGCGGTGCCGCTGACGGACTGGTCGGCGGTGTAGGCCTTGTCGTAGGCGGCGTAGGTGTCGTCGACGGTGCACTGGCCGTTCTTGACGTTGCCGAAGGCGTAGTTGATGTGGGTGATCTTCGACGCCGAGCCTGAGGTCACCAGGTTCTTGACGTGGTAGTTGCGGCCGTAGACGCCCCACTCGGTGAAGTAGCCGAGCTTGATCTTGTCGCCGGTGGGCGGCTCGGTGGTGCCGCCGGTGGTGCGGACCCGGACGGCGCCGCTGACCGGGCCGGTCTGGTCGGCGGTGTCACGGGCCTGGACGGAGTAGGAGTAGTCGGTGCCGGCGGTGAGGCCGGTGCCGGTGTACGAGGTGCCCGTCACGGTGGCGACCTTGGAGCCGTCGCGCAGGACGTCGTAGTTCTTGACGCCCTTGTCGTCGGTGGCGGCGGACCAGGACAGCTTCACCGAGGTGTCGGTGATGTCCGAGGCGGTCGGGGTGCCGGGGGCGCTCGGCGCGCTGTCACCGGGTTCGGTGGTGCCGCCGTCGCAGCTGCCGCCGTTGAGCTCGCAGTTCGCCGGGGAGCCTGAGCCGCTGCCGTTGAAGCCGAAGGAGACGGAGGCGCCGGGGGCGAGGGTGCCGTTCCAGGACTTGTTCTTGGCGGTCCAGTGGGTGCCGGAGGAGGTGACGTCGGCGTCCCAGGAGGAGGTGACGGAGGTACCGGAGGGGAAGTCCCACTCGACGGTCCAGGAGCTGAGGGCCGTGGTGCCGGTGTTCTTCACCGTCCACTTGCCTTCGAAGCCGGAGCCCCAGTCCTGGGTCTTGGCGTAGGTGGCGGTGGCGGACGTCGCGGCCTGGGCCGGGCTCGCCAGGCCTACGAGGCCGGCCAGCGGGAGCAACAGGGTCGCGAACCCTGCCACGGCTCTGTGTCCGAAGCGCATGCTGCGCCTCCTTGATGGAGTTGTGGGGGCGTGACTGAGCCTCACGCCCACTCATGGTGCGGTGAGAATAGAAAGGTCTGGACCACCGGTCAATAGGTCTGGACCACCAGCGTCGAACGCGGTTCAGACACCCAACTCCTGGGCCAGCACCGCGGCTTGCACCCGGCTCCGCAGCTCCAGCTTCCCCAGCAGCCTGCTGACGTGGGTCTTCACGGTCGCCTCGGCCATGTCGAGCCGCTCCGCGATGCCCGCGTTGGACAGACCCTGGCCGAGGCAGGACAGCACCTCGCGCTCCCGCCTGGTCAGCTGTTCGAGCACCGTCGGATCGGCCGCGGGTTCCCGGGCGGGCTTCGCGGCGAACTCCGCGATCAGCCGCCGCGTGACCGCCGGGGCGATCAGCCCCTCCCCGCGCGCGACCGTCCGCACGGCCTCCAGCAGCTGTGTCGCCTCGGTGTTCTTCAGCAGGAAGCCGGACGCGCCCGCCCGCAGCGCCCCGAAGACGTACTCGTCGAGATCGAAGGTGGTCAGCACCAGCACATCCGCCAGCCGTTCCCCGACGACCTGCCGGGTCGCCGACACCCCGTCCAGACGCGGCATCTGAATGTCCATCAGCACCAGGTCCGGCCGCAGCTCGTGGGCCAGCGCCACGGCCTGTTCGCCGTCCGCCGCCTCGCCGACCACCTCGATGTCGGGCGCGCTGCGCAGGATGAGTACGAGCCCTGCGCGGACGGCGGACTGGTCCTCGGCGACCAGGACGCGGATCATGCGGTGTCTCCTTCGAGGCTGTGGCTGACGGGGAGGATGGCGCGGACCACCCAGATCTTGCCCTCGGGTGAGTCCTCGGGGGCGGCTTCGAACGTGCCGTCGAGCAGGGCCACGCGTTCCCTCATGCCGACCAGACCCGCGCCGGAGCCGGGAGCGCGCGGGGCGTCCCGGTCCCCGTAGGGGCTTCTCACGCCGACGACGAGTGAGCCGTCCCGCCGGGCGAGTGACACCGTGACCGGGCCCGGGGCGGCGTGCTTGAGCGCGTTGGTCAGCGACTCCTGCACGATGCGGTAGGCGGCGAGCTCGACGGGTGCGGGCACCTCGCTCCGTTCGACGTCGAGGGTGACGTCGAGGCCGTTGGCGCGGGCACCCTCCACGAGTGAACCGAGACCGTCGAGCGTGGGGGCGACGGACGGTTCCGCGTCGCCGCTGCTGTCGCGCAGGATGCCGATCAGCCGCCGCATCTCGGCGAGCCCCGCCACGCTGTTCTCCCGGATGACCACGAGCGCCTCCTGGGAGGTCTTCGGATCGTCGAGGGACAGCGCGGCGGTGGAGTGGATGGCGATCGCGGACAGATGGTTGGCGACCAGGTCGTGCAGTTCGCGCGCCATCCGGGCACGTTCGGCGGTGACCGCCTGGGTGCGGTCCATCTCGGCGAGCAGCGCGGTCTGCTCGGCGCGCAGCCGGGCCGCCTCGGCGGCGTCGCGGTGGTTGCGGACGATCAGGCCGGTGGCGGCGGGGGCGAAGGTGACGAGGCCGGTGATCACACCGATCAGCAGCGCCTCGGGCTCGCGCCAGACCGCGAACGGCACCACGGCTCCGGCCACCGTGAGCAGCCCGGTGATCCGCGGGATGCGGTGGGCCGAGGCGGGCGGACCGTACAGGACGGCCGCGTACATCAGGTCGGTGTACATCAGGATCGTCACCAGGTTGCCCTGGGTGACGGTGTCCAGGACGATCGCGGGCGTGCCGATCAGCAGAGCGGTGCGGGGGGCGGCCCGGCGCAGCAGCTCGCAGCCCGCCATGACGACGAGCGGCAGCAGAAGCGGCCAGCGCCCCGGCAGGAGCACGTACGGCTCGGTGTGCGGCCGGGTGGCCAGACCGACGCCCCACAGCAGCAGCCCGCCGAGCAGGCCGCCCAGCGCGACGTGGACGTCGAAACGGCGGGGACGGGGGAGTCGTACGGCCATGTCACCATCCAACACGGCCGTCGCGCCCTGCGCGTGATCCCCGCGGAGGGTCCCCGACTGCATCCTTCGATGTACCGCGGGTTCGTCAGTCGCGACGACGATTCCGGACGCGCCGCACGGGAGCCTGGAAAGGTGACCGAGAGGAGCGAACCGTGATCGTCGCCTTGATCGCAGCCTGCGAGATCGGCTTCTGGGTGCTGCTGACGGCCGGGCTGTCCGTCCGCTACCTGCTGCGCATGCCGCGTACGGGGCTGGCGCTGTTGCTGTGCGAGCCGCTGCTGGAAGTCGTCCTGCTGGTCGCCACCGCGCTGGATTTGAAGAACGGTGCCGAGCCGAACTGGACGCACGGCCTGGCCGCGCTGTACATCGGCTACACCATCGGGCACGGCCACCGCACGGTGAAGTGGCTGGACGGCCACGCCGCCCACCGGCTGGGCGGCGCCCCGAAGCCGATCGGCCCGCCCCGCTACGGCATGGCCCGGGCGCGTCACGAGGGCAAGGTCTGGCTGGGCACGCTGGTGGGCGCCGTCGTCGCGACCGTGCTTCTCCAGCTCGCCATCTGGTACGTGGACGACCCGAGTCGCGTCACGTCCCTGGAGAGCTGGCGCTGGGTGGCCTGGCGCACGGCCGGGATCCACGGCCTGATCGCGCTGAGCTATGCGATCTGGCCGCGGCGCGCTCCCGCGGGGGAGCCGGAGGCGCGGCTGGAGAAGGAGAGGGTGCAGCGGTGAGCAAGGCCCGCGGAAATCTGGTGGAGGGGATCGTCACCTTCGTGATCGGCCTCGGACTGTGGCTGTTCACCGGCGATGTGGAGGTCCCCGTCGTCACCCTCACGAAGGTCGGCGTCGTGATGATGTGCGTCGGTGGCGTGCTGGTCGCCTCCGGCCTGTGGCAGGAGGCGCGCGGCAAGAACTAACGCTCCCCGCCCGGTACCCACAGCACGTCCCCGGCCTCCTTGTTCGCCGTCCTCGCGAGGATGAACAGGAGGTCGGAGAGGCGGTTGAGGTAGGTCGCCGTCAGGGGGTTCATCGTCTCGGCGTGAACCTCCAGGGCGGACCACGTCGAGCGCTCCGCCCGGCGTACGACGGTGCAGGCCTGGTGGAGCAGGGCCGCGCCGGGGGTGCCGCCGGGGAGGATGAAGGAGCGGAGCTTCTCCAGCTGCCCGTTGAAGTGGTCGCAGTCCGCCTCGAGCTTGTCGATGTAGAACTGCTCGACCCGCAGGGGCGGGAACTCCGGGTTCTCCACCACCGGCGTGGACAGGTCCGCACCCACGTCGAACAGGTCGTTCTGGACGCGGGTGAGAACCGCGACGACCTCCTCGTCGAGACCGCCCAGCGCGATCGCCGTGCCGATCACCGCGTTCGCCTCGTTGGCGTCGGCGTACGCGGAGATCCGCAGGTCGGTCTTGGCGACCCGGCTCATGTCGCCGAGGGCGGTGGTGCCCTGGTCGCCGGTCCTGGTGTAGATGCGCGTCAGATTGACCATGTGGCCAATCTAGACGTAGGTGTCAGGGACTCACCTCCTCACCTGCGGCGGGCGAACCGGACCACGGCCCGCACCCACGCGGGTCGCGGGGCGTCGACACCCCGGCGCAGGCCGGTCCGTGAGGCGCCAACCGGCGTAAAAAGCAAGGAAATATGGGACGTGACAGGGGTCTCACTCCGTGAGACGTGAAACGCGTTACTAAGTCAGGCGCACGCCGCCTCACGAACGCTAGTGTCCGCCCGAGAGGCAGACATAAGCAGCGCGTCAGGGGAGTCGCACAGTGGCAGGGAAGCTCGCCGTCATCGGGGCCGGCCTCATGGGAGCCGGCATCGCCCAGGTCTCCGCTCAGGCGGGCTGGGAGGTGGTCCTGCGTGACGTCACCGACGAAGCACTGACGCGGGGCACCGACGGCATCAAGGCGTCGTACGACAAGTTCGTCGCCAAGGGCAGGCTGGAGGCGCACGACGCCGATGCCGCCCTGGCCCGCATCACCGCGACCACCGACCTGGACGCCGCGGCCGACGCGGACGTCGTCGTCGAGGCCGTGTTCGAGAAGCTCGAGGTCAAGCACGAGATCTTCCGCACGCTCGACAAGATCGTGAAGGACGACGCGATCCTCGCGTCCAACACCTCCGCCATTCCGATCACCAAGATCGCGGCGGCCACCGAGCGCCCGGAGCGGGTCGTCGGCACGCACTTCTTCTCGCCGGTGCCGCTGATGCAGCTGTGCGAACTCGTCCGCGGCTACAAGACCAGCGACGAAACCCTCGCCACGGCCCGGCGGTTCGCCGAGTCGGTCGGCAAGACCTGCATCGTCGTCAACCGGGACGTCGCCGGCTTCGTGACGACCCGTCTCATCTGCGCCCTGGTCGTCGAGGCCGCCAAGCTGCAGGAGTCGGGCGTGGCCAGCGCCGAGGACATCGACCTCGCCTGCAAGCTGGGCTTCGGCCACGCCATGGGCCCGCTGGCGACGGCGGATATGACCGGCGTCGACATCCTGCTGCACGCCACGAACAACATCTACACCGAGTCCCAGGACGAGAAGTTCGCGGCTCCCGAGTCGATGCGCCGGATGGTTGACGCCGGTGACATCGGACGCAAGAGCGGGCAGGGCTTCTACAAGCACTGAAACCGCACATGCCCCGGGCCCATCACACGCCAGGGTGAATTCGGTATCGGTTCGCTTACAAGAAGCAACCTCTGACTCCTCCACACAGTCAGAGGTTGCATCACCCACATCCAGAACGCGGAGCACGATTCGCACGCACGGGGAGCGCATATGCACATCAGGGGCGACCACGCCGAGCTGGTCGTCGGGGGCCGCCTCGACGTCCGGAGCGCGGCGGACGCCCGTACGGTCCTGCACTCGGCCGTCGACGACGGAGTCGGCGATCTGGTGCTGGACCTGTCCGAACTGGACTCCTGGGACGCCACCGGACTGGGCGTGATCATGGGAGCCCACCGGCGGGCCGGCCGCTGCGGCCGGCGCCTGGTGCTGCGCGGAGTACCGCCGCAGATGCAGCGCCTGCTGGTGGCCACCCGCCTGCACCGGATCCTGGCGATCGAGGGGGGCATCGGGGTGGAGACCCTTCCCCGCGTGTGACGCCTCGTACGGGTGTGAGGCGGGCGACCGGGGAGACCCGGACGCACGTCGTCGCATCGTGCGACGCGCACAATCCTCACGAGACCGTGACGTTACGGACGGCGCGGTACCCCGGACTGTCGTAGATACTGTGCGAAGGTTTAGGGTTCGGCTGCCCGCTGCCTTGACACCCTTCGGCGGGACCGGACCAGAAGCGACAGCGCGGTGTGCAGCAAGGCCGGGAGGGGCTTTTCCGAGCACACACACGCTTTTGGGGGGCTTGACCTATGGATCCTGACAACCAGGGACCCGAGGAGTACGGCCACGAAGGTGACGGCCCCGCGCCGCGCCAGCGCCCTTCCAGGGAATCCCTCACACCCGACTTCGCGCAGCACGCGCCGGCGCTCGCCCGCACGGTGCAGCTCGTCTCCGGCGACTTCCTGCTGACCGTCAACCCCGTCGACGGCAGTGAGATAGAGGCCTGCCCGCCCGCCGAACGACCCGCCCGGCCCGTGAAGCTCACCGCGGCCGAGCGCGCCGAGGCCGAGCGCGCGGCCAGCCCGCCCGTCCCGCCCGGACCCGCGCTGCCCGTCCTGCCGCTGCTGGCCCGCCAGGACGAACGCGAGAGCCTGGTGCGCCTGCTCGCCCGCGGCCGCTCCACGCGCCTCACCGGCGCGGCCGGCTCCGGCCGGACCCGCCTCCTCGACCTCGTCGCCGAGGACTGTTCCGACCTCGCCCCCGACGGCGTCGTCCGCCTCAACGGCTTCGGGCGCACCTCGGGCGACCTGCTGTACGACCTGTTCCACGCGGTGTACAGCGCCCCACTGCACCGCCCCGACCGGGACGAACTGCTCACCTACGTGCGTGAGATCGGCGCGGTCGTCGTCGTCGACGACCTGGAGTTCGGCGGCGCCGCGCTCGACGAGCTGCTGCGGGCCACCCCCGAGTGCGCCTTCCTGCTCGGCGCCACGCCGGACGTGCCCGCCCCCTCCGCCGACTCCGGCGTCGAGGAGGTCGCCCTCGGCGGACTGGAGCGCGCGGCCGGGCTCGACCTGCTGGAACACGCCGTCGGCCGGACCCTCACCGAGGACGAGTCCAACTGGGCGGGCGACCTCTGGTTCGAGTCCGAGGGCCTGCCGCTGCGCTTCGTCCAGGCCGGCGCCCTGCTGCGGCAGCGCGACCGGCTGCGCGCCGGCACCAGCGCCGTCGACGAGTTCGGCGTCTTCGAGGACGTGCCTCCGGCCGACCCCGCCGACGCCCACGACCTCGGTGACGACGTGCCGCTGCCCGCGCTCGGCGAGGCCGCCGCGCCCGCGCCGCTGCTCGCCTCCCGGCTGAGCGCCTCGGCCCGTGCCACCCTGCGGTTCGCCGTCGCCCTGGGCGGCGAGGTCCCGCACCAGGCGCACCTGCCCGCCCTGGTCGGTGACACGCACGCGGACGCCGCCCTCGGCGAACTGGCCGCCTGCGGTCTGGTCTCGCCGGTCGGCTCCCGCTACCGCCTCGCGGCCGGCGTACCGGCCCAGCTGGAGGCCGCCGGGTACGCCGAGGAGGCCGAGGCCGGTGCCCGCAGCGCCGCCCAGCACTACTCCTGGTGGGCCGGGCACCCCTCGGTCACCCCCGAGCGCGTGTGCGCCGAGGCCGACGCGGTGCTCGCCGCCCTGGCCGTCCTCGGACCGGCCACCCGCCCGCCCGCCGAGGACGAGGAGAGCGCGGCCGTCCACCTGGCCCGCACCGCCGCCCCCGCGTTCGCCGCCGGACTGCACTGGAGCGCCTGGGAGCGGGCCCTGCGGGCCGGCGCCGAGGCCGCCCGGCTCGCCGGGGACGTCGGCGAAGAGGCGTACTTCCACCACGAGATCGGTGTCCTCGCCCTGTGCGGGGGACAGCTCGACCGGGCCCGCGCCGAACTGGAGGCCTCCATCGGCCTGCGCGGCGCCCTGGCCGACAAGCGCGGGACCGTCGCCGGCCGCCGTGCCCTGGCCCTGGTCGCCGACCGCTCGGGCACGCCCATCGGGCTCGGGCCGACCGCGGGGGAGGAGGTGCCCGACGCCCGTGGCGAGGAGTCGGCGTCCCCGCCCGGCGGCGTTTCGGCGGCCTTCCCGAGGCTCCAGCAGCCGTCCTCCCCGGCGCTGGTCACGCACCGCAGCTCGCCCGCGCCCTCCCGAGGGACGCGGGGCGGCCTCAAGGGCCTGGCCCGGCGCAACCTCGTGGCGGCCGGCTCCGGTGCCCTGCTCGTCGCGGTCCTGGGCACGGTGGTGACGCTCGGCGCCACCTCCGACAAGGACCCGAACCCGCCGTCCGACCGGGTCGGCGTCAACCCGTCCGCCAGCCAGGGCATCAACGACGGCAGCCTCGGCGCCGACCGGCCGGCCGGCGACGGCGACGGCGACGGGAACAACGGCGGGGCGGCCCCCAGCCCGACGGACCCGGGCCCGGACGGCACACCCGGCACCTCGGACGACCCGACGCCCTCGGACTCCCCGAGCGGTTCGCAGGACCCGAGCACGTCCGCGTCGCCGTCGAAGCCGCCGTCGTCCTCGAAGCCGCCGTCCTCTCCGAGGCCGAGCTCGCCCAAGCCGCCGTCGTCCTCGACCAAGCCGCCGACGAGCCCGACCCCGTCGTCGCCGACGCCCACGCCGTCGGACCCTGGAACGGCCACACCGACGACCACACCACCGACGACCAGCCCGTCCACCTCCGACTCGGCCAGCGGTCCGGCGCCGAGCGCTCCCACAAGCACCACGGCGAGCGCGTCGCAGAGCACCACGGGTACGCCGAGCGGCCCGGAGACGGTGATCTGACACCCGTACAGACGAACAGGGCCGGGTCCGTTCCGCGGACCCGGCCCTGTTCGTCGTCGTACGGCTGTCAGAACAGCCGCAGCTTGTCGTCCTCGATGCCCCGCAGCGCGTCGTAGTCGAGGACCTGACAGCCGATGCCGCGGTCGGTGGCGAGGACGCGGGCCTGGGGCTTGATCTCCTGGGCAGCGAAGACACCGCGCACCGGGGAGAGGTGGGGATCGCGGTTCAGCAGCTCCAGATAGCGCGTGAGCTGCTCCACGCCGTCGATCTCACCGCGCCGCTTGATCTCCACCGCGACGGTCTTGCCGTCGGCGTCCCGGCACAGGATGTCGACCGGCCCGATGGCCGTCGGGTACTCGCGGCGGATCAGCGTGTAGCCCTCGCCGAGTGTCTCGATGCGGTCGGCGAGCAGCTCCTGGAGGTGCGCTTCCACGCCGTCCTTGATCAGGCCGGGATCGACGCCCAGTTCGTGCGAGGAGTCGTGGAGGACTTCTTCCATCGTGATGATGAGCTTCTCGCCCGCCTTGTTGACGACGGTCCAGACGCCCTCTTCCTCGCCGGTGCCCTCCTTCAGGGTGCAGGGCGGCGACATCCAGTTCAGGGGCTTGTAGGCCCGGTCGTCGGCGTGGATCGAGACGCTGCCGTCCGCCTTCACCAGGATCAGGCGCGGGGCCGAGGGAAGGTGGGCGGTGAGCCGCCCGGCGTAGTCCACGGAGCAGCGGGCAATGACGAGACGCATGGTCGGCAACGCTACTCGACGGGCGCCTGTCGACGCGATTCGCCCTGGAAAACACGTGTTCGGTAATGGCCGATTGTGTGCACGGTGTGCTCAGCGGGAGTGTCTCATCTGCGCATTTTCCTGGTGCCGTCACCGTCCGTTGCTTACCGTATGAACGGGAGGTCGCGAGGCGTGTACGCAGCGTGTCCGGTATCGCGAACTCCCCCTATCTGTCCGGCAACCCCTGCTCATCGGGGGTGCGAGAGGAGAACTCATGTCGCTCGACGTCTCACCGGCCCTACTCGAACAGGCCGAGCGAGGCGAGGTCGACGAAGCGGAATTCGTCGACTGCGTCCGGACCTCCCTGCCTTATGCGTGGGAGATGATCAGCTCACTGGTGGCCCAGCTGAAGGTGGACGGCGGCGCGTTCGCCGACAACCAGACGCCCCCGCCGGACGAGCAGGCACGCGGCCAGCTGCTGCGTGCGCTTGCGAGTGACGCGATACGCGGCGCGCTGCAACGGCACTTCGGTGTGCGGCTGGCTTTCCAGAACTGCCACCGGGTGGCCGTGTTCCCGCTTGACTCCTCGGTCGACGAGAAGCTGGGCCGCTTCACCTCGGTCCGCAGCCAGGTGCTCAACCAGTCACCCGAGTTCCGGGACTGCTGACGCGGCGCCGCTTGCTTGCCGCTCCGTACGCGGGAGGTGCAGCTCTGTACCGGAGCGGCAAGCCCCAGGAACCCACCGGGCTCTCACCCGAGTTGGGGGAGCACCTCGGCGCCGAGCCGCCGCACGTTCTCCTCGGTCGCCGCCAGGTCCCCGGAGCCCTCGACGAGCAGCGCGAAGCGCGAGATGCCCGTCCGCTCGCTGGTCGCCGCCAGCCGGTCCGCGCACAGCCGCGGGGTGCCCACCGGATGCAGCCCGCAGAGCAGTTCGGTGTACGCCAGCGGGTCGCGCATCCGGCGTGTGCGCCCGTCGACCGTGACATGGGCCTCCAGGCCCTGCTTCAGCCAGCCCGGCATCGCCTTCATCAGCGTCTCCGCCGCGTCGACCCGCCGGTCCGCGATCTGGCAGACGCCGGCCGACACATGGGACGCGCCCAGGATCTCCTCCTGCGGCCGGCCGCAGGCCCGCGCGTGCTGCCGCCACAGCGCGATCATCTCGGCCTTCTCCTCGTCCCCCACGTGCATTCCGAGCAGCATCGACAGTCCCCGCTCGGCTGCCAGCCGCACACTCGACGGCGAGGTGCAGGCGACGACCAGCTCAGGGCCCGCGGCCTCGGTCAGAGCCTCCGACGGCCGGGGCACCACCGGGACTTCACGGAAGCGGAAGCGCTCCCCGTCCGCCGCCACGGAGGCCTCGCGCAGCCACCGCACCAGAAGCTCCAGGGACTCCGGGAATCCCTTCTCGTACGCCTCCAGACCGGCGCCGAACACCTCCAGGTCGACCCATGGGCCGCCGCGCCCGACGCCGAGCGTGAAACGGCCGCCGCTCGTGTGGTGCAGCAGCGCCGCCTGTTCGCCGAGGGCCACGGGGTGGACGGTGGGCAGGACGCTGACCGCCGTGCCGACCCGGATGCGGCGGGTGCGGCCCAGCAGTAAGGCGGCCAGGGTGATGGCCGACGGGCAGGTGCCGTACGGCACGAAGTGGTGCTCCGCCAGCCAGACCGCGTCGAGCCCGGCCTCCTCGGCCACCTCGGCCGAGCGGACAGCGCGGTGCAGCGCCTCTCCCTCGCCCTGGCCGGGGAACTGGGCCGCCAACACGAAACTTCCAACGCGCATTGCTTTCCTGCTTCCTTGGCTCCGACGCGGAGCTCCCCCACAGCGCATAACCGTCTGACACGTGCCGAGGACACGGCCGGGCGGAGTATTTTGCGGATTGTCTGCAGAATGGGGCGTTCCGCCGGGAGCCCGGGGGAGAGCACGCGGGGCGGGTGCGTCGCGCCCGCGCAGGACTTGTGGCGTTTGGTGCGTTACGCGTACCCCTCTGCGCGCCGCGTAGGCTGGACGCCGCCCGTGCTTCCTGTATAGCCCCGAGAGGTGTCCCGTGTCCCCGCGTCGCAACCGACTCAAGGGCGCCGCTTCGTCCGGCCGGAGCGCGGAGGACGACCGCTCCGGCCGCTACGGCGGCTGGCAGTCCTCGGAGAACTGGCAGGGCGAGAACTGGAGTGTGCGGCACGTGGCCGGCGCGAGCGCGCAGGGCAAGTCCTACCGCTGCCCCGGCTGCGACCAGCTGATCCCGGACGGGGTGCCGCACGTGGTGGCCTGGGCCGAGCACACGGGCGTCGACGACCGCAGACACTGGCACAAGGCCTGCTGGAACGCGCGGGACCGCCGCACCCCGGGGGTGCAGCGGTCCCGTAACGCGCCGAGATTCTGAGCCGACTCAGACGTCCCGCTTCTCCAGCAGCGCGAAGGCGCCGGCGAACGCGACGGCCGTGGCGCCGAGGATGACCCACAGCGGGTCCCAGCCGGACGGGCCGGACTGGCTGAGGGAGTTGGCGTAGAAGACGCTGAGCTGGTTCGGGATCGAGTACTCGAACAGGGCGTCGCGCACACCCTGCAGCGACTCCGAGAACATGAACAGCGCGATCACCAGCGGGGCCAGCACGGCGCCGATCATGATCGTGATGGCGCCGGCCGAGTGCCTGATCATCGAGCCGATGAGAAGCGAGAGCAGGCCCAGCAGCGCGATGTAGAGCGAGATGCCGACCGTGCCCTTCAGCCACTCGCCGCCGGAGGGCGACTTGGCGCCGTCGCCCTCCAGCATCGCCACGTGCAGGAAGGCGACGAGGGACGCGGACACCAGCGTCACGACGAACGCGGTCAGGAAGAACACCACGGCCTTCGCCGCCAGCACCCTGCCCCGGCTCGGGCACGCGACCATCGTGGTGCGGATCATGCCGGTGCCGTACTCCGAGGCCGTGGTCAGCACGCCTAGCGTGATGATGCACATGCTGCCCAGCAACAGCCCGAAGAAGCCCAGCCCGAGGGGGCTCTCGCCGCCCAGGGCCGGGTCGGAGTTGGCCACCACCACGCCGGTCAGCGTGCCGATGCCGATGACGAGCAGGACGAACACACCGAGCGTCCACATCGTGGAGCGCACCGACCTGATCTTCGTCCACTCGGAGGCGATGGCGTTGCCGAGGTGCGTGCGCACGACCGGGATCGGCGAGGTGTAGCCGGGGCTGCCGGCGTACGGGGCGGAACCGGGCGCCGCCTGCCAGGCGGGCGCGGCCTGCGGCGTCTGGGACTGGGGGCTGCTCATCGGGCGTCCTCGGGCTTGGTCAGGTCGGAGGTCGGGGCGGCGGAGGGCGCCGGCGGCGCCGGGGCGGGCTGCGCGGGGGCCGGCTGGGCGGCGGGGGCCGCGGGAACCCGCGCGGCGCCCTGTGGCGCCTGGGGCGCCGGCTGGGCGTACGGGTTGGGCGTTCCCTCGCCAGGGGCGCTCGGAGCGGCGCTGGGGGCCCCCGGGGCGCCGTACGGGCCCGCCGGAGCCTGGCCCGGTGCGCCCTGCGGCGAAGCCGGGAACGGCTGGCCGCCCTGCTGGGGCGGCGGCGGGGCGTACCAGCCCGGCTGGCCCTGACCGGGTACCGGCATCGGCGGCTGCGCGCCGGGCGGCAGCGGCTGCTGGAACCCTTCCTTCTGGTCGATCGTCGAGCGGTAGTCGACGGCGCCCTGCGTCATCCGCATGTACGCCTCCTCCAGGGAGGCCTGGTGCGGCGACAGTTCCCACAGCCGTACGTCGTGGTCGTGCGCGATGTCGCTGATGCGGGGGAGCGGCAGCCCGGTCACGCGCAGCGCGCCGTCCTGCTCGGGCATGACGTGCCCGCCCGACTCGGTGAGCGCGGCCGACAGCTTCTCGCGCTGCTGCGGCTCACTGTCCGGTGTCCGCACGCGCGCGAAGTCCGCGGAGTTCGCCGAGATGAACGCGGTCACGCTCATGTCGGCGAGCAGCTGACCGCGCCCGATGACGATGAGGTGGTCGGCGGTCAGCGCCATCTCACTCATCAGGTGGGAGGAGACGAAGACCGTACGGCCCTCCGCCGCCAGCGCCTTCATCAGGTTGCGCACCCAGAGGATGCCCTCGGGGTCGAGGCCGTTGACCGGCTCGTCGAACAGCAGCACCTGCGGGTCGCCGAGCAGCGCGGCGGCGATGCCGAGCCGCTGGCCCATGCCGAGGGAGAAGCCCTTGGACCGCTTCTTGGCCACGTCCTGCAGACCGACGACCCCGAGCACCTCGTCGACCCGCCGGGCCGGGATGCCCGACAGCTGGGCCAGGGACAGCAGGTGATTGCGGGCGGACCGGCCGCCGTGCACCGCCTTGGCGTCCAGCAGCGCGCCGACCTGGCGGGCGGCGTTGGGCAGCCTGCGGTACGGATAGCCGCCGATCGTCACATGCCCGGCCGTCGGGTTGTCCAGGCCGAGGATCATCCGCATCGTCGTCGACTTGCCCGAGCCGTTCGGCCCGAGGAAGCCGGTGACGGCCCCGGGCCGTACCTGGAAGGAAAGGTTGTACACAGCGGTCTTGTCGCCGTAGCGCTTCGTCAGGCCGACTGCTTCGATCATGCTCCGCACCCATCGCAAGGTTCAGGACAGCGGGGCACACGCCCCCGTAAGGGTTAGGAGGATATCGAGGCGCTGACGGTTCCGCCCAAGAGGAGGTAAAAGGTCAGGCCGAGCCCGCCCCCCCCTAGGCATCGCGCTTCTTCAGCAGCACATAACCGCCCACGAGCGCCGCGAGGACCCACAACCCCATGATCCCCAGGCCGCCCCACGGCCCGTACGGAGTGTCGTCGTCGATCGGCGTGACCACCTGCATGATCTTGCTGCCGGCCTGGTCGGGAAGAAACCGGCCGACCTTCTTCGTCGCGTCGACGTTGCCCAGGATGTTGGAGATCAGGAAGAAGAACGGCATCAGGATGCCCAGCGACAGCATCGGCGAGCGCAGCATCGCGGCGACACTCATGGAGAACAGCGCGATCAGCGCCATGTAGAGGCCGCCGCCGAACACCGCCCGCAGCACCCCCGGGTCGCCGATCTCCGCCCGGTGCGAGCCCAGCATCGCCTGCCCCAGGAAGAAGGCGGCGAAGCTGGTGACGAGGCCGACCAGCAGGGCGAGCCCCCCGGCGACCGCGATCTTGCTGAACAGGAAGGCGCCGCGCTGTGGCACCGCGGCCAGCGAGGTGCGGATCATGCCGGTGCTGTACTCGTTCGACACGACCAGCACCCCGAAGACGATCATGGCGAGCTGACCGAGACTCATCCCCGCGAAGCTGATGAACGTCGGGTCGAACTCGGCCCTGTCCTGCGCGTTCATCGAGTCGAACTCGCTCTTCGACAGGGCCGAGATCAGCATGCCGAGGGCGACCGTCACGACCACCACCAACGAGAGTGTCCACACCGTGGACGCCACCGACCGGATCTTGGTCCACTCCGACCGTACGACCTGTGTCGTCGCCATGCTCAGCCCTTCTTCCAGCCGTCGCCCCACTGCTGCCGCGCCGGCTCGGGACTCGCCGGGCTCGTTCCACTGTGTGCGTGGTATTCCACCGACTCCGCGGTCAGCTGCATGAACGCCTCCTCCAGCGAGGCCTGTTGCGGGCTGAGCTCGTGCAGTGTGATCCGGTGCTGCGCCGCCAGTTCGCCGATCTGCTCGGCCTTGCCGCCGTCCACCTCCAGCACCCCGCCGCCGCTCTCCACGGCCACGATCCCGGCCTGGTGCAGCACGTCGAGCAGCCGCTCCCGCTGCGGACTGCGGACCCGGACGTAACTGCGTGAGTTGCGGTCGATGAAGTCCGCCATGGAGGTGTCCGCGAGCAGCCTGCCCTGTCCGATGACGACGAGGTGCTCGGCCGTCAGGGCCATCTCGCTCATCAGATGGGAGGAGACGAACACCGTCCGGCCCTGCGCGGCGAGCGATTTCATCAGGGTGCGGATCCAGTGGATGCCCTCGGGGTCCAGGCCGTTGACCGGCTCGTCGAACATCAGGATCCGTGGGTCGCCCAGCAGCGCGGCCGCGATGCCGAGCCGCTGCCCCATGCCCATCGAGAAGCCCTTGGTCTTCTTCCTCGCGACCGCCGTCAGCCCCACCGTCTCCAGCACGTCCCGGACGCGGCTGCGCGGAATGCCGTTGCTGTGCGCGAGGCACAGCAGATGGTTGTAGGCGGTGCGCCCGCCGTGCCAGGCCTTGGCCTCCAGCAGGGCGCCGATGTAGGTGAGCGGGTCCTTGAGCTGCTGGTAGTGCTTGCCGTCGATACGGACGTCGCCGGCGGTCGGGTGGTCGAGTCCCAGGATCATCCGCATGGTCGTGGACTTGCCCGCGCCGTTCGGCCCGAGGAAGCCGGTGACGATGCCCGGTCTCACGGTGAAGGACAGGTTGTTGACCGCCACCTTCTCGCCGTAACGCTTGGTCAGCCCCTCCAGCTCAATCATGCCGCCACGCTAGAACGTGGCAAAGCCCTCTGCCACCCGAGCGGCAGAGGGCTTTGCGGAGATTCAGACTCCGTATGCCCGCGTGTTACCGGGACTGCTGCGCCGGGACCCCACGGGAGATCGGCTCGTCCTCGGCCGGCGTGCCGGCGGCGGCCACCGCGGCGCCCGTGAGCGTCGCGAGCATCTCGCGGACGTTCGTCAGCTGGGCGTTGATGCTGTCGCGGCGGTTGGTGAGGGCGGCCAGCTCGCGCTCGGATTCCGAACGGATGCGGTCGGCCTTGGCGTTGGCGTCGGCCACGATGTCCTCGGCCTGGCGCTGGGCCGTCTCCACCGTCTGGCGGGCACGGCGCTCGGCGTCCGTGCGCAGCTTCTCCGCCTCCAGGCGCAGCTGCTCCGCGCGGTGCTCGATCTCGGCGAGGCGCTTCTCGGCCTTGGCCTGACGGGAGGCCAGGTCGCGCTCGGACTGCTCGCGGCGCTTGGCGAGGTTCGTCTCGAAGTCGGCGGCGGCCTGCGCTGCCTTGGCGCGGGTCTCCTCGAAGAGGGCGTCCGCCTCCTCACGCTTGGACTGCGCGTCCTTCTGCGCCTCGCTGCGCAGCTGGGAAGCGTCACTCTTGGCCTTCTCGACGATCCGCAGGCCCTCGTCCTCGGCCTTCGCCTTGCGCTCCGCCGAGTACGACTCGGCGTCGTTGCGCACCTGCTGGGCCGCCGACTCGGCGAGCTCACGGTGCTGCTCGGCCGCGCGCCGGGCCTCCTCGCGCAGGTCCTTCGCCTCTTCCTCGGCGAGGCGGAGGATCTTCTCCACGCGCGCGCCGAGACCCGCGTACGACGGCTCGGCGTCGGTGATCTGGGCCTGGGCGTTCTGCGTCTCGAGGTGGAGCTCTTCGATGCGCTTTTCCAGAGCGGTGATGCGGGCGAGAGCGCTGTCACGGTCGGAGACGAGCTTGGAGATACGTTCGTCCACCTGAGCGCGGTCGTATCCACGCCGCACAAGCTCGAAGCCGTAGGGGGAAGTGTCGCTCATGGGGTTCCTGTCGAATGAGACCGGTGAGGTGATAGGTGGAATCCTAGGGGCCGAAACGGTGTGTCATCGAGCGGATGCGCGTTTGATCTGCAAAATGAGACCCCTTTTGAGTGGCTAACCCCCGGACCGCTTGCCAAAGACTTGGTCAAAGGCCCCAGCACACACCGGATTCGCCCCGTTTGGCTAGCTTTCCGAGCCCTTGCCACCCGAACGGGGTGCGCCGACCGTCGCGCCCGCCTTGACTCCGTTGTCCTTGCCCGTGGCGGGGGCCTCGAAGGACTCCAACGCCTCCAGGACGTCCTGGACACGGGAGATCTCGGCGTTGATGTCCTCGCGGCGGCGGACCAGCACCTCCAGCTCGCGCTTGCCCTCCTCGACCGTGCGCTTGGCCTCGCGGATCGCCTCGGCCTTGAGCTCCTCGGCCTCCCGGACCAGCGTGGACTTCTTCTGCTCGGCCTCCTTGAGCAGCCCCTCCGCCTTCTTCACCGCGGCGATACGGACCTTGCCCGCCTCGGAGTTGGCCTCCGACACGAGCTCCTTGGCCTTCGCCTGCGCCTTCGCCAGCTGCTCCTCGGCCGCCTTGACCAGCGCGTCGCAGCGGTCGCCCGCCGACTTCATCGTCTCGGCCGACTCACGGCGGGCCCGCTCGTGCAGCTCCTCGATCTCGGAGGTGATGCGGTCGCGCAGCTCCTCGGCGCGCTCCCTTATCTGCGTGGCGTCCCGGCGCGCGCCGACCAGCAGCTCGTCCGCGTCCGTACGGGCCTTCTCCACCAGGGAGTTGCCCTCGACCGTCGCCTCGGACACCAGGCGGTCGGCCTCCGTACGGGCCGCGCCGACCATCGTGTCGGCCTGCGACTCGGCCTCCGCGGTGGTCTTGTGCGCCTGCTGCTGCGCCTCGGTCAGCAGCTTGTCCGCCTCGGCCGTGGTCTCCGTGATGAGCTTGTCGACCTGCTCGGCCGCCTCGGAGCGCCGCTTGTTGGCGTCCTTGCGGGCCCCGTCCAGGGTGCGGTCGGCCTCCTCGCGCGCGGCGCCGACCAGCCGCTCCGCCTCCGTCTCCGCGTCGGTCTTGACGCGCTCGGCCTCGGAGCGGATCCGCTCCGCGTGGCGCTGCGCCGAACCGACCGTCTCGGCGGCCTCGGCCCGCAGCCGCTCCGCCTCGCTCGTGGCCTCCCCGACCAGCTGGTCGGCCTTGGCGACCGACTCCGAGCGGACGCGCTCGGCCTCGGTGGCCGCCTCGGAGCGGACGCGCTCGGCCTCGGAGATCGCTTCCGTACGGACCCGCTCGGCCTCGGCGACCGTGTCCATGCGCAGCCGGTCGGTCTCCCGGACCGTCTCCGTCGTGAGCCGCTCCGCCTCGTTGCGGGCCTCGGTGATGAGGGTGTCCGCCTGCGTCGCCGCGTCCGAGCGGATGCGGTTGGCGTCCTCCCGGGCGTCCGCCCGGGTGCGCGAGGCGCTCTGCTCGGCCTCGGCGATCGCGTCCGACGCCTCCGTGCGCACCCGCTGAGCGTGCTCGGCGACGTCCGCGCGGATCCGCTCCGACTCCGAGATCGCCTCGGACATCGTCCGCTCGGCGAGCGCCTTGGCGGCCTCGGACTCCTCGTGCGCCTCGCGCCGCAGCCGGCCCGCGTCCTCGCTCGCCCGCTCCCGCTCGGCGTAGGCGTCGGAGCGGACCCGGTCCGCCTCCTCCTGGGCCTCGCGGCGCGTACGGTCGGCCGCGTGCTCGGCGGCGGAACGCAGACCGGTGATCTCGTCCTGGGCCTGCTCGTGCAGTCCCGCGACGGATTCCCGGACCTGCTGGGCGTGCTGCTCGGCCGCCGACACCATCTCCGTGGCACGGCGGTCGGCCTCCTCGACCAGCCGTACGGCCTCGGTCTGGGCGTCCTCCACGCGCTTGCGCGCCGAGGCCAGCAGTTCCTCGCTCTGCTCGCGGGCCCGCTCGCGCTCCTGGTCGGCCTCCTGTCGGGCGCTGCCGAGGAGCTCCTCGGCCTCGCGGCGGCGCCGGTTGGCCTCCTCCTGGGCGGCGGCCAGCGTCTCCGACGCCTCCGCGGCGAGCCGCTCGGCGGCGGACTGCGCCTCCGCGCGCATCCGGTCGGCGCTCTCCTGCGCCTCCGACTTCAGCCGCTCGGCCTCGCTCGCCGCCTCCGAACGCAGCCGTACGGCGACGGCCTCGCCCTCGGCGCGCGCAGCGGACGCGTCGGACGCGGCCTCGTCACGCAGCCGCTCGGCCTCCGCCTCGGCCTGCTGCTGGAGCGCCCGGATCCGCTCGGCGGCCTCGGCGCGCAGCCGCTCGTTCTCCTCGGCGGCCTCGCGGCGGATCCGCGCGGCCTCCTCCCGGGCGTCCGACAGCGCCTGCTCGGCGGCCGTCAGCCGCTCCTCGGCCTCCGTCTGGAGCCGCGTCAGCTCCTCGGCGGCCTCACCGCGACGGACCTCTATGGCCCGCTCGGTCTCCTCGTGCAGCTCCCGCGCCGCGCGCTCGGCTTCCTCCCGGAGCGCCTCGGCCTGCTCGACGACCTCCTCGCGGTGCCGCTCGGCCTCCTGCCGGGTGCGCTGGAGGGTCTCCTCGGCCTGTCGGCGCAGGGTCGTCGCCCGCTCGATGGCCTCGGTGCGGACCTTCTCGCTGTCCGTCTGGGCCGTCGTGCGCAGCTCGTCCGCGTCCGCCTTGGCCTTGGCGAGCAGCTCCTCGGCGGACTTCGCCGCCTCCTCGATCTGCGCCACGGCCTCCTTGCGGGCCTCGGCGCGGATCTTCTCGCCCTCGTCGACCGCGTCCGCGCGCAGCTGCTCGGCCTCGCCGCGCAGCCGGCGGGCCTCCTCCTGCAGCTCGACCGTCTTGGCGCGGTACTCCTTGGTGTCGTCCTTCGCCGCGCCCTTGAGCTGCTCGGCGATGTCGTGCGCCTCGGCCCGCAGCCGGTCCGCTTCGGCCTCGGCCTCCGAGCGGATCCGCTCGGCTTCCTCGGCCGCGGCCTTCGTGGTCTTCTTGGCGTCCTCCGACGCCTTGTTCAGGACCTCCTCGGCGGTCCTGGCCGCCTTGGACAGCTGGGTCGCGGTCTCCTCGGCGGTGAGCGTGCGGGCCTTCTCGGAGGCCTCCGCGACGATCTTCTCGGCCTCGGCGCGGGCGTCGGCGACCAGCTGCTCGGCATCGGACTTGGTGTTCTCGGCCTCCTTCGTGGCCTCCTCGACCAGCCGGGCGACCTGCTCCTTGGCGGTGCGCGTGCGCGTCTCGTTCGCGGACTCGGCGCTCGACAGGGCCTTGGCGGCGGCCTCCTTGGCCTCCGTGACCAGCTTCTCCGACTCGGTCTGCGCCTTGCGCAGCGCCTCCTCGGCCTCGGCCATCCGCTGCTCGGCGGCCTTGCTCAGCTCCTGGGCCTCGCGGCGCGCGGACTCCGACTCGGTGACGGTCGACGTACGCAGCTGCTCGGCGTGGTCGGTGGCCTCCTGGGCCTGCGTGGAGGCGGCGTTGAGCAGGCGCTCGGCGTCCGTGCGGGCGCGGCGCAGGATCTGCTCGGCCTCGGCCCGGGCCTCCTCGGCAGCGCCCGTCAGCCGCTGCCGCGCCTCGGTCGACAGCCGCTCGGCCTCCGCGCGGGCGGTGGCCAGGGCCTGCTCGGCCTCGGCTCGGGACTCCTCCAGCAGCCGGCGGGCCTGCTGCTCGGTGCGGGCCCGCAGCTGCTCGGCCCAGGCCACGTTCTCGTTGACGTGCGACTCGACCGTCTGGCGGCGCTCGGCCAGCTCCTGGTCCAGCTGCTGGCGGCGGGTCACCGCCTCCTGGTGCAGTTCCGCCTGGAGCCGGGCGGCCTGCTCGGCGTGCTCCTGGAGGATCCGCTGGGTCTGCGCCCGGGCCTCGCTCAGCTCCCGCTCGGCGTCCGTACGGATCTGGTCGGCCTGCACCTGAGCGTTGCGCAGCAACTGCTCGGCCTGCCAGCCGATGTCGCCCCCCTCGAAGGAGGGCCGGGACATGATGGTGCGCCGCGCCTCGTGCAGCTTGGCGCGCAGCACCTCGACCTGGTAGCCGAGGTCCTCGGCGTGCTGGATCGCCTTTTCCCGTTCGGTCTTCAGCCGCTTCATCTCGGCTTCGAACCGAGAGAGGTGGTCGACGTCAGCCGCCGGCTCTCGCTCCTGGCTCTCGTAGCCCCGCACTGCGCGGTCCCATCCGTCCCCTGGTCGCAACACTCTCCAAACGAGCTCCGTCCATCCGCCGAACGGGGCCCCCGGGGAATGGTGTCAGATCATCGGCGGAGCAGAGGCTGCTGCCCCGACGCTCGTCCCCCGAAACCCGGACCCCGGTGGTCCTGCCGTCGCACGGCGGGACCGCGGTCACCCTGGACTGAGCGGCGACCGCACCCAACCCTACCGGCCCCTATGTACGAGGGTCAGTGCTCAGGTGACTCAACAGGCGCCGAAGTGACCAGTTCTGTCAGTACGCCATGGCAGTCCTTGGGGTGCAGGAAGGTGATCCGTGACCCCATGGAACCGCGTCGCGGCTCTTCGTACAGCACGCGTACGCCCTTGCCCTTGATCTCGTCGGCGTCCCCGTCGACATCCGCCGTACCGAAAGCGATGTGGTGGACGCCCTCACCGTTCTTCGCGAGCCACTTGGCGACAGTGGAGTCCTCGCGGGTCGGCTCAAGGAGCTGCAGGTAGGAGGCGCCGCCGTCGGACGTGTCGTTGATCTTGAGCATGGCCTCGCGCACGCCCTGCTCCTCGTTGACCTCGGAGTGGAACACCTCGAAGCCGTAGGTGGCACGGTAGAACTCGACGGTCTTGTCGAGGTCGAAACAGGCGATTCCGATGTGGTCGATTCGCGTCAGCATGGATTCAGTGCAACGCCCCGGAGGTGGTTACGCAACGTGCGCGCGATCACACCGACAGCCCGATGACGGCACGGAGTGCCACTCAGTACATTCGAAGTAAACCCTCGTTCACTCCTCGGCTGTGCAGCCGGTAAGGGGATCGCAGCTCATGTCTTCTGCCACGACCAGTTCGGTGATCGTCTCGGGGGCGCGTACGCCCATGGGGCGGTTGCTCGGCTCGCTGAAGTCCTTCTCCGGAGCCGACCTCGGCGGCTTCGCGATCAAGGCCGCCCTCGACCGTGCGGGGATCGGCGGCGACCAGGTGCAGTACGTGATCATGGGACAGGTGCTCCAGGCCGGAGCGGGGCAGATCCCTGCCCGCCAGGCCGCGGTCAAGGCCGGCATCCCGATGAACGTGCCGGCGCTGACCATCAACAAGGTGTGTCTGTCGGGCCTCGACGCCATCGCGCTCGCCGACCAGCTCATCCGCGCGGGCGAGTTCGACGTGATCGTCGCCGGCGGCCAGGAGTCCATGACCAACGCGCCGCACCTGCTGCCGAAGTCCCGTGAGGGCTTCAAGTACGGCGCCATCCAGATGCTCGACTCCATGGCCCACGACGGTCTGACCGACTCCTTCGAGGGCGTCGCCATGGGCGAGTCGACGGAGAAGCACAACACCCGGCTCGGCATCGCCCGGCCCGAGCAGGACGAGATCGCCGCGCTGTCGCACCAGCGGGCCGCCGCCGCGCAGAAGAACGGCCTGTTCGAGGCCGAGATCACGCCCGTCGAGATCCCGCAGCGCAAGGGCGACCCGGTGCTGTTCAGCAAGGACGAGGGCATTCGCGGAGACACGACCGCGGAGTCGCTCGGGAAGCTGCGTCCGGCGTTCTCCAAGGACGGCACGATCACGGCCGGGTCCGCGTCGCAGATCTCCGACGGTGCCGCCGCCGTCGTCGTGATGAGCAAGGCCAAGGCGCAGGAGCTCGGCCTGGAGTGGATCGCCGAGATCGGGGCGCACGGGAACGTGGCCGGGCCGGACAACTCGCTCCAGTCCCAGCCGTCCAACGCGATCCTGCACGCGCTGAAGAAGGAGGGCCTGGAGGTCTCGGACCTCGACCTCATCGAGATCAACGAGGCGTTCGCGGCCGTGGCCGTGCAGTCCATGAAGGACCTCGGGGTGTCCACCGAAAAGGTGAATGTCAACGGTGGCGCGATCGCCCTGGGTCACCCGATCGGGATGTCCGGTGCGCGGCTCGTGCTGCATCTCGCGCTGGAGCTGAAGCGGCGCGGCGGTGGCGTGGGCGCGGCGGCGCTGTGCGGTGGCGGTGGCCAGGGTGACGCGCTGATCGTGCGCGTGCCCAAGGCCTGACTCCCGGTACGTCCCTTATCTGAACGGAGCTGTGATGCAGGACGTCTCCACCCTGGTGGCCCAGGCCAGGGAAGGCCGGCCGCGGGCCGTGGCCCGGCTGATCTCCCTGGTGGAGGGGGCGTCCCCGCAGCTGCGGGAGGTCATGGCGGCGCTCGCGCCGCTGACGGGCGGGGCGTACGTGGTGGGACTGACCGGGTCGCCCGGGGTCGGCAAGTCCACGTCGACCTCGGCGCTCGTCTCCGCGTACCGCAAGCAGGACAAGCGGGTCGGCGTGCTCGCCGTCGACCCGTCGTCCCCGTTCTCGGGCGGTGCGCTGCTCGGCGACCGGGTGCGGATGTCGGAGCACGCTTCCGACCCGGGCGTGTACATCCGGTCGATGGCGACACGCGGGCATCTGGGCGGGCTGGCCTGGGCGGCCCCGCAGGCGATCCGGGTCCTGGACGCGGCCGGCTGTGACGTGATCCTGGTCGAGACGGTGGGTGTGGGGCAGTCCGAGGTGGAGATCGCCTCGCAGGCGGACACGTCCGTGGTGCTGCTCGCGCCGGGGATGGGGGACGGGATCCAGGCGGCCAAGGCCGGCATCCTGGAGATCGGCGACGTGTACGTCGTGAACAAGGCCGACCGGGACGGGGCGGACGCGACGGCTCGCGAGCTGAACCACATGCTGGGCCTGGGGGAGTCCCGGGGTCCGGGCGACTGGCGTCCGCCGATCGTCAAGACGGTCGCCGCGCGGGGCGAGGGCGTCGACGAGGTCGTCGAGGCGCTGGAGAAGCACCGGGCCTGGATGGAGGAGCGGGGTGTCCTCGCGGAGCGGCGGGCGTCCCGGGCCTCTCACGAGGTCGAGACGATCGCGGTGACGGCACTGCGGGAGCGCATCGCGGACCTGCACGGGGACCGGCGGCTGGGGGCGCTGGCGGAGCGGATCGTGGCGGGGGAGCTGGATCCGTACCGGGCGGCTGACGAGCTGGTGGCGGGGTTGACGGAGGGCTGAGCGGGGCCTGTGGCTTCTCCTGGTGGGGGTGCGGGTGGCATTGCCTGAGCCGGGCTCCGGTGGGGGTGCGCGTTTCGAACGACGCCGGGCTTTGGTGGGGGCGCGCGTTTTCGCCTGGCGCCGGGTGGGGGTGCGCGTTTTCGCCTGGCGCCGGGTGGTGGGTCGGGGCCGCGCCGGGGGTGTCCGTCCTCGGAACGGCGCGATGGGTCGGACGCCGACCGACTGTCCGTTGACGCGCCAACCGCTGCGGGCGGACACCCCCCGACACGTCCCCTTGCGTACGACGGCGGCTGCGGGTGCGTGCCGCCCCAGCCGCGGGCAATCGTGCCGCTAAGGGTGCTGGGGGTCCCCCCTGCCCGAGCGAAGCCGAGAGCTCGGGGGAGGGGGCGCTGGGGGTCCCCCCTGCTCGGAGAGCTTGAGGGAGGCACCTCGCTGCGCCGAGCCGCGCGACGCCCCGGCGTCAGCACGGACGCCGGGGCGGTAAGAAGGCAGCAGTGGCTGATCAGTCCTGGTCGTCGGCGTCGTCCGCGTCGTCGTCCTGGTCGTCGTCGTGGTCCGCCGTGACCTTGCCCGACTTCAGGTCGATCTTCCAGTCCTGCTCGGCGCCGCCGGACTTGCGGGTCTCGGCCTCCCAGGACTTGTCCTTGCCGTCCTCGTCGAGACCGACGGACGTCACCACGCCCTTGCCGGCGGCGGCCTTCGCGGCCTCCTCGGCCGTCACCGAGGAGCCCTTCAGGGCGGCCCGCACCTGCGCCGTGTCGTCCTCGTCGTCGGCATGCGAACCGAGCACCTTGCCGCTGGACGGGTCGACGCTCACGGTGTGCCAGGTGGTGCCGCCGGACAGGACGTCGACCTTCCAGACCACCTTGCCGCCGTCGTCCTCGTCGTCCAGCTCGGCGGAGACGGCCGTGCCCGACGTGTGCTTCAGCGCGGAGGCGATGGCCTCGGGCGCGGTGACGTCGGAGGAGGAGACCCGAGCGGCGTCGTCGTCGCGATCGTCGCGGTCGTCCTGGTCGTCACGGTCGCCGTCGTCCGACAGCTTCGTGTTCGCCGTCTGCCGCGCCGAGCCCTGGTCGTCTCCCGTCGTCGCGAGAGCCGTGGCCGTACCGCCTCCGATCAGAGCGGCGGCAGTCACAGCGGCGATCACGATGTTGCGCTTCATGTGGATTCCTCCTGAGTCGTTTCGTTTGCGATGTCTTCGACTCTGGCTGACGGAGGCTGAGGGGAACCTGAAGCCCCCTGAAGTGATCTTCAGCTTCCCTTTGCGACTCTTTACGCATGCGCCTGTTGATCGTGGAGGACGAGAAGCGGCTGGCCCTGTCGCTCGCCGGGGGCCTGACGGCCGAGGGGTACGCCGTGGACGTCGTCCACGACGGACGGGAGGGGTTGCACCAGGCATCGGAGGGCACGTACGACCTGGTCATCCTCGACATCATGCTGCCCGGCCTCAACGGCTACCGGGTCTGCGCCGCCCTGCGCGCCGCCGGGCACGACGTGCCGATCCTGATGCTGACCGCCAAGGACGGCGAGTACGACGAGGCCGAGGGACTCGACACCGGTGCGGACGACTACCTGACCAAGCCGTTCTCCTACGTCGTGCTCGTCGCCCGGGTCAAGGCGCTGCTGCGGCGGCGCGGCCAGGGGGCCGGCGCTTCGCCCGTGCATGTGCACGGTGATCTGAAGGTGGACACCGCGGCCCGGCGGGTGTTTCTGGCCGAGGAGGAGATCGCCCTCACCGCCAAGGAGTTCTCGGTGCTGGAGCAGCTCGTGCTGCGGGCCGGCGAGGTGGTGTCCAAGTCCGAGATCCTGGAGCACGTCTGGGACTTCGCGTACGACGGTGATCCGAACATCGTCGAGGTGTACGTCAGCACGTTGCGGCGGAAGCTGCGCGCGGGGCTGATCCGCACCGTGCGCGGGGCCGGCTACCGGCTGGAGACGTCGCCGTGAGGCGGCTGTTCGGGTCCGTCCGGGCGCGGGCCACGCTGGGAGCGACCCTCGTGGTCGCCGTGGCGCTCGTCGCGGCCGGGGCCGCCGTGCTGCTGTCCCTGCGGTCCAATCTGATCGGCGAGGCCGGCACGCAGGCGGAGCGCTCCGCGCGGGCGGTCGCCTCCGAGCTCGCCGCCGGAACGCCGTACGACAAGCTCTCCGGGCTGGACGGCGACGACGGTCCGGTGCAGGTCCTGGACGAGCACAAGCGGCTGGTCGCGGCGAGCGAGGACCTGCAGCGGATCAGCGGGACGGACAGCGGCCAGGTGAAGCCGCGGCCGGCGGCGACGCCGTCCGGGGACGATGACGACGACTCCGACGACGCGGGCGAGGCCCTGGAAGCCGGTGAGATCTCCGGGGAGAGCGTCTTCAGCAACGGGTCCGCGACGATCGACGGCGACGCGCAGGACTACCGGTTCGCGGCCGTCGACGTGGAGACCCACGACCGGGGGCACCTCAAGGTCTACGCCGGTGCCCCGCTGGCCGCCGAACACGGGGCCGTGCGGACCGCGCTGACGGTGATGCTGATCGGGTTCCCGCTGCTGCTCGCCGTTGTGGCGGCCGTGACCTGGCTGGTCACCCGGCGGGCCCTGCGGCCCGTGGAGGGGATCCGGCGCGAGATGGCCGCGATCACCCGGTCCGAGGATCTGGCCCTGCGCGTTCCGGTGCCGGACACGCACGACGAGATCGCCCGGCTCGCCAGCACCACCAACGAGACGCTCGCGGCGCTGGAGAAGTCCGTGGAGCGGCAGCGGCGGTTCGTCGCCGATGCCTCCCACGAACTGCGCAGCCCGATCGCCTCGCTGCGGACACAGCTGGAGGTGGCCGCCGCCCACCCCGAGCTGCTGGACCTCGACGGGGCCGTGGAGGACACCGTCCGGCTGCAGCGGCTGGCGGCCGATCTGCTGCTGCTCGCCCGGCTCGACGCGGGGGAGCGGCCGAACGAGGCGAAGGTCGACCTCGCCGGGCTCGCCCGGGAGGAGGCCGAGGGGCGGGCGGGCGTCACCGTGGACGCGGAGCCGGTGGAGGTGGCCGGCTCGCGGGGACAGCTGGGCCGGGTGCTCGCCAACCTGCTCGACAACGCCCAGCGCCATGCCCGGTCGGCCGTCACCGTGAGCGTGCGGCGCGAGGGCGGCCTGGCCGTGGTCGCAGTGGCCGACGACGGTGACGGCGTGCCCGACGGCGACCGGGAGCGGATCTTCGAACGGTTCGTCCGGCTGGATGCCGCCCGCAGCCGCGACGACGGCGGAGCCGGGCTGGGCCTCGCCATCGCCCGGGACGTCGCCGTCCGGCACGGCGGCACGCTCACGGCCGCACGGGGACCCGCAGGCGGAGCCCTGTTCGAACTCCGCCTGCCGCTCGTCTAACCGGAACCGCCGCTAGGGGCGCCCGCGCTGGCCGCGCAGGTGCTGCGCGATGGGCTTGAGTGCCTTGTCGAGCTCGGTCAGGGCCTCGGGGGACAGCAGGTCGATGAAGTGCCTGCGCACGGACGCCACATGGTGGGGGGCGACCTTATGCATCGTCGCCATGCCGTGCTCGGTGAGGACCGCGTAGAGCCCCCGGCGGTCCGACTCGCAGTTCTCCCGCCGGACCAGGTTCGCGTTCTCCATGCGCGTGATCTGGTGCGAGAGGCGGCTCTTGGACTGGAGGGTGGCGGAGGCGAGGTCGCTCATCCGCATCCTCTCGCCGTCGGACTCGGAGAGATTCACCAGGATCTCGTAGTCGTTCATTGTCAGGCCGAACGGCTGCAGGTCCCTCTCGAGCTGGTACGTCAACAGCCTGTTGACCTCCAGGTGGGTGCGCCAGGCGCACTGCTCCGCATCGGTCAGCCAGCGAGTGGCCGTCTCGGTCTCCATGAATGAAGTCTACCTAAAAGGTTGAAAGGCGAACTAGTGAGGGGTGGCGTGTGACGGCGTACGTCTGGCGAACAACAGTGCGCAGGCGTTCGATGTCACACTCCGCAGACTACCGCTCACAGCCCGAAGCGACGCTGGAGGTCCCCCAGCTGTCCGGGAAGACGCGGTGCGCCCGACTGCCCCGCCTGGGGGCCGTGCGCCCCGCCACCGGGCACTCCGGCCTGGTGCGGAACCATCCCCGTGGCCTGCTCCGCCATCAGGGTCTCCGAGGACTGGAGCAGTACCGTCCCGGCGCCGACGAACTCGAACTGGTGCTCCTCGCCGGAGGCCCCGCCGAGCCCCGTCAGTGCACGTAGACCGCCCATGACACCGGTCATGTACCCGTGGTCGTAGTGGTGGCACGGGGAGGGGCAGTCGGCCCAGCCGACCAGGGCCTGGGGGTCGACGCGGATCGGGGGGTCCATGAACACCACCGGCCCGTTCGACGCGGCCACGAACTTTCCGGTTCCGATGAGGGTCAGAAAACCCGGCACGATTGATTGCTTCAGTGACAGAGTTGGCTGAAAAGCGAGGAGGTTGCCCGAGCGAATGGTCAGGTTGCCCTCGGTGAGGTCGTACGAATTGACGTCGAAGGCCCGGTCGGCGAGGAGCATCTTGCCCGAGCCCTCCGCCACGACCCAGTCGCTCGCGTGCAGTGGCGAATGGAAGGACGTGCGGACGAGACGGTCCAGCCGGCCGTGTCCGACGCCGTTGAAGTCGATCGAGCCGTAGTAGGCGATCATCTTCCCCTTCTGCAGGAACCACTGGCTCCCCTTGAGCTCCACGCAGAAGGTGTACGCGTTGACCTTGTCGTCGGGCGGCAGCGTCGCCGGGTCGAAGACCACGGGGCCGGCGCCGGGGCTTCCGTACGTGCTCACAGCTTCTCCTCCGACGCCTGGACGTACACCGCACCGCTGCCGCTGAGCTCCAGCTGGAACGCCTCGCCCGAGCCGCGGCCCACCATGTCCCGCCAGCCCAGCGCCGTGGACAGCTTGTTGCGGACGTCGCCGTGGTGGGCGACGTAGGCCTGCGGGTCCACATGGACCGGCCGCTGCGGGGTGATCGGGATCTCGATGACGCCGCCGTGGGCCATGACCGCGACGGCCCCCTGCCCCTTCAGCGTCGTCGTGAACAGCCCCTGGCCGCTGACCTGCCCGCGCACCATGCCCATGACTCCGCCCTGCGAGCCCAGGAACATCGTGCCCTGCTGGAGCGAGCCCTCGAAGGCCAGGAGGCGGTCCGCCTCCACGTACAGCGTGTCGCCGGTCAGCCGGATCACCTGGATGTGGTGCCCGCCGTGCCCGAACAGGACCGTGCCGCTGCCCTCGACGGTCATCAGGGGGGTGTCCTCGTCGGCGACCCGGCGGCCGATCATCGACATGATCCCGCCCTGGCCGCCCGCCGTGCTGGGCGTGAACGACACCTCGCCGCGGTACGCGAGCATCGCGCCGCGCTGACTGAACAGCCGCTGACCCGGCGTGACCGTCGCCTCGATCATCTTCGCGTTGATCTCCCGGAAGGCCATCTCACACGTCTCCCGCGATCGTGTTCCGCTCGCTCGGCTGCACGTACACCAGCCCGTCCCCCTCGAACCGCATCTGGAAGGCCTCGCCGCCGCCCTCCCCGAGCAACGTGCGGAACGTCACACCGGACTGGAACGACTGCCGGAGGTTGCCCTGGTGCGCCACGTAGGCCCCCGGGTCGACGGTCAGCGGGTACTGCGCGCTCACCCGCAGCACCACCGCCGGGCCGTCCGACATGATCGCCGCCTGGCCGTGGCCCTCGACGGTCGTCGTGAACAGCCCGTTGCCCTGCGAGGCGCCGCGCAGGCCGGTGAACTCCGTGCCCGTGCGCAGCCCGCCGTCGGTCGCGAGCAGGTTGCTCGACTCGACGTAGAGCTTGTCGCCCTGGATGCTGACCAGGTTGATCTCGGAGGCGCGGTCCGCGAACCAGCAGGTCCCCCGGCCCTTCACCTCCATCAACGTCATCTGCTCACCGGTCAGCCGCCGGGTCACCATGCCCCGGATGCCCTCGCCGCCGCCGCTGAGCTTCTTGAAGGCCATCTCCCCGTCGTACGCGACCATCGAGCCGTTCTTCGCCTTCACGGCATCCCCGGTCATGTCGACGGCGAGCACCTTGCTGCTCTGAAGTCGGAACATCGCCACGACTGGAAGGTAGCCGCAGGCCGGGCCCCGCGGACAGGGCCCGTGGGTGGAGAAAGACCCTGACCGCACCCTCAGGGATCGCCCGGGCGAAGTGACGGACCCCGGGCCGGAGGGCCCGCGGCGGTTTGCCACAATGGGCGGGACGCTTGTGCGCGCGTTCACAAACCGCCGGACCGTACGAGCAGACCGACCCGACCGCCGCGTTACTCCCACCGAAGGTGACCCGTGGACCTCAAGACCGCCACCGCCATCCGCCGCCTCCGCCTGGTCTCGGCGCCCGAGGCGATCTCCTTCCTCCTCCTGCTGGTCTGCTCCGTGCTGAAGCGGACCACGGACTTCAACGCCGTGCCGGTGATGGGCGCGGTGCACGGTGCGCTCTTCGTCCTGTACGTGATCTTCTGGGCCGACGCGTGGAACCGGGCGAAGTGGGACCTGAAGACCGCCGCGCTGTACTTCGTCCTCTCGGTGCTGCCCGCCGGCGGGTTCTTCGCCGAGCGCAGGCTGCGGCGTGAGGCCGAGGACGCGGTCATCGCGACGCGGGCGCGCAAGGAAGGCGTGGTGGGCGCGTGATCGTCGCCTTCTCCGTGACGCCGCTCGGTGTCGGCGAGGACGTGGGGGAGTACGTCGCCGACGCCGTGCGGGTGGTGCGTGAGTCGGGGCTGCCGAACCGTACCGACGCGATGTTCACCTCCGTCGAAGGAGAGTGGGACGAGGTCATGGACGTCGTCCGGCGCGCGGTCGCCGCGGTCGAGCGGCGGGCACCCCGGGTCTCCCTCGTCCTCAAGGCGGACATCCGCCCCGGAGTGACCGACGGCCTCACCTCCAAGGTGGAGACCGTGGAGCGGCACCTCGCCGAGTAGCCGTCCCGGACGCCGCGGTCACGCCCGCACGGTCCGCGTGGATCCACGTGAGGTGAGCGGGGCCCCGGTCAGCCCGTGGCGTTGCGGGCCAGCTCCAGGGCGTACCGGGGCCACCAGCGTCCGGCGGCCGGGCCGCCCTCGCAGGTTCCGTCCGACTCCCCGGGACGCTTGACCCACAGGAAGGCGTCCACGACGGGTTCGCCGGTGCCGGTCGTCGGCGGGGTGCCGAGTGCCCGGCCCGGCGGGTTGCACCACACCCCCGGCAGGGGCCCGTTGCCGTTGCGGCTGGTGTCGACCACGAAGTGCTTGCCACCGAGGGCCTCGGCGAGCCGCACTCCGTACCGCGTGGTCACCTCGTTCGTCTGGAAGTTGGACACGTTGAGCGCGAAGCCGTCGGCCTGCTCGATCCCGGCCCGCTTCAGCGGCTCCACCAGCCGGGCCGAGTCCCGGATCCAGTCGGCGTTGCCCGCGTCCAGGTACACCTTGGTGTTGGGCTGCTGCTTGAGCCGGGCGACGGCCTCGCCCAGCAGCTGCTCGCGCTCGGCGTGGTACTCGCCCGGGGTGCAGCCGTCCACGGCGTGCGCGATCGCGTCGGGCTCCAGGACGACCAGGGCGTCGGCCTCGCCGAGGGCGTCGGCGAACTTCCCGATCCACTCCCGGTAGACGGTGCCGTCCGCCGCCCCGCCCGCCGAATGCCCGCCACAGTCCCGGTGCGGGATGTTGTACGCGACGAGGACCGCGGTCTTCCCCGCCCGGGCCGCGGCCGAGGCCGCCGCCTTCACCGCCGGCGCCGGGTCGCCCTCGCCCGCGGGCCACAGCGCGACCGGCTCGTCGGCGATCCGCCGGATCAGCTCGGCGTCCTGCCCGCGGCCCTGCCGCTGCCAGATCCGGGCCTGCCGGGCCGCGGGGCTCCCGGGGTCGACCCAGAAGGGGGAGGCGCCGGCCGCGTAGGCGGCGTTCCCGGCGTCGCCGTCGGACGTCGTCGCGACGCGGGACGAGCAGCCCGCGGCGAGACCGAGCACCGCGAGTGCCGCGAAGGCGTGGATCAGCCGGGACATGCCGCTCCCTGTGCAAGGTGACGTACGGCGACGAAAGAGACGCCAATCGTTACACATGGGAATGAAACGTTACGGAAAGGACATGACCTCCCCGAGGTCGCGCACCGGAACGGATGCCGCCCGCCCGAAGGGCGAGACAGGGCTGACCACCATGTGACCGGCCGGTAGGGTCGGGTTCGTGCCGAAGCCGCTCAGTCTCTCCTTCGATCCGATCGCGCGCGCCGACGAACGCTGGAAGCAGCGCTGGGGAAACGTGCCGTCCATGGCCGCGATCACCTCGATCATGCGCGCCCAGCAGATCCTCCTCGCCGAGGTCGACGCGGTGGTCAGGCCGTACGGGCTGACGTTCGCGCGCTACGAGGCGCTGGTGCTGCTCACCTTCTCCAAGTCCGGTGAGCTGCCGATGTCCAAGATCGGCGAGCGCCTCATGGTGCACCCCACGTCCGTCACGAACACGGTGGACCGGCTGGTGAAGTCGGGCCTGGTCGGCAAACGGCCCAACCCGAACGACGGCCGCGGCACCCTCGCCAGCATCACCGACAAGGGCCGCGAGGTCGTCGAGTCGGCCACCCGTGACCTGATGGCGATGGACTTCGGGCTCGGCGCGTACGACGCGGAGGAGTGCGCGGAGATCTTCGCGATGCTGCGGCCGCTGCGCCTGTCGGCGGGCGACTTCCAGGAGGAGTGACCCGGGGCAAGATCTCCCGGAACGGGTCGTTACGCTCGACCGCATGAAAAAGAGCGTGCTGACCCGCTATCGCGTGATGGCCTACGTCACCGGCGTGCTGCTGGTCCTGCTGACCTTCGGCATGATCGGCAAGTACGTGCTCGACCTGAACGGCGCGGCCGACTTCACGCGCGTCGTCAGCATCGCGCACGGCTGGCTGTACGTCGTGTACCTGATCTTCGCCTTCGACCTGGGCTCCAAGGCGAAGTGGCCGGTGGGCAAGCAGCTGTGGGTGCTGCTCGCCGGCACCGTTCCGACGGCCGCGTTCTTCGTGGAGCGCCGGATCAGCCGAGAGCTGGAGGGCCGGATCGCCGAGGACGCGCCCGCCCCCGCCAAGGCCTAGCCGGGCGCAGGCACCCCGCCGCACGCACGCGTGCGGCGGTCGCTCTCACCCGTTCGCCCGGTGACTCCCGTCAGCCGTCGACATTTACTAGGACGTCCAAGTAACTTCGAGGGTATGGACGCTCACGCCATCGAGGAGGGCCGCCGTCGCTGGCAGGCCCGGTACGACGCCGCTCGCAAGCGCGAGGCCGCGGGTTCGGGGGCGAAGCCCCCAAGGGACTGGACACGTACCACGCTGTCCGGCGACCCCGTGGAGCCGGTGTACGGGCCACGGCCCGGTGACACCTACGACGGTTTCGACCGGATCGGCTGGCCGGGGGAGTACCCCTTCACCCGCGGCCTGTACGCGACCGGCTACCGAGGGCGCACCTGGACCATCCGGCAGTTCGCCGGGTTCGGCAACGCCGAGCAGACCAACGAGCGCTACAAGACGATCCTCCGCAACGGCGGAGGCGGTCTCTCGGTCGCCTTCGACATGCCGACGCTCATGGGCCGCGACTCCGACGACCCCCGCTCGCTGGGCGAGGTCGGGCACTGCGGGGTCGCCATCGACTCGGCCGCCGACATGGAGGTCCTGTTCAAGGACATCCCGCTGGGCGACGTCACGACGTCGATGACCATCAGCGGCCCGGCCGTCCCCGTCTTCTGCATGTACCTGGTCGCCGCCGAACGGCAGGGAGTCGACCCGTCCGTCCTCAACGGCACGCTCCAGACGGACATCTTCAAGGAGTACATCGCGCAGAAGGAGTGGCTCTTCCAGCCCGAACCGCACCTGCGGCTCATCGGCGACCTCATGGAGCACTGCGCGGCCGGCATCCCCGCGTACAAGCCGCTGTCCGTCTCCGGCTACCACATCCGCGAGGCCGGGTCGACGGCCGCGCAGGAGCTGGCGTACACGCTGGCGGACGGCTTCGGGTACGTGGAGCTGGGCCTGTCGCGCGGGCTGGACGTGGACGTCTTCGCCCCCGGCCTGTCCTTCTTCTTCGACGCGCACGTCGACTTCTTCGAGGAGATCGCCAAGTTCCGCGCGGCGCGGCGGATCTGGGCCCGCTGGATGCGTGACGTCTACGGCGCGAAGTCCGAGAAGGCCCAGTGGCTGCGCTTCCACACGCAGACCGCGGGCGTCTCCCTCACCGCGCAGCAGCCGTACAACAACGTCGTACGCACCGCCGTGGAGGCCCTGGCGGCCGTACTGGGCGGCACGAACTCGCTGCACACCAACGCGCTCGACGAGACCCTCGCCCTGCCGAGCGAGCAGGCCGCGGAGATCGCGCTGCGCACGCAGCAGGTGCTGATGGAGGAGACCGGCGTCGCCAACGTGGCCGACCCGCTGGGCGGTTCCTGGTACGTCGAGCAGCTGACCGACCGCATCGAGGCGGACGCCGAGAAGATCTTCGAGCAGATCAAGGAGCGGGGGCTGCGGGCGCACCCCGACGGGCAGCACCCCATCGGCCCGATCACCTCCGGCATTCTGCGCGGCATCGAGGACGGCTGGTTCACCGGGGAGATCGCCGAGTCGGCGTTCCGGTACCAGCAGGCGCTGGAGAAGGGCGACAAGAGGGTCGTCGGCGTGAACTGTCACGACGGATCGGTCACCGGGGACCTGGAGATCCTGCGGGTCAGCCACGAGGTGGAGCGCGAGCAGGTCCGGGCGCTGGGCGGGCGCAGGACGGTCCGTGACGGCGCCGCGGTGCGCACCGCGCTGGACGCCATGCTGGCCGCCGCCCGGAGCGGCGCCAACATGATCGAGCCGATGCTGGACGCGGTGCGGGCGGAGGCGACGCTCGGGGAGATCTGCGGGGTGCTGCGGGACGAGTGGGGGGTGTACACCGAGCCCGCCGGGTTCTGAGCGGCGGCCGCCAGGACCGGGGTGACGTCGCCGGTCACGTCACCGCGAGCGGGCCCCCGACGATGGGCAGGGGCGAGGCTCAGTCGCCGGACGGGTGTGCGGTTCAGCCGTCGGACGGCTGTGCGGTTCAGTCGTCGACCGGCGTGCCGGCTCAGCCGCTGGCAGGGTGTGCGGTTCAGTCGTCGACCGGCGTGCCGGCTCAGCCGTCAGGGTGTGCGGTTCAGTCGTCGACCGGCGTGCCGGCTCAGCCGTCGGCCGGGTGTGCGGCCTCTCCGGCCAGTCCTCGCAGCAGCACGCCGGTGAAGCGGTGGACCCACTCCTCGTCCGCCGGTTCCGCGCTCACCAGGGTGCGGTGGACCACCGCACCCGCCACCATGTCGAAGATCAGGTCGACCGTGCGGGCGGACGAGGCGGGGTCCGGTTCGGCGGGGAGTTCGCCCCGGGCCTGGGCCCGCGCGCGGCCCGCCAGGACCAGCCGCTTCTGGCGGTCGACGACCGACGCCCGGATGCGTTCCCGCAGGGCCTCGTCCCGGGTGGCTTCCGCCACCACCGCCATCAGACCGCTCCTCGCCTCCGGAAGAGCCAGGATCGAGGCGAACTGGAGGACCACGCCCTCGATGTCGGCGGCCAGGGAACCGCGGTCGAACAGTTCCAGCTCGTCGAAGAGTTCCGCGACCGCGTCGACGACCAGTTCGTTCTTGCCCGCCCAGCGGCGGTAGAGGGTGGTCTTCGCAACCCCGGCGCGCGTCGCGACGTCCCCCAGGGTGAGTTTGGACCAGCCCAGTTCCACCAGAGCCTCGCGTGTCGCGGCCAGGATCGCGGCGTCCGCCGTGGCGCTGCGCGGGCGCCCCGTGCGGCTGGCTGGGCTGCGGCTCTGCATCTCACGACCATAGACCCGGCGCTTCCCGTGCGGCCGTGAGGGAGATCACCGGGGGGTGGTGTCCCGGCGCCCAGGCGGGGTATTACGCTACGACGCGTAGCGAAAGGCGAAAGCCCGTGACGGACGTACACGGGCTTCGGCAACACCCGGCGTGGGGTGGGGACCCGGCGCCGAAAGGCACCGGACCGGCCTGGCTTTCACACCGTTTTTCACACGCGCGCGCAAGACGGGGGAGGATAGGCGCATGCAGCCACGGAACATGTCCATGAGCGGAGTCGTCGACCTCGCCGCGGTGAAGGCGGCCCAGGAGGCCAAGGCGAAGGCGGAGCAGGCGCGCGCGCAGTCCGCCCGGGAGGGCGGGGCGGGGGCGATCTCCCCGGCCGATCTCGTCATCGACGTCGACGAGGCGGGTTTCGAGACGGACGTCCTGCAGCGTTCCGCCGAGGTGCCCGTCGTCATCGACTTCTGGGCCGAGTGGTGTGAGCCCTGCAAGCAGCTCAGCCCGGTCCTGGAGCGGCTGGCCGTCGAGTACAACGGCCGCTTCCTCCTCGCCAAGGTCGACGTCGACGCCAACCAGATGCTGATGCAGCAGTTCGGCATCCAGGGAATCCCCGCGGTGTTCGCGGTCGTCGCGGGTCAGGCGCTGCCGCTCTTCCAGGGAGCGGCGGGCGAGGCGCAGATCCGGCAGACCCTGGACCAGCTGGTGCAGGTCGGCGAGCAGCGCTTCGGCCTGACCGGTCTCACCGTCGACGCCGAGGCCGACCCGGGCGGCGTCCCGGCGGCTCCCGAGCGGCCGGCCGGCCCGCACGACGCGCTCCTGGAGGCCGCCGTGCAGGCGCTCGACTCGGGCGACCTGTCCGGTGCCGTCCAGGCGTACAAGAACGTACTGAACGAGGACCCCGGCAACGAGGAGGCCAAGCTGGGCCTCGCCCAGGCCGAGTTGCTCCAGCGGGTGCAGGGTGTCGACCCGCAGCAGGTGCGCCGCGACGCGGCCGACAAGCCGGCCGATGTGCAGGCGCAGATCGCCGCCGCCGACCTGGATCTGGTGGGCGGTCATGTCGAGGACGCCTTCGGCCGGCTCATCGAGACCGTGCAGCGCACGGTGGGTGACGACCGCGACACCGTACGGATGCGACTGCTGGAGCTGTTCGAGGTCGTCGGACCCGACGATCCCCGCGTGATCGGGGCGCGCAGGGCGCTGGCGCGCGCCCTATTCTGACCAGTCGTTAAACGCGCGGGCGTGTGGTGCCCGCGTGAAAAGTTTGCCGATAGAAGGTCACTGCGGCCGCGCTTTACCAAATCTTGGTAAACGCGGCCGCTGTTACTGCGAGTAAGCCTCCGGCGTTGATCTGTCGGATTCTGTCCATTGATCAACAGCTTTGTGCCGCCGTCCGGCACCACCCTGTGTCGTCGGCCGAGACCGATGGGTCGTTGTTCGGTTATCCGGCCGTTACTAGCGAGTAACGAACCCCCTTGTGCGGGCGGCGAGAATGCACCACGATCGGCCACGCTCGGTCCAATCCCGTACCCCGGCAGCCGGTTGGGTCACGGGACGTCCTGGGTCCCCACCGAGCAGAGCCGGCGGCAGTGGCGCCGGCTCTTGGACAGGGGGGTCTTCGCCCTTCCGGCGAAGCCTGTCCAGCAGGGTTGTGCGTGATGCGTGTCAGGCGCGACCAGTGGTTGTGTCGCTCGGGGGTGATCGCCGGTGATTCGGGCGCAGTTGCGCCGCCGAGTGCAGGCGCTCTCCTTCCCGAGGACGTAGCACTTCTCCCATCCCTGCCCGGCGAGCCGTCAATCGGGGCGAGCCAGGACAGGAGATGTACGTCCGAGAAGGAGGAAATATGGAGTCCCAGGTGCGTGGCGGGACCAGATGGAAGCGGTTCGCTGTGGTCATGGTGCCCAGCGTCGCCGCCACGGCTGCGATAGGTGTCGCCCTCGCGCAGGGCGCTCTCGCCGCGTCGTTCAGTGTCTCCGGGCAGTCGTTCAAGGTCACGACCGACCAGCTCGTCGGTACGGGCTTCTCGCAGTACGGCGCCCTCGACGAGGGTTACACGATGGACGGCAAGAAGGCCGTCCACCCGGTCGCCGTCTCGTCGTTCAAGCAGGCGACGATCAAGAACCTGTGCCAGTCGGTCGTCACCCCGAACATTCCGGTGCTCGGGAACGTCAGCCTGATCCTGCGTGCGGGTCAGGGTGCGGAGCCGGTCAAGGCCCAGAACCTCTACATCGATGTCGCCGATCTCAGCGCCGACGCGACGTTCGAGAACATCGACATCGGTGTGGCCGCCAAGGACGCCACCAAGGGTCCGGCCATGCGGAAGGGCGAGACGTCCAACCCGTACGGCTTCGCCCAGCAGGCGGACAAGGCGACCCTGACCGACGTGAAGCAGACGGCGTGGGCGACCACTGCCGGAACCTTCAAGCTCAGCGGCCTGAAGATGTCGCTGTCGACGGGTGTCAAGGAGTGCTACTAAGCACTCGATGACGGGCGGGGGAGCCGGTGGCGCCCCCGCCCGTCCACCTTCCGGCCGCGCCTTCACGCGGGGCCCACATCACCACCACAGCAACGCTGTACCAGGGAGCTGTTTTTCCATGAGCGCCGAGACCCCTGCCGCCACCGGCCAGTTCACCGTCCGGAGGCAGCAGTTCCGCGCCTGGCGGGGTGAGCGGCCGTTCTGGGCCGGGATGTTCGTCCTCCTCAGTGGACTGCCCATCGCCTACTTCCCGTACGCGAACCTCCAGATCGGTCACCTGACGCTGGCGATGGCGACCACCGCGGGTGCCGGGTCCCTGATCATCGGCGTGCTGCTCGTCGTACTGGGCGTGAGCCTCTGGTTCCAGAAGCACGTCCGCGTCTTCGCGGGAGTCGCGGCCATCCTGCTGGCGCTGGTGTCCCTCCCCGTGTCGAACCTGGGCGGCTTCCTCATCGGCTTCCTCCTCGCCATCGTGGGCGGGGCGATGGCCGTGGCCTGGGCGCCGGGCGCACGTCCCGCGGGACAGCCCGCCGCCATGGCCAGCACCGGCACGGGCGGGACTCCCGAGGCAACGGACCACGACACCACGGTGCTGCGGCCCGCGGGCGGAGTGGACGAGCCGAACGATCTGTCAGGAACGAACCCGGCCAACGGGGCGAACGGGAGGCACAGTGCCGGCTGACGAGGTGACCCACGGGGCTGATGTGGGGGCGTCCCGTGTGAGAACCGGGCCGCGCCACGCGGCACCCAAGAAGCCGCTGTTCACCAGGTTCAGCAGGCCCACCGGCAAGGCGATAGCCATGGCGGCGATGCCGACGGCGGTGCTCATGGGTATGGGCTTCACGTCGACGCTCGCCATAGCCGACAGCGACACCCCGGCGGCGCCGACGTCGAAGAGCCTGACCGCCGACGAGTACAAGGACTGCGTGGCGGCCCTGGAGGACTCCGAGAAGGACTCCGAGGGCGACGAGTCCGCCTCGCCCACGCCGTCCCCCTCGGAGAGCGACGGCGCGACGGACGAGAAGGACGACCAGGGCGACACGGCCCCCGAGCCGTCCCCCTCGGGCGGCGCGGACGCGAGCAACGGCGGTTCCTCCTCGTCGGATTCAGGTGCCGACGACGAGGCCGAGCCGAAGCCGACCCCGTCCACGAGCGCGCCCGCCACGGGCGACGACGCGCCCGCCACCCCGTCCCCCTCGCCGTCCGAGAGCGGCGGCAACGTGCTGGAGGACATCGGCGACGCGATCGGCGGCATCTTCGACGGCGGGAACAAGGACGAGGCGAGCCCGACCCCGTCCGCCTCGGCGTCGCAGAGCACCGAGAAGCCGGCCGAGGACGCCGCCGACGCCGTGAAGGACAACGCCGAGAAGGCCGCCGGCACGGTCGAGGACACCGTCAAGGACACCACCGGCAAGGCGTCCGACACGGTGAAGGACACCGGCAAGACGGTGGAGGACACCACCAAGGCCGTCGAGAAGGCGGCCGAGGAAGCGGCGGAGAAGGCGAAGGAGGCCACCGCCTCGCCGAGCCCCTCCCCGAGCGCCAGCACGGACCCCGACGACTGCCCGGCCGCCACCGACGCCGAGGGCGGCGTCGACAACAAGGTGCCGCTGCCCGACGACCCGTGGTTCCTCAACGCCAGCTCGCTGACGCTGAAGGGCGCCGACTACCAGGGCGTCGTCGAGGTGCGCACCGCCAACGGCACCGTCAAGAAGGTTCTGAAGTACGTCATATCGGGCGGCACCGACATCGGTGACCTGCACCAGACCGTCAAGGACAAGCAGTCCGGCAAGACCTACCACGTGCAGGCGGCCAAGGGCTCGACGTCCACGATCCGCGACGGCGACACCGTGATGTACACGGAGAGCATCTCCGGCAACCTGCTCGGGCTGATACCGATCACGTTCGACCCGGAGCACCCGCCGCCGCTGAACATCCCGCTGATCTACTTCACCAACGTGAAGGTGCAGCAGGCCGGCCAGTTCGGCGGGACCCTGCACGTGCCGGGGCTGCACAACTTCGTCACCGGCTGAGGGCCCCTCAGAGCCCGTTCGGGAGCCGCACACACCGAGGGCGCCCCCTGGATCCCAGGGGGCGCCCTCGCTGGCGTGTACGGGCCTTCACGGCCCTTCGCGGATCAGTGCTTGCTCTCGCCCAGGTGGTGGACCCGCACCATGTTGGTGGTGCCGGGCACACCGGGGGGTGAACCGGCGGTGATGACCACGATGTCGCCCTCGTTGAAGCGGTTGAGCTTCACCAGCTCCTGCTCCACCAGGTCGACCATCTCGTCGGTGCTGTTCACGAACGGCACCACGTGCGGCTCCACGCCCCAGCTCAGCGCCATCTGGTTGCGGGTGCCCTCGTCGGTGGTGAAGGCGATGATCGGCTGGACCGCGCGGTAGCGCGAGAGACGGCGGGCGGTGTCGCCGGACTGCGTGAAGGCCACCAGGCCCCGGCCGCCGAGGAAGTCGGCGATCTCGCACGCGGCCCGGGCCACCGAACCGCCCTGTGTGCGCGGCTTCTTGCCCGGCACCAGCGGCTGCAGGCCCTTGGACATCAACTCCTGCTCGGCGGCGGCGACGATCTTCGACATCGTCTTCACGGTCTCGATCGGGTACGCGCCCACGCTCGACTCGGCGGACAGCATGACCGCGTCGGCGCCGTCCAGGATCGCGTTGGCCACGTCGGAGGCCTCGGCGCGGGTCGGACGGGAGTTGGTGATCATCGACTCCATCATCTGGGTCGCCACGATCACCGGCTTGGCGTTGCGCCGGCACAGCTCGATCAGGCGCTTCTGCACCATGGGGACCTTCTCGAGCGGATACTCGACGGCCAGGTCACCGCGGGCGACCATCACACCGTCGAACGCCATCACGACGTCCTCCATGTTCTGCACCGCCTGCGGCTTCTCCACCTTGGCGATGACCGGGACGCGGCGGCCCTCCTCGTCCATGACGCGGTGCACGTCCTGGACGTCCGTGGCGTCCCGGACGAAGGACAGCGCGACCAGGTCGCAGCCCATGCGCAGCGCGAAGCGGAGGTCGTCGATGTCCTTCTCGGACAGCGCGGGCACGTTGACGGCCGCGCCGGGCAGGTTGATGCCCTTGTGGTCGGAGATGACGCCGCCCTCGATGACGATCGTCTTCACCCGGTGGCCCTCGACCTCGGTGACCTTCAGCTCGACGTTGCCGTCGTTGATGAGGACCTGGTCGCCCTTGGTGACGTCGCCGGGCAGGCCCTTGTAGGTCGTCCCGCAGATCGTCTTGTCGCCCGGGACGTCCTCGGTGGTGATGGTGAACTCGTCACCGCGCACCAGCTCCACGGGGCCCTCGGCGAAGGTCTCCAGACGGATCTTCGGGCCCTGGAGGTCGGCGAGGACACCGATGGCCCGGCCGGTCTCCTTGGCGGCGGCGCGGACACGGTCGTACCGGCCCTGGTGCTCGGCGTGCGAGCCGTGGCTGAAGTTGAAGCGGGCCACGTTCATGCCGGCTTCGATCAGCGCGACAAGCTGATCGTGGGAGTCGACCGCGGGGCCGAGAGTACAGACGATTTTCGAACGGCGCATGGGGGCGATCCTATCGGTTTGTTTCCCAGCGGAATATTCCGTCTGGCGGAAAATACAAAAGGGCGGGAGGCCGCTCAGGTGTGATTCCCCGAACCAATTACCAGCGCGTAGGTCTGTGTCGCGATCTCCAATTCCTCGTCAGTAGGCACCACCGCCACCGCGACCCGGGCGCCCTCGGGCGAGATCAGCCGGGCCTCGTCGCCGCGCACGGCGTTCCGCTCGCCGTCCACCGCCAGGCCCAGCTCCGCCAGGCCCGCCAGGGCGGCCGCCCGCACGGGAGCCGCGTTCTCACCGACACCGGCGGTGAAGGCCACCGCGTCCACCCGCCCGAGCACGGCGTAATAGGCGCCGATGTACTTCTTCAGCCGGTGAATGTAGATGTCGAACGCCAGCTCCGCCTGCTCGTCGCCCTCGTCGACGCGGCGGCGGATCTCCCTCATGTCGTTGTCACCGCACAGACCGATCAGACCGCTCTTCTTGTTGAGAAGAGTGTCGATCTCGTCGGCGGACATTCCACCGACACGCATCAAATGGAAGATGACGGCCGGGTCCATGTCTCCGGAGCGCGTACCCATCACGAGCCCCTCCAAAGGCGTCAGACCCATGGAGGTGTCCACGCAGCGACCGCCCCGCACGGCCGAGGCGGACGCCCCGTTGCCCAGGTGCAGCACGATCACGTTCGTGTCGGCGGGGTCCTTGCCCAGGAGCTCCGCCGTGGCCCGGGAGACGTAGGCGTGTGAGGTGCCGTGGAAGCCGTAGCGGCGCACGCGGTGCTCGTCGGCGGTCTTCACGTCGATGGCGTAGCGGGCGGCCGACTCCGGCATGGTCGTGTGGAACGCGGTGTCGAACACGGCGACCTGCGGCAGGTCGGGCCGCAGCACCTGGGCCGTGCGGATGCCGGTGAGGTTGGCCGGGTTGTGCAGCGGGGCCACCGGGATGAGGCGTTCGATCTCGGCGAGCACCGCCTCGTCGATCACGGTCGGCTCGGTGAAGGTCCTGCCGCCGTGCACCACCCGGTGCCCTATCGCGGCCAGTTCGGGCGAGTCCAGTCCGAGGCCGTCCCTGGCGAGCTCCTCGGCGACGGCCTTCAGCGCGGCGTCGTGGTCGGCGATCGCGCCACCGCGCTCGCGGCTCTCACCGCCCGCCGGGGTGTGCTTGAGCCGGGAGGTCTGCTCACCGATGCGTTCGACCAGCCCCACCGCCAGCCGGCTGCTGTCGCGCATGTCGAGCAGCTGGTACTTCAGCGACGAGGAGCCGGAGTTCAGGACGAGGACACGGGACGGGCTCACTGGGTGGTCGCCTTCTCGCTCGGGGCCGGGGCGGGGGACTGGGCCTGGATCGCCGTGATGGCGACGGTGTTCACGATGTCCGAGACCATGGCGCCCCGGGACAGGTCGTTGACCGGCTTGCGCAGACCCTGGAGCACCGGGCCGACGGCGATCGCGCCGGCCGAGCGCTGCACGGCCTTGTAGGTGTTGTTGCCGGTGTTCAGGTCGGGGAAGATCAGCACGCTCGCCTGCCCGGCGACCTCGGAGCCGGGCAGCTTGGTCGCCGCGACCGACGGCTCCACAGCGGCGTCGTACTGGATCGGGCCCTCGATCTTCAGGTCGGGCCGGCGCGAGCGGACCAGCTCGGTGGCCTCGCGCACCTTGTCGACGTCGGCGCCGGAGCCGGAGGTGCCGGTGGAGTACGACAGCATCGCGATCCGGGGCTCCACGCCGAACTGCCCGGCCGTGGTGGCCGACTGGATGGCGATGTCGGCGAGCTGCTCGGCGTCGGGGTCCGGGTTGACCGCGCAGTCGCCGTAGACGAGGACCTTGTCGGCCAGGCACATGAAGAACACCGACGAGACGATGTCCGCGTCCGGCTTGGTCTTGATGATCTCGAAGGCCGGGCGGATGGTCGCGGCCGTGGAGTGCACCGAGCCCGACACCATGCCGTCGGCGAGGCCCTCCTGGACCATCAGCGTGCCGAAGTAGTTCACGTCCGAGACGACGTCGTAGGCCAGCTCCACGGTGACGCCCCGGTGGGCGCGCAGGGCCGCGTACTGCTCGGCGAAGGCGTCCCGCAGCTCGGAGGTCGCCGGGTCGATCAGCCGGGACTCGCCGAGGTCGATGCCGAGGTCGGCGGCCTTCTTGCGGATCTGGTCGACCGGGCCGAGCAGGGTCAGGTCGCACACGCCCCGGCGCAGCAGCACCTCGGCGGCGTGCAGGACGCGCTCCTCGGTGCCCTCGGGCAGGACGACCCGGCGCAGGTCGGAACGGGCCTGCTCCAGCAGCTTGTGCTCGAACATCATCGGGGTGACGCGGTCGCTGCTCGGCGCGGAGACCCGGTGGGCCAGCTCGCCGGTGTCGGCGTACCGCTCGAACAGGCCGAGTGCCCGCTCGGCCTTGCGCGGGGTGGCCGCGTTGAGCTTGCCCTCCAGGGAGAACAGCTGCTCGGCGGTGGGGAAGCTGGTGCCCGCCACCGAGAGCACCGGGGTGCCGGGTGCGAGGCGGTCGGCGAGGGTCAGGATGTCGTCGCCGGGCACCTCGTCCAGGGTGAGCAGCATGCCGGCTATCGGCGGGGTGCCGGCGCTGTGCGCGGCGAGGGAGCCGACGACCAGGTCGGCGCGGTCGCCCGGGGTGACGACGAGGCAGCCGGGGGTCAGGGCGCCCAGGAAGTTCGGCAGCATCGCGCCGCCGAAGACGAAGCCGAGCACGTCCCGGGCGAGCCCCGAGTCGTCGCCGAGCACCACCTTGGCGCCGAGGGCGTGGCCGATCTGCGAGACGGTCGGCGCGGACAGGGCCGGCTCGTCGGGCAGGACGTAACAGGGCACGGGCAACCGGGAGTCGAGCTGGCCGGCGATCTCGTCGCGGTCCTCGCGGGACACCCGGTTGGCGACCATGGCCAGGACGTCGCAGCCGAGGGTCCCGTAGGCGCGGTAGGCGTTGCGCGTCTCGGCGAGCACCGACTCGACGGTCTGCTTGCGGCCCCCGACGACCGGGATCACGGACGCGCCGAACTCGTTGGCCAGCCGGGCGTTGAGCGACAGTTCGTCCGGGAGCTGGGTGTCCGCGTAGTCGGTGCCGAGGACGAGCACGACGTCGTAGTCCCGGGCGACCAGGTGGAAGCGGTCGACGAGGGTGGACACCAGCTCGTCGGTTCCGGCCTCGGCCTGGAGGGCGGACGCCTCGTGGTAGTCCATGCCGTAGACGGTCGCCGGGTCCTGGGTGAGCCGGTACCGGGCGCGCAGCAGCTCGAAGAGGCGGTCGGGCCCGTCGTGGACCAGGGGGCGGAACACGCCCACCCGGTCGACCTGCCGGGTGAGGAGCTCCATGACCCCCAGTTCGACGACCTGGCGTCCGTCGCCGCGGTCGATGCCGGTCACGTACACGCTGCGGGTCACGCGCGCTCTCCGTTTCGTCTCGGATGGGGGTACGCCTCTTGCCCTACTGCTGTCCAGCCCGGGGCACAAAAATCGCCCACCGAGGTGAGCAGAACCCTCTTGACAATACCTCTGCCGATATATAAGGCGCCCATCAGAGTCGGGTGCCGCACCGGGCTGTGGAGCGTGAAACAATCGGCAGTGGCTCACCGGTGTCAACAGCGAGCAGGAGACACAGCACGATGCGTATCGGAGTTCTCACCGCAGGCGGCGACTGCCCCGGCCTGAACGCCGTGATCCGATCGGTCGTGCACCGGGCGGTCGACAACTACGGCGACGAGGTCATCGGCTTCGAGGACGGCTACGCGGGCCTGCTCGACGGCCGCTACCGCAACCTCGACCTGGAGTCCGTCAGCGGCATCCTCGCCCGCGGCGGCACCATCCTCGGGTCGTCCCGCCTGGAGCGCGACCGCCTCCGCGAGGCCTGCGAGAACGCCTCCGACATGATCCACGAGTTCGGCATCGACGCGCTGATCCCGATCGGCGGCGAGGGCACGCTGACGGCCGCGCGCATGCTGAGCGACGCCGGCCTGCCCGTCGTGGGTGTCCCGAAGACGATCGACAACGACATCTCCTCCACGGACCGCACCTTCGGCTTCGACACCGCGGTGGGCGTCGCCACCGAGGCGATGGACCGGCTGAAGACCACCGCCGAGTCCCACCAGCGGGTGATGGTGGTGGAGGTCATGGGCCGGCACGCCGGCTGGATCGCCCTGGAGTCCGGCATGGCGGCCGGTGCGCACGGCATCTGCCTGCCGGAGCGGGCGTTCGACCCCGCCGACCTCGTGAAGATGGTCGAGGAGCGGTTCTCCCGCGGCAAGAAGTTCGCGGTGGTCTGCGTCGCCGAGGGCGCCCACCCCGCCGAGGGCTCCATGGACTACGGCAAGGGCGCCATAGACAAATTCGGCCACGAGCGCTTCCAGGGCATCGGCACCGCCCTCGCCCACGAGCTGGAGCGTCGCCTCGGCAAGGAGGCCAAGCCGGTCATTCTCGGCCACATCCAGCGCGGTGGCGTGCCGACCGCCTACGACCGGGTCCTCGCCACGCGGTTCGGCTGGCACGCGGTGGAGGCGGCGCATCAGGGACGGTTCGGCAGGATGACCGCCCTGCGCGGCACGGACATCGTGATGGTCCCGCTCGCGGAGGCAGTGACCGAGCTGAAGACGGTGCCGAAGGACCGGATGGACGAGGCGGAGTCGGTCTTCTAGCCGGTCCCGGGGCCGGACTCGTCCTGGAGCTTCGTCCAGAAGTGCTCCACGATCCGGTCGAGGAAGTCCTGGCCGGCACCGCCCGCGTCACCGCTGCCGCCGCCCCAGCTGAGGGTCGCGGCCATGTGCCCCTGGTAGTCCTCGTGCAGGCTCCGCAGGGCCTCCTCCAGAAACCGCCGGTCCAGGGGCACGAGTCTGGCCACCGGGCGGACGTAGGCCTGCCAGCGAGTGGTGGCGGCGCGGCGCAGCAGGTCGCCGAGCTTGGCGTCCCGGCCCGTGACGGTGACGAAGTCGGGCAGGCCGAGCCCCAGCAGGTCGGCGAGGGCGGCGGACTGACGGTCCGTGCCGCGCCAGGCGTCGGTCTCCTCCATGCGCAGGTACGCGTGCACGTCGTGGCCCACGGCCCGGGCCACGTCCTCCGGGGCGAGGCAGCGGGCGATGCGGTGTTCGCGCAGGGTGCGCGGTCTGCCGATGAGTTCGGCGGGCGAGCACCACAGCACGCCCGCCAGCGCGGTGAGTTCGGAGTCGGTCGGGGCGGCGGCCCCGCGTTCCCAGGCCATCACATGGTCCGGGGTGATGTGGGGATGCCCGTACGAGACGCGCATGCCGTGGGCGACGTGCTCGGGTGCCATGCCGAGGGCCGCGCGCAGCCGGCGGGCGGCGGGGGCGTTGAACGGCGGGACGGCGGGGGCGGACTGCCGGGGCGGAGGGGGTGGGGGCTGGCTCGGTCGGGCTGAAGGTCGGCGCACGGCCCACAAGCTAGGGCGGTGGGGGTGGGCTGACTACGGTCTGTTCGGCCAGGATCACGGATCGTAGGAAGCTACGGCTACCGGCGGGTTCGACCGGGGCTGAAGATCGTCTTCCGGTCGACGCGGCAGGGGGGCGAGGATGGCGCCGGGTCCGGTGATCGCGGGCCCGGAAAGGCAGTGACCCAGGTGAACGGCAAGCTCAACGAGCATATGCGCGAGCGTCTTCTCGCGCCGAACTTCTGGCATCTCGCGACGGTGGGGGCGGACGGGGCGCCTCAGGTGTCGCCCATGTGGGCGGACATCGAAGGGGAGTACGTCATGGTCAACACTTCGATGGGGCGGGTGAAGGAGGAGAATCTGCGGCGCAATCCGTACGTTTCGCTGTCGCACCACGACCCCGCGAACCCCTACGACCGCGCCGAGATCCGCGGGAAGGTCGTGCGGTTCGTGGAAGGGGAGGCCGCGGAGCGGTCGATGGACCGGCTGGCGCGGAAGTATCTCGGCGAGGACCGCTACCCGTGGCTGCTGCCGGGGGAGCGCCGGGTGATGCTGCTGATCGAGCCGACGCGGGTGCGGAGGCAGGAGGGGGTCGAGCCGTTCCGGGCGGGCGTGCTGCCGGAGGGAACGCCGGACTGAACCACGGCCCGGCCCTCATGGGGGACCACCGTTCCGGCCTCGTGGGGACCACCGTTCCGGCCTCGTGGGGACCGCTGTTCCGGCCTCGTGGGGACCGCTGTTCGGGCCTCGTGGAAACCGCTGTTCGGCCCTCGTGGGGACCACCGTTCGGCCCTTGACCCGCCCCGCCCGGAGCGAAGCCCCTCAGGGGGCGGTGACCCAGCGGTACTGCAACTCAGGCCGTCCCACCGTGCCGTACTGCGGGCGGCGCGCCGCGCGGCCCGCGTCGACCAGGTGCTCCAGGTAACGGCGGGCCGTGATGCGTGAGATGCCCACGCTCTCCGCGACTCCGGCGGCCGTGAGGCCTTCCCGGCTGCCGCGCAGGGCCACCGTCACCCGCTCCAGTGTCGGTGCGCTCAGCCCCTTGGGCAGCGCGGCCGGACCCGGTGCGCGCAGGGCCGCGAGCGCCCGGTCCACCTCGTCCTGGCCGCTCGCCTCGCCGACCGAAGCGTGGAACTCGGCATAGCGCACGAGACGGTCGCGCAGGGTCGCGAAGGTGAAGGGCTTCAGGACGTACTGGACGACCCCGAGCGAGACGCCCTCGCGGACCACGGCCAGATCGCGCGCCGACGTCACCGCTATCACGTCCGCGTGGTGACCGGCCGCCCGCAGGGACCGGGCCAGCTGCAGCCCGTGCACGTCCGGCAGATGCAGATCGAGCAGGAGCAGGTCCACCGGTGTGCGGTCCAGGGCCCGGCGGGCCTCCGCGCCCGTGTGCGCCTTGCCCACGGCCACGAAGCCGGGCACCCGGCCGACGTACAGGACGTGGGCGTCGGCGGCGACCGGGTCGTCCTCCACCACCAGGACGCGGATGTCCTTCTCGCTGTTCGTCATGCGTCGCCTCCAGCGCCTCTGGCCGCCGCGACCCCGGAGGGCACGCCCCCGGCCGTCGTCCCGGGCTCCCGCAGCGGCAGCCGTACCTCGAACTCCGCCCCGCCCCCGTCGGCCTCCGCCACGGTCAGGGAGCCCCCGTGCCGCTGGCTCGTCTGCCGTACCAGCGCCAGCCCGAGGCCCCGGCCGCCCGGGCCCGCCGGTTTCGTCGAGAAGCCGCGCTGGAAGACCGCCTCGGCGTGCTCGGGATTCACGCCCGGGCCCGTGTCCGAGACCCGCAGCACCAGCTCCGGGATGCTGTCGGAGATCATGGTGTACGCGGCCACCGTCACCCGTGCCCGCACGCTGCCCTGCGCCGCGTCCACGGCGTTGTCGATCAGGTTGCCGAGGATGGTCACCAGGTCCCGCGCCGGCAGGGTCTCGGGCAGCAGGCCGTCGTCCAGGCTGCTGTCCTCGGAGACCATCAGCTCCACGCCCCGCTCGTTCGCCTGGGCCGTCTTGCCCAGCAGCAGCGCCGCCAGCACCGGTTCGCTCACCGCCGCCACGACCTGGTCCGTCAGGGCCTGGGCCAGCTCCAGCTCGGCCGTCGCGAACTCCACCGCTTCCTCCGCCCGGCCCAGCTCGATCAGCGAGACGACCGTGTGCAGCCGGTTCGCCGCCTCGTGCGCCTGTGAGCGCAGCGCCTGTGTGAAGCCCCGCTCGGAGTCCAACTCGCCCATCAACGACTGGAGTTCGGTGACATCGCGCAGGGTGATGACCGTACCGCGCCGCTCGCCGCCCGACACCTGCGAGGTGTTGATGACCAGGACCCGGGACGCCGTCAGATGCACCTCGTCCACCCGCGGCTCCGACGCCAGCAGGGCACCCGTCAGCGGGGCAGGCAGCCCGAGCTCCGCCACCGACCTGCCCACCACGTCCCCGGCCACGCCGAGCAACACGCGCCCTCCGTCGTTGATCAGCGCCACACGGTACTGCCCGTCCAGCATCAGCAGCCCCTCGCGTACGGCGTGCAGGGCGGCCTGGTGGTAGTCGTGCATCCGGCTCAGCTCGGCCGCGTTCATGCCGTGGGTGTGGCGGCGCAGCCTGGCGTTGATGACGTACGTGCCGACCGCGCCCAGCACCAGCGCGCCGGCCGCGACGCCGAGCAGGGCCGTCAGCTGGTCCTGCACCCGCTGGGTGATTTCATCGACCCGTATGCCCGCGCTGACCAGGCCGACCACCCGCGGGCCGTCCTGGATCGGGGTGACCGCGCGGACCGACGGGCCGAGCGTGCCGGTGTAGGTCTCGGTGAACGTCTCGCCGCGCAGCGCCTTCTCCGTGTGGCCCTGGAAGGTCTGTCCGATCTGGTCGGGGTCGGGGTGCGTCCAGCGGATGCCCTGCGGATCCATGATCGTGATGAAGTCGACCTCGGTGTCCCGCATCACCTTCAGCGCGTACGGCTGGAGCTCCGCCGACGGGTCGGCGGCGCGGCTCGCCGCCAGCACGGACGGGGAGTCCGCGACGGATCGCGCCACCGCCCTGGCCTGGCGCCTCGCGGCCTCCTCGGCCTGGCTGCGGTCGCTGACGTAGGAGAACAGCGCGTATCCGGCCACGACGACCGCGATCAGGACGGCCTGCATGGCGAAGAGCTGGCCCGCCAGACTGCGGGGACCCGGGACGGAGAAGCGCATGCCGTCAGTCTGCCTCGTGGCTGATTGTGAACTATATGAACGGAAGGGTGACCGCGCTCACACAGCAGGACATAGTCGCGGCATTCCCCATAACGCATCTCCGGGAGCTCCCCGCTCCCTTTTCCCCCGGACGTGAGCCGCACGCCGGTGATGCCGACGACGTCGTCAAGGAGGGCCGCCGTGACCAGCGCAGCCGATACGGCACCTGCCGCACCCAAGGCCAAGCGGGACCGCACGCACTATCTCTACATCGCGGTGATCATCGCCGTCGCCGCCGGTATCGCGGTGGGTCTGGCCGCACCGGACTTCGCTGTCGGGCTGAAGCCGATCGGCACCGGGTTCGTGAATCTGATCAAGATGATGATCTCGCCGATCATCTTCTGCACGATCGTGCTGGGCATCGGCTCGGTACGGAAGGCCGCGAAGGTCGGGGCCGTGGGCGGTATCGCCATGGGCTACTTCACGGTGATGTCGTTCGTGGCACTGGGCATAGGCCTGGTCGTCGGCAACATCCTGGAGCCGGGCACCGGCCTCGCGGTGACCGACGCGATCAAGGACGCCGGTCACGCACAGGTCGACGCCGAGGCCAAGGACACCACGGAGTTCCTGCTCGGCATCATCCCGACCACGATCGTCTCCGCCTTCACCAACGAGTCGGTCCTGCAGACCCTGCTGATCGCCCTGCTCGCCGGCTTCGCCCTGCAGGGCATGGGCTCGGCCGGCCAGCCGATCCTGCGCGGTATCGAGCACATCCAGCGGCTCGTCTTCCGTATCCTCGCCATGGTGATGTGGGCCGCCCCCATCGGCGCGTTCGGCGCGATCGCGGCCGTCACCGGCTCCGCGGGTCTGGACGCGCTCAAGAGCCTCGCCGTTCTCATGCTCGGCTTCTACGTCACCTGCTTCCTCTTCGTCTTCATCGTGCTCGGCATCCTGCTGCGCGTCTTCACCGGCCTGAACATCCTCACCCTGTTCAAGTACCTGGGCCGCGAGTTCCTCCTGATCCTTTCCACCTCCTCCTCCGAGTCCGCGCTGCCGCGGCTCATCGCGAAGATGGAGCACCTGGGCGTCAGCAAGCCGGTGGTCGGCATCACCGTCCCGACCGGCTACTCCTTCAACCTCGACGGCACCATGATCTACATGACCATGGCGTCCCTGTTCATCGCCGACGCCATGGGCACGCCGATGTCGATCGGCGAGCAGATCCCGCTGCTGCTCTTCCTGCTGATCGCCTCCAAGGGAGCCGCCGGTGTCACCGGCGCCGGCCTCGCGACCCTGGCCGGTGGTCTGCAGTCGCACAAGCCGGCCATGGTGGACGGCATCGGCCTCATCGTCGGCATCGACCGCTTCATGAGCGAGGCCCGCGCCCTGACCAACTTCGCCGGCAACGCCGTGGCCACCGTGCTGATCGGCACCTGGACGAAGGAGATCGACAAGGAGCGGGTCAACCAGGTCCTCGCCGGTCAGCTGCCCTTCGACGAGAAGACGCTGCTGGACGACGCCCACGGCGGTCCGGCCGAGGGCCACGTCGAGGTGCCCGAGCAGGGCGGCGAGAAGGAGCTGGCGAAGGCCTGACGGCCGGCGCCGCCCGCGAGACTCCGGGCGGCTGGGTGTCCCCCCGTCGCTCAGCCGCCCGGTCCACCGCCGGCTCCTCCGGTAGACCAATCGCTCCTCCGGTAGACCAATCGCTCCTCCGGAAGACCAACCGCTCCTCCGGTAGACCGAGCGCTCTTCCAGAAAGGCCGATCGCTCCCCAGAGGATCAATCGTTCAGCTTCGCCACCAGCTCGGTGGCATCGGAGGCGGGCACGCCCGCCGCGGTCAGGATGGTGACCGCGGCGCAGCGGCCCGCCTCTCGTGCTGCCACGAGCCCGTCGTTCACCGCCTCCATCAGCGCGACCAGCATCTGCTCCTGTACGTACGCCAGCGCCGGCGCGGGCAGCGGTGAGCTGAAGACGCCCTGGTCGAGGCCGTGCCGGAGTACTTCGGTGGCGGCCTCCCGGACGGGGGCGAGCCGCTCCCGGATGCCCTGCATGGTGACCGTGCGCTGGGCGAGCGCGATCAGCAGCCGGTAGCGGTCGGCGAGCTCCCACACCGCCAGCACCGAGCGCGCCACCGCTTCCGCCGGATCCCGCACGCCCGCCCGGCCCGCCGCATGCGCGGCCGACAGGGCCTCCACCGCCTCGTCGACGAGCGTGCTGATCAGCGCCTCGCGGCTCGGGAAGTGCCCGTACACCGTCCGCCGCACGACGCCGGCGGCCCGTGCGATCTGGTCCATGGACGCGTCGGGGTCACGCAGCAGCTCGGCGAGGGCGACGTCGAGGATGCGGCGGCGGTTGGCGTCGGCGCGGCTGGTTCCCGTGGTCATGGTCGTCATTGTGCCCCTTCCCTCATCGAGTTGCACAGTGGTGTGCAACGGCGTAGATTGCACAGCGTTGTGTAAATGCACACCTATGTGCAAACCAGCGAGGAAGGCAAGCCCTGCCATGCGACTCGTCATGAACGAACCGGCCGAGAGGATGGACCGCCCCTACGCACGCCGCTGGTGGGCGCTCCTCGTGCTCTGCCTCAGCCTGCTGATCATCGTGATGGCCAACACCGCCCTCACCGTCGCCGCGCCCGACATGACCGAGGACCTCGGCCTGACCAGCGCAGACCTGCAGTGGGTGATCGACGGCTACACCGTCCCCTACGCCGCGCTGATGCTGCTGCTGGGCGCGATAGGCGACAAGTACAGCCGCCGGGGCGCACTCGTCCTCGGACTGGCCGTCTTCGCGGGCGGCTCCGTCTTCGGCTACCTGGCCGACAGCGCCACGACGGTCATCGCCGCACGGGCCGTGATGGGCGCCGGCGCCGCACTGATCATGCCCGCCACGCTGTCCCTCCTCGCCGCGACCTTCCCGCGTGCCGAACGCGCCAAGGCCATCACCCTGTGGACCGCCACGGCCGGACTCGCCATCGCGGCCGGACCGCTGGTCGCCGGGTCGCTGCTGGAGGACCACGGCTGGTCCTCGACGTTCCTCATCAACGTCCCCGTCGCGCTCCTGGGCCTCGTCGGCGCCCTCGTCCTCGTACCCCCGTCCAAGGCCGCCGCCCGCGGGCGCATCGACTACGGCGGCGGACTGCTCTCGGTGGTGTGGATCGCCGCCCTGGTCTACATGATCATCGAAGGGCCGCACTTCGGCTGGGGCGTCAAGGCCGTCACCGCGGCGGTCATCGCCGGAGCCGGGCTCGTCGCCTTCGTCCTCTGGGAGCTGCGCCACCCGCGCCCGCTCCTCGACGTCCGCCGCTTCACCGACCGCGGCTTCGCCGGCTCCAACCTCGCCGTCGCGCTGTTCTTCCTGGCGGTCTTCGGCGCCTTCTACTACCTGACGCAGCACCTCCAGTTCGTCCTCGGCTACGGCGCCCTGGACACCGGTGTGCGCATGCTACCGCTGGCGGGCGCCGTGTTCGTGGGGGCGGCCCTCACCGGCCTGCTCACGCCCCGGGTCGGCATGAAGTGGACCGTCACGGCCGGCATGGTCGGCGGCACGGTGGCGCTGGCACTGCTCACCCAGGTCGGCTCCGGTTCGTCGTACGGCGACTTCGTCGCGCCCCTGGTCGTCCTCGGCCTCTCGATCGGGCTCGCCCTGTCGCCCTGCACGGACGCGATCATGGGGGCGTTCCCGGAGTCGGAACTGGGCGTCGGCGGCGCGGTGAACGACACGTCGCTGGAGCTCGGCGGTTCGCTGGGCATCGCCCTCCTGGGCTCGCTGCTGGCGACGTCCTACTCCGGCCACCTCTCCGACGCGACGACCGGCAGCAGGCTCCCCGCCGGTTCCCTGTCCACGGCCCAGGACTCCGTCGGTGCCGGGTACGCCGTTGCCCGGGGCATCGGCGACCAGGCCCGGCGGCTGGCCGAGCAGGCCGCGCACACCGGCGACCCCCAGCAGGCGGAGCGACTGCGCGCGCAGGCCGGGCAACTGGGCGACGGCGCCCGGCAGATGGCCGATGCGGTGGGGTCCGCCTTCTCCGACGCGGTCGCGCACACCAGCCTGATCGGGGCCGTGATCCTGGGCTTCGGCACGGTGGCGGTGGCGCTGTTGCTGCCCGGCAGGGCGAAGACGGTGGACGAGCCCGCCGGGGAGGACAGGGAACTGGAGTCCGCCGGGCCCGCTAGGCCCGGCCGCGAGAGTGGCGCCACCGCCGAAGGGCGGCAGGCGCCGCGTACGTGCCTGGCTGTGGGGATCCGGGCGCCACGTGCGCGCCCGGCTGCGGAGGGCCAGGCGCGACGTACGTGGGCGGCGGGCCGCCTCGTCACGTGCGAGATCCTGGTCCCCGACGGTCCGGACGAGCGGCCCCGCCCGCGCGGGGGCAGTCCGCCCGGGCGGTGCGGAATCCCCTCCTACGCGGGAACCGGCCCGGCCGCCTCGTCCAGCCGGGCCGTCTCCTCGGCGGTGAGCAGCAGGTCCGCCGCGGCCGCCGAGTCCCTGATCGTCCGAGGCCGGCTCGCTCCCGGGATCGGGACGACCGCCGGGGAACGGGCCATCAGCCAGGCAAGTCCGACCTGTTGGGGACTGACACCGCGCTCCGCCGCCACCGTGTGGAAGGCCGCGAAGCGCCGCTCCCCTTCCGTGCGCGACGGCCCGTCCAGGGAGCTGCGGGCCAGCCCGCCCAGTGGGCTCCACGGCAGGAACGCCAGCCCGAGTTCCTCGCACAGCCGCAGCTCGGGCTCAGTGTCCCGGACGGCCGGGGAGTACCGGTTCTGCACCGACACCAGCCGGTCGCCGAGGATCTCGTGCGCCCGCCGGATCTGGTCCGCGTCCGCGTTGGACACCCCGGCCAGCCGGATCGTGCCCGCGTCGAGCAGCTCGCGCAGCGCACCGACGGACTCCTCGAAGGGCACGGCCGGGTCGGGCTTGTGCAGCTGGTAGAGGCCGATCGCCTCCACTCCCAGCCGCTTGCGCGACGCCTCGGCGGCGGCCTTGAGGTGCTGGGGACGGCCGTTCACCGTCCAGTCGCCGCCCGCCGGACGGCCGCGGCCGCCCTTCGTCGCCACCAGGACGGAGGAGGTGTCACCGCCGTAGGCGGCCAGCGCGCGGGCCACCAGGCGTTCGTTGTGCCCGGGCTCCTCGCCCGGCAGGTGGTACGAGTCGGCCGTGTCCAGGAGGGTCACGCCCGCGTCGAGCGCGGCGTGCACGGTGGCCACGGCACGCTCCTCGTCCGGCCGGCCCTCGATGGACAGCGGCATCGCGCCCAGCCCGACCGCACTCACCCGAAGACCGCCGAGAGTCCTGCGGCGCACGTCAGTCGCCCTTCCCGAGGGTCTCGGCGACGGCACGCGGCAGCCACTGCCGGGCCTCGCCGAAGGTGAAGCCCAGCCGGGCGGCCCGGGCGTTGTCCATGCCGTAGGAGCGGCGGAACGAGAACGGCGAGACCTCCCCGACCTCCACGGGCCGGAACTCGGCCCGGCCGCCCGGGACATGAGCGGCCACCGCCGCGCACAGGTCCTCGGTGCCGAGCGTCCCGGAGGAGGCGGCGTTCACCGGACCGGTGAAGTCCTCGCCCGCCGCCCAGGCCAGGAAGCGGGCGATCTCCTCCACGTACACGTACGTGGCCGGCCGGTTCACCGCCGGTACGGCTATCGGCTCGCCGGTGCCCATCCGCTCGGCGTAGTGGGCCAGCCTGCCCGTGAAGTCGTCCTCGCCGCCCAGCACATGGGCCACCCGCACCATCGTGGCCTCGAACCCCTGTCCGGCCGCGAGGACCGCCTCGGCCTGCCGCTTGCCCTCCCCGTAGTGGGTCTCGAGGAACGCGGGGTCGTCCCAGGGCAGCCCGGGGTCGACGGCGACCGTGGACGGGTCGACGGCCTCCTCACGCACCGGATCGGTGGAGTCCTCGTACTCGTACACCTCGACCGTGGAGGTCATCACATAGCGGCGGGTGCGTCCGGTGAAGACGCGGCGGGCGATCGCGGCCTGGCGCGGGGTGTAGCAGACCTGGTCGACGACGACGTCGAAGACCCGCGAGCCGAGCGCACCGGTCAGCGACCTTTCGTCGTCCCGGTCGGCGAGCAGGTGCTCCACCCCGGCGGGTGGCGGGGAGGACCCGCGGTTCAGCACGGTGACGCGGTGGCCATTGGCGAGGAGCCGCGCGACGAGACGCTTTCCGACGTAACGGTTGCCGCCGATGACCAGTATGTCCAGGGCCTTTTCCATGGCCATAATTCTCCCGGCGTACATCCACGCTCTGAAGGGGGAATCATGGGAGTTCAGGCCGCCGCGCCGAAAGAACCACGGCATCTGCGGACCGCCGCCGACGAAACATCGGTGGCCTTCGACGCGCTGGACCGGCAGATCCTCCAGCTGCTCCAGACCGACGGCCGGATCAAGCTCAGCGAGCTGGGCCGCCGGGTCCGGCTCAGCCCCGCGGCCGTCACCGAGCGGGTGCGGCGGCTGGAGTCGGCGGGCGTGATCAGCGGCTACGGCGCCCACGTCGTGCCGGCCCGGCTCGGCTACGGCATCCAGGCGTTCATCCGGGTCGATCCGCACGGCGGCTACACCCTCAAGCACCCCAGGACCCTGGAGCTGACGGAGCGTCCCGAGATCACCGAGGTGCACCACGTGGTCGGGGAGGACTGCTGGATCCTCAAGGTCGCCGTCCGGGACACCGTCCATCTGGAGGACGTCCTGGAGGCGGTCTCCGCGCTGGGCCGCACCACCACGTCGATCGTGCTGACCTCCCCGGTGGAGCGGAAAGCGCTGTTGCCTTGACGCCGGGGTCAAGGATTACGTTCGACCGCATGCGAATCGGCGAGCTGGCCGCACGGGCCGGGACCACGACGCGGACGCTGCGGTACTACGAGTCACGGGGGCTGCTGCCGGCCCGGCGCACCGGGAACGGGTACCGCACCTACGACGAGAGCGACCTGCGGCTGCTCCGGCAGATCCGGACACTGCAGGACTTCGGGTTCGGCCTGGAGGAGACACGGCCGTTCGTGGAGTGTCTGCGGGCCGGGCACCCCGAGGGTGACTCGTGCCCGGCGTCGCTCGCGGTCTACCGGCGCAAGCTGGGTGAACTCGACGCGCTGATCGGTCAGTTGACGGGCGTGCGGGAGACCGTGGCGCGGCAGCTGGAGCGGGCCGAACTGGCGCGGGCCGAGCTGGCCGCCGAGGCGGAGGTTCCGGGCGGTCCGGAGCCCGCTTGCGAGCTGGGAGGCGACTCGTGGTGACCGAAGTGACTGGTGTGACCGGTGTGGCAGCAGCGACCGGGGTGGTGACCGATGTGACGGACGCTGATTTCGAGGTGGAGGTGATCGGCGCGGAGCTTCCGGTGCTGGTGGAGTTCACCGCCGACTGGTGCCCGCCCTGTCGGCAGATGGGCCCGGTGCTCAAGGCCCTCGCCGTCGAGGAGGGCGACCGGCTGAAGGTGGTGCAGCTCGACGTCGACTCCAACCCGGCGACGACCAACGCCTACAAGGTGCTGTCCATGCCGACGTTCATGGTGTTCCGCGGCGGCGAGCCGGTGAAGGCGATGGTCGGCGCACGGGCCAAGCGGAAGCTGCTGGAGGAGCTCGCCGACGTGATCTAGGCGACCCGCCCGGACACGCTCGCCCGGACACACCCCGACAACAGGAAATCCCCCGAGCAATTGCGCTCGGGGGATTTCCTTGCGTATATTTGTTTGTTCGTGACTTCAAGTCGATCGAAGTCACGGCGAAGTTCGATGAGCACAGTATATCCGGGCGGGAGTGGAATTGTCAAACACCGAATTTCCGGACGATGAATTGCGACAGGAACAGGAATTCATCGACGACTTGTACGCGCGCGTGGACGCGCTGCGCGGCGACGCCGAGACCTCCGTCACGGACGCGCTCGCGCAGGGCGACACCCCCATGCAGGCCAGACTGGAGCGGGACATCCTCGTGGCCGAGCGCTCCGGGCTGCTCGCCGCGCTGAACGCGGTGGACGGCTCCCTGTGCTTCGGCCGGATCGACCTCACCTCGGGCGTCACCCACCGCATCGGCCGCATCGGCCTGCGCACCGACGACGCCGAGCGCACCCCCGTCCTGATCGACTGGCGCGCCGATGTCGCCCGCCCCTTCTACCTGGCCACCGGCCACACCCCGATGGGCCTCAGGCGCCGGCGGCACATCGCCACCGAGGGCCGCGAGGTCACCCACCTGCACGACGAGATCCTCGACCTCGGCGACGAGACCCGCACCGGCCACGAGGACCCCACCGGCGACGCCGTACTGCTCGCCGCCCTCGACTCCGCGCGCACCGGCCGCATGGCCGACATCGTGCAGACCATCCAGGCCGACCAGGACCGCATCATCCGCGCCCCGCACCGCGGCGTCATGGTGGTGGAGGGCGGCCCGGGCACCGGCAAGACGGCCGTCGCCCTGCACCGCGCCGCCTACCTGCTCTACGAGCACCGGGAACTGCTCGCCAAGCGGGCCGTGCTGATCGTCGGGCCCAACCCGGCGTTCCTCGGCTACATCGGAGAGGTGCTGCCCTCCCTCGGCGAGACGGGCGTGCTCCTCGCGACCGTCGGCGAGCTGTTCCCCGGTGTGAAGGCGACCGCGACCGACACGCCCGAGGCGGCCACCGTGAAGGGCCGGGCCGGCATGGCCGACGTGCTCGCCGAGGTCGTGCGCAGCCGGCAGGCGCTGCCCGACCCGGTGATCGCCATCGAGCACGACCGCGAGGTCCTCATGCTCGACGACGGCCTGGTCAACGTCGCCCGCGAACGCACCCGTGCCGTCAAGCTGCCGCACAACGCCGCCCGCGAGCACTTCGAGGGCCACATCCTCAACGCCCTCACCGACCTGTACGCCGAGCGGATCGGCACCGATCCCTTCGACGGTTCCAGCCTGCTCGACCCCAGCGACATCACCCAGATCCGCGACGACCTCGCGGAGAACCCCGAAGTGTGGTCGGCCATCGACCAGCTGTGGCCGCTGCTGACCCCGCAGCGGCTCGTCGCGGACTTCCTCGCCGCGCCGGAGGAGTTCCTGCCCGCCGAGGACGCCGACGCGGTACGCCGCCCGGCGACCCGGCGCTGGACCGTCGCGGACGTGCCGCTGCTCGACGAGGCCGCCGAACTCCTCGGCGACGACGACCGGCTCGCCCGCGAGCGCGCCGAACGCGAACGGGAGCGACAGATCGCCTACGCGCAGGGCGTGCTGGACGTGTCGTACGCGTCCCGGACCTACGAGTTCGAGGACAAGGAGGAGGGCGACCCCGAGTCCTCCGAGGTGCTGTCCGCGCACGACATCATCGACGCCGAGCGGTTCGCCGAGCGGCACGAGGAGGACGACCACCGCAGCGCCGCCGAGCGGGCCGCCGCCGACCGCACCTGGGCATTCGGGCACATCATCGTCGACGAGGCGCAGGAGCTGTCGCCGATGGCGTGGCGGCTGCTGATGCGACGCAGCCCGACCCGCTCGATGACCCTGGTCGGCGACCCGGCGCAGACCGCGGAGGCGGCCGGGGTCGGTTCCTGGTCGGGCATCCTCTCCCCTTACGTCGAGGACCGCTGGGAGCACACCCGGCTGGGCGTCAACTACCGCACCCCGGCCGAGATCATGGATGTCGCGGCGGCCGTGGTCCGCGCCGAGCAGCCGGGGTTCGAACCGCCCAGCTCGGTCCGCTCCACGGGCGTACGCCCCTGGGCACGCGCCACCGACGACCTCCCGGGCGCCGTGGCCAAGGCGGTCGGGGAGCTCACCCCCGCCGAGGGCCGGCTCGCGGTGATCGCCCCGCGCCATCTCCACCGCGGCCTCGCGGCCCGGCTGGACGGCGTGACGGCGGGCGCCGAACCCGACCTCACCCAGTCGGTGGTCCTGCTCGACCCGCGCCAGGCCAAGGGCCTGGAGTTCGACTCCGTCCTCGTGGTCGAGCCCGGCCGTTACGGCACCAGCGATCTGTACGTGGCCCTGACCCGGGCCACCCAGCGGCTGGGCGTGCTGCACACCGGGAAGCTGCCGCAGGCCCTGGCGGAGGCCTTCGGGTGACACAGCGGCCCCGCACCCGCCCGCCCGGGTGCGGGGCCCCTCTACCGCAAGAGCGCCTTCGGATCCCGCAGGGCGTGCCACAGTCCGGTCGCGAGCGGTACGACCGTCATGGCGAAGAACACCCAGAACAGGAACTCGGCGCCGGGCGTGAGCTCGTAGACGGTGCCGTCCTCCCACTCGCAGTAGGCCCGCGGCGGAAACGCGGTGGAGACTCCCTGCACCTTTCCGCTCCCGATGACGCCCTCCCGGTACGGCTCCCTCGGGCACGGGGCGGTATCGGGGAACAGGACCGGCTCGTCCGCAGCCATGATGAACACCCAGGTCGCCGCGGTGAGCGGCACCGCCCAGAAGACCGACATCTTCACCCACAGCGGCAGCAGCGGATGCGCCAGCAGCCCGCGGAGCGCGACCCAGCCGACCACCAGCCCGGTGAAGACGGGAAGCAGCGTCACGACGTCACGGCCGCCTTCCGGGCGCGCAGCTCGGTCGCAAAGCCCGCGCCGATGGCGAGCAGGGCGGCGGACAGGGCGAGGGAGGCGCTCGCCCCGTTCATCCACGCGTAGGCGGAATCACTGGAGTAGACGGTGCGGTCCTCGCGGACGCAGTCGAAGCGCAGCGGCAGGTACGAGGACCGGTGGTGGCTCAGGCCTTCGACCGTGGCCGGGTCGAAGCCGTCGCGGCAGGCCGGGGCCGGGATCGAGTCCGCGCCGTCACCGAACTCCTGCTCCGACATCAACACCGCGAAGAACCCCAGCGAGTACACGGAGGCCGCCCCCCACGCGGCCGTCGCCGCCGCACGGCGCAGCAGATGCACCGGCCACGGCTCGGGCCGCCCGGGAAACGCCATCGCGAGGACCCCCGCCCCCGCGACGAGCGCACCGACGGCACAGGCCATCGAGACTCCGAAGCCCATCAGCACGGCAGTCCCTGCAAGGTGAACGGAACGGCATCCATGCGGCCACCCCACCAGGGCCGGACCGGACCAGCCGTGACGGAAGCCACACCTCCGGTCACAGCCCTGTCACAGGGGGCCCGGCCCCCCTACGCCGGCCGCAGCCACACCGTCGCCAAGGGCGGCAGGGTCAGTCGGATGCTCGCCGGACGGCCGTGCCAGGGCTGGGGTTCCGGCTTGACCGGGTCGGGATGGGTGACGTCGCTGCCGCCGTAGCGGGCGGCGTCGGTGTTGACGGCCTCGTGCCAGGCGGGCACGTCCTCGGGGACGCCCAGGCGGTAGTCCTGGCGGGTGACCGGCGCGAAGTTGGACACCGCCAGCACCGGGACGCCCTCCGGGTCCAGCCGCAGGAACGCGAGGACGTTGTCCTCGGCGGCGTCCCCGACGATCCACTCGAAACCGGCCGGGTCCGTGTCCAGACGCCACAGCGCCGGGGTCGCCCGGTAGACGGTGTTCAGGTCGCGGACCAGGTCACGCACGCCCCGGTGGTCGGGCTCCGCCCCGTAACCCGGGTCCAGCAGCCACCAGTCCGGGCCGTGCGCCTCGGACCACTCGGCGCCCTGCGCGAACTCCTGCCCCATGAACAGCAGCTGCTTGCCCGGGTGGGCCCACATGAAGCCGAGGTAGGCCCGCACCCCGGCGCGCTGCTGCCACCAGTCGCCCGGCATCTTCGACACCAGGGAGCGCTTGCCGTGCACCACCTCGTCGTGGGAGATCGGCAGCACGTAGTTCTCGCTGTACGCGTACACCATCGAGAAGGTCATCTCCCCGTGGTGGTACTTGCGGTGCACGGGCTCGTGGCTCATGTACTGCAACGTGTCGTGCATCCAGCCCATGTTCCACTTCAGCCCGAACCCCAGCCCGCCGAAGCCGCTCGGGCCCTTGTGGTGGGTGGCCCGGGTGACGCCGTCCCACGCGGTGGACTCCTCGGCGATCGTGACCACTCCGGGCACCCTGCGGTACACCGTCGCGTTCATCTCCTGCAGGAACGCCACCGCGTCGAGGTTCTCCCGGCCGCCGTGCTCGTTGGGTGTCCACTGGCCCGGCTCGCGCGAGTAGTCGAGGTAGAGCATCGAGGCGACGGCGTCCACGCGCAGGCCGTCGATGTGGAACTCCTCGCACCAGTACACGGCGTTCGCGACGAGGAAGTTGCGCACCTCGTTGCGCCCGAAGTCGAACTCCAGCGTGCCCCAGTCGGGGTGGGCGGCCCGCAGCGGATCCTCGTGCTCGTACAGCGGGCGGCCGTCGAACTCGGCCAGCGCCCAGGCGTCGCGCGGGAAGTGCGCGGGCACCCAGTCCATGAGGACGCCGATGCCGGCCTGGTGCAGCCTGTCGACCAGGTACCGGAAGTCGTCCGGCGTGCCCAGCCGGGCCGTCGGCGCGTAGAAGCCGGTGACCTGGTAGCCCCAGGAGCCTCCGAACGGATGCTCAGCGACCGGCATCAGCTCGACGTGCGTGAATCCCAGGTTCCTCACGTACCCCGGGAGCTGCTCCGCCAGTTCACGGTACGTCAGCCCGGGGCGCCAGGACGCCAGATGCACCTCGTACACCGAGAAGGGCGCCTCGTGCGCCGGGGCCTCGGCGCGCCGGGCCAGCCATTCGTCGTCGCCCCACTCGTACGCCGAGGACGTGATGACCGACGACGTCGCGGGCGGCACCTCGGTGCGGCGGGCCATCGGGTCGGCGCGCAGCGTCCTCGAACCGTCGGGCCCGGTGATCTCGAACTTGTACAGCTCGCCCTCGCCCACGTCCGGCAGGAACAGCTCCCACACCCCGGACGAGCCCAGCGACCGCATGACGTGTCCCGTGCCGTCCCAGAAGTTGAAGGTGCCGGCCACGCGCACACCGCGCGCGTTCGGCGCCCACACCGCGAACCGGGTGCCGGTCACGCCCTCGTGGGTCGTCGGGTGCGCACCCAGCGCCGTCCACAGCTCCTCGTGCCGGCCCTCGCCGATCAGGTGCAGGTCGAGGTCGCCCAGCGTGGGCAGGAAACGGTACGCGTCCTCGGTCTCCAGGACCGTCCCCTCGTACTCCACGACGAGCCGGTACGCCGGAACCTCCCGCAGCGGGAGCAGGCCGGAGAAGAACCCCTCCCCGTCGTCGTGCAACTCGGCTCGCAGCTCCCCGGCGACGACGGTCACCGACAGGGCGTACGGCCGGAACGCCCGGAAGGCGATGCCGCCGGGCACCGGGTGCGCGCCGAGCACGGAGTGCGGGGAGTGGTGCGTGCCGCCGAGCAGCCGGTCCCGGTCGGCCGCGCCGACGGCGGGCGAGACGGTGACCTCCATCTCCGGCGGAACGACCTGGGCGGAGGCGGCCTTCCCGGCGGGGGCGGTTTCCTTGGCCGGGGCCTTCCCGACCGCACTCTTCCTCGCGACGGCCTTCTTGGCGGGGGCCTGCGGGGCGGTGTTCTTGGCGGCGGTGGTCTTCTTCGCGACGGGCTTCTTGGCGGGGATCTTCGAGGCGGTGTTCTTGGCGGCGGTGGGCTGCTTGGCGGGGGCCTTCCCGGCGGTGCTCCTGGCGGCCGTGGCCTTCTTCGCGGCCGACTTCGCCGCGGTGGACTTCGCCGCAGTGGTCTTGGCGGCGGTGGTCTTGGCCGACGCGGCCTTCGTGGCAGTGGCTTCGGCGGCCGTGCCCTTCACGGCAGCGGACTTCGCAGCCGTCGCCTTGACCGTCGTGGCCTTCTTCACGGCTGCCTTCTTCACAGCCGTCTTCTTCACAGCCGTCTTCTTCGCCGCCGCCGTCTCGGCTGCCGGCTGCTCGGCCGCCGTCTTCTTGGCCGACGCCTTCTTCGTCGCCGCCTTCTTGGCCACTGCCTTGGCCGCGGTGGTCTTGCCGCCGGCGGCCTTCTTGGCGGTCGCCTTCGCGGGGGCCGACTTCTTCGCCGCCGCCTGTTTGGGCACCGCCGTCTTCTTCGCGGCGCTCTTCTGCTGGGCGGCCGTGGGCTGCTCGGGGATCTTCTCCCCGGCGGTCCCCTTGGGACGCGAACCGCTGGACTCAGGACGGGGGGTCACGGGCGGAGCCTCCAGGACGAGGGGTGGTCGGTCAGGTCAGGTGGCCGGTCGAGGCGAGCCGGTCTATGGCGGCCAGGGGCACCGGCAGCCAGTCGGGGCGGTGCCGGGCCTCATACACCACCTCGTAGATCGCCTTGTCCGTCTCGTAGGCGCGCAGCAGCACCGGGTCGGTGCGCGGATCGCGGCCGGAGGCCTCCGCGTAGCCGGAGCAGTACGCGGCGCGGCAGGTCTCGGCCCAGTCCGCCTGGGGTGGGTCGGCCGAGCGGGCCGCGTAGTCGAAGGACCGCAGCATGCCGGCGACGTCCCGCACCGCCGGCTGCGGCATGCGCCGCTCGGCCAGCGGCCGGGCCGGCTCGCCCTCGAAGTCGATCAGCCACCACTCGCCGGACGGCGAGCGCAGGCACTGGCCGAGGTGCAGATCGCCGTGCACCCGCTGCGCGGTCCAGGTGCGGCCCTCGGCGGCCAGATCGCCGAGCGCCGTGAACGCGGAGCGCAGCCCGCCGGCGTACGGCCGCAGCGCGGGCACCGCCTGGACGGCCGCGTCCAGGCGCTCGATCATGCCGTCGACCATGAGCTGGAGCTGCGTGTGACCGAACGTGACGGTCGGCAGCGCCCGGGCCAGCGCGGTGTGCACCTCGGCGGTGGCCCGCCCCAGCGCCCGCGCCTCGGCGCCGAAGTCCTCGCCCTTGGCCAGCTCGCGCAGCGCCAGCTCCCAGCCGTCGGAGGCGCCCTGCAGGAACGGCTGCAGCACCCCCAGGACGTACGGCTGGCCGGCCAGGTCCGCCGAGCCCGCCGAGACGACCGGGTCGGCCGTGGGGGGGATGTCCGCGACCAGCCACGCCGTCGGCGCCGGTACCCGGGGGCAGCTCTCGCGGGCCAGCGCGAGCGGCAGTTCCAGGTCGGGGTTGACGCCGGGCACGATCCGGCGCAGCAGCTTCAGGATGAACGTATCTCCGTAGACGACCGACGAGTTGGACTGCTCGGCGGTCACGACGCGCGGCACCAGCCCGGAGCGGATGTCCTGCCCGGGGTCCCGGTCGAAGCGCAGTCTGCCGACGCGGGCCCGGGTGCGCAGCGCCTCCAGCAGCAGCTCGGTGGGCCTCGTGTCGTGCAGGGCGTCATAGACCGTCCGGCCGGCCAGCGGCCCCGTCTGCACATGTCCGATCAGCGCGGGCGCCAGCCGAGGCGGCAGCGCCTCGCGCACGCCTATCAGCAGCTGGTAGCAGTCACCGGGGTGACCGGGCACCCCGTGGGACGGCACGAGGGGCTGATGGGCGCGGACAAGCAGGTGGTACAGGCCCAGCTTGGACGTGGCCGGGAGCAGCTCGGTGGCATCGACCAGCGTGAACCCGGTGACCGGCCGGCCCTTGCCCGCGAACCAGCGCTGCCGCGGCAGCCATTCCCGCAACAGCGGATCGAGGGAGGCAAGGAGGCCGGGCGGGGTGGTGACGGTGCGTGTGACGGCTTCCGACATGGCGTCGCGTCCTTTCACCCATTCTCGGTGCGCCTCCGGCGCCTGCGACCGGCTCCGGACGGCGCCCCTCCGGCTCACGCGGGTGGGCGGGTGTTACTGATGCGTGCCCCGGGCGGGGCGGAGGAAACGCCCCGCCGCCGGGGTTTGCCGCCCGCCCCGCGGATCAGGCCTCAACAGGCCTTCGCAGGCCTCACATGGTCTCCTTGCGGAGCCTGAACCAGTAGAACCCGTGCCCCCCGAGGGTCAGCAGGTACGGCAGCTCGCCGATGGCGGGGAAGCGGACCCCGCCGAACAGCTCCACCGGGTGCCGCCCCTCGAAGGCGCTGAGATCCAGCTCCGTGGGCTGCGCGAAACGCGAGAAGTTGTTCACGCACAGCACCAGGTCGTCGTCCCCTCCTTCCCCGGACACGGGGGCCTCCCGCAGGAACGCCAGCACCGCCGGGTTCGTCGACGGCAGCTCGGTGTACGAGCCGAGGCCGAAGGCCGGGTTCTGCTTGCGGATCTCGATCATGCGCCGGGTCCAGTGCAGCAGCGACGACGGCGAGGCCATGGACGCCTCGACGCTCGTGACCTGGTAGCCGTAGACCGGGTCCATGATCGTGGGCAGGAACAGCCGCCCCGGGTCGCACGAGGAGAACCCCGCGTTGCGGTCGGGCGTCCACTGCATCGGCGTGCGCACCGCGTCCCGGTCGCCGAGCCAGATGTTGTCGCCCATGCCGATCTCGTCGCCGTAGTACAGGATCGGCGAGCCGGGCAGCGACAGCAGCAGGGCCGTGAACAGCTCGATCTGGTTGCGGTCGTTGTCCAGCAGGGGAGCGAGGCGCCTGCGGATGCCGATGTTGGCGCGCATGCGGGGGTCCTTGGCGTACTCGGCCCACATGTAGTCGCGCTCTTCGTCGGTGACCATCTCGAGCGTGAGCTCGTCGTGGTTGCGCAGGAAGATGCCCCACTGGCAGCCGGACGGGATGGCCGGGGTCTTGGCGAGGATCTCGGAGACCGGATAGCGGGACTCCCTGCGGACCGCCATGAAGATCCGCGGCATGACCGGGAAGTGGAAGGCCATGTGGCACTCGTCGCCGCCGGCGGCGTAGTCGCCGAAGTAGTCGACGACGTCCTCCGGCCACTGGTTGGCCTCCGCCAGCACCACGGTGTCCGGGTACTGTGCGTCGATCTCCTTGCGCACCCGCTTCAGGAAGTCGTGCGTCTCGGGGAGGTTCTCGCAGTTGGTGCCCTCCTGCTGGTACAGGTACGGCACCGCGTCCAGCCGGAACCCGTCGATGCCCAGGTCGAGCCAGAACTTCAGGGCGGAGATCATCTCCTCCTGCACGGCCGGGTTCTCGTAGTTGAGGTCCGGCTGGTGGGAGAAGAAGCGGTGCCAGTAGTACTGCTTGCGGACCGGGTCGTAGGTCCAGTTGGAGGCCTCGGTGTCGACGAAGATGATCCGTGCGTCCTGGTACTGCTTGTCGTCGTCGGCCCACACGTAGTAGTCGCCGTAGGGCCCGTCGGGGTCCTTGCGTGACTCCTGGAACCACGGGTGCTGGTCGCTGGTGTGGTTCATGACGAAGTCGATGATCACGCGCATGCCGCGCTGGTGGGCGGCGTCGACGAACTCCACGAAGTCCGCGAGGTCGCCGAACTCCGGCAGCACGGCCGTGTAGTCGGAGACGTCGTAGCCGCCGTCGCGCAGCGGGGACTTGAAGAACGGCGGCAGCCACAGACAGTCGACGCCCAGCCACTGCAGGTAGTCGAGCTTCGCGGTCAGGCCCTTGAGGTCGCCGACGCCGTCGCCGTTGCTGTCCTGGAACGAGCGGACGAGCACCTCGTAGAAGACGGCGCGTTTGAACCACTCGGGGTCACGGTCCCGGGCGGGAGTGTCCTCGAAGGTGTCCTGAACGGGTTCGTTGACGATCATGTTGTGGGTGACCCTCCGATCTCCGGGGTGGACGGTCGCAGGACCGAGAAGACGTGCGCGGGCCTGCGGCCCGGTTCGAGGCGCACATAGTTGGCCCTGCCCCAGTGATAGGTCTCGCCGGTGAGCTCGTCGCGCACCGGCACCGACTCGTGCCAGTCCAGGCCGAGTTGCGGCATGTCCAACGAGACCGTGGCCTCCTGGGTGTGGTGGGGGTCGAGGTTGGCGACCACCAGAACCGTGTTCGAACCCTTCCGCTTCGAGTAGGCGATCACCGCTTCCTGGTCGGCGTGGTGGAAGTGGATGTCACGCAGCTGCTGGAGGGCCGGGTTCTCCCTGCGGATGGTGTTGAGCCGGGTGAGCAGCGGGGTGATGGTGCGGCTCTCGCGTTCGGCAGTGGCCCAGTCGCGGTGCCTGAGCTGGTACTTCTCCGAGTCCAGGTACTCCTCGCCGCCCTCCTTCAGCGGGGTGTTCTCACACAGCTCGTAGCCGGAGTAGATGCCCCAGGTGGGAGAGAGGGTCGCCGCGAGCACGGCCCGGACCTCGAAGGCGGGCCGGCCGCCG